>JAGYLP010000006.1 GCA_018401015.1 Bacteroidales bacterium
AGGGAGGAGCAGCAATGGAAGTTCTTGTTAGCGGAACAAGTATTTTTCAATCTTCCGCTAATAGGTAGAATTACCAATCTTGAATCTTCGACCCTAAATCGCAGCCAAGGAATCTTCCCTACGCGGTAACGCGCACCTGATAGCCTCCGTGGTTGCGAACATTGAAGCAGGTGTGGTCGTCGAAAAGGAGGTATTGCCCTTTAATGCCAATGAGGCGGGCACGAATCTGGGATTGCTTATCGAGCTTGATGGAACGAAGCTTTTCCGGGTAGGTCTCGACGGGATACTCGAAACGATATACGGTATCGTCGGGACTTATAAAAGATTCAAATGCAGGTACTAAGAGCTTAGCTACGCGCTTTTTCTCGGCAAGCAAATCGACCCCTTCTTTCACTTTGTTCTGCAACATGAGCCGCCAGTTAGTCTTGTCGGGTAAATGCTTCTTTAACAAGACTTCGATTAAACCGGCTTCGTGACGATTATGGGTGCGTGCCAAGACAACAGCCTCGCTGGCACCTTGATCGATCCAGCGTGTTGGAATCTGCGATTCGCGGGTAACGCCAACCTTGACATCGGAACTTAAGGCTAAATAAACAACGTGTGGCTGCAAACAAAACTGCTCCGACCATTCCATGTCGCGAGAAATACCTTCCTGCGCCTGACACATTTCCGGATGAAAAATACAATCGTCGGTCTGAGGAAGAGTCTTGTAACACGGCCAACAATATCCGGAAAAATAGGATTTAGTGGTAAGTCGTCCGCAATGCTGACAATGAATCTGATGCTGAAAATCGATACGTATCTCACTACCAATCAGCGTATTCATCGGAATTCGTTCCGATCCGAGGTGGAGGGTATATTGAACGGGCGAGTGTTGCTCGCTTTCCATTTTTTCGAGGTTTCCCAAATATTCCATAGTTAATTCTTTTCGTGGTGAATGGGTGAACGTTGTTGGGCGATTAACAGTGCATCGGCGAGGACCAAAGCGGTAACCGCTTCGACTACAACAGGCACGCGCAGGGCAATACACACATCGTGTCGGCCGGCTACTTCGAGGGGCTGAACGCTCTGTTGGGCAAATTGAAAACTCTCCTGGGTTTTACCAATGCTGGAGGTGGGTTTTACAGCTGCTCGAAAATGCAGCTCGTTCCCGTTGCTAATGCCTCCGTTGATGCCTCCGGCATAGTTACTGGCGGTGGTGCCGTCGGCAGCTATGAGGGCATCGTTATGCTCGGAGCCACGCATTGCTGCTGCCTGGAAACCGGAACCAAACTCAATTCCTTTGATGGCAGGAATGGCGAAGATTGCATGACTAATCATCGATTCCAGACTATCGAAAAAAGGTTCGCCTAAGCCGATAGGAAGTCCTTGTGCACTGCACGCTACTACTCCGCCAATGGAATCGTGATCGTGAATAGCTTTGGCTACTGCTTCCTCGATGTTTGGATTTCCGCCGGCTGTAATCAGTTGAGCCTGAATGTGAATAGGATTACAAATCTTTTTAGCCACTACCCCTGCGGCAACCAAAGCCAGGGTAAGACGACCGGAGAAGTGTCCTCCGCCCCGATAATCAGCAAAGCCACCGTATTTGTGACGGGCGGTAAAATCGGCGTGTCCCGGACGCGGGTGTTCCTGTAAGTGAGCGTAATCCTTTGAGCGGATATTTTCATTCAAAAACTCAATGAGCAAAGGAGCACCGGTAGTTTTTCCCTGAAAAATCCCGGAGCGAAGCACCGGTTCATCGCTTTCTTTTCGAGGAGTAGTTCCGCTGGCTCCGGGCTTGCGACGCTGCAAGTCGGCTCGAAAATCGTCGACCGACAAGGGAATACCTGCCGGCACTCCGTCGAGCAACACCCCTACCCGCTCGCCGTGCGATTCACCAAAAACATGCACTCGAAAAATTCTACCGTATGTATTCATGTTACTTTCAATTTGGTTCTAAAAGTATCGTTCCTTCCATCCATCTGCAAACGAATCATGCCTCGATTCGTTCTAAACGAACGCCTACCTGTTCCAAGTGGTTCCAAAAATCGGGATAAGATTTCTGAACCGATTCGGCCCCTTGAACAACAACAGGTGCTTCGGCACGGAGACCCAGCAAAGCCAAGGCCATAGCCATTCGATGATCCTGATGTGCATCGACTGTTCCGCCCTTCACTTTCGAGCCTCCCAGTATACGTAAAGCATTTCCTTCGGCCCGAATGTTCACCCCCAAACGAGCAAATTCGGTCAGAATCGCTTCTTTCCGATTACTTTCTTTGTTCAATAATCGGCCGGTTCCCAGCAGAACCGATTCACCCTGACTGTAAACCGCCAGAGCCGACAGGACCGGAAAAAGATCCGGGGCATCGTGCAAGTCAACAAGAAATGCCTGGTTAGCTGCCTGTTCAACCATAAGTGAATCAGCCTCTTCCCGAAAAGGAATAAGACTTTGGATTCGTGCATCGGCCTGCAAGCTCTGTTGATTCAGTCCTTGTAAGGAGATTCTACCTGCAATTAGGGCTGCCACGGCCATGCTGGCTGCACTGCTCCAATCTGCTTCAACGGCATGTTTACCGGCGATGTATTCTTGGTTTCCCCGAAGGTAGAAACGATTACCGTCGCGTTTTATGCCGATGCCAAAGTCGGCGAGCACTTGTACACTCATGTCAACATAAGGAGCGGAAACTAAACCCGTCACATTCAATACGCTATCTGCCGAAAGGAGGGGTAAGGCGAAAAGTAATCCGCTCACTAATTGTGAACTCTTCGACGCATCGACTGTATAATGACCTGGCAATAAAGGGCCTTGCAGGTGAAAAGGAAAAAATCCGCTGAAGTCGTCCGATTGCACTCCCATTGGGAATAGGGCATCGACAATGCCTTGCTGATTGCGTTTTAGCAAGCTTCCGCGTGCCTCGAAATGCACCTTTTGTTCCCCAAGAAGCAGCAAGGGCATCAGCATTCGAGCCGCCAGGCCTGATTCACCGAAAGAGAAATGATTCCCGTTAAGGCTGCGTGTTCCTCGCACCCGAATACGGTCTGTTGCCAGAAGCACTTCGGCTCCAGCCTGCCGAATAATTTGAAGAAACGATTCCACATCGGCCGACAATCCCTTGAATTCCAACTCGCTCTCGCCCGGAGCCATCATAGCAGCAGCCAGTAAGCGCTGGAAGTGACTTTTGGAGGACGGAATATGAATTTCTCCATTAAGGCGAGATGGATGAACGCGGACAATCATAAGCCTTTGGGATTTTGAAGGTCAGATAATTTGGTTTGAATCTCCTCCCAGGACCACTGCCCGGGAGCTGTCGGCCCCATTCGATCGAGATAAACATAGGTGAAAGGAGCTCCGTGGCGCACGCTTTCAAGGCGACTTGCTCGTCCGGCTTCCCCCATACCAAAAATGATGAGTCCCGGCCGATCATAAAATGCTTCAATGCGTTCCAAATCAGCACGGTTATGTGCCAGGCAGGCGATTTTAACTAAGGTGGCACCTAAGTGGCGTCCCTGCTGGTAAATATCTTCCAGGAGAGCCAGCTCCGGGGTTTTTCCAAAATCGTGAAAAGAAGCGATAAGTGCTGCCGAATTGCGTTCTATCTCGGGTTGCAAGGCTTTGATAAGCAACTCATCCTGAATAAGATCCAAATCGACATACTTGATTCCCCGATCGAGGTAGAACCGATAGATTCGGGTACGTTCCGAATCGTTCCAGCGGGAATCTTTCCGACAGGTGGCAATAATTTTCTTATCGGCCGGAAGCGGGAGAGGAAGTTTGTAGGGATCGTCCCAACAATCGACCCTCAGTTCGAACCAATCGGCCATTTTCGTGATTTCGTCCCAAATAAAATCACGTTGATTTAGGCTGATGCAGAGCCGGTTGCCAAGACTATTCATGTACCCAGAGAGCTTGAAGGTGTTGGATAAGCTCGGCGAAAGTCCAGGAGACCAATTCCGGTTCCCCTGGATTTTTGAGCAACGGGTAAGCCAAGCGGTCGTCGGATTTCTTTTTATCGTTGCGGATGTATTTTTCGAGCAGGGGCAAGGCCAATTGACCACGCAAATCGTGGTATCCCACCGATTTCATCCAGTTTTTAATTTCGATAGCCAGTTCCGAGGGGAATTGCAGGTACCGAACCGATAAATCCAGATCGAGCATCATTCCGGCAGCGATTGCTTCGCCGTGTGGAATGCCAAGCGCCGCCTCAAAGGCATGTCCAAGCGTGTGTCCGAAGTTGAGGATTTTTCGCCATCCATTTTCTTGTTCATCGAGGTTTACGACTTGCGCTTTAAATCGAATCGATTGTTCCAGAATGGGCATCAGGGCTTCAGCATTGCCCTGCTTCATGGTTTGGATATGTTCAGTCCAGTGAGGCCAAAGCGACCAATCCTGGAGCAAGGTGTGTTTGAACGCTTCGGCTAGCCCATTTTTCATCTCCTGCGGTGGAAGTGTATCGAGGAAGATGGGATCGCAAAGCACGAAGGACGGTTGAGCAAAAGTGCCCAGCATGTTTTTACGTCCACCGAAATTGATCCCCGTTTTGCCACCCACCGAGGCATCGACCATGGCAAGAAGGCTGGTTGCGAGGTAGCCAAATTCGCATCCTCGCATGTAGATCGACGCCATGAAACCAGTGAGATCGCAAACCACCCCACCCCCTACACCTAAGAGAAAACTATCCCGATCGGCTTGTAGATCGATGAGTTGCGAGGCGACAAATTCGAGGCTACGCAGCGATTTGGCCTCTTCGCCCGGAGCGAGGACAATGGGCGAGAAATCAGCGAATAAGCTACCATAGATATCGTGCACGTTTTTATCGGTGATGAGGATAACCCGTTTATCCGGCAGTAGTTCGCTCAATTGATTAATCACCTCGCCCAGGAATACCTGCGAGTTGCCGTTTTTACCGTGAATCGTAACCTTAATAGACATAGACGGAATGTTTGAAAGGCGAAGGTAATGAATTGCTCGCTTCGCAAGAACGCAAGTGAAGCTCCGACTCCCTGGAATTTTTCATTACCAAAAGCAAAATAGATTTACACTCCGATTGGGGATTAAGCGTAACTCGCATGTGGACTGCTAAAACCTTATCGTTTGGTGTTCGAGAAGGTCTAAAAGCCCAAAAGGATTCCTACCTTTATGTTTTTTTCTGAGTTCGGGAACGATGAGGGGAGTTTTACTTTTTAACTGGTTATTTATTCTGTCGCTAGCAGGTTTAGCTCAACAGGTTCCATTCAGCTATAGCGATCCCGGTGGGTTCTACGAGGAATCGTTCGAATGGAGTATTCTGGTGAATCCGGACCTTACGGTACGTTACACGCTCGACGGTACTGCGCCAACGCCGGAATCGACCCGCTACACCCATCCCATGTTTCTTGATAGTTCCATGCTTTCCCCTGCTAACATTAGTCAAATCGCGATCAGTCCTCCCGATTTGTATCATCCTCCCTCTCCCAACAGGGTTCAAAAAGCCATAATCATTCGAGCAGCCATTTTCAATGATTCCGGGATGCAGCTGTCTGATATTCTAACACATACCTATTTTATCCGGTCACTTGGCATCGAGCCATCGCCCTTACCCGTTCTTTCCATAGCAGCCAACCACCCCGATTTATTTGATTACGAAACCGGCATTTTCGTTCCCGGAATCCATTGGGATCCGGAGAATCCCGATTGGACTGGAAATTACTATTTAACCGGAGAAAACTGGGAACGGAAGGTATTTGTAGAATATTTCGCATCGGCGGAGGACTATGATTTGGTGATGGATTCTGGGCAGGCGATGCAACCCGTTATTCGACAGTATGCCGGACTTCGCACACATGGAGGCAATGCGCGTCGATTTGCCCAAAAAGGTCTTCGCTTGTACGCACGCGATGAATACGGCACCAATCGATTTGAGTTTCCGCTTTTTGAAGAACATCCTCTACAAAGCTTTAAGCGACTTGTTTTAAAACCCATATCCTCTTCGTGGAGCGATGCCGGCATCGAAGATCATCTCTCCTGTTGCATTGCTTCGGCGCTTAATCTGGAAGCACCTGCCAGTCGGCCCATTCAACTTTATCTGAATGGTGAATACTGGGGCATTTATTTTCTGCAAGAACGATTCGACGACTTCTATTTTGCCGACCACTTTGAATATGATCGCGATCGAATTGATTTAATCGAAAATTGGGCAGGGGTTATTTCCGAAGGAGAGAACGACGATTTTCTCGACTTGTATCAATTTATCGAAAATAATGATTTATCAAACCCCGTCATTTATCAAGAAGTAGCAAACCGCATCGATATTGATAATTTTATTGAATCGCAGTTATACGAAATATTTATTGCGAATTACGATTGGCCGGCCAACAACATGAAATGTTGGCGAGCCAGGCCCAGTGGGAAATGGCGCTGGACTTTCTACGATGGCGATGCGGCATTGAAAAACACCGCGTTCGACATGTTTAGTCATGCCCTGTGTACCGGAGATGATTCCTGGCCCACAAATGCAGCTACTACCTTGTTTTTCCGAAAACTCATGGAGAACGAAGATTTTCGGAATCGCTTCTTCGAACGTGCAGAGATCCTCTTAAACGACACCCTTTCGCCTGCAAGAACACTCCATCATTTTACCGCAATTGTGCAGGCTTTGAGTCCAACCATGCCGTCGCAAATACAACGATTTAATTATCCGTCGAACCTGGAAAGTTGGAAGGATGATTACCTGAAAAACCAATCCTTTTTAACCCTTCGACCTTGTGAGCTGGTGAACCAGGTTGAAGAAAAGTTTCAGCGTACTATGCTGGTGGAAGGCTGTGAAGAAAACGCACCCTATTTGACAGAGCTAGAAGCTTATCCGAACCCAAACAGCGGAACAGTTCACCTTCGAATTGAATCAGACATCAACGACATTGGTGTTATCGTTCTTTCCGATTTAGTTGGCAAGCCACTTTTTTCCGATGAATTCCCGGTTATTAAAGGAAAAAATGATTGGACACTGCCAGACCTCGCTCTAAGTAACGGTATTTGGCTTATTTCACTAAAAACCCGACATCACACCAGCACGGTCAAACTCTATGTAGTTAATCCTTAACTCTCTGAAGGGAACTGTGAATGACTTGGCGAGGGGGCGACTTCGGCGAATGGGCGACTTCGCGAAGAGGCGAAAGCAGCAACAACGAGCTGCCGCGCGGCTCCCGGCGCGTGGCTTTCATGCTCGTTCAAAGAAAAGCATGCAAAAACCTTTAGCTAAAAGCCAAAAGCCAACCGCCAAAAGCCAACCGCCAAAAGCAAGCATAAAACGCTGCGAACTTTGCGGGTCCTTTGCGAGAACCTTAGCGTACTTTTTAGACCTCCGCGGCCTATATTCAAAGTGAAAAGGCGAAGAGGCGAATGCAGCAACAACGAGCTACCGCGTGTGGCAATCATTCTATTTCAAGGACTAACTTACAACGTGTACAATTTTGAATTCTGAAGCGTAGCGAAAGTCCCGATTTATCGGGATTGAATCTTGAATTTTGAATCTTGAATCCGATTTTATCAACTTGAATCAAATCGGTGTAAATCCGTCAAATCTGTGTCATCTGTGTTCTAATAGAAGGAGGGCTTTACCTGGATCATATTCCAAAAAAGCGATCCAATTAAAATTCAAAACGTATATCAACCAACTCGGATTACCTGGATTCTTTTCGTCAAGAAAGTTTTGAAAAGCTGCGAAATTCTCTTAAATTTACGGGAATTGAAACGCAATCACCCATCAAACCCCGTTTCTTTGTGTATCAACCTAAATTAACCTCTTATGAAAGCGAAAAACCTCTTCGTCCTATTGTCAATCTTCCTGGCAGCCTTTTCAGGCAATGCTCAATCGGATCTTACCCTATCCATCCATAACAACAGTGAGAGCGATGTTACCGTTGTTGTTACTTTTAATCAAACCATTAATTTATCGAGTCCACCCAATAGCCCAACAAGCTTTACGGTCGCATCGGGTGCTACTTATGTAGCCCATTATAAGCCGGATGAATATGATGTAAACTTCGCAAGTATAAAATTTACCGAAAGTGGCGCTTCACCTGGCCACTGGACTTCTAATGCCATGTGGCTCCCGGTAACTTTTGGTTCATCAAGCCTAACTGCTGAACTTATATCTTATTTTGGCCAAGGTATTTACGAAGCTCTTGATTTTGAGATAAATTAAACTGAGAAGATTATGAATAGAAATAATTCTCTTACAAAAAAAACAGTGCTTTTCCATTCAATTCTGATGTTGGTTTCTACAATCATTTATGCACAACAAACATTTATTCCGCACAATCTAACCCATGGCGCCCGATCGCATAGGGTTGATTTACTGGATTTGGACGGTGATAATTATTTGGATATCCTTTCCTTTTCCTTTTCTGAAAGCGCTGTTTTATGGTACAGAAACGATGGGTACGGATATTTTGATACGATTTTTGAGGTCACCAGTGACATTCACAAAGTGATGGTGGCTTTTCCCCTTGATTTCGATTTCGACGGAGACATCGATGTCTTAACCGGAGAAATAGATGGTGTCTATCTATACAAGAATCAAGGGAATGGCGCATTTGATAATCCAGTAAAGGTCAATTCGGTTCCCATGAAGTTGTATTCAAGAGTATATGCCATCGACCTCGATAACGATACCCTGATTGATGTGCTTTCAGCCTCTACCTTGGATAATACCCTTGGATGGAGCCGAAACCTGGGCAACAATACATTCGACACGTTTCAAGTAATTGACACCATCCCTTCCTGGGCCTGGTCGCTAGCTTCGGCCGATTTAAACAACGATGGAAAAATGGATATCATTTACAACTCAAGTCCGACCTCTTCGTTTACAACAATAGCCTGGCGGGAAAATTTAGGAAATGGCAATTGGGGGTTAGAACAAATTCTTGACACCTCCTCGACCTGGAATTATTCCATAAAAACCGCCGATGTAAATAACGATAATCGACCCGATATAATCACCTCATACAGCTCCATCAACCTAAATGGTGTTAAATGGTTCCAAAATTTGGGTAATGGCAATTTTTCTGCCGGGTTAGCTATAAACACCAGCTTGAAACAACCAAAATGTTTTGCTACTCAAGACTTGGATGGTGACGGTCTGTTGGATATACTGATGACATCCTGGTCGAATGATTCCATAGGGTGGCAACAAAATCTGGGAAACGGAAATTTTAGTCCATTTCACCTACTAAGTAGCGAGGTAGATGGAGCACATGGAATTTGTGCCGGGGATATCGATAATGATGGCGATATCGACATTGTTGCAAGTGCCGAAAACAATTCTGATCTCGTGGTTATTGAGGACCTCGGACATAATATCTATGAACTGAAACAAAGAATAAATTATTCGACTCTATTTGTGACCAACTTATTTTACGAAGATTTAAATAATGATGGTTTAACCGATGTAGTTTCTGCATCGATGGGAGATCATCAGATTTCTTGGCATCAAAACCATGGAAACAAGCAATTTTATCTACCTCAACTCATTGCTGATCAAATTAATGTAGCGTCCTCGGTTCTTGCCGCCGATTTAAACAACGATGGGACACCCGAAGTAATCGCTGGCGGCTGGCCCGATACAATCTCCTGGTCGCAAAACCTTCCTGGTGGGATATTCGATACCTGGGAACCCTTGATCGATGGGATAGGCAATACAAGAACCCTAAGAGCCAAGGATTTAGACCTAGACAACC
Source organism: Bacteroidales bacterium (assembly GCA_018401015.1). Lineage (GTDB taxonomy): Bacteria > Bacteroidota > Bacteroidia > Bacteroidales > M50B96 > M50B96. The sequence goes on from JAGYLP010000006.1 coordinate 9,697, forward strand.
GGATTGATATCATCGGCAACGTGGGCGATCAAATCCGCTGGGCTAAGAATATGGGCAATGGAATATTTGCGGCCATGCAAGTCCTTTACGAGGCACAAACCCTCACTACCTTCGATATCGCCTTGATTAACAACGACAGCCTGCCCGATATCGTTTATGGCAACCAAGGATTCCTATGTGTAGGAATCAATTTGGGGAATGGCCTGTTCGCTCCACCTGATACCATCAATCCAACCGACGGAATACGGGATATTCAATTATCCGATATGGATAACGATGGAGATAACGATATTCTGTACATGAACCAAATCCCTTTTACCACCGACCCCTACCATGTTGGTTGGTATCCAAACGATGGATTCGGAAATTTCGACACCCTAATCTTCGTTGCCGACCTCGATTATTCGAGTTGGTGTGTCAATGCTTCCGATATCGATCAGGATGGCGACATGGATATTTTTGTATCCCAAAATGGGCCAGTCAACACCAGCGGCAACCTGATATGGTTCGAAAACTTAGGCCAAAACAATTACAGCCTTGCACAACATGCCGACTATATCGGTGGACAAATAAAGGATTTGCATTTCGTGGATCTCGATGAGGATAACGATGAAGATTTGATTCTTGCCATTCAAAATCAAAATCATGTAAAATGGTTAGAAAATACCCTCAACAATGTAATCGATACCCTGTTAAAATGCCCGGACGATAGTCTCCAAATCCAATCGAACTGGATTATCGATCCGGGATTATATCAAACCGACTCACAGATCAATTCCCTGGGCGGCGATAGCATCAACTTCGTTCTGGTCGAAAACTACCCCACTCAGTTTACCCTAGATTCCATCGAAATTTGCGACGGAGACTTTTACGACTTTAACGGTCAAATACTAACGGAGTCTGGCGTTTATACGGCCAGTTTTCAATCTGTACACGGCTGCGATAGCCTTGTCGAGCTTCCTTTGGTTGTTCTTCCTACACCGGCGGTAAACATCGACGAATTCAATCCGGATTCGGTGAGTACGCTGGGAGGAGTCCTTCCTCTGCCGAATGCACAGCCTGTCGGAGGAACCTATTCCGGGACAGGAGTAACGGCGCAAGGATTTGACCCATCGGTTGCCGGTCCCGGCGAATTTTGGGTAAGTTATTCCTTTACCGATGCGGTCACCAACTGCGTAGGGAGCGATTCTTCCCTCATAAAAGTGTACGATCCGCTCAGTTTAATCGAACTAAGTGAAAGCTCAGTCCGAATCTATCCCAATCCGGGATCCGGTTGGTTTACCATCGAAGGAATAAATCTTCAATTGATTGAAATATACACCCTAACCGGGCAATTCATTCGGGAGATTGAAGGAAAACATCAGTCCAGTATCGCCTTTTGCATGGATGAAGAAGAAAAAGGAGCCTATTTCCTACGAATCATCTATTCCGAAGGGGAAAGCATGCGGTTATTGATTTTGGAGTAAGAAGATTAGGATGATCTGAATGGATTAAGCGATAACTACGAGCTTCTCTTTTCTCGCCATGCAGGATTATCCTGAAAAGTCGCTCGATGCAAGCTAAAAGTTTCATGGTCATCCTTTTGTATGTGCTTTTGAATTCCTTTCTTTGAAAGTGCTAGTCAATTCATATTTGTATAACCTACCATCCCAATCAAGTAAGATATCCATTTGAATGAGTAAAGTGTATCAAACCATCGGATCGCTCAAGCAAGTTAAGGCCCATCTTGACCAGCATGGTTTAAGCGAATTTAGCTCCTTGCAAGATGTTATCAGGTTTCATCAACAATTCGAATTTAAGCGGCAGGCAGTAATCGCACAGCACTCCGACTTCATCAAACAAGAAAAAAATACCCTCAGCGAGGAACTGGTAATTTTAAAGGATGAATTAGAACGTTCGAGAGAAATCGTTCGGCATCAGTTGGAAACGGAGAAAGAGTCATGGCAACAGAAGCTAGATTCGATACCAACTTATGCATCGCTTTCTATTAAGAAATTCTTTTCCGATTTCAGGAGAAAGAGAATCAGCAATAAGCTTGAAGGATTGAAACTCGAATCGGAGCTAATTATCGAAAAAGCGGTTAAACCAAAGAATCAAGCTTACCTTCTGAAGCGCGCGCGCTTTGATTTTCTTGACCAAAATCTGCATCAGGCAGTAGATGAGAGCGCTAGATTGGATCTACTTGAACTCGATAAAAAACATAAGCTGATTAATGCTATTATGCCAACGGTTTGGGGTGCCGTGGGCGAAAATAAAGTAGTAAAAGAATTAGAACGATTGCCCGATGGGTATTTTTTAATCAACGATTTGAACCTACATTTTCCAAAGCCACTGTATTATAAAGAAGATGGCAGTTACATTCAATCCGTTCAAATTGATCATGTGCTCGTTTCACCAGCAGGTGTGTTTGTGATTGAAACCAAGCACTGGAGCCGGCAGTCGCTGGCTAATCTCGATTTACGATCGCCCGTCCAGCAAATAAAACGAGCAGGTTATGCCATGTATATGGTCATTCAGAGTTATTTATCTGCAGGATTTGGCTTACATCGGTGGGGAAAACGAAAAATTCCTGTTAGGAACGTTATAGTATTTATCAATCAAAAACCCATCGGAGAATTCAGTCACGTTAAAATACTAATTTTAAGCCAACTACGAAGCTATATTTCATATTTTGAACCCAGTCTATCGGAATCGGAAACCGAGCGACTGACGGATTTTCTACGGTCGATTAATCCATCGAGCGAGTAGAGTGAGCAGTATTAAATGAGAGTTTATAGTTAAATAGCGGGAATGGAGCAAGAAGAAGTCGTTCAATCGTTAACTCTCTATTCAAAAATCTCCCTCATACAGGATATTCATAAACCGGAAAAAAAGAGAATCGGGATGAATATCGGTAAGGCTATTAAAATAGATGATAACCGTACAGTTTTTTGCTATGCTGTGGTACATGGAAGTGGTGTATCCGGGCAGAGCACCGTTGTGACCGAAAAACGAACCCCGTTTCAGGATCGCATAACCGTAGGCTTTATTGGGTTCCAGGTATTGCAATTCAGTAATCCTTTTTTGCTGGAGACTATCGCTCAAAACCCCTCCTTCAACAATTGTTTGCACATATTTTTGAAGCTCCCGCGGACATGAGTAGGCGGCACCGGCGGCCCATGCCCAAGAAACATCAAAAAGATTACTTACATCGAAATAGTTGTTTTCAACTTCATCCCAGAGATAGCCCTTGCTGTGCTGATTCGGCAACTCAGTGCCACTTGTCAACAAAGCAGTATGATTTAGATTTAAAGGAAATAGGAGGCGATTTTCAACCTCAACCTGCAGAGAATTTCCAGTTATCTTTTCTATGATCATTCCTAAAATAATCGTATTCGTATTGGAGTAATGCCAGTCAGTACCAGGGTCAAAAATATAGTCGTGCGCGAAGCCGGCTTCAACAAGCTCATGCGGCATCCATACTCTCGTTGGATTTTCATTGACTTCATTTCCCCAAGCTTCATCCTCCAGATAATTGAATATTCCACTCGTCATATTGCACAACATGGCGATACTAACTTCATCAGAACGAGGAAATTCCGGGAAGAAATCGGAGAGCTTATCATCTAACGAAAGTTGGCCTTCACCCACCAATTGAAGCAGTACAGTAACCGTCATTGTTTTGCTAATGCTCCCTACTCTAAAAATATTATCCCCATTCATTGGCACTTGATTGGGAATATCGCTGTAGCCAGCCGTATAAAGCCAATCAATTCCTTTTTGATGATCAACCACCAGCGCAACAATACCCGGCACACGAGCATGCTGAATTATGGAATCAGTGACTGCTTTCATTTGTTGTATAAAAACCTCATTTGGATCACTTGTTTTCTCTATTTCACAGGCACCAAACAAGAAAATGGAGATAAGCAGCAATGAAAAAAGTTTTGTAATAGTTTTCATGTGTTAATTATTTATAGCTATGAGCTAAAACGAGACCTAAATTGCCGTCCATATTGATCGGCTTTAATCAGCGCTTCATAAACCTGTTGAGCATCTATTCCATCTCGTTCGTGATGGATGGACGAACCGGGCTCTGATGATTTTTGGGCAACGACCATCAGCTTCTCTTTTGTTATTTCTTGTATTCCTATTTGCGATAGCGTAACGGGAAGTCCAACCGAGGCACAAAAACGACATACTGTATCGATTTCATCCTCAGGCGCATAGCTTAGGTGCAAGCCTGTTAACACCCCAAATGCAACCTTTTCTCCATGATAAAAAGGATGCGTTTCGGGAAGCGCGGTCAAGCCGTTATGTATGGCATGTGCCGACGCTAATCCTCCACTTTCAAAACCAATACCGCTCAGTAAAATATTAGCTTCAATGATGTTTTTCAAAGCTTTGCTTAGGACACCCTTTTCGTGATCAAGTTTAGCACGAAGTCCGTATTCAATAAGTGTATCGTAACAAAGTCTCGCAATGTTTTGTCCGGCGAGGGTACTTAGCCCTCCACATTCATTTTTCGAGGAAGTTTTTTCACACGATCGTGCTTCAAACCAGGTTGCTAATGCATCGCCCATGCCTGCGACTAAAAACCTGACCGGTGCTTTTGCAATGATTTCTTCATCCACTATTACAGCAGCAGGATTGAGACGCTGATAATGAACTTGTTCAAAAATCCCGTCTTCAGAATAAGTTACCGCACAACCACTACACGGAGCATCGGTTGATGCAATAGTGGGGACAATAATAACTGGCAACCCGGCCCTGTCAGCTGCAATTTTGGCCGTGTCAATCACTTTTCCTCCACCCATTCCGATAACAATATCTGCTTTCAACAGCTCAATGCGTTGAGAGAATCGCTCCAATTCTGATTCAGTACATTCGCCTCCAAATACTTCAACAGCTACTTGCGACGACAAGGGCGGTTGATCATAGCTTGCCGGCAGAAACTTTTTTGCAGTTGGCGAGGTAATCACCAGAGCCTTGCTGCCAAACTTCTTAAACATACTTTCCAGCTGAAGGATGGAACAACAGCCTTGTATGTATTTTCCGGGGAAACATGCAATAAGATTCATGGGCTTATTTTATTAGAATGGTTGACATTTTTCTAATGCGAACTTAATGCTGTTTTTCATTCTTTCACTATTGTTTCCCCTTCAATTTATATCGGTCGTTGATTGTTTCTTACACTTGGAGGTAGCGGATCGCGGGAATAAATCGTTTGGGTGAGCGGGCTGCGTTCGTTTACTCCACGACTAAACGTTGATGCGTGGCAACATACTCAAATAACCACTGCACCTCGAATGTTTTATGACCGCGTGTTGTAAGCATTTACTTTTTAATCTCCGCTCTAAAACCAAATGCAACCATAATCTTTTTTCTTTAACATGAAATTTATTTCATCCTTGTTAAAATATTCAGGGTCAAATTCACCCCCCAACCATTCAATATAACTAGCATATTCTTCATGTCCGGGTTGTTTAAGTATTTCAAGCATATCTGAATAACCCCATATTCCGCCACAATCTTCAGGTGGACAATTCCGCCTACCTGCTATACATTTTGGTGTTTGTATCTGATTATCTGGAGGTAATATTTTTTCAAGGGTTATCGTATGTTCCCAACCATCACCAAAATCATATTCATAATTAATCTTTGATCTTTCCCTATCTAATAATTTATTCAATCTTATCGTTCTTGAATCACTTGTAAAGTCGACTTCAAATTCCTTTGGTGAATAATCGTCAATACCATCTGAAAACACATGTAGATGTGAATTTGTCCAGCCCATTGTTGTTTGTATAATGCAATGAAAATCCACTAACAAGATATCCGAATCTACCAGTATTCTTCTCCATATTCTAGGTTTGGATCCCTTTAAAACTATTTGAATTTGATATACCTTTTTAGCCATGTTTTTTCCTTCAAATGTAGTTAAATTGTCCATTCGTGGGTTGTTTTAATTGCTTACAACTAACACATATCGCGAACTTTGGATTACTTTTTCCAACACAGCGCCAATCCTCCTATCGACAGAATTAACCTTGCTTAGCTTCCTTAACTATCCATTTGAACGGGAGGACGACATACTCGAAATTTTTGCTGACTCTAAAATAGTAACCTGGGAAAATAGGAAAGTCGGATTTGGTGAAAACTGAAGAGTCGAAGGAATCTTTCATGGTTAAACATGAGCAATTGTTGTTGCGAATACCTTAGTGGTAATTTTGGGGAGGGACTACAGGACAATAGCAAATTGCCCGACGCGCTGTGTTATTAATTCCTTGTAGGCTTTTTGTTTGTCTGAATCAAGGAAAGAGCTGTCGATCAGCGCTATGGCCTCTGGAAACCATTTCGTCAGCCTTTTGTAAACCGCGGTGATTTGTTTGTCATTTAGTTGTAATACAGCCCCTAGACGATCGAAATACGTTTTGTTGAAGTTTTCCTTTTTACCACCCAGAAGCAAGGCTGTGTCGTCCTTATCATTTGGAAAGATCATTTTCACATTCAACAAGTCGTAGAAAGGAGAAAGCACCCAACCCATTTCTGATAAAAACATCGAATAGTTTTTTAAGTGCATATCGTTGTTCCCGATGATATAGTTGAATACCGTTGTTTCAAAAAAACGCAACTTGTCAAACAGGGTGTTAACGGATAAATCGCCTATGGTTTTTCCGAGTGTTTCCATAGTGCCTTTGTATTTATCAGCCAGTTCAAGTATTTGCAGAAAATCGATCATGTGATTTTTAGATCCATCCGGGTTACGATCAATGCGTTTGGTAATAAAGCACAGTTCACCCGATTGTAAGCGAATCATATTTACAGGTACAATGTCTATTTTGAACAATTCGGCCAGTTTCATAGAGAGGTGTTCATTTTCAGGCATCTGCGGATAATCGGCATTTTGCGGTTTGAGGATATAGTTCCCTTCTAAAGCATCCATGATGGTCAGACGCCCCTGATGGCCATTTTCCAATGCAGATTTTATCCACCCCAACGACAGTTTGGGCTGAACCCCCGGAACGGTAATAGATAGCTCTGCGGCTTCTTTCGCCAGTTTTTCCATCTCTGATAAACGATAGGGTAATAAGGGAGCATGTTTGGTCCCAAAAAAAGCTTTACTGCAATTAGGATGATAGTCCGCTTGCTTATCATCCAACTCCTTATAACAATAGAGGCATTTATGCATTGGTTCCAGGATTTACCGGGTGAACACTTACCGCACCAATGGCATTTTGACAACAGGCCAGCAGCAGACCCATGCGGTCATTCTTGTTAATCTTCCAGCTTTCAGCGGCTATATTCAATAGCCAACCTTCAGGAATGAGTCCATCGAAAAACGGGAACAATCGCTTACTTCGGTATGGACTTGTTGATACTGGCATTTGAAAGGAGATGAATTGGTTTGGGTAGGTTTGGGCGTACATTTCATCATATACAAAGAGATATTCTCCATTATCCTCTTCAGTTAGAAGACCAGCCTGAATGTTATTGTATTTAACTATTCCTTGTCGCATGGCTCTCATTCAATGGACCTAAAACATGACCAAACATGTGTAGCACCTGATTGACCTTTGACAGGCTGAGGTTTTCTTTGCCTTGTTCAATCTTTCGAATAACCGTAAGCGCAACCCCAGCCTTTTCAGCAAATTCCTCCTGGGTTAGGCCTAATTGCTTTCTTTTCGTTTTTACAAAGTCTGATAATTCACTCATATTATATGTATTTACATACAAAAATAGCAAAATCGCCGATACTATATGCAATTACGTATAAAAAAGATTCGACCCCCACTTTTATATGCAATTGGATATAATTTTCAAAATCGATATAAAATTTCCCTCGGCTATGAAACTCTCATTCCAGGCAGTTTTAAAATCTGCAAGCGCTTCTTTTTCAATGGGCATGTTGTCTTTAATGGTCTTCTCTACTTACAGCGGAATATTCAGGTTGAAGTCGTTTCCCTTCCGATTCTTCAGACAACCGGTTTATTGGTGAACTTTTAATTGATAATAGTGGTGAACTTTCAATGGTAATCTACACATTTCATTACCTATTGATGTCGTTTTAAATCCTGTTCAAATTTGCAAATCAAATAGCTCAAATTGTTTGCTGACTGTTATTTTAACATGGCTGATAGCGGTCACGTTGATGAAACGTTTGGCATTTCGAAGCACTTTCCAATTAAGTCACACCTATTTTTGACACGACCTGAAATATTTACTAAACCACTGATTGGCTGGAAGGGTAATTGGTTGGTTTTACTACAAAGGTTTCGTCCCTACGGGACTGATTTGAGTCTTTCAACGAATCATTTTTTTTCAAAGGTTTGGCCCCAGGGAGATCGCTCCTGAGCCACACGACTCATCATTTTTACCTTATTGATTTTGTTTTGCCTTGCTCTGTGAAAAGTTCTTCCTTTTACTACAAGGTTTCCTCCCGGCTGGACTTCACCTGAACCACACACCTTAGATTACAGCAACAATCTTGCGGGACATTTTCCCCACCTTTTAAACCTGCCAAATCCGTCTGAAAATCCATAAATAAAATCCAATAAAACCCATATTTCTTACGAATTACTTGGACATTTTAAAACCAATCCTGTCGATACTGAAGATATTGGAATTTATTCAGACGCGGTAGGCCGAATGCTTACTAATCTAACTCGAAACTGACTTTAGTTGGGAAAAACCTATCTGCCTCGTGCTCAGTTCTAATTACTCTATACTGCCATGTGAGTTTTGAGTTTTGAGTAGGAACACTGGTCGGAAAAGAGCTTGCAACCTCTTGCTCATTACTCTTGCTCCAAACCGCTTGGTGATCTCGGCGGGAATCGAACCCACATCGTCGGAACCGGAATCCGATATTCTATCCATTGAACTACGAGACCTTCATTGGTGGCGCAAAAGTAATATTCTTTGGGGAAATTTGTATCGCTCTATTCCTTTAATAGCCAAATATCAGGCTTAATCTGAGTTCGTAAAGTGGATAAACGACGCAAAGCATCGGATTTATCACTATGTGACTCAACACAAACCCGAAAACGACCGTTAGGAGCAGAACGCAACTCGGCTTGATAACCCTTGTTTTGCAATCGATTCACGAATCGCAATGCGGGTTCTTCCTGAGCATAAGAGGCTGCCACCAAATAATACCGTGGCGTTAACTCCAAATCCTTTTCCTGAGTAACTTGAAGCGCTTGTTGTGTTGCCGCGAAGTCGGCGCTCAATGAATCAAGTATATCATGCGCTTCTAACTGTATGTCGGCCAGGGACAAAGCTACCTCCGAGACTGAAAAAGGACTATGATGGGTATAGGTAGCGACGGTTAAGGAAGTCGATGCTTTTACTCGCTCCAAAGGAACTTCCGATTCCTTCAGGCTAATGGTCGTACTTTGTTTCCAAAGCGAAGAGATTCCGATGCGGGCTAGACCTTGTTCCGCACTTTGGGGTAACTGAAGAGAAAAGAGGGCTAATCCCAACACGATTGGTGTGAGCATCAGGGTACGTGTGGCAATTTTTCGATAATCGTATTTTCTAACCACAACCCCCGTTGAATGTTTCAAGGGTTTTACCGGTCGCAAATAAAAGGAGGTAAGGCCATAGGAATAGAGGTCGAAATTGGCCTCGGAATCGGCTTCAAACTGCCAATTGCCTTGAGCATCTTCCGTAAAAATGCCGAGCTGATCCAAAGCAACATTGCCTTCGTCGCGTAAGCGAAAAACTAACTCTTGCCTAAATTTCTCTATTTCACGAGCGGCCTCGGCATAGCTTATATTTAAAAGCGTAGCAAGGCTATGTTGGAGCAAGCCATCATTTTTTTGTAGCTGGATATTGAATTGAATCTGTTTACGAGGAGGAGCATAGGAATGTTGCGCGCGCTGAACAATCGCCGGTTGGGAAAAAGCTACAAAAGCGCCCATTTGGGGTACAATCACCAAGTCGTGATAATACAATAACTGCCGAATCGTTGCTACTACCTGTAAATTCAAAATCGCTCGTTGTTTAATGTCAGGAACAAAAATAAAGCTTTCGTCTGCCTTTCATACCTACCTGATGGACGAAGTTATTAACCAGAAACCAAATCCCTGTTGAAAACCTGTTAATAAATCGCCACGCTTCTTGCTAAGAGGCTGTAAAAGAATACCCCGAAGCAGATTCTGAAAACCTTGCCCCGGGGTATTCGAGTGCTGTGAAATAAACCTCTTATTCTTTAACGAGCACGCGTTGGAAGAGGCCTTCCGACTGCTCTAGTCGTAAGAAATAAACACCGGCCGACTCCGCTTGAATATCCATCGAGTGCAATTCCTGTCCATTAGCCACACGGCTGTAAACAAGCTGCCCCTGAGCATTATACAACTGTATTTGCACAATTCCTGGAACCGATGACAAATCGATTTGAAAGAGTCCGTTTCCGGGATTTGGATAAATTCGGGCGGGTAATTCATCCACTTCCGATGCATTTAAGTAACTAAAACTAAAGCTTCCTTCGGTGAGCATATTGCCACTTAGGTCCGATAGATTTTGAACCGTGAGGGTGTAATCTCCTCCATTCAGGTTTTCAACTCCCAGAATGACGCGTTTCTTATCGAAGGCATGCTGCGCCGCCGAAGTAATCACCACCCCGTTATCGATAGCATAATTCGCCAAAGTGGACGAAGAGGCAGCTTCCAAATCTTCGTTGAAATAAACGTAAATCAGATTAGCCGATAAAGGTTCTACATTGAGAATGAAAGGCGGTTCTTCGTCGGTTCCGGCTTCGACATCGTCCGGACCGCGCAACTCAATTTTGAATTGATCGAAATCGTAATTCAACACGCCCATGATGTCGTAATACTCCCCAATTACGTATGGATAAGAGTAGATGGCCGAGTTATGAATGAGGGCATCGCCGGTTCCATCGTTAACAATCCACATTCCAAAGGCTGTATCGCGCACGCACTGAGCATTGATTACTTTCACAAAGACACTTTCCCACTGCTCATCTTCGGTAGCTCCGGTTTGCAAAATAACCGGATCGGGCAAGGGATTATTCGACGAAATAAAAAACACATCGCTTACGGAGGTAATCTCCGTTTTACCGTAGTATTCAATCACTTCGCCGGTTACGATTAAGCTATCTCCCATATTAGGAAAATAACCGGAGTTATAAACATACACTCCCGACCAGGGCCCATCGCCTTCCTGAAGGAAGAAATCGGCTCCAAATGCGCCGGTTACAATTCCTGCTACCGATACATTTTGTCCTACCATTGGCGAAGAAGCTGCTTGTCCCTGTACTTGCTGAATGGGTGTAATTGTTCCGGAGAAAGGATAGTTTGCCACATCGTACCAGGCACGGTAATAATTCGTATCGGTACCGTTCGAAGCCACTATCATCATATACACCCGCTCGTTGGCATCTTGCCCGGGGATTTCAGCTTGCCATGAGCTTCCGACAGAAACCATAGGAATAACCTGCGACATATCGTAGTAACTCGTTCCCCAATAAAGGTCGGCCGACTGAATGAGCCCGGAAGAAGGAATGATATCGGCAGTCACCATAACGGGATCGAGCGGTTGAGGTTCGGTCGGATTGAGCTGAGCCGGATTAAACTGAATGGGATTAACGGTAGCATTATTCCAGATTAAATCGACCAATTCGGGATAATCGATAAAGGGATTGCGGTTTTTCTGCCAGCGATGAATCACATCGTTGCGTCGGCGCTCGAAAGCATCGGGCGGATCTTGCTGATGCCACTGCAACAAGGTCGATAATTTCCCATGTTGTGGCAAGGGAAAGGTATTTATTTGATCAACCGCAGTGAGGTCGAGTTCTCCGTTGGTTCCTTCGTAACGGACATCCATGTATAGGATGGTTCGGGCCACATCGCCTTTCACTTCGTCGCGTGGTTCCCAGGTCGAGGTAGTTGAGTAGCAACCGGTGGGAATACCATTGTCGTAGTATTCGTTTCCCCCTTCGTCGAAATCTTTGTATGACCGAGCATTATTGACGGAATTATCGACCGGACGCAGAGCGTGTGCATCGGTTCCTGCTCCGGGATCGGTACCAAAATCGCCATGCGATTTAGCCCACACGTGTTCCCGATTCCAGTAATCGAGCGAATCGATGCTGGAGGCGAAATTAGCTTTGGGTATCGACCAGCCGGTATAAAAAAGGATGATGTTATCGTCGTTAGCCGGATCTTCGTCGGAATCGCGAAGGATTTGTTTCACAGTTGAATACTGAAATTCCTGATGTTCGTTGATTACTTCGTGAAGTGCTGCTTTTAAAGCAGTTCCATTCAGGTTTTGAATAGACTCATAATAACTAAGAGGCTGAGCTTGAATAGCCAGACCCAATAAGCCGAATAAACCGGCTAAAAACCATTTACGCATTTCTTCTTCCTTAAAAATTAATTGAAAATGAAGTATTTACTCGTGTTCCTAAACCCAAGAAGACCGAAGCTGAGCTCGCATCAAAGTTATTGGGAGACTGCTGATAGATGTATTGATCGTTATTGAGGGCATCGGAGATGTAAACGGTATTCAGCGCATTGAGCACCGAAACCCGGAAGCTCATCCGATAATCTTTCACAAAGAAAGTATAACCTGCATGCACATCGAGCAAACCGTAGGCAGGTATTTGCCAGGAGTCACGAGGCGAACCATCTTCGTTAATAGCGGCACCTTGACCATTCAGGGTATTGGGAGAAAAATCGGAATAATACCGGTCGAAATAGATATAACTGGCGTTGAGGTAAAGGCGTTTAATCGGTTCGTATCGAACACTGGCCATGAGCTGTGTTTGTGCAGCATCGCCAACGTGAACACCACGAGCATCGAAGTTGATGTATCCGTCTTGTTGCTCGGTGTTGCGTTCGTAAACCGGAACGCTATCTACTTGCGACTGATAAATCCAGTTCCCGATAGAGGCTAATCCTTGAAAAGAAAGCTGTTTCGAAACAAGGTAGATAAAATCGACCTCCACTCCCTGGTGCAATTGGTCAATTCCATTAACCCGGGCAATTAAATCCTGACCAATTTGGATATCGTTCATCGGTTTATCTTCCCATGAAGTATTGTAAATATTTACATTGTAACTAAAACGAGGCGATGCGTAGGAATATCCCAGTTCAACAGCCCGAACAATTTCGTTCGGAGTAGAAGCTCTGAATCGAGCTGCATAGCCATCGTAAATATAATTGGAAGCACGCACGCGCGACAAGAAGCCGACGTTCATGAAGAGATTGGAGCGAGCGGTAAGGTTATAATTGGCTCCAGCTTTCAAGGTATAGCTGGGTTTATATAACCAATCAGTCGAGCGTTGCGGATCGTCGGGCGTACGGAAATAATCTTCTTTCTTGAAGGCTGAAACCGCTAGGCTGGCATTTCCAAAGAAACTCCAAACACCATCGGAATATTCCACCTGACCAAAACCTCCACCCCAGTTTACCCAGGCATCGTCGAAATAATATACTTTGTCTCCTTCGAATTTCACAGCCGTGTCCTGATTAGCGTTAGCATAATCTACTGCATAATCACCTCCCAATAAATCGTAAATTTCCCGATAGTGCCGTCCTTTGTAAGAACGAGCATCAATACCTCCACTAATCGTAATCTCTTTCGACATTTGGTAATTGAAGGTCGATAAGAGTCCGTACCAAACATGCTCATTAACGTTCATAACCCGGTAGTTACTCGATTTGAAAAGAGTTGGACTATAGGCTAAATCGATGGCAGAAAATCCGGTAGTACGACGGTTGGCATCGTAAAAAGCTTGCCAGTTAATTTGGCCTTCATCGTCGAGGTCTTCATCTTTCAACGAATTTTTGGTGCTGGTTCCCCCTCCGTTTCCGATGGAAAGGTAAAGCACATTGGAAACATAGAATTTATCGTTTACGGTCCAGAAATCGCGTAAACTGAACATGGGTTTGTGGTACTCGTTCAGGGTTGAACTCACTTTCCCCCGATTATGCAAGGTATCGTACACATAGTCGTATCCGCCGGTAAAGATATTATAGCTGGAATCGACCATTTCGCCCAGCTCCCAACGATCGAGGTAGCCCCAGTGTTGATTGTAGCGTATTCCCTGATCGATAATGCGAGGCAATGTATCGATTCCCAGGGAGGCAGCATAAGTGGTATCGTAGGTTGCAACGGCACGTTTATAGGAACGTTGTCCGTGCGACTGAGGCGAGCCCATAGCCGAGAAGCTAATGATGTGATTTTTAATGCGTTTATCTACTTTGAGATAGTAGAAAAAGGCTTTCGACCAGGTTTCATCGGCCCAGCCATCGCCCTCTTTGTAGGAAGTAGCCGCGGTTACCCCCCAACCATTGGCTAATGGACCGGAGGTATAGCCGAGGGATGTACGCCAGCGTCCTTCGCTGTCGATTTCCTGTCGAATGGAGGTTTCTTTTTTATTCTCGATTCCTTTGGTGATGATATTCATGGATCCACCCACGGCCGGAATCGTTAACTTGGAGGCCGATAAACCACGTTGAACCTGCATGGTACGAGTTACCATATCGAGTCCAAACCAGTTCGACCAATACACCCAACCATTTTCCATATCGTTTACCGGAATTCCGTCGAGCATAACGGCCACATTGCGTTGGTTAAAGCCTCGAATATTCACGCGTGCATCACCATCGCCACCTCCCTGTTGGGTTGCATACACTCCCGGGGTGGAATTAAGCACCATGGGTAAATCGCGATTACCCAGCTCCTCCTCAATTTTGGCGGGCTTGATATTGGTAAAAGCAACAGGGGTTTCCCGTTCGCGGGCCACGTCGGACACCACACTCACCTCGCCCAGCATTTGTGGTTCGAGGATGTACACCTGGTAAACATCTTTCGTGAGGCTAAGTTTTTTCACGATCGGTTCAAATCCAACGTAGGATACCTGCACTTGATAATCGCCCGCTGGTAATTCAATAGAGAATTTCCCCTCGTAATCGGTAATGGTTCCACGTCCACCGCCCAGGAGAACATTCGCTCCGATGAGCGTTTCGCCGGTTTCCCGGTCTTTGACTAATCCTGACAAGGTGAAATTTTGACCCCAAACTCCCATAGTTAGGACGAAAGACAGTATGAATACAAGTAATGATTTCATATCGATTTAAGCTAATAGAGTGGTGAAATTTAGGAGGATTCCTTATTGATTCAAAAGAATTTAACGAATGAGATTGCACAAAAAAAGGTATCAGTTTCCTTTGTGAGACTGATACCTTTTAATTTGTTTAATGCTTGTATGTCAAGGCTAGCGGACGATTAATTTACGAGTGGCAATGGTTCCATCTTCGAATTGAACGCGAACAAAGTTCAAGCCGGTTGCGGTTTGAGGAAGTTCGAGGGTATAATCGCCTCGATACTGAGGATTTTGCTCTTGAATGAGTACTTGTCCGAGGGCATTGATTAATTGAACTTGTTGAATGATGGCGGTACCTTTAATCAATACTTTTGAATCGGTAGCCGGGTTGGGGAACATGAAAATTTGATGTTGTTGTGGAGTAGATGGCAATTCGTCGATACCCACCTGATTACAATCGCAGGTATGCGAGCCTAAGTTATCCCAGATATCGGCACGAACGTATTCACCGTCCACCATGATTCCGGGAACCGTATCCCACTCAGTATGAACCATGAAATAAACCGGAGCACCTGGAGAACCAGGATTAAGAGTAACTCCTTTTTTCACTTCAGGCTTACGAATAAGTGTGCGGTTGCTGGTCCAGCTTAACCACCAATATTGGGAACCTGTAACATAATTGAGCGTATCCACATCGGTCCAACCGGTTCCTGGATCTTCGCCAACCTTACCAAAAATATCCAGGATGATTCCGGTTTGCGTTTCTAAGGTTAAAGCATCGTTTCCATTAAAGTAGGTAGGCGCCGGATAAGGATGATCCAGTTGATCGGCTAAAGCCTGTAAAGCCGGGTCGGCAGGAGTGGAAGTTCCCACCGTATCGGTTTGACCATTTACAATTATCCAAGTGCCATAGGGAGGGATTACACCCGTTAATTGAGTGGTACCACCAGCTGCCGAAGTAGTAGAACCATTGGAATAACGAGCCAAAATAATTCCGGCGGCAGCTAAATCGAATGGTTGGTCGGTCGGGTTGTAAATTTCAACCCCTTTGCTGTTATTCGTTCCCTCTACATATTCTGAAATGAAAGGAACTGTGCAATCCTGAATTTGAGCCATACCTGCTAAGGTAATGAGCAAGGATAAACTTAGAGTAAAAATGTGTTTCATTGAAAAATCGTTTTATGCTTGTTTAGTATTATTTCTGTTGATTCTGATTTGTTCAAAAGTGAATTTATGCTGTGGCAAAAGTAAGGAATTGAAGAGGACCGATTAGTTGCTTCAGGAAAAATTTAACAATAAAATCACCTCTTAGAGAGCCAAAAAAGGCCGCCTGTTATAGCGGCCTTTTCTTGTAATTGCAGATTAAGCTTATTCATCGACCGATTTACCATCGCTGGTAAATTGGAGGAAATAGTTTTGCGACATGAGTGAGTTATAGGTAAAAGTACCTTGACAATCCATGAATCCTTGTCCGGGAATATTTACTTCGTATTCTTCGTCGAGTTCCTGATAGAATCCATTTTCATAATTGGAAGCCATAAGGGTCATCTCTTTGGATTCCAGTTTATCAAGTTCCATGATTATGGCTTCGTTACTAAACGTAATGCCATTGATCCAGTTAATTTGGAAGGAACCATTGATATCATACTGACGACCAATGTTTTCTTCGGTAAGATTCAGGAATGGAAAGCCATCGAATTGAATACCTTGCTTGGTTCCGAGGCTGTTATCGGTCCAGTGCCATTCGTCGACATATTCAAAGGTGCCTGAAAAGGTTTCTCCGTACTGGGGTTTATCATTCGAGCTGGGGAATGGATGCAGGTAATCGTCTTCGAACAGGTTGTAGGTTATGTAACAACGATACGTTCCATTTTTCTTGATGGTCAATTCGTACTTGAAATTGATATCACGAATAATGCTGATAGCGTCTTCGTACTGTTTCCCGGGAACAATCATCGAACCATCCATAAACTCAGGACGAGTTGTTTCAAATCCATGCTCGTAACGAGCCAATTCGTTACTAAAATTGTAGGAGATGGTTTTGGTATCGGTTTCCCGGTATTCGGGAATCATGCCAATACCGTCTTCGCAGTCGTCGTCGGTCCAACGAAACTCTTCGTTCTCTTGCAGAAGATAATCGTAGTGGCCATTGGAAAGGGTCCAAACAGCAGAGATACGGCTATCGCGAGAAAGAAGCGATAAAAAAGGGTCGTTTTCGCCTCTCTTACAGGAAGAAATGAAAGGAACTGCCAAAAGAACAGCAAGGGAAACCAAAGTGAATTTTCTGAGTTTCATACGTATAGCTTTAATTTTGAATATCGATACCAAATTGATTTTGCGCACACTAAGAAACGCAATTCTATCAAAAAAATTTACCTGTTTGGGTAAAAATTTAAGACACCGTGCAAAATTAAAAAGAAATCCATGCTGACCAAGATTTTTTCCTGTTGTTTAAGCTTTTAACGCGATTCGTTTCAGTAACTTGAACATTGCTTCTGCAGTCCCTGTTTAGTGGAGGAATAATCAATTCGATGAAACTACTTATTACAATTTTCTTAGGAGTTCTAACAGCGTGGACTGGCTTTGCTCAAACCCCTGTAATCGTAAACTATACAGAACTTAAACCTCTACTACATAAGCAAAACGATACCACCTATTTGGTGAACTTTTGGGCCACCTGGTGTAGTCCCTGTGTGGAAGAACTGCCCTACTTAGAAGCTATTAACGAAAAATATGAAGGCGATGAAGCGTTCAAAATGCTTTTGATAAGCCTCGATTTTAAGCGGCATTTAGATTCCAGACTCATTCCTTTCATCGAAGAAAACAAGCTAGATCCGGAGGTAATCCTCCTCTCCGATACCGATGCCAACTACTGGATTAACGATATCGATTCCTCCTGGACAGGAGCCATCCCTGCTACACTTATCTACCGCAACAAGCAACGTTGGTTCAAGGAAGGTAGCATCACCTTCCAGGAAATCGATTCAGTCCTCATAAATCACTTCTTTAAAACTGAATAATCATGAAAAAAATCCTATTCTTCTTCCTCTTATTCGGTAGCTTAAGCTCCGTTTTTGCTCAAGGATACCAAATTGGCGACAAAGCCATGGACTTTAGTCTCAAAAACATCGATGGTTCGATGGTATCGATGGCTGATTTTAAGGAAGCGAAAGGCTTCGTCGTCATTTTTACCTGCAACCATTGTCCCTACGCTATCGCTTGGGAAGATCGCATCATAGAACTGCATCAACGGTATGCTGCCAAAGGCTATCCAGTCATTGCTATTAACCCCAACGATCCGGAGGTTCAACCTGCTGATTCCTTCGAAAAGATGATTGAACGAGCCAGGGAAAAGAACTTTCCATTCTCCTATCTATTCGACGAAGAACAAAGCGTTTATCCGGTTTATGGTGCTACCAAAACGCCTCATGTTTATCTTCTCGAAAAAGAAGGGAAAGACCTGATTGTAAGATACATTGGAGCAATCGACGATAATTACGAAGATGCCAACGCGGTTTCGAAAACTTACCTGGCCGATGCCGTCGAAGCTCTTTTGGCAGGCAAAGCTCCCAATCCGGCAGAAACGAAAGCCATCGGTTGTAGTATCAAATTCAAAAAATAATTTTTCGTATCCCAACTTTGAATAACGACCATCATGCGCTGCTTGAACTTCTTAATCAGGAAGTGGAGCGCTTCAATCATCCGAATTTTATTCCCGACGATCCTATTTCGATTCCTCATCGTTTCCGGCGCAAGGAGGATATTGAAATATCGGCCTTTCTGGTGGCGACCATTGCCTGGGGCAACCGCAAATCGATTCTTGCAAATGCCAATCAATTGATGGAATTGATGCTCAATGCTCCTTATGAGTTCGTTATGGATCATTGCCGAAACGACCTCATGCTGTTGGAACAATTTACTCATCGGACTTTTCAGGGAATCGATCTTCAAACTTTTATCGCCGGCCTTAGGAATATCTACCTAAGGCATGGCGGTCCGGAAGCCATATTTACGCGCTACCAAACTGCCGATTCCCTACAACCGGCCATAAGCGAGTTCAAAAAGCTTTTCTTCACTATTCCTCATAGCCCTCGCACGCAGAAACACATTTCGGATCCCGCCAAAGGCTCTGCGGCTAAACGGATTAACCTATTTCTGCGATGGATGATTCGGAACGATGATAAAGGGGTCGATTTCGGATTGTGGAAGCAAATTTCACCTTCCAAACTTTCCTGCCCACTCGATATTCATTCCGGAAGGGTGGCCCGTGAACTTGGACTGCTTACCCGCAAACAGAACGATGCCAAAGCGGTTCAGGAGCTCGATCGGGTCCTTCGACAATTCGACCCAAACGATCCGGTTAAATACGACTTTGCCCTTTTTGGTTTGGGCACCACCAAAGCTATTTAGCAAGCTTAGTTAATTCGTACAATTTTCCCCGGCAGCACACTTAAAAAACCCGAGAACTCAAGTGGCAGTAGCATGCTCGCAACAACCGAAGCCGGCATTTTAAGTTTATAGCTTAGGGTATCGATATTCATTTCCTTGTGAATGCGCAGCTCGCTGAGCAATGCTTGCTCCTGCTGGCTAAGCGAATAAAACAAATTTTGCTGAACGGCCTTTTGCTCGCGGGTTGGTTTATCCCAGTTCAAATAAAACTCCAGGTCTTTAGCCGATTGAATCAAAGCTGCTTTGTTGGAATGAATCAGGTAATTACATCCAGCCGATTGTTCGTCGGTAATGCGACCGGGAATCGCTAACACTTCGCGGTCGTAAGAAATAGCCAATTCGGCCGTGATGAGCGATCCTCCTTTTATGGCCGATTCTACCACTAAGGTAGCATCGCTCAAACCGGCAATGATTCGATTTCGGCGAACAAAGTTTTGTGGATCAGGACGCGTTCCTGAAAAGAACTCGGAAACCAGGGCACCTTGCCGAGTAATTTTCTGAGCGATTTCGCGGTGCTCGGGAGGATATAGGGTATCGAGACCATGAGCCAGAACGGCCAGGTTTTCCATTCCTAATTCCAATGAAATGCGGTGTGCCAATCCATCGATGCCAAAGGCAAGTCCACTCACTAAAACCAATCGATGCCCTCGTTCGGCCAACTCGGTTAAGAGCTTTTCAACCACTTGCTTCCCATAAGGAGTAGGTTTACGGGTTCCAACTACGCTAAGCACACGAGCTTGGTTAAACTCCACATCTCCTCTGTAAAACAACACGATGGGTCCGTCGTCGCATTCGCGCAAACGGCGGGGATAATCCGGATTTCGATAATACACGTGCTTGATTCCATTTCGTTCCATGAAGCTAATTTCAGCTTCGGCACGCGAGAGCACTTGGCTTTTGCTAATGGAATCGGCGATTTTTTTACCGATCCCATCGATCTTTTGAAGGTTGGCCGACTTTTCACGGAAAATAGCCTCGGCGCTTCCTAAATGCGCTATTAATTTCTTGGCGTTGGAAGGACCGATCTTGGGAATTAATCCTGCGGCCAACTGATACAATACCTCTTGTCCCATAAAACACAGACAAAATACTCAACGCTAACCATCGAGTAAGTGAATAATACGGGGCACTGATGTTTAGGGGGCAAAGGAAGATAAGCCGATTATCTGGTTAATTAAACTAGATCGATTTCACGAAAGGGAATTAATTCAATCGATAGCTCAGACCAATGGTGCTGAGGGTATATAGACCGAAACCCACTTCGCCGTGAACAGCAAGTTTAGGAGTGAAATAATAGCGAGCACCGGCTGTTAGTCCCAAACCCAGATTGAAAAAGGAATCTCGCACAACGATGTTTCCTTCCTGCACATCAAGGATATTGGGGTCGTTTTCGAAATTTGAACGATACAATTGGATGATTGCTCCGGCTCTAACTCCACCATAAATATCGAATCCGCTAAAGTCGAATTGGATATCGGCATCTTCCAAAAAAGGAGTCACATGAAAATTGGCCATCAAAGCAGGAACAATGAAATGATAATTCTTGTGCACTTCGTACTTAAACGACTGATTTTGTGCAACAACATCTTTATAAACATACTGATTATGATACTGGAGGAAAGCCCCAATGGTGATGTAAGAAGCATATTCCGGGGCCAACGAAAAGTTCTTAATGCCCTGTTCTACGGACACATACATGGGCAAGGCAAACTTCATATCGTAATCGGCAATGCGCTTGTTATAAGGACCCGACACACCAAATCCCAAACCGGCGTTGAGAAGCTTGGTGGAAGCGTCGAACTGAGCTTTCACAGGAGGAATAAAAAACAAGAATAGAAGACTAATTACCAGTAGAATTCGTTTCATCTGTTCGATTTTTTAAATTTAGACCATTCGCTTCAAACAGTCCTCGAAAGGAGCCGTTCTCAGCAATTATCATTGTTTACTGAAATAGGATTTATCGGACAGCTTTACAGCAAGATTGTTACTGCTCGATTTATCCCGGAAATTAAAACAGACTGGGGCAGCAGTGGTTCAAAGAACCTAATGACAATATTTTTTCTCGTACGAATAAAGCAAACTTTCGAAAAGAACTCGTCCATCGGTGTTGCCTAATTCATCGTCGGCCGCTCTTTCCGGATGAGGCATCATTCCAAATACATTTCTGCGTGCATTACAAATTCCTGCGATATTCTCGACCGAACCATTTGGATTCGATTCCTGAGTAGCTTTCCCATCTTTATCGACATAGCGGAAAAGAATCTGCTTGTTTTCGTGCATTTCTTTTAAGGTTGCTTTATCGGCATAATATCGACCTTCGCCATGCGCGATTGGAATTTTATAAGGACGATCGGATTCGGCCAAACGAGTAATGCAGGTATCGTGGTTTACCACATTAACATACACGTTTTTACACACGAATTGTTGATGATCGTTGTGGAGGAGTGCACCGGGTAAAAGGCCGGCTTCGCATAGAATCTGGAAACCATTGCAAACGCCAAATACAAAACCACCGTGGTTAGCAAACTGAATTACCTTTTCCATAATTGGCGAGAATCGAGCGAGTGCACCCGAACGCAAATAGTCGCCGAAAGAAAAACCGCCGGGAAGAAAAATTCCTTCTACTCCTTTTAAATCGGTGTCCTTGTGCCACAATGGAACCACTTCTTGCTCCATAATTTCGGATAAGACATACATCATGTCGTGATCGCAATTGGATCCCGGGAAAATTACTACACCTAATCTCATTATTTTCAGTTGGTTAGTTTGGAAACCTCGCTACTTGGCACCAAGGATTACACGCTTAATCAGAAAAGAATCGACCCGCTTGTAAAGCCCCCGTTCGCCAAGGCTCAAAGATAGTGAAACAATATCTGTTTAGGGAAAAGGTATGGGAAGTTTTTCACAAGCCAGCTTTACTTATCCCAAGGTATCTTTTCAATCTTAATACTGTCGTTTACCGCACTGTAGCCGGCAAAAATCCCTAAACCATTTTCGATATTAGTGTACACCTGCACAGGTTGAGAGAAGAAGAAGAAATCGCCGGTTTCCTGATAATTTTCGAGCGATGAGGCGTAATAGTAGTAAGCTTCGGAAATTCGATGCAAATAAACCCTCAAGTGCTGATCCCCATCGTTGCCCTGAAAATAATACTCATCCATAAGGGCAGAAAAAACACATTCTCCTCCATCGAAAAGAACATCATTAATCAGGAAGCTGCTGCGGAAATCGTAAGCATCCAGTCCTCCTTCGCTATTCATGGTACGAAGCTCAACCGGATATTCTTCCCACACTGTATCGCCATCGGTATTGTTCTGGTAATCCCAATCGATTCGCGGCGAAAGCATGGTAAATTTCAAGAGGTAGAAGTCGCTGCCCTGTGGGTCGTTGAATCGCACTTCTACTTCGCGATAGCGGTAATCCCAGCCATCTTCCATAACTGTAATCCAATTGCCAAAGCCAATTGCATTGAAAAGAGGTGCCTCAGGAACTTGATTCCATGCTGAAACCGGAACATAGCTTGGGTGTTCTACTGTTAGCTCGTAGGTTTCACCGGGCATAATCTGCCACAGCGGATTAAGGTACCAACCATCATTATCGTGCTCTAAAATCCACACATCGCCCTGACTATTTCTCACCTCCACTTGTGCATCGTCGATGCTTTCAATGGGCTTTTGATCGAGGATGTATTTACTGGCTGTAACCCACACTTTGGCCGTATCGTCGGTTCCGAAAACCGAGTTTACCACCATTTTTGGCTCAGTGTAATCGATGGGAATTTCTACGTCGGTTTCGCAACTATAGCCGCCCATTGCGAGTATTGCTAAAAGGAAATAGATTGGCAGGTGGGCCCTATTTTTTTTACGCTGAATCATTTCTGGATTAATCGGGTAGTTTTTCATTCGATTAGAATTTAAAATGATACGAAATGGAAGGAATGAGAGGAAACAAGCTGATTTGTTTCAGCGAACGCATCGACACCCACTGATTATTGATTTGAACATACTCGTCTTGGAAATAGAGGTAGAAAGGATTCATACGATTATAGACATTATACACCGAGAAGTTCCATCCGTCCTCCCAACCATTCAACTGACGATTAAAATTGATGGAGAAATCCATTCGATGATAGGCCGGTTCGCGGAAATCGTTTCGATTCTCGTAGTTATCAATTTCGACTACATTGGGGTTATAACCGTATGGGTCGGGGTAATACGGATCGTAGCCTCCGTAATAAGAAGAAGTTAAGCTCAATGCATTGTAGGATGAAGTGGGTAAGGAAATTGCATTTCCGGTTCCATACACCCAGGTTAGGCCAAAATCCAGCTTCCAATCACTCTTACCAAAAGTTTTTGGGTATTCATAAACCAAAGCAACGCTTACATCGTGCCTACGGTCGTACTTATAGGGGAACCATCGACCAAAATTGAGCTCCTCGAATTGTCGATTCGACCAGGCCAGGGTATAGCCGAGCCAACCGCTGAGTTGCCCTGCCTTTTTCTGCAGGAAAAATTCGACGCCAAAAGCTTCGCCATTGCCAACCTCAATTTTACGATCCCAGTTCTCGGCACTTCCCATGAAACTAGCTCCATCCTTGTACTCGATGAGGTTATGCATGCGTTTGTAATATCCTTCGACGCTAAACTCGTATTCGTCGAGCAGGGTATAGGCAAACCCACTCGCCAGTTGATTCGCAAAAATGGGCGGAACCGAGGAGGTTACAGGAACCCATAAATCGGTCGGTAAGCCTATCGTTCCATTGGTTAAAAGGTGGAGAAACTGCGCCATTCCGGAATAGGACAGTTTGTAGGAGAAATTAGGAGCCAGCAAAAAATTAAGCGACAAGCGTGGTTGCAAGCTACGGTAGGTGGTGTCGTCGACCCAAAATTCGGTGTAATACAAACCGGCGTTCACTTTAAGCCGCCGCGTGAGTTTCATATCGTCTTCGAAATAAGCATGAATTTCGTGCGCATATTTATTTCCGGCACCATAGGTTGTATCGGCCGAGAGCTCATTATTGGCCATGGTCATACTATTCACCCCCGGACGGAAGGTGTGATAGGTATTTCCAAATCCAAAGCGGATATAATGGTTCGGAGACGGCAGGTAATCGAAATCGATTTTCCCTCCCCAATCGTCGATTCCCGACAAATACAAAAAGCTATAGCGGCTCTCGTCGATACTATCGAGGTAAGAATAGGTATCGATGTATTCCATTCCCACATCGAATTGATAGCGGCTATAGGTAGCGGTAGCGTTTGCAAACAGTTTGGGATTAAACTGGTAGTTATAGCGCATCATGGTGGTAAGGTTTCCCCATTGCAAGTGATTATTGAAGCGCGATTCGTATTTTTCCTGATACCAGGAGTTTTCACTAATCAGGTTTGCATAGGCTTTATCGCGTCCGGTATAGGCGCTGGCATAAAACCGGCTTTTATCGGAAAATTTGTGATTGATTTTGGCATTTAAGTCGTAGAAATAATAGCCGGCCCGTACGCTTTCTCCTGAAATGCTTTGAGACATAAGCGTAAGGAAGGGCTGGGTAATAAGATCGAGGTAAGTCCTTCGGGCAGAAATGATAAAAGAGGTTTTATCTTCCCAGATAGGTCCTTCGAGGGTAACTTTACTGGCAATAATTCCGATGGATGCTTCGCCTTTAAATTCCTTCATGTTTCCTTCTTTCATGCGGATATCGAGTACCGAGGAGGCTCTTCCTCCATAACGAGCCGGAAATCCACCTTTCAGTATCTCGACCTGATTAATGGCACTGGAGTTAAAGACAGAAAAGAAACCAAATAAATGCGAAGCATTGTACACCGGCACTCCGTCGAGTAAAATCAGGTTTTGATCTGGTCCTCCACCCCGCACATACAATCCGCTCGATCCTTCTTGCCCCGATTGAATACCGGGCAGCAACTGAATCATTTTCATGATATCGCGTTCTCCTAAAAAAGTAGGTAATCGTTCCACTTGGCGCATGGGAATTTTCACCGCGCTCATTTGCGTTCGGGTATGTGGCCGTTCATATACCGCAGCAGAAATCTCTACCTCTTCGAGGCGGGTATCAAGCGCCTTAAGCGACACATCGAGCCGGGTATCTTCGCGTAAATCAATCTCTACCTCGACCGCCTCGTAACCAATAAATGAGATAACAAGCGGATACTTTCCCTGATCAAGGGTCAAACTAAAAAAACCATACACATTGGTAGTCGTTCCTAAGTAGTTATTGGTTTCATAAACCGAAGCTCCTATCAATTTTTCACCACTCGAAGCATCTTGAATATACCCGCTTATGGTTGCCTTTTGCCCAAATACCGCGAAAGGTATCCAGAGTAGACTTAGAATGAAGAATCTTTTTAACATAATTTCCATGAATGTAAACGCATACGTAAAAACTGAAATCCCTCAGTAATATTAGTATGAGCAAATTAAAAGAATAATATGTCCGAATTTTTACGTAGTCAACTTTATTTTTAGGAAATCTTAATCCAAGTTCTATTCGAATTCGATTACTTTTGCTACCCGATAATTATTAAACATAAACCTGAAAATATTATGGCAATTCATGTAACAGACTCCAATTTTGAGGAAGTGGTATTAAAGTCGGATAAGCCGGTGCTCGTCGATTTCTGGGCAGAATGGTGTGGTCCATGCCGCATGGTAGGACCCATTGTAGAAGAACTCAGTGTCGATTACGACGGTAAAGCAATTATGGTAAAGATGGATGTGGATGAAAATCCAATGACTCCAGCCAAATTTGGTATCCGCAACATTCCAACGCTCTTGTTCTTCAAAAATGGAGAAATGGTCGATAAACAAGTAGGTGCTGTACCTAAATCGACTCTGGCAAAAAAATTAGACGCACTGGTATAAGCTGCGCACGAAGCGAACAAATACAAAGGCTACCTTTTTCGGGTGGCTTTTGTTTTTTTCTAAACAGACCAATGATGAAAAACCTAAACGATATCCGGGAACTGGGGCAATTCGACCATTTGGAGTTTATTGCACGCGAGGTAGTTGAGGGCTTTATAACGGGTTTACACCGCAGTCCTTTTCACGGTTTTTCAGTAGAGTTTGCTGAACATCGGCTCTATAATCAAGGGGAATCGACCAAACACATCGATTGGAAATTATTCGCCCGTACCGAAAAACTTTTCGTAAAACGGTACGAAGAAGAAACGAACCTCCGTAGCCATATCATTATCGACAACTCAAGTTCGATGCTTTATCCGGGCGACGGCTCCCTGCAAAACAAACTAGCTTTTTCGGTGTACTCGGCTGCTGCCCTCATTCAACTGTTGCGGAAACAACGCGACGCGGTAAGCCTTACCTTATTCAACGAAGGAATTGAACTGCAAACTCAGGCGCGCGTCTCAGCCTCGCATGCGCGCTTGCTCTTTGCCTACCTGAACGAACAACTACAACCGGAAAAGCAAGCTAAAGAACGCAAAACATCTACCGCTGAAACGCTTCACCTGCTCGCAGAAAGCTTCCACAAACGATCCCTCGTAATCCTATTCAGCGATATGATGAGTCATGAAAATGCCGACGATGTCTTTTCGGCACTGCAACATCTGCGTCACAATAAACACGAGGTTATTCTCTTTCATGTTACTTCGCATCGCGACGAACTAGCGTTCGATTTCCAAAACCGTCCTTATCGATTTGTCGATATGGAAACCGGCGAATCGATTAAATTGAATCCAAATGAAGTGAGAGAAACGTATCGTGCCAGAATGAGCCACTTCCTGAGCGAATTGAAATTACGTTGCGGTCAGTTCCAAATCGATTTCATCGAAGCGGATATAGCCAAAGATTTCGAACAAGTTTTACTGGCATACTTAATTAAACGATCCAGTTTATTCTGAACGTCCAATTCCCCCCGAACCGATGTTGAAAAAAATCCTTGCCTTTACCCCTGCCATCTTTGCAGCCATCACGTTTACCATCCTATCGGCCGTACCGGGCGATTCCATTCCTTTGCCTCCCATCTGGAATGCCGATAAGTTCGTGCATCTGCTGGTTTATTTCGTACAAACGATCAGCATCTTACTGGGATTTTACTTCCTGGAACCAGGCACTTACAGAACCACCAGCAGACTAGCACAAGCTGTGCTGTTCTCTATAATCATGGGAGGCATGTTGGAAATACTCCAGGAGCATGTTTTTATAAATCGCTCTGGCGATTACCTCGATTTTCTAGCCAATAGTCTTGGTGCCCTGTTAGCCGGTTTGCTTTTTAAAGGGTGGCCGCTGTTTGAAATCGTTCCTTTTCTAAAAACTATTTCAAACAAGCTTTCTACCTAGGATAAGGAAAAATCCCAACCCTCTTCGACCTTGAAATAATCGAGCAAATGCTCCGATAGTTCAATGCGATACTTACGGGAAAATAAATCGAGGCTGATTTTATCTTCGCGATCGATAATTTTCAGGTAAACATCGGTTTTACCGGGATGCTCCTCTACAATTTCCATGAAACGAGCTACCACATCTTCCCGAATGGCCTCGAGCGGTATATGAAGCGTAAGTTTTTTAATTTTCTCCTTCATCTCGGAAAGAAACTCTACCGTTTCGATTCGAAACTCCACTTCGTTCGTATTTCCGAAGCTGCGTCGTTGCACCCTGCCTCGGATAAACACAGAAACCCCTTCATGAAAGAATTTTCCGAAATTCAAGAAGTCTTTTCCGAATAAAGCGAGACGGTAACTATCGTGGAAATCCTCCATCTCGACCCGTAAGAAAGGATTTCCTGTTTTAGTAAGATGGTTTTGAACCGAAGTAACGATTCCACCAACCGCTACTGTACGATTCAGCAGCGATTCGGGATTAGCCAAATCGGCTAACGTATGCGTACAGAAATGGTCGATCGCAATTCGGAAATCGTCGAGCGGATGAGCCGAAAGATACACCCCGATTAAATCTTTTTCCTGATTAAGCTGAGCAATTTTCGAAGGAGCTTCCACTTCGGGTGGTTGTGGTTTGGGAATCTGAAATTCAACCGCATCGCCAAAAAGCGACGTTTGGAGGTTGTTCTGTTCCGACTGCACTTTCTGGCCGTAGCGTAAAAGCACATCGAGAAAATTCTGTTCGGAGTTAGGCATATCGGCCAGCAATAAATGACGGCTGTTCGGATGTGCAAAATCGAAAGCACCGGCCATTATCAAATTAGCAATCGCTTTACGATTCACAATTTGATGATTGACCCGTTCCACAAAATCGTACAAATCCTTGTAAGGTCCATGCTCTTCGCGCTCCCGCACAATTTCCAGTGCAACCGATTCTCCCATCCCTTTAATGGCGACCAAGCCAATGCGGATATTGTTCTCTTTGTTCACAACAAACTTGATCCGACTTTCATTCACATCGGGACCCAAAACCTTTATTCCCATGCGCTTGCACTCATCGAGAAAGATGGTAATTTTTTTGATATCGGTAATATTCCGACTGAGCACCGCTGCCATGAACTGGGCGGGATAATGCGCTTTAAGATAAGCCGTTTGATACGATAGCAGGGAATAGCAAGTAGAATGCGATTTATTAAAAGCATATTTCGCGAAGGCCACCCAATCGTTCCAAATTTTCTCGATAATCTTCAGGTCGTAATTATTCTTCTTGCAACCGGCAAAAAACTGCTCCTTGAGGCGCAACATCATGTCCTGATCTTTTTTACCCATAGCTTTCCGAAGCGAATCGGCTTGTCCACCAGTGAAACCAGCTAGTTTTCGCGAAAGTAACATCACCTGTTCCTGATACACCGTAATCCCATAAGTATCCTTTAAATAGGGTTCCATCTCAGGTAAATCGTAATGAATCGTTTGCTGACCATGCTTCCGTTTCACAAAATCGGGAATATACTCCATTGGGCCGGGTCGATAGAGCGCATTCATCGCAATCAAATCGTCGATTCGATTAGGCTTCAACTCCTTGAGATACTTCTTCATCCCGGCCGATTCAAATTGAAAGAGTGCTGTCGTTTCTCCTTTAGCGTACAACTCATAAGTCTTTTTATCTTCCAAAGAAATGGTTGATAAATCAATTGTTTCCCCTGTCGAAAGTTGAATATTCTCGATAGCATCTTTGATGATGGAAAGTGTTTTTAAACCCAAGAAATCCATTTTGAGCATTCCAACGCTCTCAATGTATTTGCCGTCGTATTGCGTGATGAGCAAATCGGAATCTTTCGAGGTAAAAACCGGCACATGCTCCATGAGGTCGTCGCGGCCTATGATGATGCCACAAGCATGAATTCCTGTTTGCCTTACCGAACCTTCCAAGGTCTCGGCATACTTTAGGGTTTCGCTTATTTTAGGATTATCGGAACTTTTAGCTTCTCTCAATTCCTTCACTTCCTTGAACGCACTTTCGAGCGAGGTTCCAGGTTTATCGGGAACCAATTTAGCCAGGTAATCGGCATCGGGAAGCGGAAGTCTCTGTACGCGAGCCACATCGCGAATAGCCATCTTGGCAGCCATCGTACCAAAGGTCACTATCTGAGCGACTTTATTCCTTCCGTATTTATTCACCACCCATTTTAATATTTCTTCGCGTCCATCTTCGTCGAAGTCGATATCGATATCGGGCATGGAAATACGATCGGGGTTCAGGAAACGTTCGAACAGCAAATCGTACTTAATGGGATCCACATCGGTTATTTGGGTGCAGTAAGCCACGACCGATCCGGCTGCTGAACCCCGTCCCGGTCCGACGGAAACGCCCATTTTACGAGCAGCATCGAGAAAATCCTGGACAATGAGGAAGTAGCCGGGAAAACCCATTTTCTTAATCGTGGCGAGCTCGAAATCAATTCGTTCTATGAGGGAATCGCTCAATTTTTCTCCATAGCGCCAACGCGCTCCTTCGTACACTTGCTTCCGCAGGTAATCAGCTTCGAGTTTCACTTTTAATACGTGTTCGTAGTCGCCCATCCGGTCGTAGGCTTCGCCAAATTCGGATTTCAAATCGTCGGGTTTACATTCCTCTCGCAGCTGATCGAGCGTCTTGAAATCAGGTGGAATAGGGAATTCCGGCATAATCGCATCATGATTGAGTTTATAGGATTCAATCTTGTCGGCTAAGGCAATGGTATTATCGAGCGCTTCGGGGAAATCGTGAAAGAGTTCGCTCATTTCTGCTTTCGACTTCAGGTATTCTTGCCGGGTATAGCGGAGTCTGTCGGGATCGTCGATGTCCTTGGCGGTACTCAAACAAATGAGATGATCGTGAGCTCCGGCATCTTCGGCTTCAATAAAATGTACATCGTTCGTAGCTATGAGCGGAATATTCAGTTCCCGGGCGAACTGGACCAAAACTTCGTTCACTTCTTCCTGATAGCGGAAAACTCCCGAATCAATATCCGGATCGCCTGATTTGTGGCGCATGAGTTCCAGGTAAAAATCGTCGCCAAAAATATCGCGGTATTCGAGTATTTTTTGCCGTGCTTCCTCGATATTTCCTTTCATGATCGATTGCGGCACTTCGCCGCCGAGGCAAGCCGACGAAGCGATTAAGCCTTCGTGGTATTCGCGGAGCAGCTCTTTATCCACTCGAGGGGTGTAATAAAACCCTTCGGTATAGGAACGAGAAATGAGCTTAACCAGATTATGATAGCCGGTTTTATTTTTTGCCAGAAGGATTAAATGAAAGCCCGAGCGATCGGTTTTATCGGTTTTGGCAAATCGATTATTTCGAGCCACATACACTTCGCAACCGAGAATCGGTTTGATTCCTTTTTTGGTGGCTTTATCATGAAAGATTTTGGCTCCGAACATGTTTCCATGATCGGTAATGGCGAGCGCTTTCATTTCGTGCGCTTTTGCTTTATCGAGCAGCTTATCGATATTGGAAGCTCCATCGAGTATAGAAAACTGAGTATGGACGTGGAGGTGTATAAAATCGTTCATAGGGCTTATAATTTGATAAAGAAACGAGGGGCAAGGACCCTCAAGATGAGATACAAGAAGCTAACTATCAGCATCATAAAAAGCTTCTGCTTCGATTTTAAAAATAGAGATTTTTCAATTCAAGCAAAGGAAATAGTTATCAACAATGCGATAGGTTTAGCTGGTTCGGTAGCATAACAAGTTAAGTTAGGCGAAAAGAAAAAGAGCTGACTCCTGGTTGGAATCAGCTCTTTTAGGATTGAGAAAGAGAACAGCGTAGCTATTCGACTTTTTTACGGGTCGAGTAATTTATTTTAAGTGCTTGAACTTCTCTGAGTTCTTGTTTCACATCGGTAACGATACCCATTTCGCATTCGTCGTCGACTTTAAGCGAAGTAGTTAATAAGGGCACCTCGGCTTCGTCGCGTGCAGCCCGCTCGCTTTCGATAAATTGGCGTATATCGCTCACCGATGCGAATTTATCGTTGAGCTGAATACGAGGTTCTGTTCCAAAGAAAGATTGGTATTTAGGAATAGGTTCCCCGATGTAGATGTAGCTTACGAGTGATTTTTTCTCGAGTTTTTTAATTTGGGTTGCTTCCGGGATACGCAGTTTAATTTTCATTTCCACTTCGCGCATTACCGTTGTTACCATAAAGAAGAACAGCAACATGAACACGATATCGGGCAGCGAGGCGGTCGAAATAGCCGGAGTTCCCCCTTTCCCTTTTCTGGTAAACTTTGCCATATTAGTTTCCTCCGATATTTTTGGGTTCTGCTTCAGAAATACGCTGTGGAAATACGTCGCGCACCGCCTCTTGTTGATCTTCGGGCAGATTATCGTATTTTTTACCAAAGCGCTTCACCGCTAATTCGTCGCGTAATTCGTTGTATGCCGCAATAAGGGCATCCTGAACAGCGATATAGGTTCCATATTCGGTACCCCGGTCGTTTTGAAGACTAACAACCCCTTTCGACACGCGGTAGAGACCAAAGTATGGAATTTCTATTTCTTCCTTTTCCGGCATATTTTCAAGATCGTTTGGATTAGCGACAAACTCCTTGCAGGCTTCTTTAAGGTTTTCGATTTGCATCAGTTCACCTTGCACCTGCAGTTGGTTTTTGCTATTGACCAGTACTACGAAGATGTTACGTTTTTTCACATCCACCTCCGTATCGTCTTGATTTTGGGCCGGAGGGGGTAATCTTCGTGTCAATCCGGTATCGACGTCCATGGTCGTGGTAACCAGAAAGAATATTAACAACAGGAAAGCGATGTCGGCCATCGACCCTGCGTTAATATCTGAATTTTCTCTTCGAGCCATTGTTTATATTTTTTAAACCAAGTATCATTAAGGATACTTATTTATTTGAACATCTTGGATATCTCGGCATAGAGTACAGAAACGACCGCTAATCCCATGAGAATGTACATGGTCCAGAGAGCGGTATCGACGTAACGCGAGAAGGTATTCGGATCCATTGCATTGTCTTCGTAGTAGAATTTTTCGTATCCCGGGAATTTATAGATTTCGGGAGAAGCTACGAGATAGGCAACTAAAACGACTACTCCCATTACCGCAACAATTATGAGGGTTTTTTTAGAAGAAGCAGGATTAGTAACCATTTGGATCAATGGAAAAATGATAGCTGCGGCAGCTCCGAATAATACTAGAAAGTACGACCAATTGAGGAAGAGATTCAAGCGCCATCCGAGAATAGTAATCTGCTCACTAAATTCCGTATCGGGGCCGTAGGCAGTGGTACCGAAGTAGAATACTGCGGCCAATACTGCAGAGGCTGCCATTAGAACAATGAGCAGGATGTTGAGTATGGTTGTTAATTGCGTTTTCATAGTATTCTGTTTTTAGATTAAAAGTATGTGAAAGCTGAACAAGCAGTGATAGCTGCTTAAACGGATTTCATTATCCTTTTAAACTCTTTTTAGCATCGTACTTAACCAACATATCGATGAGAGAAATGGAAGAATCTTCCATCTTGTTAACGATACTATCTACTTTGGAAACGATTAAGTTATAGAAGATTTGAAGGATGATTGCTACGATAAGACCCGATACCGTGGTGATAAGTGCAACTTTAATACCTCCTGCTACGAGCGACGGGCTAATATCGCCGGCTGCTTCGATAGCGTCGAATGCTCCAATCATACCAATTACCGTTCCCATGAATCCGAGCATAGGTGCAAGAGCGATAAACAGCGAAATCCAGGTAATTCCTTTTTCGAGCAAGCCCATTTGAACACTACCATAAGCAATAACCGATTTCTCGACTACTTCGATTCCTTCGTTGGAACGATCGAGACCTTGGTAGAAGATACTGGCGATTGGACCACGAGTATTGCGACAAACTTCTTTAGCCGCTTCAATTCCACCTGAATTCAACGCTTCTTCAACATCGCTCAATAATTTGTCGGTGTTAGTAGAGGCTAAACTCAGATAAATAATACGTTCGATAGCAATGGCTAAACCGAGGATCAAAGCTATCAGTACCACACCCATAAATCCGGCACCTCCTTCGATGAACTTGGTTTTTAATTGCTGGTGTAACGACTTCGGAGCTTCGGGAGCTTCTTCGGTTTCTGCAGCTAACTCGGCAGCTTCTTCAGCAGGTTCTTCGGCAACCTGAGCGGTTGAGTCGGTGGTCATTTCAGCCTGCTCAGTTTGTTCTGTTTGTAAGGCAGCATCCTCTTCTACTTGTGCGTAAACCGTTTGACTCACGTTCAAAAACAGGAGGCTTAATACAGCGATGATGGCAAATAGCTTCTTCATGATTTTTTGAATTGATTTAATAAAAATTGCTAGTTAAAAATCTCAGCGGAGAGAGGGGGATTCGAACCCCCGGTACGATTCCACACCGCACACACGCTTTCCAGGCGTGCACCTTCAGCCACTCGGTCACCTCTCCTTCAATATTTTAGCTCGTAAAAGAACGAAATTTTTGAGTTCACCAAAGTATAAAAAAGAAGCATAACTAAAAATTAATTTTCGTGCTTAAATCATGATGTATAACAGGCGGAAAGGATAATTTAATCAGCCTGTTCCGCAAGTAAACTCTCCATAATTTCATTAAACTTCAACGCACTTTCATCCCACTTGAATCGCTCCTTTTGATCATCGCCCGCCTCAATCAACTTCTCTACTAAACTCGTATCGTCGTACAAACGAATCATTGCCGCTATTATTTCATCCACCCGACTAGGATCTACCTGCAAGGCTGCCGCACCGGCTACCTCGGGTAAACTGGTAACCTTACTGGTTATTATGGGTATCCGAGCCTGCATAGCTTCCAGCACTGGCATACCAAAACCTTCAAAATAGGGAACATATACCAGCGCAAAGGCAGCTCCGTAGTAATTTGCCAATGCTTCGCGCGATAAGCGACCGGTGAAATGGATGTCCTTCTCGTATCGTTCGGACACCGACATAGTCCCGGTTCCCTTTCGAAACATGGGAGCTCCAGCCAAAACCAACTGAAAATCGGAACCGGTTCGATTCTTAAATCCTTCGAACGCTTGTATTAAATTCGGAATGTTTTTACGCGGATGAACCGACCCAACGTATAAAAAATAAGGCTTCCCTCCGGTATGCAACGCCCGCCAATCGCTTGCCTCCTCCGGGCCAAGGGGGCGTATCCATTGAAAAGCTCCATTGTAAATCACATCGATCAAAGCCGGATCGAGGTGATAGCTGGAGGCAATATCCTGCCGCGAGTAATCTGAAACAGTTACCAACCTATTTGCCTTTTGGGCAAATCGTGGAAAAAAATAATTGTAGTACCGGGCATAAGCCCAAGGTAAATCCTCCGGACGATGATGGAAGTTAATATCGTGTATCACCGCTAGCTGTTTACCTGAATAGGGCAATGCGAGATTCCCGTCGGGGCTGATAAAAAGATGTACCGACAATTTTTTGAGCAAGCGAGGCAAAGCCCACTGAAACCAATAAACGTAAAGGAGCGGGTGACGAGTGGGGGGAGTAAGCACAAGCGGGTGAATATTGGGCAGATCATAAAACGAAGGATGTGGTTCCCGGTCGAAAATGAAATAGAAATCATCCTGAGGCCTTAAAGCTGCAACTCGAAGAAAAATTTGCTCGGTAAAATTTCCGATTCCCTCCAATCGGTCTTTCAACAATAAGCGAACATTTACCGCAATCTTCATTTATAAGGTATCAATTAAAATTTCATCTTCGCAACCAAATCCAGCTGTCATTCATCTTGTGTGTATTGTAATGATCCGGCCAAATCGCTTCAAAAATAGCGATTATTCGTTCGGTGTCCTTGCAATAAGCCAGGAATCGAGGCAATTTAAACAAACCTGAAAAAGAGTTTTGCATTGAAGAAGAAGTTCATCACCAATTTGGCCCTGCTCTTATTTCTGAACCTCCTGATTAAACCTTTTTGGATTTTCGGAATCGATCTCGAGGTCCAAAACCGGGTAGGAGCCAACGACTATGGTTTGTATATTTCCCTTTTCAATTTTTCTTTACTGCTAAACGTAATCCTCGATTTAGGAATCACAAACTACAACAACCGGAAAATATCACAAAATCATAGCCTGATTTCCAAGTATTTTTCGAGCATCGTAGCCATTAAATTTTTACTTGCTTTTGCCTACGCTGCAGTGAGCTTTGGCTTAGCCTTCCTGATTGGTTATGATACAATTCAGCTTCATCTCTTGAGTTTCCTGGTGGGAAACCAATTCCTCATCTCGTTCACCCTTTATTTGCGCTCGAACATTAGCGGTTTGCAATTATTTCGGACCGACAGTTTATTATCAGTACTCGATAAGAGCCTCATGCTCATCCTAATGGGCATTTTACTTTATGGAAATGTGAGCGACAAGCCCTTTGATATCCATTGGTTTGTGTACGCTCAAACAGCTGCTTATGCCGCCACCTTCCTCGTTGTGCTATTGATCGTTAGTGTGAAAGGACGAGTTTTTCACCTACGTTTCGACCGTAAACTCATGCAAAAGGTTCTTTTGGAGAGTTGGCCATATGCCCTCTTGGTTTTACTAATGGCATCCTATCAATGGATTGGGATGGTGATGCTGGAGCGGATGTTGGATAATGGAAAAACCGAAGCAGGTATTTATGCTCAAGGTAATCGCCTGCTCGAAGCGGTTTCACAGTTCGGGTTTTTATTCGCAGCCTTGCTGCTACCCATGTTTAGCAAAATGATTCAGAAAAAAGAATCAATTCACGAACTCCTGCGTTTGTCAAGCCTTCTCCTTCTAGTTCCGGCAATTTTACTGGCCATTACCGGAATTTGCTTCGACGAAGAAATCATGCTTGCTCTTTACCACGAAATTCATCCGGGAACAACAATCATTTTCACCTTGCTCATGAATAGCTTTTTGGGC
Source organism: Bacteroidales bacterium (assembly GCA_018401015.1). GTDB lineage: Bacteria > Bacteroidota > Bacteroidia > Bacteroidales > M50B96 > M50B96. Next base: position 46,460 of record JAGYLP010000006.1, read on the forward strand.
ATTGGGTTAGTTTATGTTTTTGGAAGCCTGCTCACCGCAAATGGAAGCTTGAAAAACCTCAGTAAAATCGCTTTTGTCGGATTAGTAATCAATGTAGGTTTAAACCTCTGGCTCATTCCACAATACCAGGCAGTAGGAATGGCGATTGCCAGTTTGTGCACTCAACTGGTCATGGGATTTTTGCACGTTTGGCTTGCCAAAAAAACCTTCCTGTTGAAAACCGATTACAAAACCCTTATCCGACTAAGTTTATTCTTTGCCATCCTCCTGATTTTGGCTCCCATTTCAAAAACAATTTCTTCTTATTGGCTAGTTAACTTGGTTCTCCTTTTAATAGGAGGCTTATTCATCGCCTTCTTCCTCCGGCTTTTTAGTTTGAAAGCCCTATTCCAAATCCTTCGCGGAAACGAATAAGCATACTTCCGTCTTTTAATTGTCGCTCAACTTCTTTACTTTCGTCAGGTTTCAGGCTGACACGAAATTACAGCAACAAAGCCTTCAGAATCAGCCTATAGTAGCACAATTACAAATAGTTTTTATCATGAATGTTTTAATTTTGGGCTCCGGTGGACGAGAGCATGCGCTCAGCTGGAAAATTGCTCAATCGCCTCTTTGCAAATCGATTTATGTAGCACCAGGCAATCCGGGCACTGCAGAGTTTGCTCAAAATCAAAACCTCGACGTAAACGATTTCGAAGCTATCGCTCAATTCGTTGTCTCGAAACAAATCGACTTGCTTATCGTTGGGCCTGAAGACCCGCTCGTACACGGATTAGTGGATTTCCTCAAAGAAAATCCCGATACTGCCTCGCTTAGAACAATCGGCCCCACCCGAGCGGGAGCCATGTTGGAAGGAAGTAAAGATTTTGCCAAACAATTCATGAAGGAAGAAGGCATTCCAACTGCTGCCTACCTATCGGTGACTCAAAGCAATTTGAACGAGGGCTTAGCTTTCCTGCAGCAACTTAACGCTCCTTATGTCCTTAAAGCCGATGGCCTTGCAGCCGGAAAAGGAGTGCTGATTCTGGATAAGCTCGAAGAAGCAGAGGAGGCATTGAAAGAAATGCTCGACGGCAAGTTCGGAGCAGCCAGTAAAACAGTTGTTGTAGAGGAGTTTTTAGACGGAATTGAATGCTCTGTCTTTGTCCTTACCGATGGAAAGTCCTACCTCATGCTTCCCGAAGCAAAGGATTACAAACGAATTGGTGAAGGCGATACCGGATTAAATACCGGAGGCATGGGAGCAATCTCCCCCGTTCCTTTTGCAACCCCTGATTTTCTGAAGCGAGTCGAAAAAGAGATCGTTGCTCCCACGCTCAAAGGGCTGAAAAGCAGACGAATTGATTATCGGGGATTTATCTTTTTCGGGCTCATGAAAGTGGGCGAACAACCCTATGTAATTGAATACAATGTTCGAATGGGCGACCCGGAGACCGAAGCTGTTCTGCCCCGTATAGAATCGGATTTACTAAAACATCTGCTAGCCTGCTCCGAGCAATCACTTGAAAATGAATCCCTTCGAATTGATATGCGTACTTGCGCTACCCTCATGATAGTCTCTGGAGGTTATCCCGGTTCGTATGAAAAAGGAAAAGGAATTTTACTTCCCTTTACCCCCCAATACAGTGTGTTGTTTCACGCCGGAACAGGAGTCGATGCGGGCAAACTGGTAACAAAAGGCGGAAGAGTCATTGCTGTCAGTTCATTAGCCGATGATTTGCCTGCGGCGTTGAAAGCATCCTATCGGCTGGCACAGGAAGTTCAATTCGAAGGAAAGTATTTCCGAAACGACATTGGTCAAGACTTGCTCCATGAGGATGAAAACAGATCTTAGAAAGTAATCCATTATGCTGCTCAATTTTTTAAAAGGAAACTCATTGTTTCATCTGCTTTTGGTTCCGCTCTTGGCAATCGTGTTATGGTTGCCGGGTGGTTTTGCCGAAAGCCGTGTCCTATTTCCTTTCGAAGAAATTAGCCCCATGCCTTTGTACGGCTTACTATCGACCATTTTGGGAACATCCTTGTTGCTTCAAACCGGCAGTGGTGTCGTCATTTTATTACTTACGGCTTTAATCCTGACACGTATTAATAAACAGTATGTTTTAATAGAAACCCGTTCTTATTACTTAGCCCTACTGCTAATTTTAATCGTTTCGGGTTACACTCCCTTCAATCGATTACATCCTTCGCTTATTGGGAGCTTCTTTATGAGCTTAGCCTTGTTTCGGGTTTTTCAGGCCTATTCCACCGATCGGATAACCACCTACTTTTTCGATGCTGCCTTTTTAATCGGATTAGGCTCCTTGTTCTATTTCCCCTTAATCTACCTGGGACCCTTTCTGTGGATAAGCCATTTCATTATCCGACCCGTGCAATTACGAGAATGGCTTCAAGTGGCGGTCGGATTAATCTTACCCTATTTACTAGCCTTTGCAATTGCCTACTTAATCGATCAAAACGATGCGCTCATCCTAGCTATTAGGCAGAATCATCAACTTACAATCGGCTTACCGGTAATTCGTTTAATGCCCATTTTGTACTACACTATCCTGGCAATTATGATTGTACCAGCTAGCATTAAAATGATAGGCCAATTAAACCATAAAAAAGTAAGCGCTCGAAAATACCTGCACGTGCTTTTTTGGCTGGCTGCCTCTAGCATCGTTTTAAGTATATTTTCGAGCGCCGTTTCGTTTACGCTTATCCCGGTTCTGGCAATTCCCCTGTCTTTTTTGCTCACGAATTACTTCATCAGCATCAAAAATCTTTTTTGGGGGAACATGATCCTGATGATCCTTATTTTGCTAACCATAGGGATTCATCTGGAGCATTATTTACTACCCCGAAATTTATGGTAAAATCCTACTAATCTTGCCATTCTGCCAGGAAAAGGTTGGTATCGCGTGTTCCTCCATTATGGCGGTTACTCGAGAAAACGAGGTATTTGCCACTGTAAGAAAATACAGGAAACGCATCGAATATTGGATCGTAAGTTACACGCTCTAGTCCGGTACCATCGATGTTGATGATGTACAAATTGAACTCAAACCCGCGTTCCGAAGCATGATTGGAGGAAAAGATTACTTTTTCGTCGGAAGGATGAAAGAAGGGACTCCAATTCGCATTTCCGAGATCGGTTAGCTGGCGTAAATCGCTCCCATCGGCATTACAGATATACAGTTCCATGTTGGTTGGCTTAACAAGACCCTCGGTGAGCAGTTGCTTGTATTCAGCAATTTCGGCGTCGGTTTTCGGACGGCTTGAACGGAAAATGAGTTTATCGCCACTGTTGGAAAAGAAGGCGCCACCATCGTAACCTAATTCAAAGGTGATTTGCTTCACGTTGCTTCCGTCGATATCCATGGTGTAGAGTTCGAGATCGCCACTTCGGATGGAAGTGAACACAATTTTATCGCCTTTGGGGGAAACGGTTGCTTCGGCATCGTAACCGGGCTCATTGGTAAGCTGGGAAACAATATTGCCTTTTAAATCGGCTACATAAATATCGAAACTGTCGTATATGGGCCAAACGTATTTTCCATCTTCACGGGGAGCTGGCGAATGAGGGCAAGAAGCATCGTGCTCATGAGTGGAAGCATACAAAATGGTGGTATCGCCCGGCATAAAATAAGAACAAGTGGTTCGTCCGTCGCCGGTGCTAATTAATTCGGGCATACTATCGGGATGCTGCTCTTTCGCCCAATCCATCATGAAGATTTGATCGCAATGTGCTCCCCATTTTTCGTTGGTTGCTTGGAATACTAAGCGAGAATCGTCGAAACTCCAGTAAGCTTCGGCATTATCGCCGGCAAAGGTAAGCTGGCGCAAGGATTTAAAATGTTTTTCGCCCGGATAAATGAGGGAATCGACTGCCGACGATTCTTGCGTAGCAGGTTCTTCTTTGGGGGCTGCAGGCTGACAAGCTATGAATAAAAGGAGGAGGAAAATAAGACCTAAATAGGTTGTTTTCATGATGATAATGGGATTTAAAAAGTGTTAAGGTTTAAAAAGTGGTCAAAGAAAGATCAAAATTACCTAAACTAAAAACTACTTTTGCGGTTCAGATTTTAGGAAAAATTAATAGCCACAGGCTCGGTGCTTTTGGCTACTCTTCTCGAAAACAAAAAGTTATGCAAAACAAAAAAACGCTAATCATTGGAGCATCTCCTAAGCCTGAGCGCTATTCATACAAAGCGCACCGAATGCTTCAGTCGCACGGACACGATACTGTTTTAGTTGGAAGTCGCCCTGGTGAACTGGATGGTAAAACCATTCAAACCGGAGAGCCTAAGCTCGACGATATTCACACGGTTACGTTGTATGTAAATCCTCAGATTCAAGAGAAATATTATCCTTACATTTTAAACTTGAAGCCCCAAAGAGTCATTTTCAATCCGGGTACCGAGAACGATGCATTTTATCACCAATGTAATCAGGCAGGGATTGAAGCAATCGAAGCATGTACGCTGGTGCTTTTATCGACCAATCAGTTTTAATCGAAATCAATTTTTAATCAACTAAATACAATCGGGCAAAAGCACGATGAAGCCATCACGGTGCGAAAGAACCGAGGCTTATCGGTAACGACTGCCCACTGTTAATTCAAACACCAAACAAATGAAAACAAGTGTATCAATCAATTGGTTAGACAAAATGGCTTTCGAAGGGGAAGCCGATGGTCATAAATTTATTTTCGATGCAGATCCCCAGGTAGGAGGTGAAGGACGCGGATTTCGTCCCAAGCAATTCATGATGTATGCCTTAGCGGGCTGCACTGCCATGGATGTGATTTCTATTCTGAAAAAAATGCGGGTTGAAGTGGAAGCTTTTCACGTAGAGGTTGAATCGGAATTAACTGAAGAGCACCCCAAACATTACACCAGCGCTCATATCATTTTTACCTTTAAAGGAAAAGATTTACCAATGGATAAGCTGGAAAAAGCAGTTAACCTGTCGGAAGAACGTTATTGCGGAGTGAGTACCGTGTATAAAAAAGTGATGCCGGTTACTACCGAAATTCGCATCGAAGAATAATCACTTAAGGAGTTACAGGGCGGGAAAAATTTTATATTTTTGCGCCCACTTCGGGCATTTAACTCAGTTGGTTCAGAGTGTTACCTTGACAGGGTAGAAGTCACTGGTTCGAGTCCAGTAATGCCCACTTCCCGAAAAGCCGCTACTTACTAGCGGCTTTTTTCATCTAAATAAAACCTTTTCGTTAACAATGCTGAATCGTGGCTTGCATTCTGCTGCCGTTTTGCCCTCAAGCTCTTTGCTGATCTTCTAATTCGTATTTGCAAAGCTCGTCATGATGAAATAAATCCTATCCGTGCAATGAACCATGGTCGAATTTCAAATTGACTATCAAATCCTTGAAATACCTTGAACTCCATATAGCTATATTTTCATCATTTTCAATAAACCTAACTACATCCTCTTTGATACTACTAAAAGAGACCGATTCAATTTTCCTGTCCAATAATTGAAGAATCTGTGCTTCGGATATACGGTCTTCTTTCCAGTCATTGGTGTCCTTTGCCCTCGCTAAAAAATGATTAACATCCAAAGGAATTCCCTTCTTTATATACCATTCCAGATCATACCAATCCCTTCCCTTGACTCTGTTTTTCCATTTTCTGAATAGTAAAGCGTGCATCTTTCCGGCAAACAAACTCGATTTAGAAAAGCATTTAACGTAGCAAGAAAATGGACGAAGCAGCAGTTTTTCTTCTGTCTGGAAATTTAAGGGAGGTCGTTTATCGACTTCGAGTTTTATTTTTAGCGCTTTATTGGATCTTATGCCCATTTCTTCGATTACATCCTCTAACACGATTTCCTGCCATATCGTTTCTGCCTTCAAAAAGGTAGATTCAATAGCAGCTTGATGTGTTTTTTTCTTTTCCTTAATGCTAACTGTCAGCCCTAAGGATTTAAACTCCTCTGTTATACCCTTAAAATAGGGCTCTATGGAAAAATCTGAATCTGGTCTAAGTAAGGAGAAATCCAAGTCTCCAGAATACCTGTCCAAACCATAAAAAACCCGGAGAGCAGTTCCCCCATAAAATGCTGCTTTCTCAAAAAAATCTGTTCTCGATAAAGCAGCCAACGTAATTTCTTGCATTATTTCGCGTAATGCAGATAATACATCTTCTTCATTTTCTGGAATATATTCCTCAATCCACTCCTTTATCATAAATCCATTAGCGTTTTTACAAGCATTTTCAAACTCATCTTTTTGGGAGCATTTTCAAGCCAAGATTCTATTAGGTTAGAATCCAAGGAACCTAACACTTCAGGATCCATCCGAAGGTCCTCGAGTAAAAAATCCCGCGTCTGTTTTATACTTCTAAGGTTTATTTGTGCTGTCAATACAATTTTATCGCACAGTGCTTTTTCGCGTGAAGCAATTAAAACCGTTTGATTGGGCAAATAGGCTAGCTTTACTAGTCCATAGGAGTAATAAGGTGTGCCTAAATGTCTGTAACTATATCGTCCTACTGGAGTTTTATAGATTTTTGAGCTCTTTGTGGTCACGGAACTTATTTCATAGGCTCGTTCAGGGATCATGTTCCAAAAATCCAACGCAGACTCCAAGGACACATAACTCGGTCCTCTTAGATGGTTTGCTATTAAAAACGGCCCAGGTGATGGTAAGTCAATTTTTGAGCCGATAGTGTACAAACCTCTCCGAAGAGAAATTAGCTCTTCCCTTTTTAGTAATTCACTGATCTTGTCATTTGGACTCTGGTACTCTTTAAACAGCTCCAACATTAAATGTCTGGATATGGGAGCTTCGGTATATCCTTTAATGATAGTTCTGAAATCCATCTTCTCAATTTTACTGATAATAATCGGAATAAACCTGATTAATCCATGCAAATATAGGAAGATTATGCAAATTTAACAACACATAATCGGAATAAAACCGATTATGTGCTGTTAGTTTGACGATCTAAAAGTAAGTAAACGAAACATCTACTGGATCCCGTTTGAGAGGAAGACCACCCTACTTACTACACCTAGTTCCAATTTGATGGCGAGGATCGATAAGATGGGGACCCATTAAGACGCAAAAAACCTTATGAGGAAGAAGAAGCTGCCTCCTTCAGTTGAAAGTTGAACCCAATCCGGGTTAATTTGAGACGAGCAAACTAATGCTTTGCTTTGCTGAGCTCTTCCTGCAACATTTGCTTCACATCGGCAGGTAAGTCCATTTCAAGAACCACCTTGATTCGATCCTGCAAACTGCTAAGCGATTGCTGGATACTCTCATGGGTATTGGATAAATTCGAGAAGCTCAATTGACAGCGGTTCGGGGCAAAAGCAGCTTCGAAATCGAAAATGACCGATTGCGAATCAATTACCCATTTAGCTTTCCCTTTGATCGATTCCTCCATGACCTCCATGGTCACCAGCTGGTTTTGATCGTTCTTAAAAAACTGCGAAAACCATTGATAGGCTTTCAATTTCATATCCTGTGCACTTACATTTTCGTACACGAAGGTTTTTTCTAAAGCGACTTTCGTCTCGCTTTGAGCCTGCAACGTCCAGCCTAGACCTAACAGGCTGATGATGAACAACATTTTTTTCATTATGCACTATTTTAAAAGTTAAACTGATGCGAATTTCAATCGTTACTATTTAAATTAAAGGTGTAACCCTGAAGCTTACCGAAATTGACTACTCTTTCTTTCGCTTCGAAAGATAATACTCCGACCATTCCCAATCTAGCTTTGAGGTAATTTTTATGTTTTCCTGATTATTATCGGCAAGAAAGATGGGGAATCCTGCTTGTTCTACCAGCGTTGCATCGTCGAAAAAGCGACTTTGATAAGCTTGTTGATAGGCTGCTTTTAGCCATTCGGAACGAAATATCTGTGGGGTGTGAACTTGCCGAAAATGTTCCCGGTTTACTGCCTTGCTTCCTCCCTCGCGGACCATTCGCAAGCTATTGGGCAAATGACTAACCGGAACTGCGCTACCCTGTGCGACAGCCAGATCGATGCATGATTGAAACGTTTTTTCATTCACAAAAGGACGAACTGCATCGTGCACACCAATAAATTCCGACTCGGGAACCACTTTTAAGGCAGCCTTAACGGAATCGTAGCGCTCCTTACCTCCAAGAATTGCCTGATGAGGAATGGAACAATTAAATTCCTTCATGATTCGCTTCCACTCCACTATTCCTTCTTCCGATAAAGCGACAATAATTGGCATTTCCGAATCGAACCGATGAAAAAATTCCAGGGTATGCATCAAAACGGGTTTATCGGCCAGCAACATAAATTGCTTTGAACCTGGCGAGTCCATTCTTTTACCTACACCTGCTGCAGGAATGATCATGCTAATTAACCTCATACACCTATTTATTATCTTGGCGAACTCCACTCAGACGAATGAAATGCGAAAGGGTTGCAAATTGAGGCAAATCTTCTTTCAAAACCATTCGTAAAAGGAAAGAAGAAAACTGGTCCAAACATACACAGAATCGACCTTTATAATGAACTGCTAATGAACTACATTGCCTAAATAAATCAAGTTTTTAAAAAAATAGTTCATTTCTTGTTGAAAATATTTGAAGAAATAAAAACATGCTCTATATTTGCAGCCGCAAAAGTTAAGACGGTCCGTTCGTCTAGGGGTTAGGACGCCAGGTTTTCATCCTGGTAGCAGGGGTTCGATTCCCCTACGGACTGCTTTTTTTTATTTAAAAGAAAAAATTATCCACTATGGCGCATCATAAATCAGCACTTAAGCGAATTCGTCAAACCGAACAGAAGCGTTTGCATAATAAATACTATGCTAAAACTACTCGTAATGCGATGAAAAAGCTTCGCTTAACCAGCGATAAATCAGCAGCTACCGAGCTTCTTCCTAAGGTTTCTGCCTTGTTGGACAAATTAGCTAAGCGCAATATCATCCACAAAAACAAAGCTTCCAATCTGAAATCCGGATTAGCCTTGCACGTGAATGCGCTCTAAGCCATTATGGCTTTCGATGAAAAGAGGTTGTCTTTCGAAAAGACAACCTCTTTTTTTTTGCTGGGTTTGTTTACATTTGGGCTCGCTGGAATAAATCAGCAAGCCATTGAATTAGATGGCGGATCTCGAGCATCATTAATAACTTAAAATCAAGAATATGAAGCCTTTGCTATCGATTGTAGTCATTTTTGCCATGCTTCTGGCAATACCTGCCTGTTCGGAAAAAAGAACTCCTCCTCCGGCTCCTGAAAAAGAAAATGTTACCTATCCATCTTGGGTAGATCAAGCGGTAATTTACGAAGTAAACATTCGTCAATACACCCCGGAAGGAACGTTTGCTGCCTTCCAAGCACACTTACCCCGGCTCAAGGAATTAGGAGTCGATGTGCTTTGGTTAATGCCCATCCATCCGATTGGGGAAGTAAACCGAAAAGGAAGTTTAGGAAGCTATTATGCCGTGAAAGATTACAAACGAATTAATCCGGAATTCGGAACACAAGAAGATTTTCGGGCACTAGTCGAAGCCATTCATGCTCAAGGAATGCATGTAATCATCGATTGGGTTGCCAATCACACTTCCTGGGACAATACCTTAATGCATAACCCTGACTATTATTCAACCGACGACCGTGGAAACGTCATTAGTCCGGTAGCCGATTGGAGCGATGTAGCCGATCTCAATTTCGATAACTACGAGATGCGTCAATACATGATGGATGTGATGTCGTTTTGGGTAAGCGAATACGACATTGATGGATTTCGATGCGATGTAGCCGACATGGTTCCCCACGATTTCTGGAATAAACTACACTACCAATTGAATGAAATCAAACCCGTATTCATGCTCGCCGAAGCCGATAACCCTAAGCTCTTAGACGTAGGCTTTCACATGGATTACAACTGGGAATTTCATCATCTGATGAATGATGTAGCCAAAAGAATGAAAACCCCGATGGAAATTAGCCAGCACTTTGTGAACCAGTCTGAAATTTATCCGAATCGGGCTATTCGAATGAACTTTACCAGCAATCACGACGAAAACTCTTGGAACGGAACAGCTAAAGCCCGATTGGGAGAAGCTTTGCCGGTAATGACTGCCTTAACGGTTGCTGCTCCCGGGATGCCCCTCGTTTACAGTGGTCAGGAAGCCGGATTAGACAAAGCCTTACGATTCTTCGATAAAGACACAATTGTCTGGAAGGAAGATCCGATGGCCGCTCTTTATCAGGAACTTTTCGCCATTAAGAAAGCAAACAAAGCTTTGTGGAATGGACAGGAAGGCGGTGCTTATGTGGAACTAAGCGTTTCGGACGTAGATAGAGTTTTAGCTTTTGCCCGCGAGGTGGAAGGCAATTTAGTAGTGGCTTTATTTAACTTGAGCTCGGAGGATGTTACTTTTAATTTGATGGCAAACGGCTACGAAGGCAAGTACACCGATTTACAGACGAAAGCAGTCGTTAAATTACAGGAGGTCAATTCGCTTACCTTACCTGCCTGGGGTTATCAGTTGCTCGGCATGAATTACTAGGCTGAAATGCTACCAAAAAAAAATCCGATTCATTTCGATGAATCGGATTTTTTTGTTTTCAAGCTAATTGTTTCTCGAGCAGCTTCTTCCCAAAAGATTTCCCAAAAATGAACAAGCGTTCTTGCATGGCTTCATCCGGACGGAATTTAGCGGCAATACCTTGCTGGAAAACCTCGAGTTTTAAGTTCTTCAAATTCTCTTCGATTAACTTTACCCCTTCGCCACTCCAACCATACGAACCAAAAGCACCGGCTAATTTCCCCTTATCGCGTAAGGGATTAATTGCTGAAAAAAGTTTGTAAATAGGCAGCAGAATATTTTGGTTAATCGTAGGACTACCAACAATGACTCCATGAGCTTTCGTAAGCGAAGCGTCCATTTCGCCGAGTGGAACATGCTCAATATCCATTACTTCTACTTCGAGGTCGCCAACCGATTCGATGCCCTTTTTAATAGAATTGGCCATTTCGGCGGTATAGCCATAGGCCGAAACGTATGGAATGAAAACCCGCATTTCGTTTGAACCCGACGATTCGAGGTATTCGCGTGCATATTGTTCGCTCAAGTCGACATATTTCTTCCAATGAGTGCGCAAAATAGGGCCATGTCCAGGGCAAATCGCCTTAATTTCGAGTGGTCGAATCTTTTCAATTGCCTTGAGCATAAACTTGCTGAAAGGTCTCAAAATGACCTCGAAGTAGTATTGAAAGGAATCGTCCCATTCGCCCACCAAATCGTCGAACATAGCGGGGTGTGCATAATGAGCTCCAAAGCTATCGCAGGTAAATAATAGCTGATCGTCCTCCAAATAGGTGTACATGGAATCGGGCCAATGCAAATTAGGAGCAGCAATAAAACGCAGGGTTTTGTTTCCTAAATCGAGGGTATCCCCATCTTTCACTTTAATAAAACGAAAGGGTTCACCAACAATATCTTCCAAATAACGAATAGCATTGCCGCTACCCACCACCTGTGCATTGGGCGCTAGCTTCAGAAGTTCCTTCAAGCTACCCGAATGGTCGGGCTCGGTATGATTCATTACGATGTATTCGATTTCGGAAACATCGATAAGGGATTGAATCTTAGCCAAGAATTCGGGGAATTTCTTTTCCTTAACCGTTTCTATTATCGTTTTCTTTTCAGCATCGATGTAATAGGAATTATACGTGCTTCCGTATTTGGTTTCCATCACCACATCAAAGGTGACCAAATCGAAATCGAGGCTGCCAATCCATTTTACCTGAGGGCTTACTTCCAATACATTAACTTGATTATCAGACATATCATTTGATATTTAATACACAAATCGCTACGATTTTACGAAGAACAAAAGTAGGAAATTAGCCTGTTAAGCATCAGAACAAGTTGTAAAGCATAGATTCGCTTAAAACCCGTTCAAGTCGAGGTAGATGGTAGGAAGGAGGAGTAAAAATCCGAGCAGGATAAGAACAATCATGAAGGGAGTTATCCACTTGACCCATTTTTCATAAGGAATGCGTGCCACACCCAATACCCCGATTAAGACACCACTGGTTGGGGTAATCATATTGGTAAAGCCGTCGCCAAACTGAAAAGCCATTACGGTTGCCTGCCGCGACAAGCCAATCAGGTCGCTAAAAGGAGCCATGATGGGCATGGTTAAAGCCGCTTTAGCCGAACCGGATGGAATAACCACGTTGATGAGCGTTTGAATCACGTACATTACGCCGAGGGTTGCGGTTTGCCCAAAGCCTTCCATGGCAGAAGACAGGCTGTGAAGCAAGGTTCCAATCACTTTCCCATCCTCCAGCAACACAATGATTCCTCCGGCAAATCCTACTACCAGTGCGGCAGAAAGTATATCTTTCACCCCATCGAGAAAGAGTTTAGTAAGTTCGTTGGCGCGGTATCCGTAGGCAATTCCGGCAAAAAGCCCCATCGCAAAAAATAAACTGGCAATCTCCATGATGTACCACCCATAGGCCATCACCCCAATGATTAGAAAGAGAATCGTAGCCAGTAGAATATTCAGGATAAAAAAGGCCACCCCTTTTCGGAGGCCAATTCCGCCCAATAAAATAAAAATGCCTGCACTCACAGGGATCATGGGCAAATGCGCCACACTGGTTCCCAGTTTCATTTCGCTGGATGGGAAATTCCAGGCGAGCCAAATCATCAGTGCAGAGAGAGAAAAGTAAACGAACCAGGCAATGCGGGGAGTTTGCCCTTGGTCGCTAATAACCACCTGATTATCGCGATTCCTCCAGTAGGCATCGTCGGAATAGACCAGGGAAGCTTCCGGGTTTTTATGAACTTTAGCCGCATACCGAAGCACCCAGATAATGCCAACCAGATTGATGACAAACCAGGCAAACAAGCGGTATTCGAAGCCCGAGAAGAGCGGCAAATCCGACAAACCCTGGGCAATTCCAATGGTAAACGGGTTCAGCATGGCCCCGGCGAATCCGAGCCCGGCGGCTACAAAAACCATGTTCACCCCCACAATGGAATCGTAACCCATGCTGATAGCTAGAGGAACAATAATCACTATAAAGGCGATGGTTTCCTCGCTCATGCCAAAGACGGCTCCAAAAAGACTGAACAGGAGCATAACGAGAGTGATGATGATGTTATTCACTCCTAGCCAGCGAATTAGCCTCCATCGTTCGAGTTTCCGGGTAAAGGAAAGGAAAGAGAAGATGCCCGTATCGATAGCCTTGCTGGCATTCATAATCCAAAAGGCGCCTCCAATCATTAAAATGAAAACAATGATTCCGGCCTGTTTTTCAAATCCTTTAAATAAAGCGGAGAAAATTTGCCAGGTTTGAGGCTCGTTCGGCATGGTACGGTATTCCAACCGGGTTTCCTCTCCCTCAGGTACCTCTACGTATTCGCCTCCCGGAACAAACCAAGTGGTAACTGCTGCCAGGAGGATGATGAAGAAAATGATGACATAGGTATGAGGTACTTTCTTAAACATGCTTTATCGGTTTATAATTTAGCCAGGTATTGTCGCATGGCCAGCTTCGATTCTAAAATGCCACGAAGCGCATCGATACTAACTCGTTCCTGACTCATGGTATCGCGATCGCGAATGGTCACTTGGTTGTCCGTTAGGCTATCGTGATCGATGGTAATGCAGTAGGGTGTTCCGATGGCATCCTGACGACGGTAGCGACGTCCGATAGCATCTTTTTCATCGTACTGGCAATTGAAATCAAATTTCAATTCGTTCATGATCTCGCGTGCTTTTTCAGGCAGACCATCTTTCTTAACAAGCGGTAGCACAGCCAATTGAACCGGAGCGAGGAAAGGAGGGATTCGCAGTACCACCCTTTCATCGACTTGTCCGTTTTCCTTTTCGATCTTTTCCTCCTGATAGGCATTACTTAAGATCATGAGGAAAGTACGGTCGAGGCCAATCGAGGTTTCGACCACATAGGGAACATAGCTCTCGTTTATTTCCGGATCGAAATATTGCATTTTCTTGCCACTATGTTGTTGATGAGCCGACAAATCAAAATCGGTTCGGGAGTGAATTCCTTCCACCTCTTTGAATCCGAAGGGGAATTTGAATTCGATATCGGCCGCTGCATTGGCGTAATGAGCTAACTTATCGTGATCGTGAAAACGGTACTTTTCGGCTCCCAAGCCCAGACTCTGGTGCCAGTTCATCCGCTTTTCTTTCCAGTATTCGTACCATTTGAGTTCTTCGCCCGGACGCACAAAAAACTGCATTTCCATTTGTTCAAATTCACGCATACGGAAAATGAATTGGCGTGCTACGATTTCGTTGCGGAAAGCCTTACCAACCTGAGCAATCCCGAAAGGAATTTTCATTCGTGCCGACTTTTGCACATTGAGAAAGTTGACAAAGATGCCTTGAGCCGTTTCCGGTCGCAGGTAAATGGTACTGGCATCTTCGCTTACAGATCCTAGTTTAGTGGCAAACATGAGGTTAAACTGGCGTACATCGGTCCAGTTGGCTGTACCGGAAATGGGGCAAACGATTTTATTTTCTACAATCAGATCGCGGATGGCTCCCATGTTTTCAGCTTCGAGGGCATCCTGAAAACGCTGAGTCAGGTCATCGATTTTCGCCTGATTTTCGAGCACCCGAGGGTTAGTAGCGCGGAATTGCGATTCGTCGAAAGCATCGCCAAAACGTTTGCGTGCTTTTTCTACCTCTTTCTCAATTTTAGCATGAAGCTTTTCCCGAAACTCTTCAATGAGCACATCGGCCCGATACCGTTTCTTGGAATCTTTGTTATCGATGAGTGGATCGTTGAATGCATCGACGTGGCCCGAAGCTTTCCAGGTGGTTGGATGCATAAAAATAGCCGAATCGATTCCAACAATGTTCTCGTGAAGCAAGACCATCGATTTCCACCAATAATCGCGAATATTCTTTTTCAGTTCCGCCCCGTACGGACCGTAATCGTACACTGCACCGAGTCCGTCGTAAATTTCGCTCGATTGAAAAATATATCCGTATTCCTTCGAGTGAGCAATGAGTTTCTTGAAAAGGTCTTCTTGAGCTATCATTTTTTTGGGTTTAATGGAGGCCAAAAATAATAATTCCTCCCAACGAACCACGAATAGAAACGATCCCTGAAAAATAATCCGGAAGCGATCCTGTTCATCGGTTTAATCCGGCAAAAGACATCAGCCTAGTGAGAGCTTAACAATTTGACCAAAGGGATAAAAAGCCCCTAAAAAGGAGCTCTAAAAATACCTCGATTCGAATCAGAATGGCTTTTGATAAAACGAGCTATTCCGAAGGATATGGTTATATTTGCCCATATTCCTTAAACCGAACGAATGATACCCGAAGTAACTTTAGAAACCGCTACCTCACTGGGATTAACTCCTGAGGAATTCGAAATGATTCAATCCATTTTAGGCCGAGTACCAAACTATACCGAACTGAGCATTTTTTCGGTCATGTGGTCGGAGCATGCCTCGTACAAAAATTCTATCAAATGGTTAAAGAAATTACCCCGTTCGGGTAAGCATTTGTTGGTAGAAGCCGGTGAGGAAAATGCCGGGTTAGTCGATATTGGCGACCAGCTTGCCTGTGCGTTTAAAATAGAGAGTCATAATCATCCTTCGGCTGTTGAACCGTATCAGGGTGCAGCAACCGGAGTGGGCGGCATCAACCGCGACATTTTTACCATGGGAGCGCGTCCCATTGCGCAGTTAAACTCCTTACGATTTGGCGATTTGAAGAACGACCGAACCAAATGGTTATTAAAAGGAGTAACCAAGGGAATTGGCGACTATGGCAATGCTTTTGGCGTTCCCGTTGTAGGGGGTGAAATTTATTTCGACGACTCCTACGAATCGAATCCACTAGTGAATGCGATGAGCGTGGGAATTGTGAAACAAGGTCGGGTTATTTCTGCCATTAGCAAAGGTGAAGGCAATCCCATTTATATTGTTGGAAGTTCTACCGGCAAAGACGGAATTCATGGAACGACCTTCGCATCGGCCGAACTGACCGAAGACTCGGCCGACGACATCCCCAGCATTCAGGTAGGCGACCCTTTTATGGAGAAGCTTTTACTGGAAGCTACGCTTGAATTGCGCAATACCGATGCAATTATCGGGATGCAGGACATGGGAGCCGCCGGAATTATTTGCTCCACTTCCGAAATGTCGGCTAAAGGGAAAGGTGGAATGCGCATCGATCTGGATAAAGTTCCCTTGCGTCAGCAAAACATGGAAGCTTTTGAGATTCTGCTATCCGAATCGCAAGAGCGAATGTTGGTGTGTGTTAAAAAAGGAAGGGAAGCCGAAGTTGAAGCAATTTTTGAAAAGTGGGATCTGAACTGTGCTCACATCGGCGAAGTAATCGACGAAGATCGACTCTATTTTTACTACCACGGCGACTTAGTTGCCGATGTACCTGCCGAGAGTTTAGTTTTAGGAGGAGGCGCTCCACAATACGATCGGGAATATAAAGAACCTGCCTACTTTAAAGAATATCAACAATTTTCGATCGACACCGTTCCTGAGCCGGAACACTTACAAGATGTTGCCTGGTTCCTGCTTGCACAACCGAATATTGCCTCCAAACGATGGATTTACGAACAATACGATAGCATGGTAGGAACGGTAAATCTCACTACCAACTTCCCGGCCGATGCGGGAGTGGTGAATGTGAAAGGAACCAACAAAGCCTTAGCGCTCACCACCGATTGCAACAGCCGCTACGTAAAGGCCAACCCGATGGAAGGAGCAATGATTGCAGTATCGGAAGCAGCCCGAAACATTGTTTGTACCGGTGGCGAGCCCGTTGCCATTACCAACTGTTTAAACTTCGGTAATCCTTACAATCCGGAAGCTTATTGGCAATTCGTGATGGCCGTTCAAGGCATGGGAAAAGCTTGCGAAAAGCATGGCACTCCGGTAACCGGCGGCAACGTTAGTTTTCACAACCAAGCAACCATTGGAGGGAAAACGGTCCCGGTAAATCCGACTCCAACCATCGGAATGTTGGGAATTATTCACGATAAAAACCATCAAATGGACATGGCCTTTAAGGACAAAGGGCACATGATTTACCTGATTGGCGAATCGCGCAACGATATCGCTTCGAGTGAGTATCTGTATGCCTGGCATGGCATCAAAGCTTCCCCGGCACCCTGGTTCGACCTGGACTACGAGCATCGCTTACACCAGGTGGTAAGGAAGCTGATTAAACATAACCTGATTGTTTCAGCTCACGATGTTTCCGAAGGTGGTCTATTCGTCACCCTCATTGAATCGAGCTTGCCGAACGGACTTGGCTTCGACATTACCTCCGATGCCGAAAATCGGACCGATGCTTTCCTATTTGGAGAAGCACAGGGTCGCATCGTAGTCTCCGTAAACAACAAACACGAAAATGCTTTCATCGATTTCATGATGGCCGAAAAATTCCCCTTCTCAACCATTGGCCATGTAACCCGCGGCGAGTTGCGCGTGGACGATTCCAGCTTCGGATTTATCGAAGATGCCCGCAAAGTGTACGACAACGCCATCCATAAACTGATGAACGCTTAAGTGTTTTAGACTATTCAAATATTAAACGAAAGGACTGCCAAAGCAGTCCTTTCGTTTTTAGGAAAGGTCGAAAATCAGCCACATCGATTCAATCCCCTTGGTTTAATTTCAGCTCTCATCCCGCTCGCAAATTCTCCTGCGAATACCATTGTTAGAGCCAAGACTTATGGTAGGTGAATCTATATCTGAAACCGACAAGCCTAAAGAAGACCGCACGAAGGGATTTTTGTAGCAAAAAGATTGAAAGGAAACAGGACTCCATCAAGAGCCAGTTCGGAAGTACCCTTCATGATGGGTACACGCAGGCTTTTTAGCCTTTCTGTCTGCATGGTGTCAATAATACATTCATTAAGCTGAACACTCTTTCGATATTCGACTATAAAGTTTTTCCTAATTCCATTTAGGGTCTATTTAACACTTTATAGTTGTTTTGTGCAAATATACTTCATATCTTTACACGACATTAAATTTCCCAATGGCATCAAAGCACGAAGTTGAAACTTACTTAGAGGAGTTAAAACTGAAAATGGACATTTTCGGCATACTGTTTCTTGATGACCGCGGGAAAAATCAACAAACCCTGTATGATTTAGAAATTTCACCAGCCAACCGCAAAGAAATTATAAGTTCCCTAAAGTTTGAAGACTACTCGCAGGGCCCTTTAGCTGAAAAAATGCATGGCATCTTGCCAATGTGGGTTTTTGGCAAACAAGTAAAAAATCAAGAAGTGTACATTAAAGTAAGTATGGGAATTGAAAACAAGGGAGCGATTTGTATTTCATTTCATATTGCCGAACATCCTATGAATTATCCATTTAAATAATAATCACCATGAAGAGTCCATTTACAAATAAAGAAATGATCATTGTGAAAGAGTGGAGAACCATGAGTTTTCGCAAAGACGAATTCAAGGTGTACTTTCATTCCTACAAATGCGAAGATACAGGCGAACAATTTGAAGATGATGCATTTGCCCAATTGAATTACAATCAATTAGTAAATCAATATAGGTTTAAATACAGCATCCCTTTCCCTGAACAAATTATTTCAATTAGGGCTAAATATAATCTATCGGCAGCAAAAATGTCTGAGATACTGGGCTTTGGGATAAATGGATATCGCCAATACGAAGCAGGAGAAGTCCCAAACCAATCAAACGCCAAATTAATCCAGTTAGCCGACGACCCTCATGAATTTAAAAAACTGGTTAACTACTGCACTACACTTGACCGTAAGTTTGTAGAAAAGATAGTTAAGACCATTGATAATTTATTAGAAGAGCAAAAGAGGCATAAACGTGAAAATCAACTGGAGAATTACCTGTTTAGCACATGCCTTCCGAACAATTGGACAGGTTTTAAAACGCCAGATTTTAGAAAGTTTTCTGAGATGGTCGTGTTTTTCACCGAAAAACTTGAGCCCTGGAAAACCAAGTTGAATAAGCTGTTATTCTATGCTGATTTTTACATGCATAAGCAATCGGGATTTTCAATGAGCGGTGTTCAGTATCAAGCCATTCCGATGGGGCCAGTCCCCAAAAATTTCAACAGTATATACGAATACTTATCTAACAATGGCGAAATCGATATTTATTACACCCATTTTGCGAATGGAGGAACAGGAGAACAATTTAAGCCAAATCCCAACAAGGCTTTTGAAAAGACTTTATTTTCCGAGACAGAATTGCAACTATTAGAATCGATAGCAGAAAGATTCAAAACCACCTCGACAAACGAGATAATTGAAATCAGTCATAAAGAAAAAGCCTGGATTGATAATATAGCAGAAAAAAAACTGATCGACTATAAGTATAGTTTCGATTTAAACTGATCCTCCAGACTTTTACCGACTCCAAGCGATTAGGCAAGCTTGGAATTCCCGCAATGCCCATAGTCCAAACCCAAATGGCGCATGACCATTCGAGTCCTTCCAAGGCGATTCGCGACAGAATACTGCCCCACTTCACTTAAGAATTAAACCTCCGAAGAATGCTGAAACTGGCTTTATCGCTTTCGGCGGTGGCTTTTTTCCGCCTTCGTCTTTTTAGCATGAAAAGCTCCACCTCCTTTACGACGTCCCGGAGCTTTCAGATAGGGTTTATCGAATAAGCTGGGACGCTCTTCCTCGGTAAAAATCGGAGAAACAGGGACAACTTCCGGGATTGGAAAAACAGGAATAGCTTTCCCGATTAAAGCTTCGACTGCCTCCTGATGCTGTTGTTCTTTTTCGTTGATAAACGAAATGGCGATGCCGGATTTATCGGCACGGCCGGTCCTTCCAATACGATGGATGTAATCGGCGGGTTCCTCCGGGAAGTCGAAATTCACCACGTGGCTCACATCGCTCACGTCCAATCCGCGTGCAACGATATCGGTAGCTATCAAGAACTTAACCTCTCCCTCGTGGAATCTTTTCAAGGTATTCAAGCGTAAATTTTGCGATTTATTGGAGTGCAGCACTCCCGCCTGCAGGATATTTTTCTTCTGCAGCTCCTCTTCAATCCGATCGGCCAGGCGTTTAGTACCCGTAAAAACAAGCACTTTTGCAAAATCCGGTTCCGTTTCCATGAAGTGCAGCAGCAGATTCAGTTTCGTATAAAAGTTTGGAACATGGAAAGCACGTTGTTCGATTTGATCGAGTGTGGTTCCATGCGGGGCTATTTCGACCCGATAAGGCTCGTAAAAATAGTCTTGAATAAGCGCATCGACGTCGTCGGTAAGCGTAGCCGAAAACATTAGATGCTGCCGCTTTTCCGGAATCATTTCCAGGATTTGGATAATTTGAGTTCGAAATCCTAAATGGAGCATCTCGTCCACCTCGTCGATTACAATTTGTTGAATCGACTTGAGTCGCAACACGCCCGTAAGATTCAAATCGATGAGTCGTCCCGGGGTAGCTACTAAAATATCCAGCCCCTGATAAACCCGTTCTTTCTGCGTATTGATATTGGTTCCACCGTAAATTCCTTCGACACGGACATTCATATAGGTGGTTAGCTTTTTGATTTCGCCTAGTACTTGCACCACTAATTCACGGGTTGGGACCAGAATCAGGACACGCGGATGCCTTTGATTCGAGAACTTCAGCTGCCTGAGTATGGGCAACAAATAGGCGAAGGTTTTTCCGGTACCGGTTTGAGCGATTCCGATAACATCCTTTCCCGACATGATAATCGGATAAGCTTCCTTTTGAATGGGAGTTGGCGCGATAAACTCCAGGTCGGTAAGGGCATTGATGAGCGGTTTGCTCAAATTCAGTTCGGTAAAGGAAAGTTCCATGTAAAATATTTTCTGCAAAGGTAGGTGGAAAGGGATAGTTTCAAAATCGGATTTCAATCGTTAGCTTTAAGCTTTTTAGCGGGTTTCATCGTACCGGAAAAAACCTTGCATTTTATCAATCTAAATCAATGGTAATCAATTTCATAAACATCAAGCTGCTTTTAATCTCAAGCTTCGTAATTGCTTTTGTCCTTTTTGGAAACGCACAAAATCATCATCCGGATGCAGGGAAAGTATTCATGGAAGAGCAGGTAAGTCGGATCGACATCTACCTACATCCCGATTCCTTAGCCTGGATTTTAGCTCCCGGCAACGAATGGTCGGATCATGAATTTCCGGCTAGTTTTTATTTCCTGGGCGGAAGTGCGCGCGATACCATCCATCAGGTAGGGTTTCGTTTACGCGGCAACACTTCGCGCTTTTCGGGTAAAAAATCCTTCAAAGTAAGCTTCAACAGCTTTTACGACGGTCGGTTCGAAGGATTGGAAAAGCTGAATTTAAATGGTGAGCACAACGACCCAACCGTTTTGCGGTCGCGTTTATTCTGGACCATGGCGCGCAATTGGGGAATACCAGCCAGCCGCATCAATCATACTCGTTTGTACATCAACGGAGCCTACCATGGACTGTATGTTAACGTGGAGCACATCGACGAAGAGTTTGTCGAAATTCGGTATGGGAATAAAAACGGAAACCTTTATAAATGCTTATGGCCTGCCGATTTGGACTACATTGGAAGCAACCCTGATTCGTACAAATTGGAAGTAAACGGACGTCGTGTTTACGAACTAAAAACCAATACCGACGAAGACGATTATTCCGATTTAGCTCATTTTATAGGCGTTATCAATTTAACCAGCACGGTCAACTTACAAGCAGAACTGGAGCCTATTTTCAACGTAAATGCTTTCCTGAAGTATTACGCTTTCGAAATTCTCACCGGACATTGGGATGGGTACGCTTACAACAAAAACAATTTCTACCTGTATCGCAATACCGCCAGCGGAAAATTTGAATTCATTCCCTACGATGGCGATAATACCTTTGGAATCGATTGGATTGGGCGCGACTGGGCCAATCGCAATGTGAACCAATGGGCCAATACCGGCGAAGACCGTCCGCTCGTAAAACGTCTCCTCCAAGTTCCGGAATACCGAAATCGGCTTAATTTTTATTTGAACGAATTATTAAACACCCATTTTCATCCCGATCTGATGAATGCTCAAATTGATGAACTGAAAAATCAGATTGCACCCTTCATTTCCTCCGACACCTATTACTCGAACTCCTATGGTTTCGATTATCAAGATTTTGTGAATAGCTTCACCCAGGCGCTGGGCGGCCATGTTGCTTACGGCTTAAAGAATTACATGGCTGCACGCCACCAAAGTGCCCTCAGCCAGTTAGACTTACAGAACATTGCCCCGATTGTGGAGAAGCTTGAATACCATGCTCCTTTTGCCGGGCAGTTCGCCTGGGTGGGCGCACAATTGAACGACGAAAGCAATAACCTGAACCTTAAGCTTCATTATCGGATAAATGGAAACGACTGGCTTTGGGTGGAGATGGAAGATGAGGGACTCACTTCCGACTTTTCGGCGCAGGATGGTTTTTTCGGGATTTATTTAGAGACCGACACCTCCATGCATCAAATCGATTTTTACCTGGAAGCAACCGACCCCGACGGAGCCCTGAGCCGGGAACCATACGAAAATCACCTCACCGTATTCATTCGCGAGAAACCATTTTACTCCATATCTATTAACGAATTATGTCCAAGCAACACTCAACTTGCCATGGATAATTTTGGCGAGTACGACGATTGGCTCGAGCTTCACAACTATGGCGACGAGAGTTTGTTTTTAGAGCATTTTTTCTTAACCGACCAGGAGGAAGTTCCCTTAAAATGGCGACTGCCGTCCACTGGTCTTGCTCCGGGTGCTTACGAAATTTGCTGGCTCGATGGAGAGCCAAGTCAAGGAGCATGGCATGCGAACTTCCGATTGAATCAACGCGGAGAAACCATCAGCCTATATTTTTACGATGGGATAGATACCTTGCTCATCGATCAAATGCGTTTTACCTACCTGAACAACAATGCAACCAAGGGTCGAATCCCGAATGGAGTTGGTCCATTTGGTTTGCTGAATCATCCTTCGCCAGGCTTTTCGAATACAGCTACGGTATCGGTTTCTAGACCTGTAGTGGAGAACAACCTCAAGCTGTATCCGAACCCCTTTGTGAAAAGCTGTTGGTTGGATTTTTCAGAGAAAGCCGAAGGGAACCTCGAAATTTTCGATGCTTCCGGCAAGCTAATCCGGTCGGAAATCATTCACGCTGAATCGTGGCAATGGAATGGAAAAGATGGAAATGGGAAAACACTTCCAGCTGGAATCTACCCCATTCGGTTCGTGGACAAAAGCGGGAAGGTATCTACCACCCGGATTATCAAAATGGAAGGATTTTAAAATAACCCTCCGGGGTTTTTCACCTCCAGGTATCCTACGTCGGGCAATAGGTTTGGAGCATTGGCTGCGGCCACGGCTAACTGATCGCAACGCTCATTTTCCGGGATATTGGCATGACCTTTTACCCACACAAAACGAACTTGATGTTGCGGATAAATTTCCAGAAAACGTTTCCATAAGTCGACGTTCTTCACCTTTTTAAATCCTTTTTGAACCCAGCCTCTAAGCCAATTCTTCTCCACGGCATCGACCACGTAGCGCGAATCGCTGTAAACCACCACTTGGCTTTGAGGTCGTTTTATTTTTTCCAATGCAACAATTACCGCTAATAACTCCATCCGATTATTTGTAGTGAGTTGGTATCCTTCTGAAAATTCTTTCCGATAATTCCCTAGTCGCATCACGATTCCATAGCCTCCCGGACCGGGATTGCCGAGTGCGGCTCCATCGGTATAAACAATAATTTCGTTGGGTTTTTCACCTGGCTGTTGATTCATAAAAACTTAACGATTACTGGTAAAAGTTCATTTCGTTCACGTAACGTGCAACCGGTTCCGGCATGAAGAAGGAAACATTTTTCCCATCGCGGATGGCTTTCCGGATAAAGCTGCTGCTTACTTCCATTTGCGGAGCATCAACCAGCCTGATGTAATCGCGGTAAACTGAATCTTCCGGTTTAAACTGATTGCGCGGATAAACGTAGAGTTGATACTGATCTAAAATGACTTGATAATTTTTCCATTTATGCAATGAATCGAGGTTATCGGAACCCAAAAGCAGCACCAATTCATAATCGGGATATTTCTCGTGCAGATAGGTGAGCGTATCGATGGTGTAAGAAGGTTTTGGCATATTGAATTCAACGTTCGAAACCCGAAACAGATTCGAATCGCCAATGGCTAGTTCGAGCAAGTGAAGACGATGATAATCGGCCAATAAATCGTTGCGGTTTTTAAGCGGATTATGCGGACTTACCACGAACCATAGTTGGTCGAGGTCGCTATACGCCACAAAATAATTGGCAATAGCCATGTGCCCGATGTGAACCGGATTAAACGTGCCAAAAAACAACCCTATTTTCTTCTTCTTTTCCATGAAATTCCTTTTGAGGAGCGATTAAAAGAGGCGAAGCCCGACCAACAAAGGTCACAACCCGATTTTAAATTTGAATGAAGGAAGCGACCAGCTTCTTCACTTCCTCCTGAGCCACTTCCAGCTTATCGTTTATGAGCACATAATCGAACTGTGGAGCGTAGCTTAGCTCATAGCGAGCTTTTTCCAACCGTTTCCGAATCGTTTCCTCCGAGTCGGTAGAACGATTCCGAAGACGATGCTCCAGCTCCTCCACCGAAGGAGGCATTACAAAAATACTGAGCGATTGCGATGGATACTGCGCTTTAACCGACAATCCTCCTTTCACATCGATATCGAAAACCACATGATGATCTTTCGAAAAAATCCGATCCAGCTCCGAGCGCAAGGTTCCGTAAAAACTACCCGGATAAACCTCTTCCCATTCGATAAATGCATCGCGCTCAATATTTTCCTTAAAAGCTTCGGTGGATAAAAAGTAATAATCCTTTCCATCTGTTTCATGCTTGCGTGGGGATCGATTGCAGGCAGAAACTGAAAACTCCAACTTCGGAAATTCCTTTAAAACATAATGCACTATGGTCGTTTTCCCGGCGCCCGAGGGAGCTGAAAAAATAAGCAACTTACCCTCCTTTTTCGTTTCATTCATGCCACGAAAATAAGGAATGGATTTCGTTTATCGGAAGAAAAATGAAGCGGAATCCTGTCGATTCTGCTTTTAGCTTTGAGATAATTGGAGTATTTTTTCAAGCGAATTAAAAACCATCATAAACCCGGGCTATCTTGAAAAATCTGGCAAGTATTCAAACCAAACTCCGCGAGTTTCACGACGATAAATCCTTAACGAATCTGTATCGAAAAGGACATTCCTTGTACTTAAATGCACAAATCGTATCCCTTTCTCATTCCGATAAATTCGACGAATTCCTGGTGATCGATCAGTACGAAGATTTCAGAGTGCGACAACACTACCACGAAGCACTCACCAGCAACTGCAGCTGCAAAAGCCCGGTGGTATGTGCCCATCGCATTGCGGCCTTATTTCAAGCTCACGAGGATCTTGCCCGCGAGGCAGATCAGGATTTAAAACCCGGTGTGGTGTACACTCGCGAAGGGATGATTAAACGGGTGCTAAAAGAACGATTCGAAAAAGCTCGAAAAGCAAACTACAAAATCGTTCTGAGCGATAACCGCTTTGGCGAACACATCCTAAGTAACGAACGAGAACAAAGTTATCGCATAACCCTGCACGACCTGAACCGACGAACCGGCTATTGCACTTGCCCCGATTACAAAAAAAATAAACTGGGAACCTGCAAACACCTTATTTGGACCTACCGCTTCCTTCATCAGCATAAAGAACTTCTGGAAACCAAAAGCAGCGAATATCCATTCATCGAGATTTATCGCAATCCATTAAACGATTATAAAATTTCGTGGTACTACCCGGGCCGCGTTCCCGAACCGGAAATCTCGGCCTTGCTCTTTCAGTACTTCGACGAAGATTTATCGCTCAAGCCCCGAATGGAGGCGGGGTTCCTCAATTTTTTGCATGAGGTGGAAAATTTCAAACAAGTCCTGGTTCGCGACGAAGTGTACGAATACATTGAGCGGCGATTTCAGGAGGTAACGCTGAAAAAGAAAAGGGAAACCACCCCTTTAAATTATGACTTGCTCAAAAAGCCGCCCTACCTGTTTCAACGAACCGGAATCGAATTCCTAACCTTTAACGAACGGGCTATCCTCGCCGACGAAATCGGGCTGGGGAAAACCTATCAGGCTATCGGAGCGGCCATTTTTAAACAACAAATACTTGGTTTTTCGAAATGTCTTGTGGTTTGTCCGGCTTCCTTACTGGCTCATTGGGCCGAAGAAATTAAGCGCTTTACCGGCACCGAAGCCTGCGTGTTGAGTAAATCGCCCGAAAAACGCTTACAACAATACGACGAAGAAAAGGCCTATTTCTACCTGATAAACTACGAGAAGCTATCGCGCGACAAAGAAGCACTCCGACGTTTCGCACCGGACCTGCTCATTCTCGACGAAGCGCAACGGCTTAAAAACTACGACTCGCAGCTGGTGCATCATTGTCAGTCGATACCCTTCAAACACATTGTAGCCCTGAGCGGAACTCCCATCGACAAGAAACTCAGCGAGCTTTACACCCTTATGTACATTGTGGATCCCGAGCGACTCAGCCCCCTCTGGGAGTTCTCCTACCAACACTACTATTTCGATCCCGACAAAGAAGATGAAGTTTTGGGTTATCACTCACTCGATAAGCTGAAAGAAAAAATAGCTCCGGTTCTTTTACGGAGAACGAAAAAGTCGGTTTGGAAAGATTTACCGGAAATGGTCGAAATCAATATCCCGGTACCCATGCAAGTTTCCCAGCTCGAGTGGCAAAAAGATCATCTGCTTGGACTGCGGAAAATCCTGGAAAAGAAAATCAAAACCCCTTTCGATCATCAGGCTATTTTTCGAATGTTCAATAAGTTACGCATGGTAGCCAATAGCGACTTTTTGTTGCATGGCGAGCCCTCCGAAATTCCCAAATTGGATGAATTACGCGAGATTCTGCTCAACAAGCTCAACTTACGAGAGCAAAAGCAAAAAATCGTGATTTTCTCCGACTGGAAAAGCTTGAACTTGATGATAGCCCGCATGCTTCGATCCGAAGGAATTGGCATGGTAGAACTGCATGGCGAAGTACCGGTAGATAAACGAAGCGATTTGCTCCAGGAGTTTAACGAAAATCCCGAATGCCTCGTGTTCTTATCTTCCGCAACCGGGAGCCTGGGCCTCAATTTACAAGAAGCCGATACTCTGATCAATTTTGATATTCCCTGGAAAAGGAGTCAGTGGGAGCAACGTATTGGAAGGATCGACCGCATGGGACAAAAATCATCGCGCATTCGCATCATCAACCTCATTAGTACCCCTTCCATTGAGACAAGCATCAAACAGCGGCTTACCGAATACGATCGCTTATTTTCCGCTTTCAGCGAGGACGAAAAAACCTCTCAGCTCGAATTATTTCCGGCCGAAATGAAGTTACCCGATTGGCTGACCGAATGGGTCGATATCTTATTAAAGGAAGAACAAAGCGATACTGAATTTCCCGGCTCCGGGCAAAGTATGTGGACGCTAACCGAGTACGAGCAACTCCGCAACGGCAATCAGGATGCAGCTCCATTTCAAATTACCGAGGAAGAACCTGAACCCGACCCGGCAGAACAAACCGAGTCGACCAGCTCTTCGACCATGCAATCGATTTTAATAAACAGCTTGGAAATGGCGAATCAACTCAGCCTCCTCCAAACCGGGAAAGCTCTATTTTCCGGTAAACCCGAAATAGAAGAAAAAGATAACTCGTGGCTAATTCGCATTCGGCCGGTTCAAGACGAATAGCCCCCCCCGATTATTCGAGACAATGAACAACATAGAGCCAATTATAAACGTATTTTTGCACCGTGTATTGACAAGCTCTTTCTCAAGTATTCATTTTGTTAGATGGTTGGACGCATGGAGTATAAATTTGATTTTTTAGTAATAGGAACCGGAGTAGCCGGTTTAAGTTTTGCCTTAAAAGTGGCCGATTACGGCAAAGTTTGCCTTATTAGTAAAACCAGTTTAACCGAAACCAACACCCGGTATGCACAAGGAGGAATTGCAGCCGTTACGTATCAGCCCGATTCCTACGAGAAACACATTGCCGATACCCTCGAAGCTGGCGATGGATTATGCAAGCCATCGATTGTTGACCTGGTTGTAAAAGAAGCTCCCGATCGCATCCAGGAACTCATCGAATGGGGAGCTGAATTCGATAAAAATCCCGATGGTAAATACAATCTGAACCGTGAAGGAGGTCACTCCGAATACCGAGTACTTCATCATAAAGACAACACCGGTTATGAAATCCAACGCGCACTTACCCAAAAAGTGAGTGAACATCCGAATATCAGCAGCTTCGATCATCATTTTGCAGTCGAAATAATTACCCAGCATCACCTAGGCGTAAAAGTTACTCGCAGGAATACCGACACCCAGTGTTACGGAGCGTATGTTTTGAATAAACGGAACAACAAAGTGGATACGATTCTATCGAAAGTTACTTTTTTAGCAACGGGTGGAGCCGGTAACATTTATCAAACAACAACGAATCCGACCATTGCCACAGGCGATGGACCGGCGATGGTGTATCGGGCCAAAGGAGCCGTTGAAAACATGGAATTTGTGCAATTTCACCCAACGTCGCTCTACAATCCGGGCGAACGTCCGTCCTTCCTCATAACCGAAGCCATGCGCGGGTTTGGTGCCATTCTGCGCAATATCGAAGGAAAAGAATTCATGCATCGATACGATAAACGCGAATCGCTCGCGCCACGCGATATTGTGGCTCGTGCCATCGACTCGGAAATGAAAGCCTCCGGAAGCGAACATGTTTACCTCGATGTTCGCCACCTCGATTACGACGAACTTAAAACCCACTTCCCTATGATAGTGGAAAAGTGCGAATCGCTCGGTATCTACCCCAATAAAGAGTTGATTCCGGTTGTTCCGGCTGCACACTACTTTTGTGGCGGTATCAAAGTGAATGAAATAGGCAGCTCTACGATCCAAAATTTATATGCCGGAGGCGAATGTGCCAGTACCGGTTTGCATGGGGCAAACCGACTTGCCAGCAACTCTCTGCTGGAAGCCGTGGTTTTTTCGCACCGCTCAGCTATCGATGCCTTGGGTAAAATTAATGCCATTAACTTTCAGGAAGGAATTCCAAAGTGGAACGATTCCGGCACATCGAACCCCGAAGAAATGGTATTGATTACTCAAAACCTGAAAGAGCTTCAGCAAATTATGAGTTATTATGTGGGCATTGTTCGTTCGAATTTACGCCTTAAGCGAGCCTTCGACCGACTAGAAATCATTTATCGGGAAACAGAAACCTTGTTCAAGAAATCGACTGTTTCAGAAGAAATTTGCGAACTCCGTAATGCCATCAACGTAGCCTACTTAGTGATTAAACAGGCCATGGATCGAAAAGAAAGCCGTGGATTGCATTACACAATCGACTACAAAAAGAAACACGAAACCTTTGACTAGTCGCTAACTTCACCTTCCGCTTCGCATAAAAAAGGAATTGAAATACTTATCGAGCCGATTGTTCGAATGCGAGGGCTGGCATGGAATCCTAATCAGAAGAGGGAAAGGGTGCGAAAGGGGATTTCAAAAAGGCATTCGCCATAGTACTGCGCAGCAATCGGGAGACCTGGCATTATCTTAAAAAGAATTAGGAGTAAGCTAAATTTAAAGGAAAGCAAGAAACAGGTTAACTGAACACATTCCCTATTCGTTTGAGGGAGGCATAATCCAGAATCTTTATTTTACGGCCATTCAAACTGATTAATTGATCGGTTTTAAATTCCGACAACAAACGAATTACGGATTCGGTTGCGGTACCAATCATGTTGGCTATTTCTTCGCGTGTAAGACTTATTTTGAGGTACTCATCGGCATCGACACCAAACTCATTATGCAGGTATAGAATGATTTCGGCCAGCCGCTCACGTACCGTTTTTTGCGCAATATCGGTAATGAAATTATTCGCATCGCCCAATTCGCGGCAGGCAAGGTTCATAATTTCCCGGGAAAAAGCCTGATTCGTATTCACTGTTTTTAGCAAAAAATCGGCAGGAATATGACATAAAACGGCTTCTTCGATAACCATCGCCGACGAGCAAGCGTTTTCCCCGCTAATAATGGAACGGTAGCCAAAAATATCGCCCGATTGTGCAAAGCGGATAATCATTTCCTTTCCTTCAACCCCCGTTTTGAAAATCTTAACGATACCCCGCCCAACGCAGTAAAAGCCATTAATGCGATTACCTTCCTGATACAAAACCGTACCTCGTTTTACTATGGTACAACCTTTAACCTGGTCGAGGTCCCTTAGCTCTTCGTCGGACAAATGACGAAAAATGGTTGCTCCATTATTGATACAATCCTGACAGGTTGGAACTAATTCCAGGTTATTCTTACCAACACCATTTTTATGCATCATAAAACTCGTTTTTAATAAATGAAATTACTCGCCGGTGAAAGAGCTTATTGCCGTGAAACGAGCCCTTTAGACTTGCTCTTGTTCCACGTTCAAAGATAGATTTTTAAAACAAACGAAGGTGGAAACCTGTTGTTAAACGCTTATAGTAAATAGGAAAGTATCCGAAGCATACCCATCCGATATACTTAGAGAAACTAAGTATTATCCCTAGTCCTGAATTCGATGCAATGATGAAATACCCATCAGATTCATTGATCCGACTAACCGCTATGAATCTCTTATGGGCATTCCGACTGACCATTAAAAATGAAATTCCATACCGATGAAAAGTCTGGTGTAAAATCTGGTTGGGGTTTTACTTACTTTGCCAGGGAATAATGAAAGTAAATGCCATGAGTTTAGATATCGACGAAAAAGATTTAAGCAGGTTCATTATGGTAGGCGACCGTATTCTGATTAAGCCCAAGAGCCAGTCCGACCGAACAAAATCGGGATTATTCCTTCCTCCGGGAGTACAGGAAAAAGAGCAAATTCAGAGCGGATATGTACTGAAAGTAGGTCCCGGCTATCCGATCCCAGCCTTGAGCGAAGATGAGCCGTGGAAACCAAACAGCGAAGAAGTGCGTTATGTGCCACTTCAGGCAAAAGAAGGCGACCTGGCAGTCTATTTACCAAAAGGAGCTTATGAAATTGAATTCAACAAAGAGAAATACATCATTCTGCCTCAATCGGCTATTCTCATGTTGATTCGCGACGAAAAACTGTTCTACTAAGAATTAACGAACAATGCTCATTGGCTTGGTAGCCGAAAAATCAGGGGTCGTTAACTTATAAAAATACTGGCCGGAACTGAGTCGATTCAATTCAACCATCTGGGTGTGATTTCCGGCTCCTAATTTGCCGGATTGTACTTCCTGGATTAATTTCCCATCGAGGGAATAAATACCAAGCAAGCATTCTGTTTCGTAGGGTAAGTAAAAACTTATAGCGGTTTGGGTTCGAGCAGGATTGGGTTGATTCTGTCCTAAATAAAATTGTGCCCCATCGGGAGCCACTTCTGCGGCAATAGCCAGCTTTCCAACAACCGAAATTTCATTGGTCTCGTAGGTATCGTTTCCTTGCCACCAATTACTAACCTCCAGAGTGTATTCTTTTCCGGTTTCTTGTTTCCATAATCGTAGTTGAAATGGAGTGCCGGCTACACAGCCATCTTTCTCGCGGGTATATTCATCGTCGCCCCAAATAGTAATGGCCATATTCCCATCTAAATACACACTACTCCCCACCAGCTGACCAATTGCATTGAAAGCAGCAACCTCGTCGCCAACCTCGGGCAGTTCGCTCCAGGCGGTCGATAAAATACCTAAGGTCATGTTTACTCCGGTGTTCTTTACACCCACATAGTGCTTAGGAGGTTCGTATTTGTAAGTGGTACTCTGACTGTAACTCAGAATCGTCATGGAGAAAAATAAAATTCCTAAAAAAATCGAGGTGGTTTTCATGTTTTTTGACCAATTATATTCACTCAAATGTACGCTTTTTTTCAGGGGAGTACAAGCATTCCTGTAAAAGACATAAATATGCTGAAAAACACGGATTTCGGAACTCCATAACGGGCTAAATAATTACCGATTCCGAGTGGCATGGTGTACCTTTGAAGGAAACTAATCAGGCACATGCATTATGACACACATCAGTAAAAAAGAGGCACTCAATTATCATGAAATGGGACGCAAAGGCAAAATAGAAGTTGTTCCAACTAAACCCTATGCCACTCAACGCGATTTATCGCTGGCTTACACTCCGGGAGTTGCCCAACCTTGTCTGGAAATTCATAAAAACCCCGACGATGTTTATCGTTATACGACTAAAGGAAATTTGGTCGCGGTTATTTCCAACGGGACAGCCGTTTTGGGCCTGGGCGATATTGGGGCTGCTGCCGGAAAACCAGTCATGGAGGGCAAAGGTCTTCTATTTAAAATCTTTGCCGATATCGATGTGTTCGATATTGAAATCGATGAGCACAACGTAGAAAAAATCATTGCCACCATCAAAGCGATTTCTCCCACTTTCGGGGGAATTAACCTGGAAGATATCAAGGCGCCCGAATGTTTTGAAATCGAACAAAGGCTGATTAAAGAATTGGATATTCCGGTAATGCACGACGATCAGCATGGAACAGCCATTATATCCGCAGCTGGTTTATTAAATGCCTTGGAGCTGGCCAATAAAAAAATCGAAGACGTTGTGTTGGTCGTAAATGGAGCGGGCGCGGCTGCCGTAAGTTGTGTTCGCTTGTATATTCGTCTGGGCTTAAACCCAAAGAACGTTATCATGGTCGATAGCAAAGGGGTTATCAACGAAGCGCGAACCGATTTAAACGATATCAAAAAAGAATTCATCACCTCCCGCAAAGTGAATACGCTCGAAGAAGCGCTCAACGGGTCGGATGTCTTTATCGGCTTATCCGTTGCCGACGTATTGAGCACCGACATGCTCCTTTCGATGAGTGCGAACCCGATTGTTTTTGCCATGGCCAACCCGAATCCGGAAATAGCCTACGATATAGCCAAAGCAACTCGCGAAGACATTATTCTAGCCACAGGACGATCCGATTATGCCAATCAAATAAACAATGTACTGGGATTTCCTTTCATCTTCCGTGGAGCGCTCGATGTTCGCGCATCGGCCATTAACGAAGAAATGAAAGTTGCCGCAACCCTGGCACTCGCTCAGCTTGCAAAAGAACCGGTCCCCGAAGAGGTAAACCTGGCTTATCAAACCAGCAACTTGGTTTACGGACCCGACTATTTTATTCCCAAGCCATTGGATCCACGGCTTATTACCACCATTGCCCCGGCAGTAGCCCGCGCAGCCATGGAAAGCGGTGTTGCCAAACAACCCATCGAAAACTGGGAAGCTTACACCGAAGAATTGAATCGACGATTGGGAATTGGTAGCCCCATTATTCGTCAACTGAAATCGAAAGCGAAAAAGGCTCCCAAGCGAGTCGTTTTTTCCGAAGCCGACCACTACAAAATGCTCAAAGCAGCCGAGATTGTAATTAGCGAAAAAATTGCCACGCCCATCTTACTCGGGAATAAAGAACGAATTCAAAAAATCATTCAGGATAAGGAGTTGGAGCTAAATGGTATTGAAATTATCGATCCGGAGAGTTTAGAAGAAACCGGTCGGCGCGAAGCATTTGCAAAGCTTTTATTTGAGAAACGCATTCGCAAGGGCATGAGCTACTTAAGCGCCCTCGACCGCATGAACCAGCGCGCTTATTTTGCTCCCATGCTGGTGGAAACCGGTTATGCCGATGCCATGGTTTCGGGCATTAAAAAAAGCTATCCCGAAGCACTTCGTCCGGCTTTGGAAGTGATTGGGAAAAGACCTACGCATCATTTGGTGTCAGGCATGTACATTATGAATACACCCAAAGGAACCGTCTTTTTTGCTGACACTACGGTAAATTTGAATCCTTCGGTTGAAAGTTTGGTGGAAATTACCCTTCAAACGGTCGAGGCAGTTCAATCTCTTCAGATTCAACCACGTGTTGCTTTACTTTCGTACTCCAATTTTGGGTCGATAAAAGCCGACATCCCGCGTAAAGTTGCCGAAGCCGTTAGGATCCTGCATCGCGATCACCCCAATCTGGTAATCGATGGGGAAATGCAAGCCAATTTTGCGCTCAATAACGAAATTCTAAAAGAGAATTTCCCCTTTAGCAAATTAGTCGATGGTCCGGCAAACATTCTCATATTTCCATACCTCACCGCCGGCAATATTGCCTACAAACTGGTACAGGAACTTGGAACAACCGATGCCATTGGTCCCATTTTAAATGGGATGAACAAGCCCGTGCATATTCTTCACTTAGATGCCAGCGTAGCAGAGATTGTAAACATGGTTACCTATGCGGTAATCGATGCGCAAAACCATTCCTAATTCCACCTCGAGTGGAAGCTTACAACCCGGAGCTACAGAAGGCTCCGGGCTGTAAACAGTTTTAATACCCAACTTTCCCTATCCAGGGGGAAAGCAACTTGGAACTCCCATTCTAACTATTGGTTTTCGTTGGAAAAACCTGAAATTAAATACCTTGCAACAGATCTGACAGACAAATACTTTTTTAGCCTGAGTCCAAAAAATTTAAAATTGCTTAAAAATCAGCTACTCATATCGTAGTAAAAAATCTTACTTTTGGCCGTTTTTAAGCAAAATCATGATTGAATATCTCAAAGGGAAAGTTATAAGCTTATATCCAACCCATGTTATCCTGGAAACGAACGAAATAGGCTACGAAGTCCACATTTCGATTCAAACCTACAGTGCCATCGACCCCACCCTTTTACAAACCCTGTTCATTCACGAAGTTATTCGGGAAGATGCTCACCAGCTTTTTGGATTCATCTCGACCGATGAACGAAATTTATTTCGCCATCTGATTTCTGTTTCGGGCATTGGACCAAACACTGCCCGAATGATGCTTTCCTCCCTTAGCTCGGAAGAAATCAAACATGCTATTTTATCAGGCAATTCCCTCACTCTTAAGAACATAAAAGGGATTGGCAGTAAAACAGCCGAACGGATCATCATCGACCTAAAAGATAAGGTCGGAAAAATCAGCAAAGAGTCAGAAAATTTAATGGTTCAAAGCAATACTCTAATGGAGGAAGCGTTATCTGCATTACTTGCTCTAGGGTTCAACAAACAAGCGTCGGAAAAGACACTTGCCAAGATTAGTGCCTCCGAAAGTGGGCTCAACCTGGAAATGTTGATAAAGAAAGCACTAAAGCAATTATAATTCATTAGTATTAAGAAACTTAAAACGAACGAGAAGGATTCAGGGTCGCTTTGAAGCATTTGAATAGAATAAGTCTGTTAGTAGCTGTAATCAGCTTCTTTTTATTCCTCTTTGCGGGCTCCGCTGCGGGCAACCTGGAAAGCTCACGTTCAGGAACGCTTGCGCTTTATCCACCCCTTACCGACGAACCCGATACCACCGACCTGGAACTGCCCTATCCTTTCGACGACGAAAGCGAATACCCCATTGAAAATCAATCCAACCTTTCCGGTGGTGTGCAGTTAGGACTTCCCTCGAACATTACCAACGAAGTTGAATACGACCCGCTTACCCAACAATACATCTTTTCGCAACAAGTGGGCGATTTAAATTTCCGGTATCCGGCTTCTATGTCGATCGAGGAATATCAAGATTACGAATTCAACGAATCGATTCGTAAATACTGGAAACAACGCTATCAATCCGAATCCTTTGCCAATCAATCGTCGCTCATCCCCAAACTACAAGTGGGAGGAGAAGTATTCGATAAAATATTTGGTAGCAGTACCATCAATATTCAGCCTCAAGGTGCGGCCGAGCTAATCTTCGGAATCAATGTTTCAAACAATGGAAACCCGCAACTACCGGAACGAATGCGCCGGATTACCACTTTCGATTTCCAGGAGAAAATTCAAATGAATGTTACCGGTCAAATCGGTGACAAAATGCGCATCCAGACTAATTACAACACCGAATCGACCTTCGATTTCGAAAACAGGATGAACCTTCGCTACGATGGTCACGAAGATGAAATTATCCAGGTAGTGGAAGCCGGCGACGTTACCTTGCCGCTTTCGGGAACTTTAATTACCGGTTCGCAATCGCTTTTTGGTATTAAAACCGAGATGAAATTCGGTAAGCTTCGCATGACGACTGTTTTCTCGCAGCAACGAGGCGAATCATCCTCCATTCAAATTGAAGGAGGAGCACAGGTGAGCGAGTTTGAAGTATGGGCCGACGATTACGAAACGAACCGACATTTCTTCCTTTCGCAATACTTTAAAGACCGTTACGATGCCTCCCTTAGTACCCTGCCGGTTATTTCCTCCGGAATGACTATAAACCGCGTGGAGATTTGGGTTACTAACAAAACCGGTAATTTCAACGATGCCCGAAACATTGTTGCTTTTGTCGATTTGGCAGAAGGTGCTTACAATCCGGCCGGACCAAATGGAAATTACGGTATGTACAACCGCGAAACCCCCGACTTCAATTCAAACATCCTGAATCCGATTGTGGCCGTTCATAACCTGCAAGCTCCCGAAGTTCCACACAACGGCTGGAACGATTTGTACGCCAAAATGACCACCGATTATGCCGATATCCGCGACATTGCGCTCGTATCGACTACACTGGGTCCTTTAAGTACCGAAAATTTTATTTCCGGACAGGATTACGAAAAAATTGAAAAAGCTCGAAAACTGATGCCGAGCGAATATACCCTGAACGATAAACTGGGATTTATTTCGGTTAACGCAGCATTGAATGCCGACGATGTATTGGCTGTAGCCTATGAGTACACCTTGAACGGACAAATTTATCGCGTGGGGGAATTCAGTAACGACGGACCGGCCGACCCCAATACCCTGATTTGCAAACTCATAAAAGGAACTTACCTTTCGCCTAATTTGCGCATTAACAACGAACGGGTTTTGAGTCCAACCTGGGAGCTTATGATGAAAAACATCTATGCCCTCGGAGCTTATCAAATTAATCCGCAGGACTTCATCCTCAATGTAATGTATCAAAACGACCTTACCGGTACGGCCATTAACTATATCCCGGAAGGTCCGAAAAAAGAAGACGGTGGAATCAACGGAGAACCCCTACTACGGGTTATGAACCTGGATAACCTGAATGCCAATCAAGACCCCTATCCCGATGGAATATTCGACTTTGTAAACGGAGTAACCATTAATCCAAGTAACGGTCGTGTCATTTTTCCGGTACGCGAACCTTTTGGTAGTTACCTGCGCGAAAAAATCGAAGCCGGGAATCCCGACAATGCGAGCATAGCGGACAAGTATGTGTACGATATGCTCTACGATTCGACCCAAACCGTAGCCCAGCAGCAAGCCGATAAAAACAAATTTTTCATGAAAGGAACCTACACCTCCGCATCGGGTTCCGAAATTTCGCTGAACGCATTGAATATTCCTCAGGGATCAGTCATCGTTACCGCCGGAGGGCAACCACTTACCGAAGGACAAGACTATACCGTCGATTACAACATGGGGCGGGTAACCATCATCAATCAAGGCTTACTTGAATCGGGGACTCCCATCAATATCTCGCTGGAAAGTAATTCGATGTTCAATATTCAGACAAAAACACTGATTGGAACCAATTTCAATTACCGGTTCAACAACGATTTTGCCTTGGGAGCGACCATTCTTAATTTGACCGAGCGCCCCTTAACCACTAAAGTAAATTTTGGTAACGAGCCTATTTCCAATACCATTTGGGGAGTAGATGGAAATTACCGTTCGGAAGTTCCCTTTATTACCAAGTTGGTCGATAAGCTGCCCTTTATTGAAACCAAAGAAAAATCGACCGTTCAACTCTTTGCCGAATTTGCTCAGCTTATTCCCGGCCATTCCCGCATTATCGACAATAGCGGAACTGTTTACATCGACGATTTCGAAGGCAGCAAAACCCTTATCGACCTCCGAAATTGGGGAGCCTGGGTGCTAGCCAGTACGCCGCAGCATCAGCCGAATTTATTTCCCGAGGCAGCCTCCTCGAATACCGGGCTCGATTACGGTAAAAACCGAGCCTTGCTCGCCTGGTATTCCATCGATCCACTCTATCTGCGGAACAATGCAGCCACTCCGGCACACATTCGAAACAACCCCGATTTACAGTCGAGCCATTTTGTGCGCGAAGTGTACGAACGAGAAATATTCCCCAACCGGGAAACACCCAACGGAGTGCCAACCAACATGCAAGTACTCAACCTGGCATACTATCCTAGCGAAAGGGGACCATACAACTTCGATTTAAATCCAGGCACTTATTCCGCTGGTATTCGCACCGATGGTTCAGGTCTGCTGGCTAATCCTGAATCGCGTTGGGCAGGTGTTATGCGCTCGGTTAACACCAACGATTTTGAAGAAGCCAACATCGAGTTTGTCGAGTTCTGGCTCATGGATCCATTTGCCGAAGACGAAGACAGCACCCACACCGGAGGGAAACTCTATTTCAACATCGGTAATGTGTCGGAAGATATCCTCCGCGACGGACGAAAAGCTTTTGAGCATGGCTTGCCCGGCCCCAACGACCCCATCTACCTCGACACCACCATTTGGGGAGTTATTCCGGTGGTACAATCGCTGGTACCGGCATTCGATGCGAATAACAACAACGAAAAACGACCTTATCAGGACGTAGGATTCGATGGATTATCCTCGGCCATGGGAAATGAGCAAGAATTTCATTCCGATTATGTCAGCCAGGCTGAACAACTCTTTCTGGCCGGATTACTCTCGGAGGAAAGCTATCAGAGCATTCTGAACGACCCCTCGAACGACGATTTTCACTACCACCGGGGAGGCGATTACGATGCGCTCGAACTGGGTATTTTGGATCGTTACAAACGCTTCAACGGTACGGAAAACAACGCCCCGGCCTCCGAGCAATTTACCGAGGAATACCCAACCTCGTCCACCACCATCCCCGATGTGGAAGACATTAACAACGATAATACCCTGAGCGAAATAGAAAGTTATTATCAGTATGAAATTCCGATTACCTATCAAAACCTCCGCATCGACAAAAAATACATCAGCGACGAAATTGTAACCTTCGAAACCTTCAAGAATGGTGAAACTTCGCCCGTAACCTGGTATCAGTTTAAAGTCCCCATTTACGAACCCGATCAGGTAATAGGATCGATTTCCGATTTCAAATCGATTCGTTTCATGCGGATGTTCCTTAAAGATTTCGAGGAAGAAGTAATCCTTCGATTTGCTCGTCTCGACCTGGTTCGTGGCGAATGGAGAAAATACAACGCTTCCATGCGCGAAGCCGGTGAATATGAACCCATTCCACAGCCGGTAAATTCCTATTTCGATGTGTCGGCTGTAAACATTGAAGAGAATGGAAACCGTTCACCCATCAATTACATCCTTCCTCCCGGAATCGACCGGGTAATCGACCCAACGAATCCGCAACTTCGTCAGCTCAATGAGCAAGCCATGACCCTTCGCGTTATTGAATTGGAAGATGGCGATTCACGTGCTGCATTTAAAAATGTGAACGTCGATTTACGACAATACAAACGCGTCATCATGGATGTGCATGCCGAGAGCCTCGATCCGTATATTTTGGAAGACGAGGAACTACGAGTTTTTATCCGAATTGGTTCCGACTACCGACAAAACTATTACGAATACGAAGTACCGCTCAAAGTAACTCCTCCCGGGCGCTACGACAACAACAATGAAAGCGATCGCGAACTCGTATGGCCCGACCTGAACCGACTCAATATTGAATTGGAAGTATTTCAGGAAATTAAACAGCTGCGCAACAATGCCAATCGGGAAAACCCTATCAATGTGAGTATAAACTCTCCATTCTCGAAGCTCGATGAACGCCGCCTCGACGAAAACGGAAACCCAAGAAATAAAATAACCATTGTAGGTAATCCGAACCTGAGCAACGTGCGAACCGTAATGGTTGGGGTACGAAATCCAAAAGCACGCTCGGAGTTTTCGAATGTGAACGACGATGGTAATCCTAAGTCAGGAGAAATTTGGGTGAATGAATTACGGCTCACCGATTTCGACGATCAGGGCGGCTGGGCGGCCAATGCACGAGCCATGACCCAGTTAGCCGACTTAGGAACCCTCTCGATGGCCGGTAACATTAAAAAAGCCGGATTTGGTGGCATCGAAAGTAAGGTGAATACCCGAAGCCGGGAAG
The DNA here is from genome assembly GCA_018401015.1 of Bacteroidales bacterium. Classification (GTDB taxonomy): domain Bacteria; phylum Bacteroidota; class Bacteroidia; order Bacteroidales; family M50B96; genus M50B96. The sequence goes on from JAGYLP010000006.1 coordinate 86,669, forward strand.
AAACGATGGCTTACGACATTTCCTCGAACCTGGAGTTGGGCCGCTTCTTTGGAGCCGAATCCGGTGTGCGCCTACCCATGTTTGTCGGCTACAGCGAGAACATTAGCAATCCTGAATACAATCCGGTCGATCCCGATATCCCGCTCAAAGTTGCGTTGGATCAGGCTCCCGACAAAGCAACCCGCGATTCCATTAAGCATATTTCGCAAACCTATACCCGACGCAAAAGCATCAACTTCACGAATATTTCCGTACAGAGTAAAAACATGGCCGAACCCAAATTATGGGATATTGGCAACTGGTCGGCCAGCTATGCCTTCAGCGAAATTTTCTCGCGAAGCATTAATACCGAGTACAACGTGGTTCGCGATTATCGCGGAGCCTTGAATTATAACTTCAGCGCCCGTCCCAAAAACATTACCCCTTTCCGTCAATCGAAAAGTAAGTTGCTGAATATGAAGTTCATGCGGCTGATCAAAGACTTTAACTTCTTTTATTTACCCCAGCAAATTGCTTTCCGCACCGAGATTAACCGCAATTACCTGGAATCGAAAATGCGAAATTTAAATACGAGTTACATCGACAATGCTGAGGTAGAAATTCCGGTAACCTTCCAGAAAAACTTCGTCTGGAATCGGAACTACGATGTCAAATACGACCTGAGTCGTGCGCTTAAGGTCGATTTCTCGGCAACCAACATGGCTCGTATCGACGAACCCGATGGGCGCATTAACCGCGATGAAGATCCCTTAGGTTACCAGCAATGGCGCGACGAAGTGTGGCGTAACTTCAGCAATTTTGGTCGAACCACCCAATACAATCACATCCTGAATGTGAACTGGAATGTACCCATCAACCGATTACCTTTACTCGATTTCACCTCCTTATCCTTGCGATACACCGGCAGCTACGATTGGATAACCAGCCCGATACTTACCGATAGCATCGTAATTGGGAATACCATTAAGAATGCAAACTCGATGCAGGCCAACTCGCAGATTAACATGCTTACCCTGTATAATAAGGTGCCTTATCTGAAAACCTTAAATCAGAAATACAGCGGGCGAGGTCGCCAGCGGGGTGGTATGCGACCTCCACCCCAACGTGGAGGCGGAAAAGATGGCGATAATGAAAAAGACAAGGAAGATGGAACTGAAATCGTAACTTACGAACGGACAGGAGTGAATTTCACGGCCGGCACTCCTCGCGGGTTCAATCACCAACTGGGAACGGAAGACGTTGAAGTAACCTGTTTCGACGAACGGGGAAATCGGGTTTTTGGGCAACAAAAAGTGATTAGCGAAGACCGCGTAACCTACTTAATCGAAGAAGACAAGCAGAATGTGAAGGTGGTGATTAAAGGACGAAAAAAGGAATCGGTTAATTACCTGAAAATTATCCTCGAACGAAGTTTGGTAACCTTAATGGGAATTAAGAATTTCTCGGTGAGTTATACGCTCGGAGCCGGAACGGTTCTGCCCGGCTACTTGCCCGAATCGCGCCTCTTTGGTAGCACCATGCTTGGTGGAGCTATCGTTCCGGGTATCCCCTTTATTCTGGGATGGCAAGACCCTAATTTGGCCCGAAATGCGGCCGAAAATGGTTGGTTAACCGGCGACCCGATTCTGAACACTCCCTTCGCCATGAACGAAAATCAAAACATCAATATTCGAAGTTCCATTGAACCGATTCCCGGCATGCGAGTAGATGTTACTGCCAATCGAACAGCCAACCGAAACTCATCGGAATTTTACCTTCAGGATTCGACCGGAACCTTTACTTCGAACAGCCTCAGCATTAGCGGTAATTTCTCCATGACCATTATGACCATTGGAACCTCCTTTGAACCGGTTGGAGAAGACGATTATTCGCAAACCTTCGAGAATTTTAAAAATTACCGAATTACCATTGCACAACGATTCCGCGACGAACGAGCTGCGCTCGATCCTAATTATGGTGGGGCAGCTTCTCCGGAAACAGGGTTCCCCGAAGGCTACGGACCAAGCTCTCAAAACGTAATGATTCCCGCTTTCCTGGCAGCTTATACCAATACATCGCCCGACAATATCTCGCTGTCGGCTTTCCCAAACCTGCTCAACCTCCGCCCAAATTGGCGCCTAACCTGGGATGGACTAAGCGACATTGAATGGGTGAAAAAATACATCAAAACGGTAGCCGTTAATCATACCTACCGTTCTACCTACAACGTGGGTTCTTATACCACCAACCTATTTTATCGGGAGAACGAAGACGGCTTATCCCAAACCCGCGACTTGCTCGATAACTTCCTTCCGCAAAACGAAATTGCGGCCGTTTCAATCAACGAACAGTTTAGTCCCTTGCTCAATTTCGATATGACCTGGAACAACAGCATGACTACCCGGGTAGAAATGAAATCGACCCGAAACATGACCCTTAGTTTTGCCAACCAACAAATTAGCGAAATGCGGAACCAGGAATACATTGTCGGAGCCGGGTATCGTTTCAGTCAGGTTGCCATTTTCATCTCCGGGCGTGAGTTCAAATCGGATTTAACCGTTCGTTTCGATTTCTCCTATCGGGAAAACCGCTCCATTATCCGTCAAATCGATGGTATTGGAGCAACACAGCCTACCAGCGGTCAGCGGGTAATTGGCATCAAGACCAACGCCGATTATGTCCTGAGCGACCGATTCAATGTACGGGCCTTCATCGACTACACGAACAATAAACCCTTCATTAGTAACTCCTACCCGACCAGTAACTGGAATTTTGGATTCAGTGTTCGCTTCCAACTGGCAGGATAAATCCATACTTTTGCCGCCATGAATTTGAGAAAAGAAGACATAGAAATCATGGCTCCTGTCGGTTCGTTTGAATCGCTCATGGCTGCCTTTCAAGGAGGAGCATCGTCGGTCTATTTTGGTGCCGGCCAACTCAATATGCGCTCGAAAAGCACGAATAATTTCGACCTCGACGACCTAAAAACCATTGCCCGTTTATGCAAGGAAAATGGAGTTAAAGCATATCTCACCGTAAATACGGTCTTGTACGATAAAGACCTGATTATGATGCGAAAAATCATGGATACTGCGCTTGCTGCTCAGGTCGATGCCGTGATTGTTTCCGACATGGCAGCACTCCTCTACGCCCACCAAATCGGTTTAAGCATCCATGCATCTACCCAGCTCAATATCAGTAATACCGAAGCCTTACGTTTCTTCGCTCAATACTGCGATGTGGTCGTAACCGCCCGCGAGCTGAGTTTACGACAAGTTAAAGCCATCCACGAAACTATTCAGGAACAGGATATTCGCGGCCCCAAAGGAGATTTGATTCGACTGGAAGCTTTTGTTCATGGAGCGCTTTGCATGGCTGTTTCCGGTAAATGCTACCTAAGCCTGCACGAACAAAACTCATCGGCAAATCGAGGTGCGTGTCGGCAAACTTGCCGTAAAGCTTACACCGTAACCGAAAAAGAGAGCGGTTACCAACTCGAAATCGATAACGAGTACATCATGTCGCCCAAAGACCTTTGTACCATAGGATTTCTCGACGAAGTGCTCGATGCCGGGGTACGAGTTTTAAAAATTGAAGGACGTGCCCGGAGTGCCGAATACGTCAAAACCGTTGTGCGCAATTATCGCAAAGCAGCCGATGCCTATGTAGAAGGGAAATATACCCCGGAGCTAAGCGAAACCTTAACCGAAGAATTAGGAACCGTTTTCAATCGAGGTTTCTGGGACGGTTACTACCTCGGACGCAATCTGGGCGAATGGAGCAATCAGTACGGTTCGCAAGCAACGAAAAGAAAAGTTTATGTAGCCAAAGCGCTGAACTATTTCAGCAAATTAGGTGTTGGGGAATTTGTAGTTGAAACCGGCGAACTGCAGGTAGGCGACGAAATTATCATTACCGGTCCTACTACCGGAGTGCTCGAACAAAAAATCGACGAAATCCGTGTCGATTTGCAAGTAGTTCAGCAAGCCCGAAAAGGAGAACGATTCTCGATACCGGTGAGCGATAAAGTGCGACGTGCCGATAAGATTTATAAAATTGTAAATGCCAGCGAAGTAATTACCCAATAAACATGATTCGTGTTGAACATCGCAGATCCCATTGCAGTGGCTGCCAGGTATGTGTCGATTTCCTGCCGGCATACTATCAAATCAATTCCAACGATGGCTTGGCCGATTTGATCGGAGCCACACCCTATCAAAATATAGAGGTGCTGGAATTACCCGATACCGAGCGACAGCTCTTTCAAGAAGTAGCCAGCCATTGTCCCGATAAAGTTATTCGTATCACCTAAACTCAAACCCGTATCATGAAAATGCTCCTGTTCAATATCACCTTCCTGTTCTTTCTCTTGACCACAGGAAATGCTCAAACCGATTCAACCCTTACCCGTCAATCCAACCCTTCGGTTCAAACAATTGAGTTACAACTCACCATCGACTCCCTTCAGGCTGAAATTGAACGGTTAAAAGAGGAAAAAAATGCGAAAATCGACCAGTTAGCCGATCAACGGCTCGACCAGCTAAGCCTCATTGCAGTGCTTACCCTTGTATCCCTTTTCATGCTACTCTTCCTGTACTTTTTCCTCTCGTGTCGGTATAAAAAACGAAGAGGCTTACTCGAAAACTAGAAATAGGGTTCAAATGCTTTTCCTTCGAGCGCATGATAATCGGAGAGCAAGGCATTCGCCAGGCGACTGGCTCCAATGCGGAACTTGGTAGGATGTAACCAGGAATCGCCCAGAATCTCCTTCACAATGGCATAATACTTCAACGCTTCGTCGGTATCGGCAATCCCTCCTGCCGGCTTAAAGCCTTTGGCTACCTGATGCTTGCTGTGGTATTCTGCCAAGGCAATACACATCGCATAAGCTGCCTCAGGGGTGGCTGCCGGCTGGATTTTTCCGGTCGATGTTTTAACGAAATCGGCACCAGCCTCCAAAGCCAGCAAGGCGCTCCGATAAATCGCTGCCGCATTGGGCAAAGCTCCCGTTTCCAAAATCACTTTCAAATGCTGCTTGGGCAGTAATTGCTTAATCTCATGAATCTCGTGCGAAACAGCACGCTCCTTCCCTTCCAGAAAACTACCCACCAGCATCACCAAATCGACCTCGGTGGCTCCATCGAGTAATACCATTTCGGTTTCCAGCTCTTTTACCTCAGTAAAAGTTTGCGACGACGGAAAACCACCAATTACCGAGGTAATACCAACTCCTTTTTGCTTCAAATGATGCTTGACCGTATCCACCATCGAAGGGTAAACACAAATGGAGGCTACCGAAGGAAAATCGGGAATATGCTGCCCCATGCCATTCACTCGTTCGCACATGCCCCGGATTTTGGCAGGGTGGTCGGTCGTTTCTAAACTCGTTAAATCAATGCAGGAAAAAAGGAGCTTGAATACTTCGGCTTGTTTGTAATCCTGAGTCTTTGCAAGAATCGACTCCAGGTCGGGATACTTGGTAATAGCTTCTTCCCAGGTGGGATAGGTGTTTAGGTCGGTTTTGCTCATCGTAGAGAATTAAAAAGATTTTAAATCGTGCTTAACGCCATATTTCTTCACTCGGTTTAATTTCAGAACCGGGTACTTGTTAATTAGTCTATCGTAGTAAGGGCTTTGCTTGTAAAACCAATTCATCAGAGCCCAGTGGTTATTCGCCAATTCAGGATTATCTGCTTTAAATTGCTCGAAGCGCTCTTTCAAATCAGGATCTTTTTTAATCATTTCGAGAGCCATCGGCTCCATAACGTAAATCTCGGCATACTCCTTTTGCTCGAAAATGCTGTTAAAGAAACCCCAGCTCAAAAGTGAATTATTCGCATGAGGTTCCAATAAATGCGCTATGAGGGGAGCACGCACCTGTTCAATGGGGATGTAAATACTACCTGCCGGCAAAAACCGGTTCTCTTCAATCGGTTCAAACGCTTTAATATTAAGCCTTATGCGCGATTCAAACGGTCGTCGATCCCACTCCACATCGGTAAATTCATAGCTCTCGAATAGTTGAAAGGTAGCATCTTCCATCACAAAAAATTCAACTCCGTGCCACTGCAATCGCTCAATCACTTCGGTCCATTCCGGCGGAATGAAATATGCTTCGGGCAATTTTACCTCATCGCTTGGTTCCGACACATTAAAATACGGCCGAACGAACTCCTGTTTAGCTTTACCATAACGAAACCACTCTTTACCGGTCAGTTCCGACAATACTTTTTCGTATTCAATTCCTTTGAAACGAACCAGGGTGCTGTCGTTGTAATTCATTTGAAAATTCAGCGGAAAAGCTCTCCGACGAAATAAACGAGATTGAGTTTTTTTATCGGCCGACAGAACAAGCGAGCGCAAAGTAAGCGAGCGCTCCGAAACATATTCCAAACTAAACTTAAGCAATTCATAAGTCGATTCTACCCGAACCGGATAAGGCTTCAACATGTGTGTTTCGATGAGCAATCCCGGCCGATTCATCAGCGCCACATAACCGGTACTGGTCATGGGTGAGCCAACTCCCGAACGTAAACCACTTTCGGGATTATGCCATTCGCGCGACTGAACATAGGGAAATATCGACATTTGTTTCAGCTCCATGTATCGTTCCATGCTGGGAATAAAATCTTCCTGCTGCCAACGCGTCAGTTTTTCTTCCATATTCCCATAAATCTCCATGTGATAAGTAATCGGATACTCGTAATCGCCTCCGTTGGTCGTATGCGTATCGATAAAAAAATCGGGTAACCAGGTATGAAACATTTTCAGCCATTGACGCATTTCGGGTGAGTCGGCTTTCAGGTAATCACGATTCAGGTTCAAGTTTTGTGCATTGGCCCGGAATCCGGTTTCGATAGGCCCTTTCTGATTAATCCGGTTGTATTTGCTCCATCGTTCGTGCCCATCTACATTGAAAATGGGAACAAACAGCACACAGATATTATCCAATTTTTCCTGGTCTTTACCATCGATAAAATAGTCGCGAAAGAGCATCAATCCGGCATCTTTACCCGCCGGTTCACCGGGATGAATAGCAGCTTGTACCATCACTACCACTTTCCCCGAAGCGCGCACCTCTTCCGGGGTAAATTTCCCATCGGAGTTGAAAATCAACAAGGGTAATTCACGACCCTGCGGACTATAGCCAAAAGCCTCATAATGAATATCATCGGAATTATAAGCCAGTTGTTTACAAAACCGCAGTGTTTCTTCGTAGCGGGGCGTTTCCATCCCCTTCGATTTTTCGTAGGGAGTAGTCCAGTCCAGAATTTGAGCCTGTAAGCCGGTGAAAAGCAGCATAAACAGCACACTTAACCAGAAGGAAGTCATCAATCGTTGCATGGGAAGCATTCTTTTGTTGCCCTCAAAAGTAAGAAAAGGTCTTTGATTATCGTCGTTGCCCATTTCCTTGTAATTCCTTGCTCAAACATGTTACGGAAGAGGCCGAAAAACATTTTTTCTTCTCGGCTAAAAACAGCAAGTTTGGTAAGTTTGCAAGTTCTTAATAACTAACCAAATCTTATAGAACATGCACCTCATTTATAGAACAAGTATTTTACTCCTTATCGTCTTCATTTCTTTTCAACCTCGTGTTTCGGCCGACGAAGGAATGTGGCTGCCCTTGTACCTTAAACAGCTCAACGAAGCCAAGATGAAGCAACTGGGTCTGGAACTCACTGCCGACGATATCTACAACATCAATCAATCGTCGTTAAAAGATGCAATTGTGCAGTTTGGAGGTGGGTGCACCGGCGAAATGATCTCGGCCGAAGGCTTACTCTTAACCAATCACCACTGCGGATTAGGGCAGATCCAACAACACAGCAGCGTGGAAAACGATATCCTGCAAAACGGATTCTGGGCTTACGACAAAAGCCAGGAACTGGTTAATCCAGGTTTATCGGTGAAATTTCTGGTTCGTATGGAAAATGTAAGTGAGCGAATCAATGCTCTCTTACAACCCGAGATGACCGAGAAGGAACGGAATGAAGTAATCCTCGCCGAAAGCAAGAAAATTGAAAAGGAAGCAACGAACGACAATCATTACGAAGCACGCGTTTATCCATTTTTTGCCGGAAACGAATTCTACCTCATTCTGTACGAGGTTTTTAAAGATGTACGCCTCGTTGGAACACCCGCCTGGGGAATTGGAAAATTCGGCGCCGATACCGACAACTGGATGTGGCCCCGACACAAGGGCGATTTCTGCCTTTTCCGGGTTTATACAGCCCCCGATGGCAGCCCGGCGGAATATGCCCCTGAGAATGTTCCCCTTCAGCCTAAACATCATTTCCCCATTTCGCTTAAAGGCTATCAGGAAAACGACTTTACCATGATCTTAGGCTACCCCGGTCGCACCAACCGCTACCTCTCCTCGGCCGGAGTAGAAAAGTTGCTCAAATACTCCGCTCCCACCATCATTCAGGTTAGAACGGCCAAACTCGATATTTACCGAGCCAGCATGGATGCCGACCCCGATGTGTTCATTCAATATGCCTCGAAACAAGCACGCACATCCAATTATTGGAAATATTCAATCGGCCAGGTCAAACAGCTTAAGCGAAACAAAGTAATCGACCGGAAATTGGAATTAGAAAAACGTTTCGAAGCATGGTTGCAAGCTAACCCGGATAAACAAGAAACCTACGGAAACGCACTGCCCCTTGTACTGAATGGATACCGCGAACTTTTTCAATACGAAAATGCCTCGAATTATTTCATGGAGGCTATCGCCAGAGGGAGCGAGATCCTGAGTTTTGCGAATTTAGTAACCCGGCAAACGCAGGCAAAAGGAACCAACAACGACCAACTCCGAGCCACCATTACCAGCCACTTTAAAGATTTTCACGCCCCGACCGATCAAAAAGTACTGGCAGCCATGCTCTTACTCTACGAGGAAAACGTGCCCGAAGCATTTCATCCCGATGAATTCAAAAAAATAGCCCGCAAAGCCAAAGGCGATTACAGCAAATTTGCCGAAAAACTCTTCAAGAAATCAGCTTTTGCCAGCGAAGAAGCTTGTTTAGAGCTCCTCGATAAACCGGAAAAATATGCCAAAGACGACGCTTATGAATTATTCCGTGCCTTTGTTGAATCCTACCTGGAAGTGAAAAAGCTTACCGACCCCGTGAACGAATCCATTCAACGAGGAGAACGCCTCTTTTTAGCCGGATTGCGGGAAATGGAGGCAAACCGCGATTTTTATCCCGATGCCAATTTCACGATGCGACTCACCTATGGAACCATAGGCGGCTACGAACCAGCCGATGCTGTTTACTACGATTCCTACACCCTCATTGAAGGAATCATGGAGAAAGAAATACCCGGCAACTGGGAATTCGATGTGCCCGAAAATTTAAAACAAGCATTCGAAACCAAGGATTACGGTCGATACACCAACGATAAAGGGGAATTGGTTGTCAATTTCATTACCAATACCGATATAACCGGCGGAAATTCCGGTTCGCCCGTCCTGAACGGGAAAGGCGAATTAATCGGTTGCGCCTTCGATGGCAACTGGGAAGCCATGAGTGGCGATATTGCTTTTGAACCCGAATTGCAGCGAACTATTGTGGTCGATAGCCGTTTTATCCTTTTTGTAATCGATAAACTAGCCGGGGCTCAAAACCTCATTAACGAATTGACAATTATTGAATAGCATGGAAAGTAAACTCATAAATAGCCGCCGCAAACCCGATTGGTTGAAAATACGGCTACCCCTCGGTGAAACCGTTAAACAAGTGCGCGGCGTAATCGAAGAGCATGGACTGCACACCATTTGTACCAGCGGAGCCTGCCCAAACCAAGCCGAATGTTGGGGCGCCGGAACAGCCACCTTCATGATCCTGGGCGATATCTGCACACGGGCTTGCAAGTTCTGCAACGTAAAATCGGGAAAACCGATGGCAGCCGACTATGCCGAACCTCAGCGCGTAGCTACCTCCATCAAACTCCTGCAAATTAAACACGCCGTGATTACTTCGGTCGATCGCGACGATTTAGAAGACGGAGGCGCCGAAATTTGGGCCATGACCATCCGAAAAGTAAAAGAACAGAATCCCGGTCTTACCATGGAAGTCCTCATTCCGGATTTCAACGGAATTCAAAAGCATATCCAACAGGTTATCGATGAAAAACCCGAAGTAATTTCGCATAACCTCGAAACCGTCCGCCGATTAACTCCTAAAATCCGATCGAGAGCAAAATACGATTTGAGCTTGAAAGTACTCGAATTCATCGCATCGCAAGGCATTGTGGCGAAATCGGGAATCATGCTCGGCTTGGGCGAAACCCAAGATGAAGTAATCGAAACCATGGACGATTTACGAGCCGTAGGAGTAAGCGTACTAACCATTGGACAATACCTGCAACCTACCAAAGCGCATCTCGAAGTGCAGGAATACATCGACCCCGAAGTATTCAAGTACTATCACGAAGTAGGAAAAGCAAAAGGCTTCCGCCATGTGGAAAGTGGTCCCATGGTTCGCTCATCGTATCATGCCGAACGACACATTAAATAAACGACAATGAATCATCAGGTCTTGTTCCGGGATTTGGGTCGAATGGATTATCGTTCCGCCTGGGATTTACAGGAAACTCATTTCAACGCCATCCTTGAACAGAAAAAACAGAATCAAAACCATCCGGGAACAAGTCCTGATTCAACACCGAATTACCTCTTTTTTGTAGAACACCCACCGGTTTATACCCTGGGCAAAAGTGGCGATCAAAACAACCTACTCATTTCGACCCTGGAATTGCAAAAAATTCAGGCCGAATACGTCGAAACCAATCGAGGAGGCGACATCACTTTTCACGGTCCCGGACAAATTGTGGCTTACCCCATCCTGGATTTGGAAAATTTCTCGATTGGACTGAAAACCTATATCGATAAACTCGAAGAAGTGGTTATCAAAACCCTCCTCGACTATGGCATTTCATCGAGCCGGCTCGATCATGCAACCGGAGTTTGGCTCGATGCCGGGATTCCGGGCAAAGAGCGAAAAATTTGTGCTATCGGAGTGCGTACCAGCAAGTTCGTTACCATGCACGGATTCGCCTTTAACATCAATACGCAACTCGATTATTTCAATTCCATTCATCCCTGTGGATTTACCAATAAAGGGGTTACTTCATTGAAAAAAGAGCTCGGTAAAACAATCGACGTGGAGGAAGTAAAAACAAAACTGAAAACTCATTTTCAACAAGAGTTTTCCATGATATTGATGGAACAGCCCTAATGCTCAGTAAAGCCAAAATAAAACTCATCCAGTCGTTGCAGCATAAAAAATACCGCGACGAACATCGTCTCTTCCTGGCCGAAGGGAATAAAATATGCCCGGAGGTATTGAAGTCGAATGCCAAAATCCAATACCTCATTGCCCTTCCGTCGTGGTTGGAAAGCAATAACCCGAAGGTATCGGGTTACGAAATCATCGAGACCGACGAAGCAGGCATGAAAAAAGTATCGCAACTAGCTCATCCTCAAGAAGTGATGATGGTCATTGAAAAGCCCGACCATCCCTGGATTCCACTTCCGCATAAAACACCCATTATCGTGCTCGATGGCATTCGCGATCCGGGAAATCTGGGGACCATTATTCGATTAGCCGACTGGTTTGGATACCAGAAAATAGTTCTTTCGAAGGATAGTGTCGATTATTTCAACCCGAAAGTAATTCAGGCGAGCATGGGCAGTTTTCTCCGCATCGATTGGTCGTATTTCGATTTGCCGGATTACTTTTCAACGCTGCCTCAAGCGAGCGTTTACGGAACGTTTATGGATGGGAAAAGCCTCTTTCGGGAACGCTTGAGCGACGCTACTCATTTTGTTTTAGGAAACGAAGGACAGGGAATATCCGAGCAAATGATGCCCTTTATTCATCGTCGCATAAGCATTCCCTCGCATCCGCTTTCCATTGCCGAGAGCCTCAACGTTGCCACTGCCTCCGCTATTCTCCTGTCGGAATTGTATCGGCAGGGAGGCTAAATCACCTCCACATCCTCTCTCACAAATCCGTGTCCTTCAGAATTTCGGGGAGAAGCCGCTGAACGCTTTCCATATCGAAGCCGCGAGAGGCTGCAAATCGTAGCAACTTCGCTTGCAATTCCCAGTTGTTTCGAGCCGAAAGCGACTTCTTTTTTCTCTCCAACTCCGAACGAATCAGCTGATTCCAGTCAAATTCTTCCTCTAATTCCAAAAATACTTGTCGAACGAGGGAATCATCGAGCCTTTTCCGCCGAAGCATGAAGCTTATCTTGTTGCGGCCCCATTTGGAATAGCGGTGTTTATCGCGGATGTAGGCCCGGATATAGCGCGTCTCGTTGAGAAAACCTTCGTCGATAAGTTGCTTTAAAACAAGCTGTTGATCAGCTTCCCGCAAACCCCAATTGCGCATCTTCTCCATTACATCGTAGCTACACTTCTCCTGTCGGGAACAGAGTGTTTGCAAACGCGATAAGGCACTTGCTTTGGAAATGGGAGAAGAGGGCTGCTTTTCCGTCATTTTATCGATTCAAAAGCTGGTGAGCCAATTCGTCGAAACGAATTCCCGAAAAATTACCGGAACTCATCAGTAGGAGATTGGTGTTGTCTAATTGCAATGATTCCAGATAAGCCCGAATTTCGGTTGCATCGTTCATCACGTTTACCTCCGATGCAAAAGCATCCTTTACTTCTTCTTTGGAAATATCGGGTAAACGCTTCAGCGCCAAAACCGATCGATCAAAAAAGACCAATGCTTCCTGAGCGGGTTCCATGCTCCCTTTGTATTCCGATAAAAATTCCCGATTCAAAGAACTATAAGTATGCAACTCCATGCAGGCAACTAGCTTTCTTTCAGGAAATTGCTCCCTAAGTGCCTTGACAGTTGCTTTGAGTTTAGAAGGAGAATGGGCAAAATCGAGGTAAACAGCCGAATGCTCATTCGAACCGAGCAACTGCATCCGTTTAGCCGCTCCTTTAAAATGAGTCATGGCTTCGTAAAATACTGCATCGGGGATATCGAGCGAACGGATTACATGGTGTGCAGCCTGTATATTTTGCAAATTATGTTCTCCAAAAACCTGTAAGGGATACGCCTGCTCTCCCTGTAGCAAGTAGCTTACTCCATTGCTTGTGCTGGAAGGATGTGCCTGATACGGAATGCCTGTAAGGTCATCACGCAATCCTTTCCCAATGGCTTGTAAATGCTCGTCGCCTTCGAAATAAATTAAGCGCCCGTCGGGTTCGATTAAATCGGAGAAAATACGAAACTGATCTACATACTGGTCGAAGCGAGGGAACACGTTGATATGGTCCCAGGCAACTCCACTGAGAACGGCAACATGCGGACGATACCAATGAAATTTGGGCCGGGGATCGAGGGTTGAACTCAAATACTCATCGCCCTCAAAAATGGCCACACTTGCATCGTTTGAAAAACGAACCATTCGGTCGAAACCCTCTACCTGAGCTCCCACCATGTAATCGAAATCGACTCCGGCATACCGCAACACATGCATGATCATAGAGGTAATGGTGGTTTTTCCATGCGAGCCTCCAATTACTACGCGGGTTTTCTCCCGGGTTTTCTCGAACAAAAATTCCGGAAAGGACACGACTTTCAATCCAAGTTCCAGCGCTCGTTTAAGTTCCGGATTATCGGCTTTGGCATGCATGCCCAAAATGATTAGATCGAGGTCGGAGGTAATTTTATCGGGAAACCAACCAAAAGATTCCGGCAAAATACCGGCTTGCAGCAAGCGCGATTTCGCCGGATCAAATATCTCGTCGTCCGAACCGCTTACCGTTTCACCCAAATCGTGCAGAGCCAAGGCAAGGTTATGCATTACTGCTCCTCCCATGGCAATTAAATGATACCGCATAGATACGTTTTAAGGATTAATGAACGTAGGTTTTTGCGGGTAAGTGCGTTACCAGCTGCTTTAAGGCGGGCCACTTCACGCAGTGCAATCCAACAGAAACCTTTTCAAAGATAATCGGCTTAACAAGAAGCCACAAATGGAAAACACAGGGAATTGCATTTGTTCCCGGATTGGCTTTATCGCTGCATAAACTTTTCCCATCTTTAACGTTTATTTCCATCATGCTCCACTTTCAATTCATCGAGAACGAAACCTTTCAAACCCTGCCGGAAGAGATGTTTCATGGGGGAAGCAATCATAAACCGGATTATCCAATCGAAGCCTCCGGCAAAATGACCTGGTCGGTGCGCAGTTTATTGGTTCGGATAGGTGGCCGAAGTTTCCTGGTCGATACTGGTTTTGGCACCAAACTCCCGGGAAAGATACAACGAGAATATGCCTTAAAGCGGAACATCGATTCGATTCATTACCCTTCGAACAAAACATTTTCCGATTCTATCACCGATGTGCTGCTCACCCACTTGCATTTGGATCACGCCGGGGGAAATACCTTTATCGGAACAAATGGAGAAATCCTTCCGAGCTTCCCAAAGGCCCGCTATTGGTGCAGCCGCGAGCAATACGAATATGCCCTTTCGCCCACGCTTGCCGATCGGGATCGTATTTTCCCAACGATTTTGAAGCATTGCGTTCGATGAATCGATTGTTTTTTCTGAGGAAGGTTTTTCAGCCGAGGGCATTCGTTGGGAGAGCTCTTCAGCGGACATACGCCGGGCATGGTAATGTATCATTTGAAGGGGCGAAAGACCGCTTGTGTTTTGCCGGCGACCTATTACCCTCTGCTGCACACTGCGATGTGAACCTTAGTACATTTACGATTTCGACTGGAAGCAAGCATTAAAAGAAAAAGGAAGCATTGTTACAACAACTAGCGGCACCGGCGCGTGGGTTGCCTGCAACACGACGCCTATCACTTATTAGGCAAATCGAAAAAAAGGAAGGGGTGAATTTATCTGGCGGGAAAACCTCTTTTTTTGGCTCAAAAGATTCTTCGCTAAGCTTCTTCCCATTTTCATAAACGACTCGTTTCAGCCATTCCCTTCGGGGTATAGAATAGCCACCACCGGCAGTTACCCTTTGTCGTAGTGACCGGTATAGTGCAAATTCCCGTTATCGCACCAAACACGAGCTTCACCATCGCGCTCCCCCTCGAAAAAATAACCCTCGCTCCATTTCTGTCCATTCGAATACCAGTACACCCATTTACCATGTCGCTGGCCGTTCTGGAATCGTCCTTCTTCTTGCTTTTCGCCATTATCGTAAAAACGAACTTCCTTCACTATTTGGTCCGGGTTCCCTTTAGCATGATAAACCACTTGGGTAGGAAGCCCATTCGGGTAGGTCGAAACGATCCTTTCCTCGAGCGATTCTCCACAAGCCATCAAAAGAAGCATGCTCACAATGGCAACGAAACGAAAATTAGAAACGAATGGATTCATAATCAGTTAACGAGTAAGTTCTTGAAAAGCATGTTCGAGCGTTTGTTTCATTTTCTGCATCGAAAGCACTTGCAATTGATGCTTCACCGCAAAATCGAATAGTAGCGGACGAATATCTTTATCGCGACTTGCTTCAACAAGCCATTGCTCATCGGTAAGCTTTTGAATATTTTTTACCCCCGAAATCGTCCGGAGTAAATTTCCGGCAACAGCAGCATTGAATTCGATTTGAATAACCTCTGTCCCTTTATCCGACTCCGAGCGCAAGGCTTCAGCTGTGTTATCGGCTACCAATTTACCTTGTTTAATAATCAGCACGCGGTCGCAAATAGCTTCCACTTCTTGCATGATGTGCGACGACAAGAGAATGGTTTTATCTTTTCCGAGCGACAAGATTAAATTCCGAATATCGACAATTTGGTTTGGGTCGAAGCCGGAGGTCGGTTCATCGAGAATAAGTACCTGAGGATCGTGAATAATGGCTTGAGCCAAACCAACCCGCTGTTTATAACCCTTCGAGAGTTGAGCAATTTTTTTATGAATTTCCGGGACTAAACCAACCTGCTCAATAACCTTCGCAACTCGTTCCTTTCGAGGGCCGGCGGCCGGATAGAGTTTCGAAACGAAGAGCAGGTATTCTTCGATATACATTTCCTGATACAAGGGATTACTTTCAGGCAAATAGCCGAGCTGAACTTTAACTGCATGTTCATGCTCCGTTACATCGAGCCCGTTTACGAGCACTTGTCCTTCGGAAGGAGGCAGGTAACCGGTTATAATTTTCATCATGGTCGATTTGCCGGCTCCATTCGGACCCAGAAAACCCACAATTTCACCCGGTTTGATTTCGAATGAAACATCGTCGAGCGCTTTTTGCGTCCCGTAGTATTTACTAATGTGTTGAACTAGAATCGACATAGGCCTGAGAAAAACCGATTAAGCTTTACCTAATTGTTGCTTCACAATTTTCGCAATGTATTTTCCAAGAATATCGAATTCAATATTGACAACCGTTCCTGGTTTAATTTGGTGAAAGTTAGTCATTTCGTAGGTAAATGGGATAATCGCCACCTGGAAAGAATGATCTTTCGAGTTAACCACCGTTAAGCTTACTCCATTAACCGAAACCGAACCTTTCTCCACCGTGAAATAATCGTCCTTACTGGGGTCGTATTCAAAAGTGAAATACCAGCTACCGTCGGCTTCTTCAACCTTTGTGCAAACGGCTGTTTGATCCACATGCCCCTGAACCATGTGTCCATCCAGACGTCCATCGAGTTTGGTGCTACGTTCCAGGTTCACTTTCGAACCGATTTCCAGATTGCCCAGGTTTGTTTTTTCGAGCGTTTCTTTAATAGCAGTTACCGTGTATTGTTGATTGTTAATATCGACTACGGTGAGGCAAACTCCATTGTGAGCAATGCTTTGATCAATCTTTAATTCGTTCACAAAACTGCACTCCATGGTAATGTGTAAGTTTTCTTTATCCTTCTCAAGTTTAACCACTTTCGCAGCTTCTTCCACGATTCCTGAAAACATAATATTGGCTTTAAATTGTGAGTAATTGCTTGCGAAGGTACAAGAAAATTGAATATATTTGCAGCGATTTTGCGGATATGGCGTAATTGGTAGCCGCGCTAGACTTAGGATCTAGTGCCGAAAGGCGTGGGGGTTCGAGTCCCTTTATCCGCACAAACAAACCGCTAAACCACTCCAAATTAAATGCGGAGATTTGGCGGTTTTTTTAATCATTTAATTTCAAGAAGCATGGAAATTCGTTCAGAGAAACTCGAAGGCCTTAACGGTCGGATTAGCATCAAGTTAGGCAAAGCCGACTACCAGGAAAAAGTCGATAATGCCTTAAAGGATATCCGCAAAAAAGTGGATATGAAAGGTTTTAGAAAAGGAATGGTTCCGATGGGGCTCATTCAAAAAATGTATAAAACCAGCACCTTGGTCGATGAAATCAACAAAATCATCAGCAACTCCTTGTTCGAACACATTTATGCCGAGAAATTAAATATCCTGGGAGAGCCGCTTGCCAGCGAAACGCAAAACCCGATCGATTGGGAAACGCAGGAAGAATTCGAATTCCACTTCGATATCGGATTCGCTCCCGATATTGAGTTTAACTTCCCCGAAAACGCCAAGTATCCCTACTATAAAATTACGCCCAGCGAAGAAACGCTTCAAGCTCGCCTCGATAATTACCTCGCCAACTATGGTCAGGTAGAAACGCAAGACGAAGTAGATGCCGATTCGCTCATCAAGGCCGATATGGAAGAAATCATTGCCGAAGGAAGCGATAAAACGCCTTTTGTAGCTCCCGGTAAAACTTTCTTGTTCAGCAAGGTAGCCGACGAAGCAGTGCAACAGGAATTACTCGGGAAAAAAGAAGGCGACCAGGTAACTTTATCCTTGAGCAAGTCCTTTACGAACAAAACGGACCTCGCTTCGATGCTTGGAGTTAAAGAAGCGGAACTCGAAGGTCTTGGCGACGACTTCAAACTAACTTTGATAGAAATTACCGGCTACAAAAAGGCGGCTATCAACCAGGAATTATTCGATAAAATATACGGTGAAAACGAAGTTACTACCGAAGAAGAATTCAAAGAACGAATCAAAGCCGAGGTTCTACGCGACTTCGAGTACGATACAGAATACAAGTTCACCTTCGACCTGAAGGATAAAATTACCCAAGACCTTGCTTTCGAATTGCCCGTTGAATTCCTGAAGCGTTGGTTAGAAAAAACCGACGATAACATCAAAGCAGAAGATGTTGAGCGCGATTGGCATCTCTACGAAAAAGACCTGAGATGGCAGCTCATCAAAGACAAGATTGAACACGAACAGCACGTTGAAGTTACCGAAGAGGACATGCTCGACATGGCGAAAAGCATCACCCTGGCGCAATTCCGCCAGTACGGTTTCGCCTCGCTGCCCGAAGAAGAACTGGTTAAATTCGCCCAGCAGGTTCTTACTAACGAAGAGCAAAGAAAACGAATTACACAAAGTAAAAAGGACGAGAAGATTCACGCAGCGCTTAAAGCAGTTGTGCCTCTCGAAACCATCGAAATAAGCCAGGAAGATTTTACGAAAATGCTCGAAGCCGAGAACCAGGAAGCTTAATCGAACATCCAAAAACATTCAATAAAGGAGAGGTTGCCCCGAAAGGCAACCTCTTTTTTTGAATATCCACGAGAAACAAGTCGCCATCCATCATTTTCCGAACTGAATCATGCCCCAACATTCAACGGCTAAAACAACAAACGACTCCTACAATTCCCCAAAAGATATCCCCCTTATTTTTCCAAGCTCAATGACCTGTTACAGGTAGGTTAAAGAGAAGTGAACAGGTAGGATGGATGGTTCACGAGTTTTGAGGATTACGACCAAAGCAATTACGAAAGGAAGCCAAAGAACTTGTTTTCAATGCCTAAAAATACCCTCCCCGCGAATACAAAATTCTTTTAACCCACCGGCAGAACCCTTAGTTTACAACCGAGCAGCCTAAAACCATAACTAACTTTTTTCTCCTTCATTTTTTTGGAAGTTGGGAACGAAAACCGATCCGTTTCCGTTAATTTGTTGTGCCTTTAAACAGCCGTTTCGCACAAATCGCTATGCATTCTAAATGAACGATCAACTAACATCCGAAAAACGCACCTTTATCCGAGCTTGATAAAACTCCATACCATGAAAAATATCCTTGTATTCAGCTTAATTACCATCGGACTTTTAAGCGCCTGCGAAAACAACAACGAAGGACTCATGCCTAACATCAGCGGGAAAGCCTACGAAGTGCTCGTCATTATGGAAAACGAAACCTGGGATCAGGCTCCCGGAAAAACCATGAAAGCCTATCTGGGTGAAGATATCTACGGCCTACCTCAAAGCGAACCGCTCTTTAACCTCGTGCAAATTCCATCCAAAGCCTTTTCAAACATCTTTAAAACTCATCGAAACATCATTCGATGCACCATCAACGACGACGAAAGAAAAAATACTATTAACATCAAAACCAATCGCTATGCGAAATCGCAAATCCTCATCGAAATAAAAGCACAAAACCACGATGCATTCGTCGAACTCCTGGAAGCAAATGCCTCCCAAGTAATCGACCGACTCAACCGGCAGGAAAACGAACGAATTATCAGAAATTATCGGAATTACGAGGCAATTGATTTAGGTCAAAAACTACGAGAGAATCATGCGCTAAGCTTGGTGCTTCCTCGCGGTTACACCTACGACACCAACGAAGAGAATTTTGCCTGGCTAAGCCACGAAACACCCAAAACCTCGCAAGGCATCCTCATTTACTATTATCCTTATACCGACACCGCCGCTTTCGAAAAAGAAGCACTCATCCGAACACGCAATGAATTCCTGCGAAAATATGTTCCAGGGCCCATCGAAAACACCTACATGACGACCGAAAAAAACCTGCCGGTAAGCTATCGAGAGTTCCTAAAGGACGATCAATACTTCACCGAATTGCGCGGACTATGGGCTCTCGATGGACCCGATTTCATGGGAGGGCCCTTTGTGAGCTATTCCACGGTAGATACCCATCGAAACCGGGTAATCACCATCGAAGGATACGTTTTCGCACCTCAATCGGATAAACGCAATTACCTTCGCCAGCTCGAGGCTATCATCAGCTCGTTTCGGATAGTGCCTACCGAGGAATCCGACTCCACACAGCATTCCAACTCATGAATCAACTTCCGGACAATAGCCATTTTAAGCTCGAAAACCTGAATCGGGAGCAAGAACTGGAAAAATTCCTCCTCGAAGAACAATTCGTTCGTGAAACCGCCCAACAAATCATAAAAGACTTTGCCGAATTTGATCTGGAAATCCAATTCAGCGGAGATACGCAAAATGCCTATCCCGAATTATTCCAGCAAATGGAACAAGCTATTCGGTATATTCTCGACCACAATTTCCCCAAACTCCTCAATCTGCTTTATCGAATTGATATCGGCGAAAAAGAAATCCTAAAACGAGGCGACCTGCATCCCGATGCTTCGCAATCGGAACTAATCACGGATGTAATCATACGCCGAGAACTCAAAAAAGTACTCATGCGCTATTACTTCAAGCACTTCTCTAAAGACTAATTAGCAGCCAAATACACAAATCCGATCCACTTTATTTTATCGAAAAAATGCTTCGGAACATCCGGTCGTCATTTCCTCTTTTTCTTTTCTACATTTGTTGCAAATAACCTTAAAACACACGTTTATGTACGGAAAATTTCAAGCTTTCCTCCAAGAGGAACTACAAAAGATTCAAGACGATGGTTTATATAAAGAAGAGCGAATCATTACTTCCCCCCAGGGAGTCGAAATCGAAACCAATCAAGGACTCGAAGTATTAAATTTCTGCGCCAACAATTATCTGGGTTTATCCTCTCATCCGCGTATCATGGAAGCCGGGAAAGCAAACATCGACCGATACGGTTATGGCATGTCGTCGGTGCGGTTTATTTGCGGAACGCAGGAAGTGCATAAAATGCTGGAAGCTAAAATGTCGGAATTCCTGGGAACCGAAGACACTATTTTGTTCTCGTCGGCCTTCGATGCGAACGGAGGCGTTTTTGAACCGCTACTGGGTCCCGATTCAGCTATCATCTCCGACGAACTGAATCATGCATCCATCATCGATGGAGTGCGCCTTTGCAAAGCCGGACGATTCCGCTACAAAAACAACGACATGGCCGATCTGGAAGCAAAACTCAAGGAAGCGAAAGATTATCGCTTCAAGCTCATCGTGAGCGATGGTGTTTTCTCCATGGACGGAATCATTGCTCAAGTAGATAAAATTTGCGACCTGGCCGACCAATACGATGCGATGGTAATGATCGACGATTCGCACGCTACCGGATTTGTAGGAAAAACCGGTCGCGGAAGCCACGAATATCGCAATGCGATGGGACGTGTCGATATCATCACCACCACTTTTGGAAAAGCATTAGGGGGAGCTTCGGGAGGTTGTGTTTCCGGTCACCGCGAAATAATCGATCTCTTGCGTCAGCGTGCCCGTCCCTACTTGTTTTCAAATTCGCTTGTTCCGGCAATTGCCGGTGGAACCCTCGCAGCTATTGAACTCCTGCAGGAGAGTACCGAACTGCGCGATCGCGTAGAACACAACACACGCCTTTTCCGCGAAGGAATGCTGGCCGCCGGCTTTAACCTCGGTGTTGGCGATCATGCTATTTGTCCGGTAATGCTTGGTCACATGCCCAACGATGCCAAATTATCGCAGGACTTTGCCAACGAATTACTACAAGAAGGAATTTACGTCATTGGATTCTACTATCCGGTTGTCCCAATGGGTAAAAGCCGTATACGCGTACAAATCAGCGCAGCACATACCGAAGAACACATTCATTTTGCCATCGAAAAATTCACCAAAGTGGGACGTAAACTTGGCGTAGTAAAATAAATCGGGTCTTCTGCTGCGGTTGAGGATTTAAAAATGGGGTTGAGCTAAACCACACATTAAGTGGAAAGCTCAACCTTTTTTTTGGTGGTTAAACACAAGAAATGATTCTGTTGATTCAAGACTTCCGCTGCGCTTCAGAATTCAAGAGTCAAAATAGCCATGAAGCAATCGATTCAGTTTTGGAAGTAGCTGGGAAAAGTACAATGGACGCGATTGCATGCTATATAATCGGTGATGAAGGATTGTTGTTAGCTCAGCGGCTTTAGGAAACTTACCGCCCGTTCGAAAACACCATGCAGAAAGGCGATGGTCATGCCATAATTGGAGACCGGGATGCCCGCTGCTATCGCTTCGCGGATGCGATTTCGAACTTGCTTTTGAGTGAGCACACAACCCCCACATTGGATAACCATAGCATAGTCGGTTAGTGCCCTTGGGAACGCATCCAGGCCCGATACCACATCGAAGCTTAATTCCAAACTACTGTAGGTGCGCAACCAACCCGGAATTTTGTATCGGCCAATATCATCGCAGGTTACATGATGAGTGCAGGATTCCAGAATGAGAATCCGATCACCCTCTTTCAACCGACTCAAGTGACGCGTTCCTTCCACATAAGCTTCAAAGTAGCCTTTTAATCGTGCGAGCACGATACTGAAGCTGGTTAACGGGATATCCGCAGGAACCAACTCATTGGCCTGCTTAAAAATCTGACTATCGGTTATTGCTAAAGCCGGTTTGCGAATTTGATTCTTTAAATAGGCCGCAACCTGCGATTCCTTCAACACAATAGCTACTCCATCGTGGTCGAGCACATCGCGAATCAACTGAACCTGAGGTAAAATCATGCGCCCTTCTGGAGCTTCTGTATCGATAGGGGTTATAAGCAAAATCCAATCGTCGGCTTGCATTAAATCGCCAATGATGCCAGGTTGCTTGTACGAACGTTCGGGAATAGCTTTTCGGATGGCTTCCACCAATTGATTCAACGCTTGAGGCTTCATAGCTGAAAACTCGATGCATGCTACTCCCAGCTTCTGCGAAATTTTTTCCAGGAAACCTGCCCGAGGAGGGAGCAAATCCGATTTGTTATAAACAATCAGAAAAGGAATCTCCAATCGTTTAAACTCCTCGATCCATTCTTCTTCCTCCCTATCCCAGCGATTTTCGGCTATCAGCAAGATGGCTAAATCAATCTGATGAAGCGATTGACGGGTTTTTGCAACCCGCTTCTCTCCCAGCATCCCTTTGTCGTCCATTCCGGCTGTATCGATGAATACTACCGGGCCAAAATCCTGCAGTTCAAGCGATTTCTTAACCGGATCGGTGGTGGTTCCGGCCTCCGGCGAAACAATGGCTATTTCTTGCCCGGCTATTACATTAATGAGACTGCTTTTGCCATAATTCCGACGACCGTAAAGGCCAATATGCGGCTTTAAATCTTTTCCTTTTTTCATAACATTCATTCATTTCAATCGGTTGGCAATGGAAAACCTTCCATTATCTCCTAAAAAAAGTGCTTCGAATAAACACTTTCTTACCCGAGAATAGTTCCCTAAAATGATATTTTCCTTTCAAAAAAAGGCTGATACTTATCAGCTCAGAGTACTTAGGAAAAGTAAGAAAAAGTTAATCTATAACGATTGATTTTTATTAACTTGTACCGTTTTTTTACGATTTCAAAGAAGGAAGAAATATCAATTTATTTAACCAAAATTCTATTGTATGAAGAACTTAGTTACCCAATTCATGTTGGTCCTTGTT
Source organism: Bacteroidales bacterium (assembly GCA_018401015.1). Lineage (GTDB taxonomy): Bacteria > Bacteroidota > Bacteroidia > Bacteroidales > M50B96 > M50B96. The sequence continues at coordinate 110,230 of JAGYLP010000006.1, forward strand.
TTTATCGCCGGAAGTATCGGCATGGTAAAGGCTCAAACCGGCGATTTATTTTTCTCGGAATACATCGAAGGAAATAGCAACAACAAAGCCATCGAGATTTACAACCCGACCGCTAATACGATTCTATTAGCTGATTATCAAATTGCTCAGTCGAGCAACGGGGGAGGTTGGCAGTATTACCATACCTTTCCTGCAGGAGCCGCCATTGCTCCGGGCGATGTGTGGACCATTCTGAACAGCTCCACAAACCCTGCTTTATTCGATGCCCTTAACGCCGACGAAGTCTTGTCTTTCCCCAGTGTGGTCCACCACAATGGCGACGATGCTCGTGGCTTAATTAAAATTTCCGGCACCGATACCCTTTGGCTGGATATTTTCGGAACACCCGATTTTGATCCGGGAACAGGTTGGGCCGTTGCAGGAGTCGCAAACGCTACGGCTAATAAAACCCTGGTTCGTAAGGCAAGTGTCACCGCTGGGAATACCGACTGGACGCTTTCCGCCGGTACCGATGCCAACGATTCCGAATGGATCGTACTCGATGTAGATGTATTCACCTACCTCGGCTCGCATCCGCATGTTATCGATAATTCATTCCCCATCGTTTTTAACGTGAACATGAACTATCAGATTACTGCCGGAAATTTCGATCCATTGACTGAAACAGTCGATGTGGCAGGAAGTTTCAATAGTTGGGCCGGAACAGCAATGACCGATACCGATGGCGATGGAATCTATTCGGCCGAAATAGCCGGTTTTAACGCAGGCGACACTGCTTTCTTCAAATTCCGTATCAATAGCGACTGGGGAAATGCTGAATTTCCCGGAGGTGATAATCGCCAGTTTGTAGTAGAAAGCGGCATGACCGAAGTAAGCTACTGGTACGACGATAACGCTGGCCCTCAATCGGTTACCTTCACCATCGTAGATGCTACCGAAAGCTATTTGAATATCAAGATGAAAGGTTCGTACGACGGATGGGTATTGCATCAAATGTACGACGATGGAACCAATGGCGATTTAGTTGCCGGCGACCATACCTGGACTTGCATCCTTGAAATTCAGGGAGGTACCTGGGAATGGGGAGCTATCGAGGACGATAGTACACTTGGCGAGCTTTGGTTATTGCAAGGACCAAACCTTGTATTCTCGGTTAATACCGATGGAACGGTTAGTGGCGATACCAGCTACGAAATCCCAACCCAAGGAAACGAAACCATCGTTTTCAATGTGAACATGAACCAGCAAATTGCCTTGGGGAACTTCGACCCTGCACTCCATTATGTCGATGTTGCCGGAAGTTTCAACAATTATAGCACCTCCGGTGCTTTCGAAGACCTCGACGGCGATGGAATCTACACCAAATCGATCGATGGTTTTACTGCCGGAAATACGATTGAATACAAATTCCGTCTCAATGGCGATTGGAATACTTCCGAATTCCCAGGAATGGGCAACCGTATGTACACCGTAATTGGTGGTGGAGCCGATGTGATTCTCCATTGGTACAACGACGAACTTCCTCCGGCACAGCCCGATCTGTTCTTCTCGGAATACATCGAAGGGGGTAGCAACAACAAAGCAATGGAAATTTACAACCCAACCAACGATACCATTCTACTCGATAGCTATCAAATTGCTCAATCGACCAACGGAAGTGGTTGGCAATACTACCACACCTTCCCAGCTGGAGCAGCGATTGCTCCCGGCGATGTGTGGACTATTCTAAACAGCTCGACCAACCCTGCCTTGTTCGATGCTGCCAATGCCGATGAATTCTTGTCCTACCCAAGTGTAGTTCACCACAATGGCGACGATGCACGCGGTTTGATTAAAATTTCCGGAACCGATACCTTATGGCTCGACATTATCGGAACCCCCGATGTTGATCCGGGAACAGGTTGGGATGTAGCCGGTGTTAGCGCAGCTACCGCGAATAAAACCCTGGTTCGGAAAGCATCCGTTACCATTGGCAATACCGATTGGGCTGCTTCGGCCGGAACCGACGAAAATAACTCCGAATGGATCGTACTCGATATCGACGTATTCGATTACCTCGGTTCGCATCCGCATATTATCGAGCTACTGGAACCAAGCTGTCTTCCATGTAAATATGAGCTATCAGGTTAGTCTGGGCAACTTCTGATCCAGCTATCGATTTGTCGGGATGTGGCAGGAAGCTTCAACAACCGGGCTGGAACCACCTTGCTGATGTAGATGGCGATTTGACTTATTCCGTTACCATATCGAAAAACATTCCAGCCGATTCCATCTTCTTTAAGTTCCGGAATCAACGGCGACTGAATAATGCTGAATTCCCCGGACGGTGGAGCGACCGCTTTGCCATTGTAGAAATGGGCACACAAGAACTATCCTACTGGTACAACGATGAATTGCCGGTTGCTGCAAGCGATTTATTCTTCTCGGAATACATCGAAGGAAGTAGCAACAACAAAGCCATGGAAATCTACAATCCAACCAACGATACCATTCTGCTCGATAACTATCAGATTGCTCAATCGACCAACGGAGGTGGTTGGCAATACTACCACACCTTCCCTGCAGGTGCAGCCATTGCTCCCGGCGATGTGTGGACCATACTAAACAGCTCGACTAGCGCAACCTTATTCGATGCAGCCAATGCCGATGAATTCTTGTCGTACCCAAGTGTGGTTCATCACAACGGCGACGATGCACGCGGTTTGATTAAAATTTCCGGAACCGATACCCTTTGGCTCGACATTATCGGAACTCCCGATGTTGATCCGGGAACAGGTTGGGATGTAGCCGGTGTTAGCGCAGCTACCGCCAACAAAACCCTTATTCGCAAGGAAAGCATCACTGCTGGAAATACCGACTGGGCGCTTTCTGCAGGTACCGATGCTACCAACTCCGAATGGATCGTAATGGATATCGATGCCTTCGATTACTTAGGCTTCCATCCTCACACCATCCAAACTACCGGAACCGTTGTTTTCAATGTGAACATGAGTTATCAGGTTACTTTGGGCAACTTCGATCCAACAACCGAATTTGTCGATATAGCCGGAACCTTCGATGGATTTGCCGGAACCATGATGACCGACACCGATGGTGACCTCATTTATACCGTTACGATTGAGAACATTGTTCCCGGTGATATCTTCTTCAAATTCCGCATCAATGGCGACTGGGGTAATGCTGAATTCCCCGGCGGAAACGATCGTCAATACACCGTTTCGATTGGAACACAAGACCTACTATACTGGTACAACGATGAACAACCTGTTCCAAATGTTTCTATCTACGACATTCAGTTTACAACCAACACGAGTGGTGATTCACCTTACGATGGCCAAATAGTTTCGACCACTGGTCTGGTAACAGCTGCCAATAGCAACTCCTATTTCATACAAGACGGTGTTGGCGCTTGGAGCGGACTCTACGTGTACTCTCCCGGTCATACTGCTCAAGTTGGCGACTCCTTGTTCTTAACGGGTCTTATCGAGGAATACTACGGTGTAACCGAGCTGTTAAATGTAACTACCTTTACCCTTATCAACTCCGGCAATACCCTTCCGGCTCCTACTTTAGTAACCACCGGAACAGTTAATTCCGACGAAGCATACGAAGCAGTTCTCGTTCAAGTAGAAAATGCTTCTTGCACCGTGCTTCCGAATAATTATGGAGAATGGTATATCAGCGATGGAACCGGCGAATGCCAAATCGACGACCTGTTCTTTGCCTATACTCCAGCTTTAGGCAGCACCTACAACGTGATTGGTGTGGTTCATTATTCCTTCGGAAGTTTTGAACTATTGCCACGCAGTGCCGACGATATCGAAGACATTACCGTGTACGAAATAACTCAAACCTTGAACTTACCTTTCGGTTGGAGCTTATTCTCCACTTACCTCATTCCTGCCGAAGCCGATATGGATTCTGTCTTTGGAAACTATGCTACTTCTATCAACCTGATTAAAAACGGCATTGGTGAAATTTACTGGCCATTTTTCAGTATCAATACTATTGGTGAATTAGCCATTGGTGACGGTTATCAGGCCAATATGATTGCAGCAACTACCGTCGATATTACCGGTATTCAAATTGTTCCGGAAGAAACCCCCATTGAATTAGGATTCGGCTGGAGCCTGGTAGCATACTTACGCGACACTCCTGGCGATGCAGAACTTATGTTCGCTTCGCTCGACGGCAACCTGCTCATCGCTAAGAATGGTAGCGGAGCTGTGTACTGGCCAAGCTTTGCGCTGAACTCAATTGGTGACTTACTTCCCGGTCAGGGTTATCAAGTGAATCTGGCCGACATCGATACCCTTATTTATCCGGCCAACACACCGGCGCCAACTAAGTACGCAGCAATGCCAACCACTAGCTTCCTCAATACCGGTTCAAATTTAACACTCGGTATTCCGGCTGAAGCCTGGAATCAAATCCCAGCCATGAACAGTGAGATTTTAGTGTACAACTCGAATGGTCAATTGGTAGGAAAAAGCTTATACCAAGGTGGATTTACGGCTATTGCTGTTTGGGGCGACGATGCCTTGACGAACCAAGTGGATGGTTTACAAGAAAACGAAGCTTTCCAATTGGCACTGCGCCAAAACGGAAACGAGCAAGCAATCCGCATTTTGCAATGGACTCAAGGTAACGGTCAGTATAAAACCGACGACATTCAAATTGCTGGCGAACTGAGTATCGAAAACGCTTTCGTGGTAAGCAAGCTATGGCCAAACCCGGCTACAAGCACTGCTAACCTGGAAGTAATTACTTCGACAGAAGCGAATGTGAGCATCCGCGTATTTAACCTGCTCGGCAAAATGGTTCTGGAGTTGAATCCCGGAACCTTACATGCCGGCGAATATCAATTCCAGCTTCCGGTAGCTAAACTTACTCCCGGAGCATACCTGTATCAGGTAATCCAAGGAACCGATGTTCAACAAGGTAAATTCGAAGTGATTCGATAACTTCATGCTAATCTGATTCAAAAGGCTGTCGGGGGGAACCCTCGACAGCCTTTTTTTTAATCTATTCCGATGTATCCAATCAGACAAAACGGCCCTTCGGAATGATCTAACTAAGAAAAAGGATAATAGCGCCACTCTTGTAAAATCCACGAATACAGTTTCTTCTCCAGCGCTCAGAAACCAATCGAAGCTACGGGTAAACCTCTCAAAACCGGAATCTTAATCTTAATAAGCAATGGGTTAAATTATGCAAATATCTGGTACTATAGCATTATGGTACGAAGTCAGGTGGGAGCTATTGCTCAACCTTACCATTGGCCTTCCCGTGTCCGAAAAATCGGAATTTTTCTGTCGATTAGCCACTCAGGATTAGTCCCATCTGGACGAACCTATTGTAGTATAAATGGAGAATTCTAAGGCCCAAATACAGTCCCGTAGGGACGAAACCTTTGTAGCAGAACGAACAAATAACCATTCAATAGCTCCTTAGGAGCGACACAAAGAAACAATCATAGTTAATCACCCTACACACATCTATTGGTTCAAATCGTATTGGCCGTTCAAGGTCGGGAACACCTTTTATTTACCGATGAAAAATATCTATCCGAATTCGATAATTAAAGGTGTCGCCCCTCCGGGGCTTCAGGGAATTCTCCTGACGATTTGCTACAAAGGTTTCGCTCCTACGGAGCTATTGCTGATGCGCAAGCATTCGGCTTGCTGCAAATGCCTTCTTACTTCTTCACGATTCAACAAATTGCCCCTCCAAATCCAGCATTCCATCACGACTCTCGATTGATTTCATCTTTTTTTCGCAATGGAAAACCGCTTCATTTTATGGTGCAATACGCTTTTGGCCAAAGGCTTAATTTAAAACTCATACTCACTGCGGATTACAGCACACTTACCCATGCATGCTTACCAGAAAAACCTCCAAACTAAAAAGATAATTCCGAACAAAGCCAGACTGATTAAACCAATCCAACTCAGGATGATGAGCCCACGTTTGGGGCGATCGGCTTCAGGCACATGAGCCGCTGTAACTGCCCTTAAATTCAAATAGCCTAAAATGGGAGCGGTTAAAAAGGAAATTGTAGTGGCTAAATCGACCAACCACCGCATGCTGTGCGCAAAGTACCGAATAATCGCATAACTGCCAACAACCAAAATAAGGATCCATAAAATAGATAAATTGGATTTCGTTTTCTTTTCGGATTTACGAGGGAAGAGCTCGTAGCTAGCCTGTAGCACACGCGGATAGGCATCGAGCACGGTGAGCGTGGTGGAAAACATGGTTGCCAAAGCAGCCAAAGCAATGAGATAAAAAGCCCAATCGCCAATGGTATCGGTATAAAGCTGGATGAACTGAGCAGAGAATTGCGTTCCATTTTCCGATAATTCTTGTCCACTACCATGTAGCACTAAAGCTCCCAAAGCGAGAAAACTAAGCGATAATACAATGGTCGTAATGAAACCCACTTTAAAATCGAAGAGCGATTCGCGCACAGTGGGACGTTGACCGTCTTTATTTTTCTTTTCGAGTGTCCAGAACGAATGCCACACGGAAATATCGATTGCACTGGGCATCCAACCTGCAAGCGCAATGAGGAAAGCAACATCGCCTAGTTCCCACTTAAAGCTTGTCAAATCCTGAGCAATTGTTGGTTCATAGCGCCAAACAGAGGCAATCACTGCAACTACCGTGGCAATGGAAAGCAAAATGATAATGACCTTAACAAATTGATCGAGTAAGCGAAAACGTCCTACATAAACAATCAAAGCCGATACACCTAGTAAAATAAGAGTCCAGCTTGGAATAGAAATCGAAGGAGCAAGAACGTAACTGAATAAGCCTGCAGTAACAATGGTAACAGCCGACTGAATAGCAAACATAGTTCCCAGCGTTAGCAACAAAAAGAGGTAATAAGCCCAGTTACCCATCCGCTTGTAGCCACTCAGTAAACTCTCGCCGGTAGCCGCTGCATAGCGAGGTCCATACTCAAAAAAAGGATATTTGAGAACATTCACGAGGATTACAAAAGCGACCAGCGCAAATCCATACATGGCGCCTGCTCGGGTCGATTGAACCAAATGTGATACTCCAATAGCAGCTGCTGCCCAAATTAACCCAGGGCCCAAAGCCCGAAAAGAATGCAATACGTTTGTCATGATGCTTTTGAGTCGATATATAGAAGTATTCCCCGTGTAAATTCAAAAGTAAGTAAAAAGTGTTGGAGAGATACAAAAACTCTTCTCTTTATTAACAGAAAATGCTCCGCCTCAATTAAAAACCAAACCTCCCACTTCTTTTTCTATTTTTGCCGAAAAACTATACCATTGAAGATTCATAGCGACACCCTTGAATTGGGCAGTTTACATCCGGTTGCGACCATGGGCATGTTCGACGGACTGCATCTCGGCCATCGAATGCTCCTTAATCGATTGAAAACCCTTTCCGAAGAGCGCAAAAAACCAAGTATGGTCATCAGTTTCTGGCCACACCCCCGCATGGTCTTAAACCCCAACGATCAAAGTCTCTTCTATTTAAATACTTTGGATGAAAAAATCGCTTTACTCGAATCGATTGGGATCGATCACTTGCTGGTTCTCGGTTTTAATCGGGATTTTGCATCACAAACCGCCTGCGAGTTCATTCAATCCTTTTTAATCGAAAAGTTGAAAATCGATTATCTCCTGGTAGGCTATAATCATCATTTCGGAAAAGATCGGATGGGTTCCTTCAACGATTTGAAACAATGCTCCGGCGACGATTCTTTCGGAATCGAAAAATACGATGCATACCAGTGGGAGGGAATGGAAGTATCCTCCACGCTGGTGCGTAAACACCTGCAGGAAGGAAACATACGCCTGGCCAACCAATTACTTGGCTACGCCTATCCGTTGAGCGGGCGTATTGTGCCCGGGAATCAAATCGGACAACAAATTGGGTTTCCTACAGCAAACTTGCAGCCTGACGACCCACGAAAGCTAATCCCAGCTACAGGAGTGTACGCAATCGAAGCCTCAATCGACAATCAAACCTATCAGGGAATGCTTAACATCGGTTTTCGCCCCACCATCGAGGAGACTGAAAAAACGATTCGAATCGAAGCCCACTTAATTGGGTTTAATCGCACCGCTTATGGCGAATCGATTCAGATTCGTTTTCGTGAAAAGATACGCGACGAAAAACGCTTCGATAATTTGAACCAACTCCGGGAACAATTGCTTATTGACCTTAATACCGTCAAAAAACAAATCACAAACTAAGCTATGGGAACTGGAATTCGTGCCATTAAAAACCTGCGATTGTTCCCTACCCCTCTGGTATGGAAGCAAGAGCTGGCTCCCGAGGTGTATGTATTGGGGTTTAAACGCGAAGAAGATTTTCTTCCGGGGCAAGTAGTTGGTATTAGTCACTCGTTGGAATTAGAGCCTCGGCTCTACTCCATCGCATCGGGCAATAAGGACGAATCGCTTGAAATCCTTTTCAATGTGAATCCCGAAGGAGCCCTCACTCCCATTCTGGGGAAACAAAATCCGAGGAATATTCTACAACTATCCAAGCCCTTTGGCTCATTTACGCTTAACGAAAATCGAGCTTCATACTGGATTGCGGCCGGAACCGGAATTGCTCCTTTTCGTAGCTACCTACGATCAGGCTTACCCGCCCCCATTGAGCTAATCCATGGAGGCCGTCAACTTCAATCGTTTTATTTTCAAGATGAATTCCTCCAAAAAATACCCTCCGGCTATGTTCGTTGCTGCACCCAGGAAAAAGGAGAAAACCTCTACGAAGGACGCTTAACCAACTACTTACGCGAACACACCACGCTTCAACTCGATGCGAATTTCTACCTGTGTGGCAGTGCCGAAATGGTTGTTGAAGTGCGCGACATTCTTCTTGCAAAAGGTGTTAGTTATCAGCAAATTATTGCCGAAATTTATTTTTAAAACAAACCACTATGCCCGAAATCCTCTACGGAAAAACCCTCGACGAATTAAAAGAATGGGTAAAAGAATTAGGTATGCCGGGGTTTACAGCCGGGCAAATTGCCGATTGGCTGTATAAGAAAGACATTCATAGCATCGACGAAATGTCGAATCTTTCGAAAAAAAACCGAGAACTTCTGGCATCGAAAGCAACCTTCGGGCTGATTCCCTACACGACGGTTCAGGAATCGACCGACGGAACTAAAAAATACCTCTTCCCGGCAGGAAATCATAAGTTCATCGAAGCGGCCATGATTCCCGATAAAGATCGAAAAACACTCTGTGTCAGCACACAAGTTGGCTGCAAAATGGGTTGTTTGTTTTGCATGACCGGCAAGCAAGGTTTTCAGGGGAATTTATCGGCCGGCGAAATTTTGAATCAAATGCGCAGCATTCCGGAAGGACCGGAAATCAGCAATATCGTGTACATGGGAATGGGTGAACCCCTCGATAACCTCGAAGCGGTAATGAAAAGTTTGGAAATTCTCACAGCCGATTGGGGCTATGGATGGAGTCCAAAACGCATTACGGTTTCTACCATTGGAATTGTGCCAGCGATGAAACAATTTTTAGAGAGAAGCGATGCTCACCTGGCTGTTTCGCTCCATTCTCCCTTCGACGAGGAAAGAAAAAAACTCATGCCCGTGCAACAAGTTTATCCGCTCAAGGAAGTGCTTAGCGAAATTCGTTCCTGGGATTTCGGTCGTCAGCGAAGGGTTTCTTTTGAATACATTGTTTTCAGCGGACTGAACGACACCCCGGCACATGTAAAGGAACTCGCCCGAATACTCGACGGTATTCGTTGCCGCATTAATTTAATTCGATTCCATGCTATTCCCGATACTCCCTTGCCATCGAGCAACGACCAATCGGTTTTAACCATGAAAGAAGCATTGAACAAAAAAAATATCCTCACCACGATTCGTAAATCGCGCGGCGAGGATATTTATGCTGCTTGCGGACTGTTATCGACCAAAGAACTGGTAAAACGCGAAAACAGCGATTTCTAGTTAATCTTTAATTCGTTCCACGTAATCGCCGGTACGAGTATCTACCTTGATTTTCTCGCCGGTATCGCAAAATAAAGGAACCATTACGGTTGCTCCGGTATCGGTCGTAGCCGGTTTCAAAGCATTCGACGAAGCGGTATCTCCTTTTAACCCCGGTTCTGTGTAAGTTATTTCCATGGCAATAAAAGGAGGTAAATCGACCACCAAAGGCATCTCTTTTTCAGCATGAAACAGAATTTCGACTTCCATTCCATCGCGCACGAATTCGGGTTTCTCAATTAAATGCTCTTCGACGGTAATCTGCTCAAAAGTCTCCATGTGCATCATGTTATATCCCATTTCGTCCTTGTATAAGAATTGATACGGACGACGCTCTACCCGAACCGGATTGATTTTTACCCCCGAGTTAAAGGTGTTTTCAATTACTTTTCCGGTAGTTATATTCTTTAATTTGGTGCGAACAAATGCAGCTCCTTTTCCCGGTTTTACATGTTGAAACTGAACAACGGTGTACAAGTCGTTGTTGAAATCGATGCACAATCCGTTCTTAATATCAGCAGTGGTTGCCATAGTTTTTTTTATTAAAATTGAAGCGCAAAAATATACAAATGAGGACTTTCAGTGAAACAATTCAGGTAAAAAGTTAGCATAAAAATTCCCGGTCAATCGAAATCTCCTCCATGCAGTTGAACAAGAGCCGATTTTGCTCATCGAATTAAAACAAGCATTATGAACCAAGCATATCGTACTATCGCCCGCTATTTCTTCCTGTTCCTACTAGCGGGAACAAGCTTTACCTTTCAGAGCAAGGCTCAATCGGCCCCCGACTTTAGTTTAACCGATGTAAATGGCACTACACATCATTTATACACCGAATTAGAAGCTGGTAAAACAGTTGTGTTGGACTTTTTTGGCTTAACCTGTGGTAGCTGCCAAACCGATATTGGCTATCTGGAAAACATCTGGCTTTCGCACGAAGGAGCAGTAAGCATTTGGGCCCTCGAATCGCTGGGTTTTACTCCCGAAGAAACCGAACAATTCGTTAGTGAATACGGTGGAAGTTATCCTCGGTTTGCTCTTGAGGGCGATAACACCTTATTGGATTTGTATCAAGTTACCTTCATTCCCCGGTACTTTGTAATTTGTCCGAATGGTAGTATAAAACCCAGCATTGTTGAAAATATTGAAAATCATGTTGAAGCTTGTTCCAGCCTGCTCAGTCAAAGTGAATTGATCGAACCCGAAGAAGAAAATTTTTACTGGCAAGTGAATCAGCAGGAATTGCGCGTCCATTTTCGGGAGCCACAGCAAGGTCCTTCCCATCTCTATCTTTACAATTCCCTCGGGAAGATTGTTTCCTCGGAAGAAACCATCCCTTCCAACTCATTCGAAACCATAAACTTACCGCTTAATAACTTACCTTCTGGTGTGTACTTTTTACAGTACCTTAGCCCGAAACACGGCTCATCGGGCCAAAGCATTTTTCTTCCCTAAAACATGGCATAAAGCATGAGCGAAAGCAAGCTTTCCGAATAGTTTATTTCCTACATTTGCTCGCACAATCATATTAACTTTCAAAACTATTTGTCATGAATGTACCTGAGAATTTGCTTTACACTTCCGATCACGAATGGGTACGTGTAGAGGGAAATGAAGCTTATGTAGGAATTACCGATTACGCACAACAACAATTAGGCGATATCGTCTTCATCGAAATTGAAACCGAAGGCGAAGATTTAGGAAAAGGCGATGTATTTGGAACCATCGAAGCAGTTAAAACAGTATCCGACATGTTTATGCCGGTTAGTGGTACGGTGCTGGAAGTGAATCCAGAACTCGAAAGCAATCCGGAACTGGTAAATACCAACCCCTATGACCAAGGATGGATGATTAAAATATCGATTGCCAATTCCGACGACTTAAACGATTTGCTCAAGCCAGCTACTTACAAAGATTCTATCCAGTAAGCAAAATCCAAGCATTTAAATAGCTTATCTCCATCAGGTTAAAAAAGAGATAAGTGCTTAATTATACTTTCCTGTAAGCCTATTTCCTCTGCTTGCCTTCGCAAAAGAGAGAAAGGCTTACAGGTGTATTTTATATCGTCCTCATTCAATCATTTGCCTACTTCTTTACCCCTTTCTTTTTAGAGCCATAAAACTATTTTATCTTACTCCCTTGGGCCCCACCAATAATGATTTGAATATCAGGCAGTATTCGCATATTAAAAAAAATAAAAGCTTCCTCTTCTTTACCTTCCTCTTTTAGTTTAAAGTTTTATTTTTGCACCACTAAAAATCTTTATAAACAAATATTTAGATGATAGCTACAGCTATAAAAGCAGTGAAGCAAACCTTTCTCATTGTGTCGCTCATCCTCCTCTCCTGGAGTCAATCCATGGCTGCCGGTGGTCATTCCGACGAAGGGTTTCAACCCGGAGCCTTTATTATGGATCACATTGCCGATTCCTACGAATGGCATATTACGACCATTGGCGAGAAGCACGTATCCATCCCCTTGCCGGTAATTCTTTACTCCGAAGAAAAAGGGTTCGATGTATTCCTGTCGTCTAAATTTCATCACGGTCACGACGCTTATAATGGTTATGAAATTGCTCACGAAGGGGACTTGAAGGGAAAGATTGTGTATCAAAATGAAGTGGGCGAATGGGTTCGGCCCTGGGATATTTCTATTACCAAAAACGTTACTGCTCTTTTTATTAGCATGCTCATTCTGCTGTGGGTATTCATTAGCGTAGCGAATGCTTACAAACGTCGTCCGGGGCAAGCTCCCACCGGTCTTCAAAACATGCTCGAACCGCTCATTCTGTTTATTCGCGACGATGTAGCGAAATCGTCGATCGGCGAGAAGAAATACGAGCGCTTCATGCCTTATTTATTAACGATTTTCTTTGTCATTTTCCTGAATAACCTGATGGGGCTCATTCCCTTTTTCCCCGGGGGAGCCAACGTAACGGGCAACATTGCCGTTACCTTGATTTTTGCTCTTATCACCTTTGTAATCACCTCTTTAAATGGCAATCGGAACTACTGGGGGCACATTTTCTGGCCACCCGTTCCGCATGCATTAAAGCCCTTGATGATACCCATCGAGATTATTGGAGTATTTATTAAGCCTTTTGTGCTGATGGTGCGGCTTTTTGCCAACATTACGGCCGGGCATATTATCATGCTGGGTTTTTTCAGTCTCATTTTCATTTTTGGCGCTATGAGTCCGGCTGCAGGTTACGGTGTATCGGTCGTTACGATCTTGTTTACCGTTTTCATGTCCTTCCTTGAACTCTTAGTGGCCTTTATCCAAGCGTATGTGTTCACTTTCCTTTCTGCCTTGTACATTGGTATGGCCGTAGAGGAAGCGCATCATTAAACGATACTTTTTTTATTTCACTAATACATTAAAACCATGATGTTATCATTATTGACCATTTTGTTGGAAGTAGTAGGAGTAGCCAAAATGGGTGCCGGTATCGGTGCCGGTGTTGGAGCGATTGGAGCCGGTTTAGGTATCGGTAAAATCGGTTCTAGCGCTATGGAAGCTATTGCTCGTCAACCCGAAGCGGTAGGCGACATTCGCGCTAACATGATTTTAGCTGCTGCATTAGTGGAAGGTGCTGCCTTCTTCGCTATTGTAACCTGTTTCTTGATTCTTGTTATGTAAGAATCGTTCAAAAGTAGTTTCTGCGATTGGCAGAAACTACTTTTTCTTTTTTAACCTAAAACATTAAAATACAATGATAAATCCGGATTTTGGTTTACTTTTTTGGACCTTAGTTTCCTTCTCGATTGTGGTTTTTATCCTGGGTAAATTTGCCTGGAAACCCATTATGAAATCCTTGAAGGATCGTGAATATGAGATCGAAAACGCCATTCAATCGGCTAAGCAAGCTAAAGTAGAAATGGAACAGCTTCAAGCCAGTAACGAAAAAATTCTCCTCGAAGCAAAAAGCGAACGGGAACAACTCATGAAAGAAGCGCGCGAAGTAAAAGAAACCATCATTAAGGATGCGAAATCGCAAGCTGCTGTCGAAGCCGATAAAATGTTGAAAACTGCTAAAGAAAGCATCGAAACCGAAAAAGCTGCTGCTATTAGTGATATTAAAAAGCAAGTAACCGAATTATCGATCCTGATTGCTGAAAAAATATTAGTGAAAGAATTAGGCAATCAAGAGGATCAAAAGAAATACATCGACAGTTTGTTGAAAGATATTAATGCTAACTAACCAAACGCCGGGAAAAACGATTACTCATGAATCATAGCAAAATAGCGGTACGATATGCCAAGGCGCTACTGGAGTTTGCAAGCGAACAAAAGCAAATAGAATCAGTCGCCCGCGATGTACATTTCCTACAATCCTTTCTGATTGAATCCCCCGAATTGCAATGGATAATCAATAGTCCTATTGTTCGTCCAAGCGAAAAAGCAAACATCTTTACCAAACTGTTCCAAACCTCGGTACAAGCGGAAACACTTACATTCCTTTTGCTCGTAATCAAAAACGGACGCGAAACCTCTATCCCGGATATGCTTCGCGACTTCCTGAGCATTATGCGAAAAAGAGCCGGAATTCAATTTGCCCACTTTAGCAGTCCGGTTGCTATTTCAGCTAAAACCCTGGAAGAAGTAAAAGCTTTTACCGAAAGCTATTTCAAAACAAAAGTGGAATTAAGTGCATCGGTAAAAACCGAATTATTAGGCGGTTTTACCTTGCAAGTAGAAGATCAACTTCTCGATGCATCGATCCGAACCAAATTGAAAACCATTCAGCAATCTTTGCTCAAAGCTTAGTTCGACCAGCAATCGACTTAAATAAAACAGCTACAAGAAAATCTGTATCGAAAACAAATTAAAACATAAATATGGCTACGATTAAACCGTCAGAAGTTTCTGAAATTTTAAAACAACAATTACAAGGCATCAAAACCCAATCGGAACTCGAGGAAGTAGGTACCGTGTTGCAAGTTGGCGATGGAATTGCCCGGGTGTATGGTTTATTAAATGTGCAGTCGAACGAACTGGTCGAATTCGAAAACGGTGTTCCCGGTATTGTATTAAACCTCGAAGAAGACAACGTTGGGGTGGTACTGATGGGTAAATCCGACGGTATTAAAGAAGGCTACCTGGTTAAAAGAACTCGCCGAATCGCTTCCATCCATGTTGGAGAAGGATTATTAGGTCGGGTTGTAAATACGATTGGTGAACCAATCGACGGACGTGGCCCAATTACCGGCGAGCGCTACGAAATGCCACTTGAGCGAAAAGCTCCCGGCGTAATCTATCGCCAGCCGGTTAACGAACCACTCCAAACCGGTATCAAGGCAATCGACTCCATGATTCCAATCGGACGGGGTCAGCGCGAATTAATCATTGGCGACCGCCAAACCGGTAAAACCGCTATCGCCATCGACACCATTATCAACCAAAAAGAATTTTACGAAAAAGGCGAACCGGTTTACTGTATCTACGTAGCCATTGGGCAGAAAGGTTCTACCGTTGCCAATATTGCTAAAACCTTGGAAGACAACGGTGCCATGCCTTACACCTGTATTGTGGCAGCATCCGCTTCCGAGCCGGCTGCACTCCAATTCTACGCTCCTTATGCCGGTGCTGCTATCGGAGAATTCTTCCGCGATACGGGTCGCGCCGCTCTCATCATTTACGACGATTTATCGAAACAAGCAGTTTCCTACCGCGAAGTATCTCTTTTGCTGCGTCGTCCGCCGGGACGCGAAGCATACCCTGGCGACGTTTTCTACTTACATAGCCGCTTACTCGAACGGGCTGCCAAAATTATCAAGTCCGATCAAATTGCCAAGCAAATGAACGACGTTCCCGAAAGCATCAAGCACTTGGTGAAAGGAGGTGGATCCTTAACTGCTTTGCCCATTATCGAGACTCAGGCAGGCGACGTTTCAGCCTATATTCCAACCAACGTTATTTCGATTACCGACGGACAGATTTTCCTCGAATCAAACCTCTTCAACTCCGGTGTACGTCCTGCCATCAACGTAGGTATTTCCGTTTCACGTGTAGGTGGATCGGCTCAAATTAAATCGATGAAAAAAGTAGCCGGAACCTTGAAACTCGACCAGGCTCAGTATCGCGAACTGGAAGCATTCTCGAAATTTGGATCCGACCTCGACGCAGCTACCAAATCGGTACTCGATAAAGGAGCTCGTAACGTTGAAATCCTGAAACAAGGTCAATATTCTCCTGTTTCCGTTGAAAAACAAGTTGCAATTATCTACCTGGGAACTAAAGGCTTATTGCAAAATGTACCCGTGAACAAAGTAAGAGCATTCGAGGAAGAATACCTGAACTACCTGGAAGCTAAGCATAAAGATGTGTTAGATTCGCTTAAAGCAGGTAAACTTACCGACGAGGCCATGGCCATTATGGAAAAAGTGGCTAAAGAATTAGCGCCTGCATCGAAATAATCATTCATTGAAAAATACTGACTCAACATGGCCAGTTTAAAAGAAATACGTACACGCATCACCTCGGTTTCGTCCACGCGGCAAATTACCAGTGCCATGAAAATGGTATCGGCTGCTCGCTTACGAAAAGCCCAGGACGCTATTCTGCAGTTGCGCCCTTATGCCAATAAGCTGCAGGAAATCCTGAGCGATATTTCGGCCAGCCTCGACAACAACGACGATAATGTGTATGGAGTTGAGCGTAATCCGGAAAAAGTGCTAATTGTTGCTATTAGCTCCAACCGAGGGTTATGCGGTGGTTTTAATGCTGCCATCTCAAAAAAAGTGGTTCAACTCATCGAAGAAGAATATCCGGAACAATTTGCTGCAGGAAAAGTCGATATCATCACCTTCGGGAAAAAAGCAGGCGATTTGCTCCGGTTCCGCAAATACAAAATCAAAGAAGCGCATCCGGAAGTGTTCGATGAACTGGATTTCGAGCACGTGGCACCCTACGTCGAAAACCTAATGGAACGCTACCTATCGGGCGAATTCGATCGCATCGATATCGTGTATAATCAATTTAAAAATGCTGCTTCCCAAATTCTTACCCGCGAACAATTCCTTCCTATTCCTCCACCAGCTGAAAAGAAAGCGCAAAAAGAGAATAAAAGCGAATACCTCTTCGAACCTAGTAAGCATTTCATTGTGAACGAACTCATTCCTCGTTCTTTGAAAACTCAGTTTTACAAGGCTTTACTCGATTCGAACGCGGCTGAACACGGAGCACGGATGACGGCCATGCATAAAGCAACCGATAATGCAACAGAACTCATTCGTGAGCTAAAATTGCATTATAACAAAGCTCGTCAGGCTGCCATTACAAACGAAATTCTCGAAGTAGTAGGAGGAGCCGAAGCGCTAACCTAATAACTACTCGACCAAACGAATTAATTCTTGCAGATCGACTCCTGAAAAGGGGTCGTTCTCGTTTATAAAGGTTTCGATCAGCTTCGACTTCTTTTCCTGTAACTGGTGAATCTTTTCCTCAATACTCGCTTCGGATAAGAAGCGATAAACAATTACCGGCTTATCCTGTCCAATCCGATGGGCGCGGTTAATGGCCTGCATTTCAACAGCCGGATTCCACCACGGATCCAAAATAACAACGTAATCGGCCTCGGTTAAATTCAGGCCCACTCCTCCGGCTTTAATCGATAATAAAAAGAAAGACCGATCCGGATCGGATTGAAATTCGGCGATTACCTGCTCCCGATTCACCGTAGAGCCGGTTAACTTGCTGTACTTCCAGCCTCGCTCTAAAAATATCCTTTCGAACAGCTCCAAATGCTTCACAAAACTACTGAACAGCAACACCTTGTGTCCTTCGCTCCGGAGGTTCTCCAATAAATCGATTACCTCGGTAGTTTTGCCCGAACCGGCTTGATAGTCGGAATCTACCAGTAAGGGATGATTGGCTAGTTGCCTCAAATGAAGGATCCCCTTTAGGAGCAACATGCCCGATTGCTGAATTAAATGCTGCTCTTGCAACTGCACAATCGAATTGCGGAATGCTTGCTTATACTCCTGATACATACGCCACTGCTCCTCTTCCATCGTGCAATAACGAGTCTGGATGGTTAAGGGTGGTAAATCGCTGGCAACTTCGCCCTTCGTTCTACGGAGCAGAAAGGGTTGGATCAGGGTTTTCAGTTTTTCAGTTTGCTTTTCATTTCCCCCCTTCTCGATGGGAAGCAAATAGCGCTTCTTGAAAAACGGATAATTCCCTAAAAAGCCTGGATTCATAAAATTGAACTGCGCCCATAAATCCTGCAAGGAATTTTCAATGGGTGTTCCGGTAAGTATAATCCGCTGAGTGGCTTGCAGCTGGATAACCGAAGCATAAATCTTCGACTCGGGGTTTTTTATCTGCTGTGCTTCATCGAGGATGATTACGTGAAACGGGAAATTAGCAAGCGATTCTATCTCGTTCCGAAGGGTTCCGTAGCTGGTTAAAACGACATGATGCCGATAAAACTGATTCCGAACCTGTTTTCGCTTTTGCCGGTCGATTCCATGATACACCAAAAATCGTAAGTGAGGAGTAAAACGTTTCAACTCATTGGCCCAATTGTGAATCAGGGAAGTGGGAAGTACAATGAGCGAAGGATACAAGGAATCGGGTTCGTCCTGAGGCTGCTCCTCACTATGAAACAGGGAAAGCTGAAGCCCTTCCTTTTTGATGGAAGGTCGATACAAAGGCTTTCCTTCGTACACCTTGCTCAATAAACTCAAAGCCTGCAGGGTTTTTCCGAGCCCCATATCGTCGGCCAGGCAAGCACCTAAGCGATTTCGATGGAGCTGATACAACCACTCGTATCCCAGCTGCTGATAACGACGTAAATCGGCCTGGAGATCCTTCGGTATGGAAACCGATTCAGGAATCGTTCGGCCTTCGTCCTGCTCTTGCAACAAGGCATACAACTGCTCCGATTTACCGTAGGAATATTCCGGCACCAAATGCAAATGGTGCCGGTTAAGCATCAGCTTCCCTTCGTTTTGTTTGGCATATTGAAACAAATCTTCGTACAACAGAAACCATTCATCGGGAATGATTCCAATGCTGCCGTCGGGTAATAAAAATTCCTGGTTCCCGCTTAAAATGTATTTTCGAAGTTGCTGAAAAGGAAATTCAAACTCACCAAAACGAACCACCCCACGAATGTCGAACCAATCAATTTTCGATACTACCTCTAACTGAACCTTGGCTTCTTCGAGATTAATTTTCTGGTTGTTAATGGAGGTACTAATCCGAATTCCTTGTTGCTCAAGACCAGACCGATTGTTTCGTATAAAACATAAGGCTACCGATAGGCTACGGTCCTTCCCCTCCAACCAAAACCAATCTCCATGCTTCACCATTCCGGCAGCCTTTAAATACTGGATAGCGGCTTCTTCGGCTTCCAAATCGCGCATTATTTTCTCGAAATAATAGGCCCCATTTTCCCAATGAAACTTCACCTGAAAAGCAAAATCGGAGTTTTCTCGACACTTGAAATAGGGCGAATAATGAAAGCTTATTGCAAATCCCGGCTGATAATCGAGCCCATACTCTAAACGTAGCTCAACCGATAGATCCGCCCGAATTTCCCGAACAGAAAATCCGATGGTTCTAACTTCGTAGTTACGAATTGCATTAAGGACAAAGGTGGAGAGGTATTTCTCCTGTACCTGAGCAGGAATTTCGATGTGTTGTTTCTGAAAAAACGGCAAAAGTTTCTTTCCATCAATATCGTTGAAGTAATATAGATTCGAATCGATTAAAAGATAAGCCGGTTCATTTACCAGGATGTGCCCCACTCGCCCATGAAGCTTTAACTCTTTGTCGTGGTTACGAACCGATAAAAAATACAACAGTTCCTGTTCTTTTCGGATGAAATTAAAAATCGTACGCGAGGCAGCCTCCTGAATGGCAACTAAATCGTCGGGGAATACATTCCTGGGGCGGCCCGACGATTGGTAAAGCGGAATTGCGTGTTGCCGAACCGCATCAAGAATGGCTCGAAGCTTCTTTTCAAGGAAAGGGATGATATAGGTTTTTAGGTATTCCGGACTCAGCTTCTCATAGAACTGCTGAATGGTTTGCCGCTTCTTTCCAAAACGACTCACAATCGCTTCGTCGGAAAAATCCTCACTCCATCGGACCAAGTCTTTTTGCACGGCTGTTAAATCCGTATAATCGGGATGATTCCGGCTCAGCTTATCGCCTACCTGAAAAAAAGGTCGGCCGGGTACACGTTCATACCGATAGGAAGAAGCGATCCAACCGAATTTGGCATGCTGATAAACAAGCACAATAAATGAACCTCCATTACTTACATTCATTCCTGAGTAAACTTTCTATTATTCATAAACCGTTGAAGCATCATGCTGCCTTTGGGCGAATTTTTCTGCCCGGGCAAATCGTCAAAAATAAAGAAATGAACCTTCAATTTTTCGTAAGAGGAACTAAAAGCTTCCCGATTTTTTTCACAAAAGGAACGCGTTCACTCTTCCCATAGAGCAGAAGAAATTGAAAAACAAAACTCAGCAATCCTTTTACAAAAGACAAGCTTGCAAGTGTAAAGTAAGTTGGTCAGACCTTAGCGATTCCTTGCATTCTTCCTAATTTTAGGCCATGCCCTAAGGGAGCATATCAACAAATGCCCCACTGAATCGATAAACCAAAAGACTATGCTGGTAAAAACCTATGGAGGGGCAGTGAGCGGAATCAATGCCCTGATTATTACGATTGAAGTGAATATTTCGCGAGGCATTAATTTCTATTTAGTTGGTCTGCCCGACTCAGCAGTTAAAGAAAGTCTTCAACGAGTTACCTCGGCCATTAAAGAATGTGGGCTCGAGATGCCCGGAAAGAAGATTGTGGTGAACATGGCTCCGGCCAGCATCCGCAAAGAAGGTGCGGCATACGATTTACCCATTGCCATAGGAATTTTGGCTGCCAGTGAGCAATTGAATAAAGATTTACTTGAGCATTATTTACTCATGGGCGAACTTTCGCTCGACGGAAGTGTGCATCCCATACGCGGAGTTCTTCCCATTGCCATCGAAGCCCGAAAGCAAGGGTTTAAAGGATTCATACTGCCGGAAAAGAATGCGCGCGAAGCCGCCGTAGTAAACGATTTGACCGTTTTCGGAGTGCATCACATTCGAGAAGTAATTGCCCTTCTTTCCAATACCTCCGACCTTAAACCAACCTTGGTCGATACCCGCAAAGAATTTTTTGAGCGGATCGACGATTTCAAACTCGACTTTTCCGAAGTAAAAGGGCAGGAAAACGTAAAACGGGCCTTAGAGATTGCCGCAGCCGGTGGACACAACATTCTACTGATTGGTCCTCCCGGAGCAGGGAAAACCATGCTTGCCAAGCGCTTACCAGGAATCATACCACCCCTTACCTTGCACGAAGCACTCGAAACCACCAAAATCCATTCGGTAGCCGGAAAAATTTCCGGCGACACCTCCCTCATGACCCAGCGCCCCTTCCGAGCACCTCACCACACCATAAGCGATGTGGCGCTGGTGGGTGGAGGGCAATACCCGCAACCCGGCGAAATTTCCCTGGCACATAATGGTGTATTGTTTTTAGACGAGTTGCCCGAATTCAAACGAACCGTTTTAGAAGTAATGCGTCAACCCCTCGAAGACCGTGTTATTTCGATTTCGCGCGCGAAATTTGCGGTCGAATACCCCGCATCTTTCATGCTGGTCGCTTCGATGAATCCCTGTCCGTGCGGATATTACAATCATCCGGAAAAAGCTTGTGTTTGCTCCAGCGGACAAGTACAAAAATACCTCAACCGCATTTCCGGTCCTTTGCTCGACCGCATCGACATACACATTGAAATTGTGCCGGTACCTTTTAAAATGCTTTCGGAGAAACAACATTCCGAAACCAGCAAAAGCGTGCGCGATCGAGTGGTTGCTGCCCGTAAACTTCAGGGAGATCGCTTCGAAGCCTTTCCCGGCATGCACAGTAATGCTCAAATGAGTTCCCGCCTGATCCGTAAGTTCTGCAAGCTCACTCCTGAAGGAGAAAGCATTTTAAAAATGGCTATGGAGAAGCTCGGCTTATCGGCCCGTGCCTACGACCGCATCCTGAAAGTAAGCCGAACCATTGCCGATTTAGACGGGAAAGATCAAATTGAGTCCCATCATTTATCCGAAGCCATTCATTATCGCAGTTTAGATCGGAAGAATTGGGCGGGGTAAACGCGGGAAATAGATAGCACAAAAAAAGCTCTCCGCAATTGCAGAGAGCTCCCTTGAAACAGCATATAGGTAATTGAAACCCTACTTAGAGACCATGTGTACATCGTACCGGTCGGCATTCATCACTTTATTCCAAGCCTGTACGAAATCCTTGACAAACTTTTCCTTTGCATCGTCGCTGGCGTAAACCTCGGCATAGGCACGCAACTCGGAGTTCGAACCGAAAATTAAATCGGCACGGGTCGCAGTCCATTTAACTTCGCCGGTACTTCGATTAACCACCTGATACAACTCTTTACTATCGGCCATCGGACGCCACTCGTAACTCATATCGGTCAGGTTAACGAAGAAATCGTTGCTCAACACGCCCGGACGGTCAGTAAAAACACCGTGCTTTGCATGCTGATAATTAGCATCTAACACACGCATACCTCCCACTAATACGGTCATTTCAGGTGCGGTTAATCCCAGTAACTGTGCTTTATCGACCAGCAGTTCTTCGGTTGGAATGGTATAGCGTCCTTTCACATAGTTGCGGAAACCATCGGCAATGGGTTCAAGAACAGCCATTCCATCCACATCGGTTTGCTCCTGAATAGCATCGGTGCGTCCGGGTAGGAAAGGAACAGAAACCGATACTCCCGCTTTTTTAGCTGCTTCCTCGATTGCAACCGCTCCTCCCAACACAATCAAATCGGCCATCGACACTTGTTTGGTCTTTGATTTTTTATTGAAATCGGACTGAATAGAACGATAGCTTTCCAATACGTTTGCTAATTCCTTCGGATGATTCACCTCCCAAGCTGCCTGTGGAACAAGCTGAATGCGTGCTCCATTGGCACCCCCTTTGAAATCGGAACTACGATAGGTCGAAGCCGACGACCAGGCAGTGTACACCAGCTCGGAAGTGGTGAGGCCAGCAGCTAGAATAGACGCTTTCAAGCCGGCAATATCTTGCTCATTGATGGCTTCGTACGAGGCAGTGGGAATAGGATCTTGCCATACGAAATCTTCTTGAGGAACTTCCGGGCCTAAGTGAAGGGCGCGCGGACCCATATCGCGATGGGTTAGTTTGTACCAGGCGCGGGCAAAAGCATCGGCAAACTCGTCGGGATTTTCATAAAAACGACGGGAAATTTTTTCATACTCCGGATCGAATCGTAAGGATAAATCGGTCGTTAACATGGTGGGTTTATGCTTTTTGTCGGGGTCGAAAGCATCGGGAACCAGGGTCTTCGGATTCTTAGCAACCCACTGATGGGCTCCTGCAGGACTCTTGGTTAACTCCCACTCGTTCTCGAATAAGTTCTTAAAGAAACCATGACTCCATTGGGCAGGTGTACTGGTCCAGGTTACTTCTAAACCGGATGTAATCACATCGCCGGCTTTGCCGGAACCATAGGTGCTGGTCCAACCTAAACCTTGCTCCTCGATACCTGCAGCTTCTGGCTCCGGTCCAACATGCTTGGCCGGTCCGGCTCCATGCGATTTGCCAAAAGTATGTCCGCCGGCTATCAAGGCAACAGTCTCTTCGTCGTTCATCCCCATGCGAGCAAAGGTTTCACGGATATCGTGAGCCGCTAATACCGGATCGGGATTCCCATTAGGACCTTCGGGATTCACGTAAATTAATCCCATTTGAACCGCTGCCAAAGGATTTTCTAAATCGCGCTCTCCGGTGTATCGCTTGTCGGCCAACCACTCGGTTTCCGAACCCCAATACACATTCGATTCGGGTTCCCACACATCGGCACGACCACCACTAAATCCGATGGTTTCGAAACCCATCGATTCCAAAGCGACATTTCCGGTCAGAATCATTAAATCGGCCCAGGAAATCTTACTTCCATACTTTTTCTTGATAGGCCATAACAAACGTCGTGCTTTGTCGAGATTGGCATTATCGGGCCAGGAGTTGAGCGGGGCAAAACGCTGCTGGCCGTCGCGCGATCCTCCACGTCCGTCGCCGGTTCGATAGGTTCCGGCACTGTGCCAGGCCATGCGAATAAACAAGGGTCCGTAATGTCCAAAATCGGCTGGCCACCAATCTTCCGATTCGGTCATTAAAGCACGTAAATCGGCTTTCAAAGCTTCGTAATCGAGGTTGTTAAACGCTTCGACATAATTGAACTGCTCTCCCATCGGATCCGACATATCGGAATGCTGACGCAAAACAGTTAAATCCAATGCATTGGGCCACCAATCTTTGTTGGTTGGTCCTTGACGACGTTGCATCACATCCACCTCCTCGGGTGCATTCATCGGTTCGACAGCCGATGCCTCGGCCTTTTGTCCTTGATGAAAAGGACATCCTCCGGTACTTTCTGCTGCAGGCTGTGCCAGGGTTACCGTCGTAATGGCAACAAACAGCACGGTAAATAGGTGTTTCATAGCGTTGATTTTTTAAAGGTTTGTGTTTCAATGCGACGAAAATAGATGCTATGTTTGTTTTACAAAAACTATATTTTCTAACTCAATATTGATAATATCGATGAACATTCATCAATTTCAATACGTACTGGCTTTGGCTGAGCTGAGGCATTTTGAAAAAGCGGCCGAGAAGTGCTTTGTAACGCAATCGACCTTAAGCACAATGATTTCGAAACTAGAGGACGAACTGGGTATTCCCATTTTCGACCGAAAGAAGAAACCGGTAGCTCTTACTGCAGAGGGAGCTGTACTGCTAGAGCAACTCAAAATCGTGCAACGGGAAATTGAATCGCTGAAAGAAATCAGTCAAGAGATAAAAGGAGAGGTGAAAGGAAGGCTCATTATCTCGGTTATACCAACCATTGCTCCGTTCTTGTTGCCACTCTTTCTGCATCGATTCGCTTTGCAATTTCCACAACTACAAATCATTGTGCGAGAGCAAACCACCGGCGAAATTATCCGGCAATTAAAATCGCGCGACATCGACATTGGGATTGTATCGACCCCTATCAACGATGCGGAAATTGAAGAGCAGAAGCTTTACCACGAACCATTTGTGTATTATCAAGCGGGCAAGGAACCTCCAAAGCGAATTGAGGCTCATGAGTTGAATTTATCGAATCTGGCGTTGTTGGAGGAAGGGCATTGCATGCGCACTCAAATCATTGAGCTTTGCAATTATCATGAGAATCAACTGGTTAATCAATTAAACTTTAATTTCCAGGCGGGCTCTATCGATAGTTTACTGCGCTTTGTTCGGGGAAATGGAGCATCAACCCTTTTACCGTATTTATCGGTTTACGATTTTCCGAAAAAGGAATCCAAACACATCAGTCGGTTTTCCGACCCGGTTCCTTTCCGTGAGATTGGACTCGTGGTGCATCGTCATTTCGTCAGAAAGCGAATCTTACAAGTATTAGAAGAAGAAATTCTGAAGGCTGTAAAACCCATTCTACCAGACATCGATTTTTCGGGGAAAAGGTTATCGCCTCTTTAAGGTTGACGCTTAAAAGAATAGTTCGATGAAACGATCGATGCTTACCAGGCTGAAAAATCTCTGGAAATCGCTATGATTCAGCACGTTTCGAATAGCCTCCGGCTGATGTTCAACTCCAGTGAGCGCTTCGGCTATCGATTGCAACACGTCCTGATGTTGCGACCCTCCAATAAAGGCTTTTTTGATCTTTCCTTTGCTCACACTTAAATCGACCTGGCAATGAAAAAAGGCATCTAACACCCAATCATTCACGAAAGTATAATCGGGGGAGTAGTGAAAATTCCAGTAATCTTGTCGATACTTTTCATCCATAAGCCGATTTATTTCTTCCAAGTCGGCGGAGCTCCAATGATACGTGTCGTGTTGGGGAAAGAAATTTTTTAGAAACTGGAAAAGGTGTTGAGCAAAGCGATCCGTCTCGATTTTATCGGACAGGAATTCGCTGATATTGGCCACTTCCGAACGATTCGATTTTACAGCTTTATCGTCGATAGTGGCCAGGGGAGGCTGAATCGCTTTTTCGAGAGCAGTCAAATCGGAATCGTAGAGTAAGGTTCCATGATGCATGACCCGATTTTTGAAAACATGCTCTGCATTTCCCGATATTTTTTTCCCTTCGATGCGCAGTTCATTTTTGCTACCCATGCTTGCTTCAAGGCCCAAGCTCTGGAGGTATTGAATAATCGGTTCAACAAAAACCCGAAAATTAACTTGTTTGCCCGATAGCGTATTCCGTATGAAACAGAAATTGATATTCCCTTCGTCGTGATAAACGGTTCCTCCGCCCGATAACCGGCGGATTACCGGAATATGATGCTCATCGACCCACTTACGATTAATCTCGGCCAGGGTATTTTGGTGTTTTCCTACAATGATGCTGGGCCGATTGATGTACAAGAAGACCACCTCATAGGGAGTATGCCGCATGAGAAATTCCTCGGCAGCCAGATTAAAATGCGGGTTAGATGTACCAGAAAAAAGGAAACGCATGCCGTAGCAAGTTAGAGGGACATGGAGTAACTAGCTAGCTTCCGGACGATTCGATCGCTGATACACCATCACTTCGTAAATATTGAACAGCATGTAAAGGCCAAAGAATCCAATGAGAAAGGGAACGGCTGTGTCGCGTTGCGTAAAAATATATACCACGATGAAAATGAGGTAGGCAAAAATTTTCATACCATTGATTGCCATGGCATAGCGTGGGAATCGTTTGCTGTCGCCAAAGCGAGCTTTGAGATGAAAGTAATGAACCAGGGTGGTACTCACAACGTAAAAGAGGAGTAACCACGGAAAAATGGGGAGATAGTATTGGGGAATAAACTGCGTGAACAAAAGGTAAGCTCCCAGGATGATGACTGCAGTGAGGATGAGCATTCCACTGAGGAAGGATTTGAATTTAGCTTGCATGATTTGAATTATAAGAAATCTTTAATAGCGTAATAAATGGCGGCGAAAACTGAGGCCAGAGCGAAGACCAGCGTAAAGACCGGAAATTTCCAGGCAATCCACGCATCAAGTCGTATTCCGGCATAGGTTCCTAACAAGATGATGGCAATCATTTGAATGGCCAGACCCGAATACTTCGCATAATTATTTAAGGGACTTTTCTTCCTTTTTTTGTCCATTGGGTGTTGCCACTTGCTTTTGCTCCGGATTTAGATTCGTTCCGCTCATGTCGAGCGTTCCGTTAATAATGGCTCCGGGCTCTACCATGAGCTGCTTGGTGTAAGTCTCGCTGTTTACCACAGCCGATGCGCGCAAACTTAAGAGACCATAAGTGATAATTTTACCACTTACTTTCCCTTCGATATCCCCTTCCTGACAAATAATATTTCCACTCACCACGCCCGTTTTTCCAATCACTGCGCGACCTTTGGTCGTTAAATTACCTTCGAGCGTTCCTACAATGCGAATGCTTTTCTCCGAAACAATATTGCCGGTTATGATCGTACCTTCTACTATCTGATTAATAATGTTAGGGTCTATTTCTGGTGTCTTAGCCATTTTTACTGAACTTTTCTTCTTATTAAACATCGGAAATTGCTTGTCGAACTCCTGATTATGAGATTAAACCACAATATTAATGATTCGATTGGGAACCACAATTATCTTTTTAGGCTTCTTACCATCGAGCCATTTAGCCGATTGTTCGTGTTCCAATATTAACTGTTGAATCTCAGCAGGTGGCATCTGGCTGGGAAAGGATGCTTTAAAACGCATCTTTCCGTTGAATGAAACCGGATATTCAAAGGAATCTTCCACCAAAAAGGACTCGTTCCATTCTGGATACATCTGAGCATGAACACTTCCGCTCTCCCCCATCTTGCTCCAAATCTCTTCGGTAATATGCGGAGCAAATGGAGCCAGCAAAATGCACAAATCTTTTAATACCGATCGATGATGCACCTGAGCCTCGTTCAACTCATTTACACAGATCATAAATGCTGAAATCGACGTGTTGAAACTGAAGCGTTCCATGTCCTCGCTCACCTTTTTGATGGTTTTATGCAAAATCTTCTGCGCCAGCGGGCTAGCAGGCTCATCGCTCACAATGCATTGTCCTTCGCGGTCGAAATGCAAACGCCAGTATTTCCGCAAAAACTTATGCACCCCATCAATTCCATTTGTATCCCAGGGTTTCGATTGCTCCAACGGACCCAGGAACATTTCGTACATCCGCAAGGTATCGGCTCCATAGCGCTCAACAATATCGTCGGGGTTCACCACATTGTAGTAACGCTTCGACATCTTCTCGACTTGTACCCCACACTTATACTCACCCTGAGCATTCAGAATGAACTCGGCTTGAGCAAATTCGGGACGCCAGGTTTTAAACGCTTCCAAGTCCAAACGATCGTTCTCTACCATGTTCACATCCACGTGGATGGGTGTAACTTCGTAATCGGCTACCATATCGGCACTTACGAAAATATTTTGTTGATTCAGAAGACGATAAACCAAGCTCGACCGCCCCTGGATCATTCCCTGGTTGATTAGTTTTTTAAACGGTTCCTTCTCAACCACCAAACCGATATCGAACAAAAACTTATTCCAGAACCGAGCATAAATTAAATGGCCGGTGGCGTGTTCTGCTCCACCCAAATACAAATCGACATTTCTCCAATACGTATTCGCTTCTTTTGAAACCAAAGCCTCACGATTTTTAGGATCCATGTATCGGTACATGTAGGCCGACGAACCGGCAAAACCGGGCATGGTACTCAGCTCGAAGGGATAGCCTTCGGCGTTATGCCAGTTTTCGGCTCGACCTAGCGGTGGCTGACCATCTTCGGTTGGAAGGTATTTATCGACCTCGGGCAAATGGAGGGGCAATTCATCCTCGTTCAGCACATAAGGCAAGTCGTTTTTAAAATAGACCGGAAAGGGCTCTCCCCAGTAACGCTGACGACTAAAAATGGCATCGCGCAAGCGGAACTGCACTTTGGCTTTACCAATTCCTTTTTCTTCGATGTATTTCAAACACGCTTCGATGGCATCGGGAACAGCCATCCCGCTAATGAATCCAGAGTTAACCAATTGACCTTCTTTCCCATCGTAGCTGGCAGTCCACTCGGCGGTATCCTCGGCATTTTGGCCCGGAGCCACGACCACTTGCCGAATAGGCAATCCGAAATGGCGGGCAAAAGCAAAATCGCGCGAGTCGTGAGCCGGTACAGCCATGATGGCTCCGGTTCCATATCCGGTTAACACATAATCGCTGATGTAAATCGGTATTTCTTCGCCCGATAAGGGGTTAATGGCATACGAACCCAAAAATTGACCGCTAACGGTTTTTGTATCGGCCATTCGGTCGCGTTCGCTTCGTTTGCCGGTTTGTTCCAGGTAAGCAGCGACTGCTTCGCGGTATTCGGGAGTTGTAAGTTCCGGAACCCATTCATGTTCGGGGGCCAAAACCATGAAACTAACTCCCCAGGTAGTATCCGGGCGGGTTGTGAATATGGCTAAACGAGCATCACTTCCCTTAATCGGGAAATGCATCTCGGCTCCTTTCGAACGACCAATCCAGTTGCGTTGAATCTCTTTCAAGGACTCGCTCCAGTCCAAGTCTTCTAAATCCTCGAGCAACCGTTTAGCATAAGCTGAAATGCGCAAGGACCATTGCTTCATTTGCTTCTGAATAACCGGATGCCCTCCGCGCTCGGAAACACCATTGATTACTTCGTCGTTTGCGAGAACTGTTCCCAAAGCCGGACACCAATTCACTTGGGTATCGGCAAGGTAAGCCAATCGATAGTTGAGCAAAATATGCTGTTGTTCTTCTTCCGAAAAGCCCTTCCATTCAGCGGCTGTAAAAATGGTTTCCTGAGTATGACTGGCTCGCACTTTCCCATTTCCTTGTTCTTCGAAAAGACGAATCAAATCCGCGATGGGTTCAGCACGCTCGCTCTCTTCGTTATACCAATGCTGGAACATTTGGATAAAAGCCCATTGCGTCCAATGGTAATAATCGGGGTCACTGGTTCGAATTTCGCGACTCCAGTCGTAATTGAATCCAATTTTATCGAGTTGTTCCCGATATCGATTGATATTCTCGTTGGTCGTGATGGCAGGATGTTGGCCGGTTTGAATGGCATATTGCTCGGCCGGTAATCCGAAAGCATCGTAACCCATAGGATGCAACACGTTGTAACCTTGAAGTCGTTTGTAACGACTATAAATATCGGAAGCAATATAACCCAGCGGGTGCCCCACATGCAATCCGGCTCCCGACGGATAAGGAAACATGTCGAGAACGTAATATTTTGGCTTCGAAGGGTCTATTTCAGTTTTGTATAACTCAATTGATTTCCAATGCGCTTGCCAGCGCGCTTCAATTTCTTTGAAATTATATTCCATCTTATTGTATTACAAGTGTTTTTACGGCTTGCGAAGATACCGCAAATCTTCAAAATTGCTACAGAATCCACGCGTAAACTTGCACTGTTTAAAGAATCTACCAAGTAACCCGATGCAAGGTCCATCTGCAATCATCTTAATCAGGATGAAGCCGATTGGGATCTTCCATCGAACCACGAATAATAAAACTACAAGAAAATGAAACGATTTTACTCCATCATCCTGGCTTTAGTCCTTGGATTTCAAGGATTCGCTCAAATGCAAAACCACGAAGTAGCTCAGGAACAATCCTATGTCAAGGATGTCTTTTTCAGTTTTCGCGACGGAGTAGTTAAAAGCTCCGATCGTGCCAGTTGGGATTTAGCATTCTCTACCGAAGCTTTTAGCGCAGCTGTGCTCCTCAACAATGGAGCCGGAGCAATGGCTTGGGCTCATCCCGAAACGGACACCACCCAGTGGTCTCAGCCTGTCGATACCACCGGATTATCGGCATGGACACCTTTATTCAATTCCGACACCACCTGGGAAGAAGGTGCCTTTAATCAACAAGCGAGCGGACACCCCGATTATGGTTGGGGACTATACAACATGCTCGACCACAACGTGTACGGTCATCGGATGTTTGTAATCAAAACCATCGATGGCTTGTACAAGAAGCTCTGGATAAAGAAAAAAACGTCTTCCGCTTTGCTCTACGAAGTAGCTATTTCCGATCTCGACCATAGCAACGATGCTGTTCTCGAACTGGATGCTACAACTCACAGTAGCGAAAATTTTGCCTACTATAGCATTGCAAACAACGAAATGGTCGATTACGAACCTGCCTCCGAAAGTTGGGATATCGTTTTCTCCCGCTACTACGATGTCGAAATCCCCTACTACGTTACCGGAGTATTGCACAATTATCAAACATCGGTAGCCGAAGTTTTAGGTGTTGACCCAAGCTTTTCCGACACTACGGGATTATTTTATTCCGAATCGATTAAAACGATTGGTTCCGATTGGAAAGCCTTCGATATGGGTAGCATGACCTGGTCGGTGAATACCAACACCGTCTATTTCGTTAAAACCCAGCACGGCGAAATCTACCGAATGGGCTTCACTGAATTCGAAGGACAAGGAACTGGCATTACCCGTTTTTGGTCCGAAGCCATTGTACAAGTTGGAATGGAATCCTTTGCAGGTGAACATTCGCTGCGCGTTTTCCCGAATCCGGTCAATACTGAATTTTTTGTAGAAGGGTTGAGTTCCGATAAGGAAACGGTATTGATGAAGCTGTTCAATCAGCAAGGAAGCGAAGTAGTGGGCTTTACTGCTGAACCTCTTGCTGGTCGCACACGCTTTGCCTTACCATCGAACTTGGCTTCGGGGATTTACTTCCTGCAACTGACCACAGGAAACAATACGGTAACTAAAAAAATTGTAAAACAATAAAGGGTGGGGATCCTTTGGGAAGCTATGTTCTTTCAACAAGAACAAGCTTCCCGTTTTTTATTTCGCACTGCTGAGAAAACAATCCATGAACCGAGTTTTTCCTACTTTACTCCTATTCTTTGTTTTTTCAATCCTACATACCCACGGACAGGTTTCGGAAATTCTGATAAAAGATGCGAAAACCGGACTTGGGGTGGCATATGCTCATCTCATTGTAAATCCGGAACCCAACAAACAAGTACAAGTTTATTTAACCAACGACAAAGGGTTGGCAACCCTTTCTTTTGCCGACTCGTTGAATATCCAAATTAGTGTTGTTGGTTACCAATCGATTACTCGCACGATTCGCCCCCAAAAGTATCAGGAGATTGAAATCCATCCCTCGAATTTCAATGTAAAGGAAGTGGTAGTAACCGGGCAGTTGGAACCACAACCGGTCGATCAGTCTATTTACAAAATCAAGATTATCGATTCGAAAGAAATTGAATCGAAAGCGGCGGTGAATATTCCCGATTTAATTGCAACCGACCTGAAATTCAGAACCTTTTCCGATGGTATTTTAGGGAGTAGCCTTTCCATTCAAGGGCTTTCCGGCAACAATGTAAAGATCCTGGTCGATGGTGTCCCTGTTATTGGACGCGAAGGAGGAAATGTTGATTTGTCGCAACTCAATCTCTACAACGTCGATCATATCGAAGTAGTAGAAGGACCCTTTTCGGTTCTGTACGGAAACAACAGTCTGGCAGGTGCGATCAACATCATTACGAAAGAAAATAAGTACACTCGGTTCAAATCGCAAATCAACGCTTATTACGAGTCGGTTGGACGCTACAATGCCGATGGGCTTATCTCTTTTCGAAAGAAAAACTCCAGTTATACCTTCTCCGGAGGTCGAAATTTTACGCAGGAGCGCGACCTCGATCCGAACCTGCGCAGCACCCTTTGGAAACCCAAAGAGCAATACCTGGCCGATGCTTCGTACACCTACGCCAAAGGCAAAACGAAGCTCAAATTAACCACCTCCTTGCTTCGCGAACTCATGATCGATAAAGGTACTCCTCGCCCACCCTATGGTGAAATTGCCCGCGATGTGTACCTTACAACCTGGCGTCAGATTCATTCCATCAACTATGAATATCGCCTTCGCGACGACCATTTGCTTAGCTTCTTGAGTAGTTTTTCCAACTATTCGCGCATAAACGAAGATTTCTTAAAAGACCTTACTACCCTCGATATGCGATCGGTCGAACTCGACACCACCCTTTCCGATAATTGGGTATTTCGGGGCGAATGGCGAAACTTCGGAAAAGATAAAATCTTCAATTACCACCTCGGCTACGATATTAACCTGGAATCGGGTAAAGGAGAAAAAATTAGCGATGGATCCCGCTTCATAAACGATTACGCCCTATTCTGGAGTGCTCAATTCAACCAGTTGCACTGGATACAAATTCAGCCCGGATTGCGCTACTCCTTCAATACGCAATTTAGAACACCCCTGGTTCCCTCCATCAACTTCAAAATTTCACCCAACGCATGGTGGGATGTTCGTTTGAGTTATGTTCGCGGATTCCGGTCGCCAACCATCAAAGAATTATTCCTCGATTTTCAGGACACGAATCACAATTTATTCGGAAACCCCGACCTGGAACCCGAATTCGGGCACAATTACAATCTTTCCTTCAACCTAAACACCGAAAAATGGCATAAGCTCCATTATTCTAATTTTAAAATCGATTTCTTTTACAATTCCATGTGGAATAAGATTGAACTCGGAGCTATTAATCCGGAAGAATTGCATTATAGCTACGTGAACATTGCTCGTTATGGCACGATGGGAGGTTTTGCTCAATTCGATTATCG
Organism: Bacteroidales bacterium; assembly: GCA_018401015.1. GTDB lineage: Bacteria > Bacteroidota > Bacteroidia > Bacteroidales > M50B96 > M50B96. Next base: position 143,987 of record JAGYLP010000006.1, read on the forward strand.
CTTCCATCCTTATCTTAACTTCTCCGTGGGCTATGGCAACACCAGTTACCTGACCTCTACCGATGGAGAAAGCCTCAATTACGACTCCATCCAATCGTCGAGCGATGTTACTGCTAGCCTGGCTTGGAGCATTTTAAGCTGGAATAGCGATGTGTCGCTTTTCTACAAGTACAATGGCCAATTGCCCCGTTTCTCCATCGATGAAAATAATCAAATGGTGTTCGATTTCCTGAAACCTTTCCATACCCTTGATATCAGCTTTAATTCAAGCTTCTTCCAAAATCGATTGAAAACCTCGGTAGGTGTCCGGAATGTTTTAAACAACTACATTGTGGAACAAACCGGTTCGGGTGGAGCGGCTCACGTGGCCGGAGCCGGAATGCCTATCTCCATGGGTCGGACCCTCTTCGTAAAACTCAGTTATCATTTTAATCGTTACTAGCCATGGACCGAATCCTAGCCCTTTTGTTTAGCCTGCTGGTTCTCAATGCTTGTTTCATCGAAGATACTCCAATCGAGCCTCATCAACCTGGCGACGAATCGCTTATCGAGTTCGATATATCGATTTACGAACACCTCATTTGGTTCGATTTGAATACCGAATCGATTGTAAAAATTGAATCGCCTGGCTATTATCATCTAGGCTTCGAAACAGCTCCCGAAGGGTATCACATACGCCTAAACTCAGCCAATAACTTCAAAATTTGTCGAACGGGAAGCACCCTTTTCGAAGGCACAACCAGCATACCCGATTCGGCAGAATGGCGTTACGATGCCTCGACCGGCGACTTGGATTCTACCGCCATTGGCAATTGGGTGAGTATCGCTCTCGACGGAGCCATCTCGAATAACGAAGTTTATCTTTTGGGCTTATTCAACGGATTGAACTACCAGGTGTACCGAAAAATTCAATTCCTTTCGGTCGATTCGGATAAGTACACTTTCCGTTCGGCTGAGTTGAATGGCAACAACGAGCAAACCTTCACCGTTTGGAAAGATACCTTGCATGCTTTCGTCTTATTCAGTTTCGATGCAGAAGGGCTCGTAGAGCAGCCTCACCCCAACAACTGGGATCTCTTGTTTACTCCTTATTACACCACTCTTTACACCGACGATGGTATTCCAACGCCTTACAATGTGCGCGGAATTTTAATCAACGAAGAACGAACCTTAGCTACACTCGATACCCTGAACGATTTTGCAACCATCGATTATCAGCTTTTGGAGAATTACAGCTTTACCAATCAGCTCGATGCTATTGGTCATGAATGGAAATATTACAATGGGGAAGATTATGTGGTTACGCCCAACATGAATTTCGTTGTAAAAGATACCGAAGGGTATTACTTTAAGTTTCGCTTCGTTGGCTACCACAATGCAGAGAACGAAAAAGGGTTCCCTTCGTTTGAGTTGCAGCGACTATAACAGTTCTCCAATCAAAGCCGGATCGTCGCCCGACTCAATGCCAACAATTTGAACCAATTGCCAGGAATTGGCAGGCAATTTTTTGCCCATCACCTTCACCGGTACAAAATGCTCTCCTAAGCCAAGTGAGTAAGCATTGCCCGATTTCTCGATGATTAAACGCTGCTGCTTTCCAATAAAACTGCTGCGATAGGCCCGTTTATTTTCTTCGGATAATAAACGCATTTCCTCGCTCCGCGCCGACTTCACCTTCTCAGGCACCTGATCGCCAGCCCGCGCCGCGCGCGTACCATCACGCTTCGAGTACTTAAACGTGTGCACATGGGTGAATCCCATCTCTTTTACCCGATCCAGACTGGCCTGAAAATCCTCGTCCGTTTCGCCCGGAAAACCGACAATGATATCGGTCGTTAAATTCATATCCGGACGCACCGAACGAATGGATTGAACCATTTCGGAAAAACTACGAGCGGTGTACATGCGGCGCATCTTTAGCAAAATAGCCTCCGAACCCGACTGCAAGCAAATGTGCAAATGTGGGCTCAACTTCGGATGATTGAGCATGGAGTATAACTTCTCGCCAAATCCTTCGGGTTCCATAGAAGAAATCCGTACGCGAAAATCGCCCGGCAAAGCCAAAATTTGCTCTATCAAATCTTCGAAAAGAATTCCTTCATAATCGTAACGACCAATGTTTACTCCGGTTATAACCAGTTCCTTGTAACCTATCCGGATCAGTTCGCGTGCGTTTTCCAACACTTCTTGTACCGGACGACTAATGGCCCGACCGCGTACAAATGGAATGATGCAAAAGGAGCAGAAATTATCGCATCCGTCTTGAATTTTAAGTAAGCTCCGGGTATGGATGGTTTCCTCGCCTACGGCAAATCCAAACACATCCTTTTCATACTCATCGGGGTTAACCAACTCACCTTTGAAATGGGCATCGACGATGGAAAAGATCGACGATTTACGATCGTTATCTACCACATAGGTAATTTGCTCGTTCGCGTTCAATTGATCTTTGCGGTGATTGGCCATGCAGCCGGTAACCAGCATAACAGCATCGGGTTTGATGCGCTTGCCTTGCTGTATGGTATTGCGCGATTTATGGTCGCTTTTATTCGTTACGGTGCAAGTATTCACTACATACACATCCGCTTCTTCTTTATAATCGACTACCTCGAACCCCCCTTTTTTGAATTGAGAGATCAGGGTGTCGGTTTCGTACTGGTTCAAACGGCAACCGAGTGTTTTAAAGGCAATTTTTTTAGCCATGGAAAACTCCTTCATTTTTACGAGTGAATCAATTCGGGCGACGATTGCTCTACCGAGTATTCAGCCAGCTCTCCGGCTAAGGAAAAATCCAGCGCGGTAGTTACTTTAACCGGTACAATTTGACCAATCAAATCCTGAGACTGATGGTACACCCGTATGTTGATTTTCCCTTCGGTGTAACCGGTCAGGTAGCCGGTTTTTTTATCCTTGCCGGTAATCAGAACCGGTACGATTTGATCGACTAAAGCTTCATTATAAGCCCGCGACGACTGAGCAAACACATCGCTCAAAGCATGCAAACGCTCCTTCTTTACCTGAATCGGCACATCGTCGTCCCAACGGGCCGAAGTCGCGCCCGGACGAGGAGAATAAACAGCAACATAAGCCATGTTGTACTTAAATTCTTCCATGGCTTTGACCGTATTTTGAAATTGCTCCTCGGTTTCGCCGGTAAATCCTACAATGATATCGGTAAACAAGGTGGCCTGAGGAATTTTCTCACGGATGTATTCCACAATGTGCCGATACTTTCGCACATCGTGCTTACGATTCATGCGAATGAGGACTTTATCGTCGCCCGACTGAAGGGGTAAGTGAATTTGCTTGGCCAAACAAGGATAAGCTGCAATCACATCGATAACTTCATCGCCCATATCGCGCGGATGCGGCGAGGTAAAATACACCCAAAAGGTTTTTCCCGATTCATTGCCGTATTCACCAATATTCCGAAGAAGTTGCGCAAAGCTAATCTCCTCACCTTTCTTGTCGAGACCATAGGAATTTACGTTTTGCCCCAGCAGGGTAATCGATTTGAACCCCCGATCGACAAGCGATTTAACCTCCTGAAGAATTTCGTCCGAGGAACGGGAAACTTCTCTACCGCGGGTATAGGGAACCGCGCAGAAGGTGCAAAATTTATCGCAGCCATTCTGAATAGGCACAAATGCTTCGAAATCGGAGGTATAATCCGGTTTGATATCCCAGAAATTATCGATTTGAACCCGCTCTTTATCGATGCTAAGTTGAATATCGCGAGCCGAAACCTGCTGCTTATTCCGGGCTAATTGAGCCAGGTCGATGCTGATTTCCGGTTCCGATTCCATTGCTGGCTGGGGATTGGCCATTCGCAAGGCCGCAGGACTTACCACTCCGTATTGAGCAATCATTTCCGGGAATTGAGGAAGCTCATTCATGGTGAAAATAATATCGAAGGTTTTCAGAAATTGCTCCCTGTCCTTCGGTAATACACAACCGGAAATAAAAGTTATGAGGCTTTCGCGGTCCTTCCGTTTATTCCATTTGTGAATTTTACCATACACTTTATCGATGGATTTCTGACGCACGGAGCAAGCCAAAATTCCCAATAAGTTGGCATCTTCCTCCGATTCGGTCGGACGAAAGCCCATACTTTCAATGACTCGTTTTACACGCTCGCTGTCCGATTTGTTCATCTGACAACCCAGCGTTATTAAATGGTATTTCATTCCTTTCTTTAATTTGATTTGATTCTTCAGCCAATCAAGCTCACAGGGAGTTTAAGTAACTCAGAACCAAATTTTAGCGGCCGCAAAAGTAAGTGAATTGCGATGGATTAAAAATAAACCTCGGCATGAATATGCTCGGAGGGCACTCCTTGCGCTTCGAGAATATCGAAGGCGTCGTTAATCATATCGGAATTTCCGCATAAATAACAATAGGTCGATTGGTCGATTGGGTTTTCCTTTAGCCAATCGGTTACACGACCATAATAATCGCCTTTCCCATCGCGCGATGAACATACAGTGATTCGATTCGATTGATACATGCTTTTCTCGTAGGCATCGGCACCATAGCGTACCCCATGAATCAAATGATAATTCAACTCCGGGAAAGAAGTAACCATGCTATGAAAAGGGCTAATGCCTGTTCCACTGGCAATGAACAGATGTTTTCGCTCATTCAGCGTATCGGGTTTAAGCTGAAAAAATCCGAAAGGTCCTTCCACTTCAATCGGTTCACCGGGTTTCATGTTGCGTAAACTCTTAGAAACCATTCCGTCGGCAACCTCTTTGATCAAAACCTCTAAATACTCATCGTTTGGGGAACTGTAAATACTGTAATCGCGTTTGTCGATACTCGCCACCTTACCAATGCTAATGTACTGACCGGGAATAAAATCCATACTTCCTTTGGTCATCCGAAGAACATAAGCTGTATCGGTTAAATGACGTACTTCAATTACTTCGTGAACTCTCACTTCGCTCAGCGAATTACCTCGCTTTGTGCTTGCTTTCTCCATTAGGTTGTTTTCTCTGTTTAAAAGTTTGAAATAGTAACTCAATCGAACACACAAAGCTCCGTTTTGTTCCGATAAAATAATGGGTTTATCCAAGCTCTCTATACGGTGCAAACCATAAACAGTTCAAGTCCCCTGGAACGAAAATGCTTAGGGCGAATTCAAGAGGATAACAGCTTGCTTAAAACCCCATTCTGGAAGCACCACCCAATACATGCCCGGAGAGAATCCGGTTAAATCGAGTGGTCTGGACCCAAGCTCCCTCCTATCGGAATAAACCAGCCTTCCGGAAGCTGTAAAAACATACACCGATAAGTTTGTTTGCAGGGAAAAATTAGCAGCATCGAAATAAAAAACTCCGGTTCCGGGATTCGGGAAAAGGTGAATCGTGGATTGAACCGGCTCATCGGGCTTAACCGACAGAATTCCGGTTAGATTTCCCGCCCGCTCAATTACGTGAATCGCATTAACCGAGTAGAATCCATCCACATACAAATCGCTCAATTGATAATCGACCTGCAGAAAATATACACGGGTCGAACTCGAATCGTAAAACGCTACGCGATAGGGCTCGTCGATGGCAAAGCCATCTGTTTCGGGAGTTTCCGGTGCGTCGCCCCAAGCAGCGAGAGCCATTGCCCCATTCCCCGACCAACGGCTGTAACCTCCGCAATGGAATGCATTGTTATGTTCGTAGAAAACACCAAAATAATCGCCGGCCTCGGCTACAAATCCTTCCAATTCATTGGGCCGAATTAAAATGGTTGCATTTTGCCCGGTTAAAGTAAAGGTCCAATCGAAAGGAGCAGGTTCAAATACCTCTGCCTTAATTAAAAATGGATGGGAATTCGCATCAATCAAATAAGCAGTGTACATCCCAGCTTCTAACTGATAAAGGGTAGGTTCGTGAATGCCGTTGTTCCAGTAAATATCGAAAGGTGCTTCTCCTTCGATGAGGCGAAAATCGAGCATCCCATCGCTTGCACCCGGACTGGTGGGAGACACCGTGAGTACGTCGTACCGCAAATCGGCCTGAGCACTCACTGCAAAAGAGAACAAAGTGAGACCAAGCAAAGTGAAACGAGCAACCAAAAACATGATGTATGGCATAGGATGCATTTTTACCTGCTAAAAGTAGGAAAAAGCAGGGGATGCTATCCGCATCGCAAGGGATAAATTCTAACTTTGAGCGGCTTAAATTAATTCATGAAAAAACACCTACTCTTTTTGGCTGTTATGTTCTTGCTTAGCTATTTGCCAAGCCAGGCACAACGTCAATTATGGACAGTCGGTACCGCCAATACCATGTCGAAAGGAGATATCCGCCTGGGTATCGCGCAGCCTTCGGCCTATGGCTTATCGAATAGCCTCGAGCTGGCAGCAGGAGGTTTCTACTTCCCCCTGGCGCCCAATCTAGCCTTGAAAAAACAGTGGCTCAAAACGAAAAATATCAGCCTTGCCAGCCGCCATGCTGCTACCTATCCGGGACCTCTACTCAGAAGTATTTCCGGTATGTCCTATTTCAACTATTTCCCCGATAAAAATATCATTCCGGATGCCCTCGGAGTAAAATCGGAAATCATTCTAAGTTTGGGTTTTGGATACACTACCTGTCCGGCTTTCACCAGCGAAACCTTTAACCGAAACAATACCTTTAAAGGGCACACAGGCATACTAAGTTTTAAATTGGGCGCTCAAACGGGCTTTCCATTAGGCGATATTCCTTTCCCATTAATCGAAGAAGCGGTTATCCATCCTCAAACAGCCTTTTTTAATGAACAAATTAGTGCCTATGCCGGTATAGACTGGGACGGTCGTCTTTTAAAATACAGCGACATTAAAGTAGATTTGGATTATACTTACCTGAATGCAGATTCCTGGGCTCTGGAACATAAAACACAGGTCAACTGGTATCATGGTTGGCGCTATTTTCACTTTTTGTTCGGCTACTATGCCTCCTATGTGCAAGGACCCACACGATCCTTCTTCTTCATTGGGCCGGTAATCGACTTTATGTGGACTTTACGCAAAGACAAAATCCAAAAAGGATTGTTTAAAGAAAAAATGTTTTAACCATGGCCTTACCTTATAAAGATCAATCGGCGTCGAAAAAGGCACAAATTGCCGGAATGTTCAACAATATTGCCCATCGATACGATTTCCTCAATCATTTCTTATCGTTGGGAATCGATAAACTATGGCGACGCAAAGCAATTAACTTACTGAAGCCTAAATCGCCTAAAAATATCCTCGATCTGGCCACCGGAACCGGCGATTTGGCTATTGCTGCGCTGAAACTCAATCCTGAAAAAATCATTGGACTCGATATATCGACCGGGATGCTGGCAAAAGGGAATGAAAAAATTAAAAAACGAAAACTCCACCCTCGCATCGAACTGCTCGAAGGCGATTCGGAGAATATTCCCTACTCCGAAAATCACTTCGATGCAATTACCGTAGCTTTCGGGGTTCGTAATTTCGAAAACCTGGAAAAAGGATTAAGCGAAATGCATCGGGTGCTCCACAAGGGCGGTGCTTGCGTGATTCTGGAATTTAGTAAACCACGCTCCTTCCCCATGAAGCAACTCTACGGATTCTACTTTAAAAATATTCTTCCGCTGTTGGGGAAAATGGTCAGTAAAGATCAATCGGCCTATACTTATTTGCCCGAATCGGTGCAGGAATTTCCCGATGGGCCCGAATTCCTCGCTATCTTAGAAAAACTTCAATTCAGAAATCTGCGCATCTACCCCGTCAGCTTTGGAATAGCGAGTATTTATTATGCAGAAAAATAAACCATGACCTGGAACTACCTCGATATCATTCTGATAATTCCATTGCTCATTGCAGCTTACAAAGGATTTAGTAAAGGTTTTATTGTTGAAATTGCTAAACTTATTGCCCTGTTGGTGGGTGTTTACGGAGCCATGCGCTTCTCGCATCGGGTGGGCGCTTACCTTCAAACAAATCTCGGATGGCAATCGGAACACATGGGACTCATTAGCTTCGCGATTACCTTCCTCCTCCTGGTACTCATAATCCATTTCATTGCAAAACTACTGGATAAATTAGCCGATTCCATTGCTCTTGGCTTTGTTAATAACCTGGCCGGAAGCTTATTCGGAGTACTCAAAATTGGCTTCATCCTCTCTGTGGTCCTTTTCCTTGTCAACTCCTTCGATAAGAAGGAGTACCTCATCGCCCCGGAAACAAAAGATAATTCCATTCTTTACCGACCGGTTTCTAAAATAGCACCTACCGTTTTCCCCTACTTAAATCTGAAACTCTTAAAGGAAAAAACCGATGCTATTTTACCCACCGACAGCATCCCTCCTGCTACTACGAACACTCCATGACATCATCCTCCATTAAAATCGATTTAACGCAATTAGAGCACTGGCTTCAGGAATCGGAAACGCTTCATTTGGTCTATATCGGATTCAATGATGCTCCGATTTGGAAAGGGATTCAGGCTAAAAGCTATGCCAGCAACGAAATTCCGGAAATAATCGACGAGATTCCGGAACATGCTAAAACCATTGTGATATGCGATTGGGGCGAACGTAGCTTTTTCTTGTGTCTGGAACTGAGGGAACGAACCGGAAATGAAGCCATTTATCATCTCAGCGGCGGTAGTAAGACTATGCTCGATAGCTAATAATAATCGATTGCACATTGATACAGATGTGCTTTATTTGTAATCTTTTAATCAAAATCATTTCCTATGTTACGTAAAATTGCTCTCTTCCTGCTTGTTGCACTCAACCTATCCTTCGCTGCTCAAGCCGACGAAGGAATGTGGTTGCTAAACAAGCTTCACCAATTGAATCTAAACGACAAAGGCTTAGAACTTTCGCCCGAAGAAATCTATGCCATTAACCAATCTAGCATCAAAGATGGCATTGTAGGGCTCACCATGGAAAGTAACCCCTTCCGCTTCTTCTGCTCCGGCGAAATCATTAGCTCACAAGGCTTATTCCTAACCAATCATCACTGTGGATACCGCCAGGTTCAGCAACACAGCTCGATCGAAAACGATTACCTCAGTAATGGATTCTGGGCTCAAAATCATGGCGAAGAACTCTACAACAAAGGCATGGCAGTGAGTATCTTATCGGAAATACGCGACGTAACCGAGCGCATTGTTCCCGAACTCGAAAACATCGCCGATTTTAAAGAGAGAAATGAAAAAATTCGTGAACTGTCGAAAGTAATCGAAGATGAAGTAAATGAAACCTCGCATTATAAATCGATTGTAAAACCCATGTTCGAAGGAAATCAGTTTTACCTTTTTATCTACGAAGTATTTACCGATATCCGTCTGGTAGGAGCTCCTCCCTCCTCGATTGGTAAATTTGGAGGCGATACCGATAACTGGATGTGGCCTCGCCACACCGGCGACTTTACCCTCTTCCGCATTTACGCGGCTCCCGATGGTAAACCAGCCGCTTATTCGCCCGATAACAAACCGTATCAACCCAAGCATCACTTCCCCATTTCACTTCAAGGGGTCCAAAAAGACGATTTTGCTTTCGTAATCGGTTTCCCCGGATCAACCGATCGTTACCTGACCAGTTTTGGTATTGAAGAAAGCCTGGAGCATTCTTACCCGGTGCGCATCGAAGCACGTGGTAAAAAACTCGATGTCATGAAAAAACACATGAATGCCAGCGATAAAGTACGCATTCAATATGCCAGTAAATACGCCGGAATCTCGAACTATTGGAAATATTTTATTGGTCAAACCAAAGGACTGAAAGCCTTAAAGGTGTACGATAAAAAACAAGCTTTCGAAGCCGAATTAAGCGAATGGATCTTAGCCAACGAGCAAAGAACCACGAAGTATGGCAATGCACTCAAGGATATTCAAGAATCGTTCGAAGCCCGACGCGAAATTGCTAAAACACAGCAATATTATGGCGAAGGTTTATTTGGTATCGAGGCCCTTTTATTACCTCGCCGTTTCAATGAGCTTAGAAAAGTGCTTGAAAATAAAGAAAGTAGCGACGAAGACATTGCAAAAGCAGTCGAAAATGCGAAGGCTACAGCCGATGCCTTCTTCAAAGATTACGATAGCGCCACCGACTACGACCTCTTCGTTGCCATGATGACCCTCTTTACCGAAGGGGTGCCTGTTGAGCAACAACCCGAACTAATCCTTAAACTGAGCAAAAAAGCCAAAGGCGATTTTACCCGTATTGCCGATAAATTCTACGAAAAATCAATTTTTACCAGCCCCGAACGTTTCCAGGAATTTCTTGCTAAACCAAAAGCTAAAACGCTGGCAAAAGATCCTTTCACCGAATTATGGGAAGCCAGCTACCAAAAATACATCGCTCTCAATACGCCTTTAGCTCCCATCAATGCTAAACTAGCCGAAGGGAAACGCCTATTTGTAGCTGCCAGCATGGAATACCAAGACGAAAAAGCACTCTATCCCGATGCTAATTCAACCCCGCGTTTTACCTACGGATATGTTGGCGATTATAAACCTGCAGATGCTGTTCACTACAATTACTACACAACCATCGATGGTATTATGGAAAAAGAAGACCCCAATAACGATGAATTCATCGTGGACGATCACTTCAAAAAACTATACCGTGCTAAAGATTTTGGAATGTATGCCGATAAAGATGGCAACCTGTGGGTCAACTTCATTACCAATAACGATATTACAGGTGGTAATTCTGGTTCGGGAGTCTTCAATGCACGCGGCGAACTAATTGGAACCGCTTTCGACGGTAATTGGGAATCGATGAGTGGCGATATCGCTTTCGAACCCGAACTGCAAAAATGTATCAATGTCGATATTCGCTACACCCTCTGGGTGATTGATAAATACGCCGGTGCAAAACACCTTATAAACGAAATGACCATTATCCGATAAATTATCCAAGCAGCAAACCTCAATAAGGTTTGCTGCTTTTATTCTAATCTCCTAACGACAATCTTTTCAAAACAGCTTCCAAGCCCCCTTTATCGCTTTTGCTGTTGAAACAATACGACCTGTTAAACCAAAAAATACCCAGATGAAAAAAATCGCAGTAATTGGATTGGGTTATGTCGGCCTCCCCCTGGCAGTTGAATTTGCTAAAAACCGACCCGTAATTGGATTTGATATCAAACCACAACGAATTGCAGAACTGAACGAAGGACACGATCCAACGCTCGAAGTAGCCGACGAAGATTTAGTTTCGGTTTTACTGAAAGCTAAAAAAGATCTTGCCCTAAAGAACAAAGGACTCTACATCAGCTCGAAAACCGAAGATATCTTCGATGCCGAAATCTACATCGTTGCCGTACCAACGCCAACCGATAAAAACAACCGGCCGGATTTAACACCTCTGGTAAAAGCCTCCGAAACAGTTGGGCGTGTTTTAAAAGATGGCGACATCGTTATTTACGAATCGACCGTTTATCCCGGTGCAACCGAGGAAGATTGTGTTCCGGTGCTAGAGCAAGTTTCCGGTAAAAAAATGAACGAACATTTCTTTGTTGGTTACTCCCCCGAACGAATTAACCCGGGCGATAAAGTCCACACTCTCACTACCATTAAAAAAGTTACCTCGGGCAGCACACCAGAAATAGGCCAGGAAGTAGATGCACTCTACCGTGAAATTATTACGGCGGGAACCCACCTTGCTCCAAGCATCAAAGTAGCCGAAGCAGCCAAGGTGATCGAAAATTCGCAACGAGATATTAACATCGCCTTCGTAAATGAACTGAGCAAAATCTTCAATAAAATGGGCATCGATACTCACGAAGTGCTCGAAGCGGCCAGTACGAAATGGAATTTTCTGCCCTTTAAACCCGGTTTAGTTGGAGGCCATTGCATTG
>JAGYLP010000060.1 GCA_018401015.1 Bacteroidales bacterium
GCTATTTTGTGTGTGAGTGCACATTGGGAAACGCGAGGGACATGGGTTACTGCTATGGATAGTCCGCGTACCATCCATGATTTTGGGGGTTTTCCCGAGGCACTTTACCAGATCCAATACCCCGCTCCAGGAAGCCCGGAAATGGCAGCTGTTACGCGCGATTTGGTGCGTACCACCGAGATTGGTATGGATCATCATTGGGGACTCGATCACGGATCCTGGTCGGTAATCAAACACTTATATCCCGAAGCAAACGTGCCTGTTTTCCAACTGAGTTTGGATCGGGGAGGCGATGCTGCCTTCCATTACGAACTGGGGAAAGAACTGAAAGCTTTGCGAAAGCGCGGAATTCTGGTAATTGGCAGTGGGAACATGGTGCATAACCTTCGCATGGTAGCCTGGAACCGAATGCAGGAGAGCTTTGCTTTCGATTGGGCTGCCGAAGCCGACCAATTTATCAAAGAAGGAATAATAGCACATAAGCACGCATCGCTTATCGATTATTCCAAAGCAGGAAAAGCCCTCCAATTAGCTATTCCAACTCCCGAACACTTCCTCCCGCTCTTGTATGTCCTTGCCATGCAGAACGAAAACGATCAACTCACCTTATTCAACGATAAGCCGGTTGCCGGATCGCTCACCATGACGAGTCTGCTACTCGAAAATACCAAGAGATAAAGCCGGTAATTCATTTTAAAAGAATTGATTAGTAGTAGTTTGCTTTTTGAATCACAAGAAAAACTGCTTACTGAATGTTCGATTTTTATACTTTGGAAATGGGGAATGGTCTATTAGTTTTAACCCAAAAAGAATGTTGGATACGATTTCACCTTTTCGCCTCGTTAAACTTGCCTTATCCTTTGGCTTTTTGCTGCTTACCTCCAAGCTTTTTACGCAACAACTCGATTCGAGTCTAACGCAAATTGCCTTCAATCACGATGCAATGGGAGCTGCAACCCTGGTGTTTTGTGAAACGGATATATTGCACGAGCATTACATCGGATATTCCGATTTTCAGCGAGGAATCAAAGTGAATCCGGATACTTATTTTCGAGTCGCCAGCATTTCCAAATTAATTACTGCTATGGCTTTTATGCAGCTCGTTGAGGAAAATGAGGTATCGCTCGACCAAAGCATACACTCGATCCTGGGATATGCTCCCATCAATCCGGCCTATCCAAGCATCAACCTTACTCCTCGAATGCTGCTTTCGCACACTTCGTCCATCATCGATGGACCCGGTTACTCCTCCTTTCTTCAAGCGAGTGTGGGGCAAAATCCGATTCCCGATTTGAGCGAAATATTGCTTCCGTCTGGATCCTTTTATCATTCGGGACAGTTTAATGCTTTAGAGCCCGGATCGTATTTCAATTATTCCAATTTGAATTATGTAATTCTGGGAACGCTGATTGAGAAAATTTCCGGTATGCGGTTCGATGCGTACTGCCGGCAAACCATTTTTGAACCCTTGAATCTGGATGCTTCTTTCAATGTGAACGACCTAGATTCCATCGATTTATTGGCTGTCTTGTATCGTAAGGTTGGGGGTGTATGGCAGCCTCAAGCCGATGATTTTCAGGGGGTACAGCCCGTGCATACTAACTTGGATAATTACCTTCCCGGAACCAATGCCGGTCGTTGGGGACCACAAGGTAGTTTGCGGATTAAGGCACGCGACTTGGCCCGTTTACTTCAATTCTTCATGCAGGATGAAGAGGCAGCTAGTTCGGTTCTAAGTCGTGAAACACTGCTATCCATGATGCAGGAAGCCTGGGCTTATACTGGTTCGAATGGGAATTCTTATGGTGATCTTTTTCTGAGCTGGGGGTTGGGTGTGCACCGAATTACCGGTACACCCGGAAAGGATCAGGTTCTTACCGGTAGCGAAGCTATGTTTGGGCACACAGGCGAAGCGTATGGTTTAGTAAGCGATGCTTTCCTCGACACAACAAGAAAAGTGGGTTTTGTATGGATGACTAATGGGGTTGGGGCTGGCTTTGTGCTTAATGCATCATCGGCTTTTTATACCATTGAACAAGAGGTGTTTACAGCAATTGAGCAAGAGGGAGAATTAGAGAGCTGCCAGGAATTAGTCATCGAGCCGTTTCTATCACCTAAGGTGAAAATGCAACTATTTCCTAATCCGTGTTACGATCGGATTCGAATTAGTAATCTAACACCAGGAGAAAATAGCTTGCTCCGCATTTATTCGCTTGAAGGTATTTTGCTCCTTTCAGAGCCTATTCGCGAAGAAAGCATGGTACTTGAACTTGCACATTTACCTCCGGGTGTTTATGGAGTAAGATGGAACGATGCCTTTGAATACTTTGTAAAAGTGAATTGAAAGAAATGCTATTCTTCCTAATTTGATTCAATCTTTGATGAATACCTATTTATCTTCGTAATTAACTGATTTAGGTTGCACTTGAGCAGGTTCATTCATGGTGATGAAGTGTTTAGCTAATCCAATTACTCAAATTTTTAACTCTTAGCCGGATTTGATTTTAAGTTAGCTGCATTTCGCATTTTTTCTTGAAAAAAGTTCGTTTCCTTCCTCGACGCTTGTTCCCGACAAACTGCTTTTTGCTGCTGAGGAGCAGTTGATTCGATGCAATTACTTAAGGGATTTTGATTATCCTACACACGAAACTTATTGTATTTTCGACCTTATGAAAACGACCTACGACACGAAAGCTAAGGTGCTGGTAACCATTGGTCCGGCATCGTCATCGAAACCGATTTTACGGGAATTTTTCACCATGGGAGTGGATGTGTGCCGCCTGAATTTTTCTCATGGCAGTCATGAGGATCATCGAAAAGTGATTCAAACCATTCGGGAATTAGAAGAAGAATTGGACACCAGTGTGGCCATCCTGGCCGATTTACAAGGCCCCAAGATTCGCATTGGTAAGGTAGCAGAAAATCGAGTCGATTTAGTAGAAGGACAAGAGCTAATCATTACCACCCAAGCTTGTTTGGGAACGGCCGAGAAGCTGTATCTGAGCTATGAACAATTTCCGGCCGATGTAGCGCAGGGCGACCACGTGCTCATCGACGATGGAAAAATTCGTTTGGAGGTGTTAGACACTAACCGAATAGATCAGGTTCGGTTAAAAGTGCTCAACGGTGGCCCTTTATCCTCGAATAAGGGAGTTAATCTACCTCAAACGAAAGTCTCTTTGCCCAGTTTGACCGAAAAGGATCGGGAAGATGCACTCTTTGCTCTGGAGAAGGGAGTGGATTGGCTTGCCTTGTCCTTTGTCAGAAAACCGGAAGATATTCAAGAGTTGCGAAAGTTGGTGGAGTTGCAGGGAAAAACAACAGGTATTGTTGCCAAGTTGGAAAAACCCGAGGCGCTGGAACACATTCAGGAAATTATCGATGCCTCGGATGCGGTGATGGTTGCTCGTGGCGATTTGGGAGTTGAACTGCCCTTTAGTCAGGTTCCTACCGTGCAAAAGCAAATTGTACAACGATGCATCGAAAGTGCAAAGCCGGTGGTAATTGCTACACAGATGCTCGAATCGATGATCCAGAATTTTCGTCCTACCCGTGCCGAAGCCAACGATGTGGCCAATGCGGTAACCGATGGTGCCGATGCACTTATGCTGAGCGGCGAAACATCGATTGGCCTGTATCCGCTGGAGGCCATTCGAGCCATGCACGAAGTGATTCAGTTCACGGAGAAAGAAGCTAAATCCTATCATTTTAAATCGCTGAAAAAGAATGTAAATCGACGCATTAGCGACGAATTGTGTGCCGCTGCCAAAGGTATTTCCAACGAATTGGATGCTGCCGCCATCGTTTGTTTTACCAGCTCAGGGTATACGGCCTACAAGATTGCCAGCCATCGACCACAAGCTCCTATTTACGTATTTACTCAAAATAAACTTCTACTCCGCCGATTAAATATGGTATGGGGTGTACGGGCATTTTACCACGATTTTGATGCCAGCACGAGTACCACGCAATCGATGCGTAAGGCCTTGAATCGACTTCAAACAGAACACTTTGTTAAAACCGACGACCTGGTAATTTTCCTCGCTAGTTCACCCTTACAGGAAAAAGGGAAGACCAACACCATCCGGGTTGAAAAAGTGGGACAATAAACCATACCTAACCTAAATTAAAACACATCGCATGATTTCGAGATTCTGGATACTCATTAGCCTAATTGTTTTGTTCATTTTAACTTCTTGTAGCTTGTTCAAGCCCGATAAAAATAGTTCTCAGAGCATAGAATCCCATCTCAATGGGGTGTATTGGGGCGTAATGCCTTGTGCCGATTGCCCTGGAATCGAAACTCGCTTACTGTTGAAGAACGATGGCCGTTATGAACGAGTCCTTTTTTACCAGGAGCGCAGTGAACAGAGCCTGTTGGAGCAAGGTAGTTATCAGTTGGAAGTACGGGGAGATGAGCAAGTCATTCGCATGTTGTCTGTTGATTCTCAAGTGTTTTATTATTGGATTAATCAAGGAAAGCTTTATCCGATAGCCAAGGACGAGCCCTTAATTTCGGAAGAAATTACGACGAGGCCTGCTTTGGAGCCCATTGTAGCCATTTCCGAGCTTGCTTGGGAGCTTGTTCAGTTAGGAGAGGAGAAATTACTGCTAACAACCGATCAGCGGAGTCATTTCAGATTGAAAGCTACTTCGAATCAAGTGTTGGGGTACACTGGTTGTAATCGATTTACAGGTAGCTATGAATTGGATGGTACGGAGCTACGTTTCTTGAACGTGATGGCCACGAAGCGAGCCTGCTTGGGGGAACATTACGAAGCCGAATTTCAAGCTGTTCTGGAGGCATGTCGATCCTACCATTTAGATACGGATTCCAAACGATTGCACTTGATGGACGAAGCCCGTGGCTTGCTTGGAGTTTTTGAAGCTTTCTGAATTTTTGGAAGCCTACAAGTTACAGTCCGGAAGGAACGTAACCTCTTTAGCAAAACGAATAAATTATCATTGATCGATTCCAAGAAAAGTTAATAACCAAAACTGATGAGTTGTGAGGTCCACATACAGTCCCGTAGGGACGAAACCTTTGTAGCCAAAATGAACAAATATCCATTATAGCTCCGTAGGAGCGACACAAAAAACCAGACAAGGTTAATACCTGCGCTCAACTATTAATTCAAATCATACCATTCTTAACGGCTCATAGCCCACGGTTTTAACCATGAGCTATGGAAAGGGCAATGCCTTTTGACTTTTCCCGGATTCTTACCATTGCCTTACCAAATCCAGCATTCTCTCGCGATTCTCTATTGATTTCATCTTTTTTCGCAAAGGAAAATCGCAGGTTTTAACGGTGCAATACGCTCGTGG
>JAGYLP010000061.1 GCA_018401015.1 Bacteroidales bacterium
GCGTTCCCGCGGTATTAAAACCATTCGTCGATTTGTACCAACTGTAAGTAATCGTATTATCGCCACCACTAGCTGCAGTAATGTTTCCTATGGTTGTAATAGGGTTTGTATTGTAACATACAATTTCATTTGTATTTTCAATCGTACCGGTTGTAAACTGTGGACGAACCGTAACAACATGCGCATTTCCGGCCCAATTGTCGAAACAAGCGGGTGTTCCGGTATCGATTACTCGCAAGGCAAAGGTGGTAGTAGCGGTTAAATTACCAATGGTAGCAGCTGTCAAATCAGTGGAAGTAGTCTGACTTCCTACGGCAGTCCATCCGGTAGCAGAGAAAGCACCAGTTGGAGCAGCTTGACTGCCAGTTTGTTTATACCATTGATACTCCAGTGAGCTTCCACCAGAAGGATCGGTCGTATAGCTGATATCTACTGGTTGTGTATTATAACAGATCGTCTGACTTGCAGCACTTAAGCTACCACCATCGAATTCCGGACGAACCGTTATGGTGACGAAAGTTGCCGTTACAGGGCCACAATTTTTATTATCATCAACACTTAGTTGATATTGAGTGGTAGTGGTTAAAGCAGGAGGAGTATAATTTGCAAAATTCCGATCCCCGGCAGCTCCTGTCCAACTACCCGTTGTTTTTTGTTGCCATAAGTAGGTTCTACCACTGCCCGATCCACCTGCAATTGTTGAGGTAAGTTGCGCTGGTGTTGAGTTATAGCAAATCGTTTGGTCGCTGGCAATCGAAACGGTGAGCGGCGCATAAATTTGCAAACTAACCGATTCAGTGTTCGGGAAATAATTGGAAGTTTCGGGAAAAGTAACAAAAAGCGTATGTGTTTGTCCGCTGGGGAGAACTGTTGCATTCGTTAGGGCGGAGCCGTTTGCATCGGTTAATGTGTAAACCGGGGTTGCCACCGCCGATGTACCCGTACCTTGAGCCGAAGCATTGAGGATACCGGTTAAATCGGTTTCAGCGCAAACAGGAAGCGGGGCTGTCCAGGTAATCGTTGGGGTTCCTTTTTCAACAATGATGCTTACGGTTTCGCTTGCTTCGTTGTAGTTAGAGGTTGCAGCAGCAGTAACCGTTAAGTCCTGGGTTCCGGCATTGAGTTCCGTTCCCAAAGCAGGGCTGTATGTAAGGGCTCCCGCAGTTTGATCTGGGTTACCAGCCGGAACACTTACGGTAGCATTGAGCTGAGTTGCTGAAAGTAGCGTTCCGTAAGTTATATTCGCCGGATTGCTCCAGCTAATAGTTTGGTCGGCTTTATTAACAACCATGCTGATATCCTCTGAATCATCGTTGTAAAGCATAGCATAGGTAATCGGTTCGAAACCACTAATCTGATTGTTGGAAGGAGTCCAGCTTACATTCGCTTGGTAAGCATTATTTGCATTAGGAATGGTTGCCGGGTTGGTGAAGGCAAAACTACCAGCTACAGATACCGTACTGTTGCCATCGTTAAAAGTGGCACTTCCACCACTCAAAGTTGAACTACTTAATGCAGCACCATAGGTAATGGCTGAGGCCGTTGGATAAGTGAGGCTTGCATCTCTTTTGGTCATGGTGATGCTACCATTTGTAAAGTCAGAATTTGCAATGCTTGCATCGGTATTTAAAATAAGCGGTTCCGGATTGCTGGGTTCGATTTCTAAATCGGCATCGCCGGCACGATAATTAAAATTCAAGTTGAACAGCACCTGATCATCGGGAAAGGAAACGTTTTCACCTACACTTAAACCTTTCGTCCAGGCAATACTGATGGTTTTGCTGGTACTGTTATAGTTGGCCGTTACGGTTCCTTTTGCACTAATTAAAGTGTAGATATCCGTTAAATTAACGGAACCATCAATGAGCTCGATGTTGGCATCATCGGCATCGAATAACAAGTCGAAACTGAAAGCACCGATATTGTAAAGGGTATTAGCATAAACCGGAACCTTAAGGGATACAAAAGGAAGGCTATTGACATCGCCAATGGTAATTCCCGGAGTGGATGTTACCATGCTCACCGAACCATTGCCCGTAATGACATAAACCGGTGTTCCGTTGGTTGTTCCAACGGTGGCACTAGTGAGGTTGATGTCCGAATTACCTCCAAAATAGTTGAAACGTAAATCGAAGATATCTCCATTGTAATCGGTTCCGGAACCTTCCGTGATCCAAAAGATGGTAACCGTGGTCAGGTTATTATTCACACTAGTAACATTGATTTCGGTACTGGTAAAACCGGTGGCAACATTAACCAGGGTTGGTGTTCCAAGAACCGTATTATCGTATTGAATTTGCAGTGTATAGTTACCTATATCACCCATGGAGAAATCTACATTCACCGGGATATCCAGACCCGGGCCGGGAGTGGCCGCAGCACTCGATCCAACTGTTACCTGAACGCTGTTGGCAAAAGCGATGGTTTGCCACAGAAGAAAAGCAAACAGGGTAAAATACTTTTTCATGTTGAGGATTTTTGATAAGTAAAAGCCACTTTGAACAGGAGTTTCGTTCACCTGCCCGGTATTAAGGTCAAAAGAAGGACTCTTCATAGTATATCGATCTATCATAATTTCAGCTTAAGAATCAATACGGGGAGATAGCTGGAAGCTACCTCCCCATTATTCCATTTTAGTGGATATAGACTAGTTTATGTTGCTTGGTATAAGTTTTACCATCAACGGTGACGTACATTCTGACGAAATAAATACCACTTTGAAGGTTGTATTCGCTCGCCTGGAAGTTGATGAGGTAGGAACCATAAGCCCGATCCTGGCTACCGAGGGCAGCAACTTCCACTCCCAGTAAATCGACCAGACTAATCGCTACGTGTGCGTTCGATGGCAAATCATAAGAGATGTTCACCACATCGCGGAATGGATTAGGATAAGCATCGAGGCTGAGTAAACTTTCATCGAACTGACCAAGGCTGAGTGCCTGATTAGCAATTCGAGCAGCTACGATTTCAACACCGGGAATGAATTCTGCGAATGCATTACCGAATACGTAGTTATCGTCCACAAAGAGCACATCGTCTAATCCATTAACCGGTGCGATGGTTCGCGCTTTCAAGGTGAATAAAGCTTCGCCGGCGTAACGATTGGCAGTGAGTAACTCCGACCAAACCACCCGGATTTGATTTCCGTCGAGGATGTAATCGAAGCCTTCCAGCGTAGAGCTAATCGACTGAATTTCAACCTTCGTATCGTCGTAAGTGAGGTTCATCGACATAGCTGCAAACTCGAGCGAATTTTTCAGGCTTACATCCCAATCGAACCATTCGTTTTCGGGAACAGTCACGACTTCTCCTTGCTGAAGGGGAGTGTAGGTCTTCGCCAAGTTAAATACATAGTCGCCATCCATATCGCCAGCTGCACGAGCATAGAAGTTAGGCAGCGAGAGGTTGTCACCCACCAAGGTTTGTCCTGAAATGTAGGCTGTATTATTGGATGCAGGCAGACGAGTCAGCGCCCAGTTATTGGCACCGAGGCTTCCGTAGTAAATCCAATCGCCAACTGTAAAGGTATTGGTTGGGTTAAGGATCCGGAATTTAGCATTCAGCACATCGATTACGGTAATATTTGGGTTACCGCCACTGGTAGTACCGTCTACATTACCCACCCGGTTCAGATACGATACGTTAAACGGCAGGTTACCATCGGTTTGCCAGTAAGCCGGAGCATTGTTAACCGATTTCAACTGCATAGCCAGAGCATCGTTAGCACTTACCCCACCCCATGGCAGGTTCGTATTCACTTGGATCTTCGAGATGTTCTGTGAACCCAAGTTGCTGTTAAACGTGTACTTACCGGTAGCATCGGCAGTCGAGGTAGCAATCAGATCATCGTTACCATCGTAGAAAGATACCGTAGCTCCCTGAATGGGCTCATCTTCCCGCTGACCAACCCAAGTCCCGTTTTGATTCACAAAACTGAATTGCTGGTAGTAGTAAACATAGCCACTCAATTGGTCGTACACAATGATATCGCCATTTACATAAGTTGGACTATAGTTGTTCATGTTGAAAGTTCCTCCGCTCAGGTTGGAAGCGACAACTTGACTGCTGTATGTGCCAGAAGGATCGGCTGCATCAGCACCAGTTCCATAGACGATATCGACAGTGGTGGCGGTCTCTCCATTTTGAAGTCCACTAACCGTAAACTCAGTGGAGCCTACAACATTCGTTAAGGCAGAACCTGCGGGTTTTTCAACATTGTTTGCGGTAATGGTAAAAGGCGCTTGAGTGATGGTTCGATTCGCATCTGTTTTCCAATGCGTGGTAGAACTTTCCAGGTGATAATTCTCCTGATCGGAACCACCCGAGATACTAATCGCAGAGTATTCGACTACTTTATTCGATCCGGCATTCACATCGGTAAAGACAGCGGTACGCGTAAAGGCCAGATTATCTCCAGGTACGCGATTATCGTCGAATCCAAGACCAGTAGCTACGTTGGTGCCGTCGTACACCTTATTATCGGCTGCAAAGTTCGACAGATTTAGCTCACGAGTTACAATAGTCAAGGTACCAGCGGTATAGCTGATATCATAATTGGTACGATCGAATCCGTTAGTTCCCGTTTCTGTATAAGCGGTGAAATTGATATCGTAGGTTCCAATATGAGCATCACGCGCCTCTCCCGTACTGGTTAGTACAGCGTAGGTAATCGTTTCACTTCCTACCATGCCCATTCCGTTGTTGGCATCAACCGTGTACTGCGAAGTACCTAATTCCCAGAAATCAGGATGCTGATTATCTACCGAAGGACCAAAGCCATAAGTTTTGGTACGATCAGTTGCAATTAAGGTAATCGGACGTGGCTTGATGGTAAGATTGGCAGAGTTATAAGTAATTTGATAATTGCTGTTATCAACCGTATTTTGATTGATAGCGTAATTATCAACATTGGCCCCTGAGTTACGATCTAAAGCTCCGGTGAAGGAAATGGTTAAACCATTTGCTAATGAACTACCTACGGCAGGACTCGATACGAAGGTGAGAGCAGGATCGGTTTCGCCATAGAATTTTTCTTTAGCATCGGCCGTAATGGTTACCGGAAGTTTATTGATGGTGAAATTGGCCGGAGTGAAGGTAATGTCGTAGTTACTTTCCATATCGGCATTGCTGGCATCTTCGATTTTCCAGGTACCACGCTGGATAGCGTAAGTACCAACCGTTTCGCCGCTTACACGTGCATCCACAGCACCCACAACCCCATCGCCGCTACCATAAATCGGATTCAAACCAGTAACGGTATAGGTGTAGCTGGCAGGATCAAGGTCGCCATAGGTTTTGGATTGATTCGCATCGAC
>JAGYLP010000062.1 GCA_018401015.1 Bacteroidales bacterium
AACCACCGGTATAGGCCGAGAGGTGTTTGAGTGGGGCAATCCCATAAGTAATCTTACGTGAATCATAACAGAAAATTAAACCTCTACTTTTCTCGAAAATTTATATTTGGAGGTGAATGAAAATTAATGAAAATGAAGTGTTTGAAGTATTGGGTTATTGGGAGTGTAGCATCGCTGTTGCTAATTACGAGTTGTGAGGAGGATCAGGTGGAATCGCTGGATTATTTAAGTCAAGTGGGCATCTTGGGGCAATGGAAACTCGATGCTCGAACGGTAAATGGCATTTCAAATTTGGCTGTTGATTGTTGCGATTCGCTTCATTTCGAGATCGATAGCGATCCAACCGATTGGAAGGGGATGTTTCGTGCCTCAGGAAACGGATACGCAAGAACAGGTGACTTTGAATTGGATACACTCAACCGAACAATCGCATTCTCGTATGACGATGTCCTGAAATGCTATTCTATCCAACTAACCCACACTAGTATCAGGTTTAATTATTTGGAAAATCAAGATCAAATTGAAGAGTATTGGATTAAAGTAGAGTAAATTGAATTTATGTGCTTGTTTTCGTTCGTCAAGCGCTAATAGCTATAGGAAATAGCCGGACTGACTCACATGTACCGGGTTTGGTGGAGTGGGGTTTTCAGGTAGTAGCATGCGTGAGAAGATAGAATCAGGTTGTCTTCGATCCAATCTGCTTGATGATTGCCGCTACTTTCTATTTGTTTCTCCATCGTTCGTCGCCTTTTTTTTTGTATTTTGTAAGGCATATGAAGCAAGTTTTTAGGATGACTTATTTCCGTTTTATGCAACCAGTAACTTTTTCTCTGAAAAGCTTTCTAATCGTCCTGTTAATCGGGCTTATCGGTTTGTTACACGAGGGAAGCTTAATGGCTCAAAAAGTCTTCTCGGTGCAATACGAGCATCAGGCCGATGTGAAGGTGTATGTGGTCAATTACGAACATCAGGCCGACCTAAAGGTTTTTAAAGTAAAGTATGAGCATCAGGCAAAGGAAAACGAGGGACGTTGGTTCTTTACGCTTTATCCGCATCAGGCCGATAAAAAAGTGTATTTTGTGGAGTATGAGCATCAAGCCGATGTGAAGATTTACTTCGTGCAGTATGAGCATCAAGCAGGATGGAAGAATCGGTCTAAAATGCCATGGATGTACTAATCTGGGAGGGCGCAATACAACAGCAAATGATAGAAGTTAAGTAAACTGGTTAAGAATGAATGCGAAAAAATCAATGCCCAACTTTGAAACTGTCGATGATTATATTGATAGTTAGAAGATTGAAGCTCAAATTGTGTTAAAGGAATTACGACAGTTAATACATATAGCGGTGCCTGAAGTATTGGAAAAGACAAACTACAAGGTGCCGGCTTTTATCTTGGTTCCAGGGATGAAGCCCGACTTACAAATCATGATGGCTGCATATGCAAATCATGTTAGTTTTTATCCTTTTCCTGCAACGATTGCTCATTTTGCTGAACCCTTACGTGCCTACAAGACTGGAAAAGGTTCCGTCAATTTCCCCTACAACGAACCCTTACCGTAAGAGCTGATTTTGAGTATGATTCGATTTCGGGAAGAAGAAATCCGACAGCAACATTCCCCCACAAGCGAGCTTATTAACCAAAGTCGAAAAAGAGATTGACTGCGAGCCAGATCTTCTGTTCGTTGTTGCCACCGATGATTGAACCAAGCCGATAATCGATCCCAGCTTCCATTTTCAGATCCTGCACGAAGTTATAACCCAACAAAGGGATAAATCGTAACTCCAGATCATGCGCACCTATGGCCATGCCGTATAGAATTTCCTGATTCGCTTTTACATAAAACTCACCGGGATCGAGCGATTCACCATTCAGGGGGACTTCCATCGTAATCCGATACCGGAATCGAATCTCGGTATTCTCCTGCGAAGAAAAGGTCTGGTCGCTTAAAAACCGATGGGCCAATCGTAAAGTCCGAAGCCGCTGTACCACCACCATTTGCTGCATGAAACGATGCTGCAGATTACCTTCTTCCAGCCGAAATAAATAACCTACCGCCAAACGAGAACTCAAGCCAAGTTTACGGGCTGCTAACAAAGAAAAATCTGTGAGCAAATAATCGATTCCACGCTCGTGCTCGTTGTTTGATGCACGGCTGTGAAATTGTTGCCGCGACTCAATCTTCCCATTGAACGACCAGTTCGACTGGCCCGTAAGGTTGAAGTTGACCGATGGCAGTCCTCCGAATGCACGGTTTTGTCCTACTAGTTCGATGCTGAAACTGGTCAACAACATGAGAAGGATGCTGAGTAGTAATCTAGTATTCAAGGTGACTGGTATTTTTGAAAATAATCCGGTTAACCAAAAGGACTTCTCCTTCCGAATCGAACAAATACTCGTATAAATCGGTCGATCCGTTTTTCTTACAGCGGAAAACTAATTCGTAACGAACCGATGGGTGTTGAGCAGCCTGACAAGGAAGTGAAATGAGCGATAGAACTTCCTCAGTTGTTCCGCGGTATTGCACTTGAGCTTTTTTGAGCTTGAAGTTGTTACAATCCGACTGAAGCTGAACTTGTATTTTTTGCTGTGTTTCCGGAGTTAACTGATCCCAATCCAACTCAATTTCGGCATCGAGTAATTGGCCTTCGGTGCTGAATTCGATGCTGTGCCATTTACGATTCATCTTAAACTTGGCCTCAAAACTATCCTCGTTCAAGGATTCCTCGCGGTACCATTTAATGCGACCCGAATAGTCAATGGAGGCTATAAACTGCTTTGCTTGCGAGGGAACTTCGTCCGCGTGTATTCGACTTTCCTTCTCGAACTTTTCTTGGGCTGTAAGTGAGTTCGTGGCTCCAGTCAAAATTAAGATGGCGATAAAAAATAGATATCTCTTTTTCATGTAGTTAAACCGTTTTGATGGGTCGTTCTGTTAGATTCCCATTTTTGAACGATGATAGCTATTTTTTGATTACTCATCTGCCGACGAATTACACGATTTTGTTAAATGTTGACGGCACAACTTATGGGTCGATTCTTTACCTTTAGGTGTTGTAATCGATAATTTAAAAATGAAGTGATGAAACAACTTTGGATACTGATTTTAACTGCTTTAACGCTGATGTTTTCGTCTTGCAACGATGCTACGAATACTCCCGAATGCGAATTTGAAACCCTCATCAGCGCCGAAGAATTTGTAACGGCGCCCTCCGATCCGGTCAGTATCAATACCGTCGAAATTGAGGGTAACTGTTTGGTCATTACCTTCAGTGCAAGCGGTTGCAGCGGCGATACATGGGAGGTTAAACTGATTGATTCCGAAAGTATTATGGAGTCGCTTCCTCCACAAAGAAATCTGCGTTTATCGCTGAAGAATGAAGAATTGTGCGAAGCTTACATAAGCAAAGAAATGAGCTTTGATATTTCCAACTTGCAAGTAGAAGGATATTCCGTACAACTCAACCTGCTGAATTCCAATGAATCAGTTTTGTATTCCTACTAAATTCCTTCATTTTTCATTGTCCAAACGCAATGCTCATACGTTAGCTCGTTCTTGTTGTCCTAACTCAATCCTTCCAGCGTTGCGATTGCTGAAGCAAAAGCAACTTCGTGCTAATTAGTCCATTGTGTTGAATCTGAAGTAGGTACACTCCTTTATCTTGTTTGCTCAAATTGAGATGATATTCGTTCTGATTTTCGAGTGTTTCTTCCATAATTTGCTCTCCCGTAATTCGATACACTTGCAGGAACTCCGACTTGGTTCCCTGAAGGATGAACCTGCCTTTATACGGATTAGGAAATAACCGTAGCTCTTGCGATTCAATAAGCCTGATAGGCTTTACTCGAGAGATAAGGTCTCCCGAAATTCATCAACGAATAAGCCTGAAACTCTTCGACCGGTATATTTTTTCCGTTTTTTAAACAATATGGTCGGTTACAAAAATAGCCGAAAGATATCCTTAGCTTTGCCACCGGAAAGAAAGGGCAGGGGGGCGCTTTATGCATAAATAATCGAATTGGCTCGCTCGCTTTTTTTGCCAGGATGTTAAAATTTGGAACAGCATGAAAAACAAGGAATTTGTTCCCAAACTTTTTTCCTTATGGCAAGGAGGAATAAGTCGCTCGCAGTGGGGTCGCGATGTGATGTCGGGCGTAATTGTGGGTATAGTAGCCCTGCCATTGGCCATCGCTTTTGCCATTGCTTCGGGGGTCTCCCCGGAAAAAGGGCTCATCACAGCTATCGTTGCCGGATTAGTCATTTCGGTGCTGAGCGGTAGCCGCGTTCAGATTGGTGGCCCAACCGGAGCTTTTATCATCATCGTGTTTGGCATTGTTCAGGAACATGGGGTCGATGGACTCACCATCGCTACCTTTATGGCTGGTTTTCTCATCATGGGGCTGGGCTTTCTTAAACTGGGAAACTACCTCAAATTCATACCTTATCCTCTCATTGTGGGCTTTACCAGCGGTATCGCAGTCGTGATCTTCTCAACCCAAATAAAAGATTTTTTTGGATTACCGTTAGAGTCGGTGCCGGCCGATTTTACTCAAAAATGGAACGTTTATTTCCAGCATATCCATTCGCTTAATTGGATAGCCCTGGCTATCGCGCTTGGAACAGTGATAATTGCCACTCAGTTTTATCGCATCAGTAAACGTATTCCTGGATCCCTGGTTGCTATTGTCCTCGCTACTTTCGTAGTCTACCAATTTGATTTGCCCGTCGATACCATCGAGAGTCGATTCGGCGAAATACCCAACCGAATTGCCATGCCTCACCTTCCTACAATCAATTTCGAAATCATTCAATCCCTCATCGAACCGGCTATCGCCATTGCTTTACTCGGAGCCATCGAATCCTTGCTTTCAGCGGTAGTCGCCGACGGTATGATTGGAGGGAAGCATCGGTCGAATATGGAGCTGGTGGCGCAGGGAGTTGGAAATGTATTTTCCGGACTATTCGGAGGAATCCCCGCTACAGGAGCCATTGCCCGCACTGCAACCAATGTTAAAAACGGCGGACGAACACCCATTGCCGGTATCGTACATGCTCTTTTTTTATTGCTAATCATGCTCATGTTTGCTCCCATAGCTAAACTGATTCCTCTGGCTAGCCTGGCGGGTATTTTGGTAGTGGTAGCCTATCACATGAGCGAATGGCGTAATTTCCGCGATCTACTCCGCAGCAACCGAATGGATGCCATCGTTCTCCTTACTACTTTTTTTCTAACGGTATTTTTCGATTTAATTTTGTTTTCTAATCAGGTTTAATGCTGAACCGGCTT
>JAGYLP010000063.1 GCA_018401015.1 Bacteroidales bacterium
GCCGCGTGACTCCGCAACAACGAAATGCCGCGTGACTCCGCAACAACGAAATGCCGCGCGGCTCCCGGCGCGTGGCCTTCATTCTAGTTCAACGGTCTCGCAGAGGACGCAAAGAGTACAGTGATTAGGCTAGTATTCTGCCTTGAATTTGGATTCGATTTTATCGTCTTGAATCAAACCTGTGTAAACCCGCTCCTTCCTCAACCCTTTTTTCTCCTTCTTCCTCTATTCCCAATTCTTCTTTCGTTTTCGCTTCTTTTCGCGCATTTTGAAATAAAGATTGCGTATTGAGGTACTGAAAAGGATTTAATTCTAGATTTAGCCAGTTTAACTATATGAAAATCTATGAAAAAAATCACTCTTTTACTGGTCTCATCCTTTTTGTTGGCGATGGACCTGCTTGCCGGAGGATATCAGGTCCGCTTGCAAGGAAACAAACAAAACGGGATGGGTCTCGTCGGAACCTCGTTGCGATTGGGCTCCAGTTCCGTTTTTTATAACCCCGGAGCTTTATCCTTGATGCCAAATCAATTTCATTTCGAAGTAGGCGGAAGCGCCATTCTATCGCATGTCGATTTTCAACTGGCGGGTACGAACAGCAACTGGCAAACCGATAATCCCATGGGAACCCCTTTTTATTTCTATGGTGCTGCCAAGCTCAACGATTGGATGACGCTTGGCCTGGGAATTTATACACCCTATGGAAGCAGCGCAAAATGGGATGATGATTGGGCTGGTAAGTTCCTGATTCAAAATATCTCCTTACAAGCTATCTTTTTTCAGCCTACGCTTTCGGTCAAAATAGGCGATAAACTCGGACTGGGAGCCGGTTTTGTTTATGCAATGGGCGATGTTGAACTGAACAAAGCCTTGAACTACGGAGCCGATGCATCGGTCAACCTAAATGGATCGACGAATACCTATGGATTTAATCTGGGTGCCTACTATCAGGCCAGTGAGCAGTTGAGCATCGGCTTGAATTATCGTTCGAATGTATCGATGAGCATGGAGGGCGGAACAGCCAGCTTTATTATTCCGCAATCGCTTAGCACGACCATTCCGACGGCTAATCGCTTCAGTGCTGAATTACCGCTTCCTGCTAACCTCGATTTCGGAATTGCTTATCAGGTAAATAGCCGCTTACTGTTAGCTGTTGAACTCGATTGGGTTATGTGGGGAGCTTACGAGAGCCTCGATTTTACTTTCGAAGAACAAGGAGATTTACTCAATAGTGTTAATCCACGGGAGTTTAGTGATTCTTATATCCCTCGCATTGGCGGAGAATATACCGTAAGTGAAAGCTTAACCGTTCGCGCCGGGATGTATTATGATCGGTCGCCAAGCAACGAGGATTATTTTACTCCCGAAACGGTCAGTTTGAATACGTTTGCCTACACCCTCGGCTTCTCCTATCGTCCGACTTCCTCTTTGAGCATAGATGCTTCTTTCCTTCAACTCTTTGGCGGAAAGGCCGAAAGAACGTACCAGCCCGACAATTTTGGAGGTACTTATCAGGCCAATACCATCATTCCCGGTATGGGAGTAAGTTTTCATTTTTAATTTAAAAGCTACATACAATGAATATGAAATACTTTTTCTATTTGGCTCTAGTATTGGGACTTATCTCCTGCGAGCCTGAAATTACTGATTTTACTCCCGATAAAGGTGAAGCCGATTTTACTCGCTACGTGGCTATTGGAAATTCACTTACGGCAGGATTTGCCGATGGAGCTTTATACCAATCGGCTCAGCCATATAGCTGGGCAAATATTTTAGGGAAACAAATGGAATCCGTTGGAGGACAAGAGTTTGTCTATCCCGAAGTAGAAAGTGAATTTGGAGTACTTACCGGCAAACGGAAGTTGGGGTATAGCACCAGTTGTGTTGGGAGCACTAGTCTGGCTCCCGTTCCCGACGAAGGAGTACTCGATCCTTTTTCCCGTCACGTTGGTTATCCTGTTCATAATCTCGGAGTTCCTGGAGCAAAACTGGTTCATTTATTAGCGAACGGCTACGGTAATCCGGCATTGGTTCCTCAGGGATTGGCTAGCCCGTATTTTGCTCGTTTTGCTGCTACTCCAGAAATATCCGTATTGGAGCAAGCTATCAGCATGACCCCGACCTTCTTTTCCGTTTGGATTGGGAGTAACGATGTGCTGGGTTATGCGGTTGCCGGGGGCGATGGCGATGCGATAACTCCATCGGCCGATTTCGAGACCTACTACCAAGTGCTTCTTCAAAGTTTAGTTGCCACGGGAGCCAAAGGTGTTGTTGCGAATATTCCCGACATCGAAACAGCTGCATTTTTTAATACCATTCCCTATAATCCAATTGTGTTAGGCGAGGAGCAGGCAGTCATTGTTGATCAGCTTAACTCCGGTTATGCAGCCTATAATGCAGCGATGGAGCAATTTGGGCTTCCTTACCGAATCGAATTTAGCCTGGGTGCCAATGCGATGGTGATTGCCGATCCGGCCATGGGAGCTTTGGGATTGCCTGCCGAATTGCAGATTCGCCAAGTTGCTGAAAATGAGCGCGTATTATTGACTCTGCCACAGGATTCCCTTCAATGCGCAAACTGGGGCACCATGAAACCAATTCCCCCACAATTTATTCTAACCGAATCCGAATTGAATTCGATTGCTGTTGCCACCGCCAATTATAACGCCACCATTCAGCAAGCAGCCGAAGTTTTTGGGTTAGCTTTCGTCGATGTGAATAAGCTCATGAACGAAGTAGCGGAGAGTGGTTTACGCGTGGATGGAATTCAGTTTACCCAAAGCTTTGTTACCGGAAATACGTTTTCGCTCGATGGCATACATCTTACTGCTCAGGCCAATGCGGTTCTTGCAAACTACTTTATTGATGCTATAAATCAAACTTACGGAGCCAATATCCCGCAAGTTGCCGTATCGTCCTATCCGGGAATCGCTTTTCACTAACTGATACGAAAAGAAAACTCGAAAGGAGCTGCCCAATGGGTAGCTCTTTTTTTTGACATTAAAAGGATAATGCAGCTATCGGAATCGTTTCACGGATGAGAGCGGATGTATCTTCTGCTATACCTTTTAAAAGCGATTTCAGCATTTAGACTGATGGATGTGCCGGTGGTATCTTACTGCTCAAAGGCAACGTGCCCTGGCAACAATTTATCTAACTTGCGGTCGTTAGGCCATCCTTTTCCTTCAGGTTTTTGCAGCACGGGGTTTTGCTTCGGGAAAATGCGATGGCAAATGGGTAAAATGCTTGAATATGAAGAATTTGTGTTTAGAAGGACGTATTTGGTTATCCCTAGAGGGTGAGTCGTTCCTGGGTTCCGGTAAGAGCGATTTGGTGTGTAAAA
Organism: Bacteroidales bacterium; assembly: GCA_018401015.1. Taxonomy (GTDB): domain Bacteria; phylum Bacteroidota; class Bacteroidia; order Bacteroidales; family M50B96; genus M50B96. Next base: position 3,344 of record JAGYLP010000063.1, read on the forward strand.
TCGAAGAGTTAGGTTCCTTGCGGAAAGCGGCTCAGGAGATGAAGATGTCGTATCGTAAAGCCTGGTATAGCATCAAAAAGCTAAATGAACTAGCAGGTGAACCCATCATCATCCTTCAGCGTGGAGGCAAAAATGGAGGCGAAGCGATTGTGACCGAAAAAGGGAAAGCAGTAATCGAATCGTTTCGACAATTACAGCAGGAATTCGATTTATTTCTAGCCGAGAAAAAAAACCTGTTTGGATAGTGCCCAAGAACACTTCTGGCTTCCGATTCAACTTAGATGAAAAGCGTTATTTTCGAAGCGTTATTCCTTTAAGGGAATAACGCTAGTTGAATCGAAACAAGCAAGCACATAAGCATCATGAAATCAATAGTTTTCCTTATTTTATTAGGGTTTCCTTTTTGGGGGAGTAGTTTGGCCAACAACATACCAGCAGGTCTTCCTTTACAGCTGAACGATAGTATTCACGAGTTGGGCGAGATTCAGATATCGGCCTTGAAGCCTGAGGAGTTGCTTTTAAAAGAGCAAGCTCTGCGGGAGAATCATTTCAATTTGGCTCAATCGCTTGAGCTTTTACCTTCGGTTAATTTTCGGTTTAGCGGTTCCCGAAACGAGAGCGAGGTAATGATAAAAGGATTTGGGATACAGTCTGTTCCGGTGCTATTAGATGGAGTTCCGGTTTATTTGCCCTACGATGGCAGCATCGATTTGAGTCGGTTTAAGATGGTAGATTTTTCGAAGGTTCAGGTTACTACCGGCATGACTCCCATGTCGTATGGCTACAACACCTTGGGAGGAGCGATTAATTTGATTACTGCATCGCCCCGAAAGCCTCTCGATCTTACCGTTTCGACTGGTATCGAGAGCAGTAAAGGTTATCATGCCGGAATTCAAATGGGCATCAAGCGGAAGTATTTTTACGTTCAGGCTTCCTATTTTCATCATCAGCGCGAGGATTATAATCTTTCGAAGCGTTATGAATTGATTTCCGACGAAGAAGATGGCGGTACGCGCGAGAATTCCGCTTTTAGCGATGCACAGTATTCAATCAAGCTCGGGTTTACTCCGAATGAACGCGATCGGTATGTTTTATCCTACAGTGCATTGGACGGAGAAAAAGGAGTTTCGCCTTATGCCGGTGACGATCCGCAGATGCGTTCCCGATATTGGCAATGGCCCGTTTGGAAGAAGCAGCATTGGTATTATTTGGGAGAAACCTGGCTATCGTCGCACACGGAGTTAAAGACCCGCTTGAGTTACGACCAATTCGACAATACCTTGCAGGCATTTGATAACTCCGCTTATGATAGTCAGGAGTTTCCGTATGCCTTTACCAGCGTTTACGACGATTACAATATCGGAGGGGCGGCTATTTTAACGAATCGGAGTATGGAGAATCAGGAGTTTACGTTCAGTGTACATTCCAAATTCGATCATCATCGGGAGTTCAATGAGGGTGAATTGCCCCGCGATTTCAGCGATCGTTCCTTATCGACCGGATTGGATTACACGTATCGGATGAGTTCTTCCTGGGAGTTGGTTTCCGGGGCGAGTTATCAGCTTCGCGATGGTTTACGGGCAGAGGAATTGGATGCTGAAGGAAGTAGTATTGTGTCGATGGAGACTGGGAGCAATGCTGCGTGGAATGCA
>JAGYLP010000064.1 GCA_018401015.1 Bacteroidales bacterium
AAGCTAATATCGTAAGGGCCAAATCCGGGAAATTGATGATAAATAGTATCCTGGTTAGGAATAGAGATAAGCCCTAAAAGCGGATCGGTAAATTCCCAGCGGATAGAATCGAAATGGGTATTGGTTTGGGTACAAATAAGCACCGAATCGTGCAAACAGGTATTGGCGAATAGGATGTTCCTATCCAAGAATGGCGGGAAGAAGGAAGGGAGGTTTCTAGGTAGAAACATAGTGTTAGGGAAAGTATAGTAATCCAACACTAACTCACTTTCAGGGACAGGAGCATTGGCATTAGCTATAGCAGACAAATAATGAGGAGCAAACAAACCTATTACAGGTTCATGCCTGTTGCAACTTATTATTATACTACCATCATAAGCCAATTGGATACTATTTACACAATTTGCTGGAGAAATTGTCGAACCGTAAAACCAAGGGTTCGGAGTTGTCCGAGAAATAGAATTGGCTATGGCGGTGGAGTTTCCTGCTAATAAATCGATTTGATAGATCCCGGATGTATCAAAATGGAATCCAGAAACAAAATAAGCGTTTCCAACATAAGCTAAGGTTCCATCTAAAGAAAATTCCACGTAATTTGGCTGAAAAAGATTGATGGTAACGGGATCACTTAAGCCCCCGGTTTCTTTGTTAAAATCAAAAACTTCCACGGTATGAAAACCCTCTACTGCCACGACCAGGTTCTCGCCGGAAGGAGAAAACTTCATTTGACCATGAACCGGGGTTCCATGTTGTGGGGCTGGTGTAGGACAGCAACTCACGGTGTAGGTACTACCGATAGAACTTACTACGTAATCATTCGGTGAAACTCCACTTTCGCTTATTAAATAAGCCCTGAAATTATTCGAATTTACTTCGTGGGCAAGCAGCCAAATATCTTTACCATTGGCATGATAAGTTGCGGTAACTTTACTGGCTGATTCCCACATAAGAATCTGGTGAGGAGTTCCAACCACCCCCCCCAGTCCATTATTTAGTGTAATGTCTAATTCGGTATAACGTAAACCTAGATGCAAATAATTTCCTGGAACAGAAAAATAATAATAGCGATTGGAGTTTCCAGGTTTAGGGATAAATAAACTTTGGTATGCCTCCGTTCGATCAATAAGTATGCTGTTTGATGTCCATAAGGTATCTAAATTTTTATGGTAAATGGTTTCTCCGTTAGCATAAAAAAGTAAATTTCCATGTTTATCGCTAACACTGGCTGCTTGAAAAGCTGTAGCAAAAAAATAATTATAAGGAATGGATTGGTTAAAATTCCAATCTCCCGGAGGGTAAGGCCCGGTAGCGACTTCCGGGAACTGCTGAATGGCAATAGAAGAATACTCGGGAGCACCTGTGGAAAATTCTAACCAAATATCTCTTCCACCAAATATCCAATTATTAACCTCCCCTTGAGCATACGAAGGGGAGGGTAAACTCCCCATCGTACTCAAGATTATAAGTAGTAAGATTAATTTCTTCATGACTTGATTTAGTTTTTCGAAATAATCATGGTTTTGCTCATATTTAAACCTTTAGCTTGAATTTGAACCATGTAACTTCCGTTTCTAACAGGCAGGTTGGAAACTTCGATGGTATTCGATCCTGAATTAAATGAAATGCTTGGCTTTGCATAAATTAATTGCCCTTGCATGTTTCTAATACTCAGATTAACCAGGATATCCTGCTGGGCTTCTACCACCACCTTAAAGTCGCCGGAGTTTGGGTTTGGAAGAATTTGGAAAGTTGAGATAGGACTAACATTTTCAATTAAAATATCGGATTTGGGTGCCACTACACTGATTTTTTCTTTTTGGAAATATCCATCACCTCGTTGCCAGCTCTTTAGATCTATTTGAGCCTTCGTTTTTGTCTTCGTGCTTTGATTTACAATTTCCAGGGTAAAGCTTTCTCCTTCGCTGAGTCCTTCCGTTTCTAATAAGGTAGAACTATCATCCCCATATAATACGATTCCTAGAAATTCGCTGTAATAGTATGCGCGCCCTACCACTTGATTCTTTTCTCCTATTGCCAGGATTAAAGAGCCATGATTTGGTTCGGTTTCCCAGGCAGTGGTTGGAATCCCAACTATCATAAAGGCATCGGTTCGAATATCGGAATTGTCGAATGTTGGGTAAATTGCATTTTGTATGGTTTTAGTTCCAATGGTATTGTCGTTGGGAGTATAAGTGAAGGAGAAAGGAGTAATTGGTTTAATAGTATAGCCTTCGCCAGGGTACAAAGAATCGATAGTATTTACTCCAAAAGCTGGCCAATAAAGATTCCCATCGGAGTTTTTTACTGCGTCGATATAACTATTATACGAACCAAGTTCATCAAAAATCGCATTGGGTGTTTTTCTAACATAGGGTATAAAACTCCATCCATTATCGACAAATATAGGACAATCTTCAGGACAAATCAAGCTGCCTCGAGCGGTAAACGAGAAGTTCCCTGTATTAGGCATTAGAATTTGATAACCGTATTCCTTATTGAATTCAGTTATGAAGTTTATCCCATATATCGGCCAGTAAACATCACCATTGTGATTCTTCATGATAATAATATCGGCTGATAATCCATTCGCATTAAAATAATCGGAAACATCCACATCTTCTAAATTAATATAAGTTGACCAATAGGACCAACCATTTCTAAGGTCAATAACTTGTTGCGACATTACTTCAATGGAATCGATTCCAAAGCAATTGTTTGCATCGGTGACGGTTAAAACATAAACGGTTGAATCCAGTAAACCAGATAAGTGAGCGTCACTTCCCGATACATTCCAAGAGTAGGTGTAGGGAGGGGTTCCTCCATAAACGGCTGCATCGATGGTTCCGTTTTCGAGTAGAGCTAAAACGGTGGAATCCCCATCACAACCTTGGCCAATATCGTGTAAATCAATAATTAGTGTGTAGTCAGGCACAGAAGCTGAATTAAATACTTCACATCCATAAGAATCCATAATTGTTACTGTGTAAGTACCCGGCAGCAAATTGTCCAAATCTTCGGTTGTTGCACTATTACTCCATAAGAAATAATAAGGGGCTTCGCCATTTTGTGGCGTAAGATCAATACTTCCCAGGGTAGAATTATTGTTTGCATCCACACAGGTAGGTGGAGTAACGTGTAGGTTAGAAGATAAATACAGAAAATCGGTAAACGAAACTGTTTCAGTTTTTGTGCAACCGAGAGCATCTGTTACTGTTACCTGATATTGTCCTATGTTTAGTCCGGTTAGATTTTGATTGGTACTTCCTGTGCTCCATTCAAAAATGTAGGGTGGCATGCCCCCATTAATAATAATTTCTATTTCACCATTGTTAATGGTGGCGCAAGTCGGTGGAGTTGGAAATAATAATACTTCTAAATCTTCGAAACCTATATTAAAGGTATCGACCATTTGACAATTATTATTATTTGTTGTAGTCACATAATAGGTGCCGGGGGTAGTAATTTGGACGTTCTGAGTAGTTGGACCATGACTCCATTGATAGCTAAAAGGGGGGTAGTATCCGGTGGTAGAAAGTTCAATTTGCATTGTATCACCAGAGGAACAACTATTTACAATCAAGTTATGCTCATTGTAAAATTCAAGGGTTTGAATTTCAACAGATACGGAATCAGCACAACCATTTGAATCCGTTGCTAAAAGCATGTATGTTCCCTCACATAAATTGTCGAATTCCCCTAGAGGAATGGAAGAGGAAATATTTTGATAAAACGACGTGTTGAAAAGTGTAAAATCTATGATCGGGTAGGCCGATGAATTATTTAAGGTTGCTTCAACATATCCATCACATAGTCCAAGGCAAGTATTATGATTTATACTAGTAGATAAAGTTGGATTGTAGCTTGGTTCAATGATGACGGTATCAATTCCCATTAATCCCACTGCATCAGTAATAGTTACATAATACTCTCCCGGGCAAAGATTAGTAACATTTGTTCCAGGCAGGTACACTTGTCCGTTCGACCACTCAAAACTTACTGGAAAGGTAATAGTGCCGCCACACGGATTAATGCTGACTCCTAAGGATTCAACCCAGCCATTGCATACTGTATTACATGTAGCATCGTAAATATCCCGATATTCTAAATTTAAGCAGAGAATATTAAAGTCGAATACATCCTCACAACCATTGGCATCGGTAACCGTAACAGTATATGCTCCATGAGGTGGATTAAACAGCGTATCGCTTACCGTAACAGGATCAGTTGACCATTGATAGGAAAATGGAGCTGTGCCGTTTATGAGGCTATCGGAGGGGATGCTGACGAAATAGGGAAAGCCATTGCAAGGGCATTTCCCAACTTCAACATTTAAAATTTGAGGAGGTTCGTACAGGTAC
>JAGYLP010000065.1 GCA_018401015.1 Bacteroidales bacterium
GTCAGGTTTTTATCGTGAGCTGTTTTCAGGCACCAAATATTAAAATCATCTCCCAGCGCTTGACCAGCAAGCGCCAGGAGAATTAGGAGGGATAGGGGTAGTTTCATAGAGTGAGATTGAATTTGGAACTAAAATAGGCGAATTATGCCATATTGAAAACTTAAATTTTACATCTCCACCTATGATAAATTTTGTTTATCAAAATGGTTAGGCACTATGATCTAAATGAATAACTCGAAATGATTTCTGCTAAAAACTCTTTCAAACTCAATTAACTATGCTAAAGATGAAATTCACTTGTTGCAATCTATGGTTGTAGTTGAATTAATGTTGAATATGCGATCTTTTCAGAAGTACTTACTCTTAACCAATAAGAACCTGAGCTTAATCCGATTAAATTTAATCGGGTGTTCAACGCGTTAATTTTCGTTGAAAGAACACGTTTCCCGGCACTATCATAAAACGTCGCTGTCATGTTTGGATGCAATTCCGTATGGAGGATATTGATTTCCTCCCTTGCGGGATTTGGGAAAACTTTGATTTGCTTTTCAAAATCTTCGCGAATACTAAGCTCATTCCTTACTTGCAAGCTTGCATGCGAACTGGTATCAGCACATTCCCAGTTACTAAGGATGCAACGGAAGAGTTGGCCATCATTGGACGAGGCGAGGTTTGAAACTGTAAGTTGAAAAGTATTTACTCCGGAATATTGTCCGGCATCAAATAGATTTTGATAACCAAGTCCTAGATTGGTTTGCCATTGGTAACTTGAAACATTGGTTGCAGCAACACTAAAAATTGCATCATCCATTAGATACGCAGTTTGATTCATTGGTTGTGAAAGAACGATAGGTTGCGAATGCGTAAACAATGCAACTTGATCAGAACCTTCACAACCATTGGAATCAATTACAGTGACGGAGTAGCTACCTGCTTGGTTTACTTGAATATCAGCAGTTTGAGTCCCATCTGACCAAGCATAGTTTACAAACCCATTTCCCGCAGAGAATGTAACTATGTCTCCTTCACAAACTTCCAGGTCGTCGCCTAAATAAATTATAGGATTTTGATTCACCTGTAGAGTCATACTGTAAAGGTTGAGTAACTCAAAGGTATTCGATTGATGCTTAAATTGATATAACACAGCATCGAACTCTCTTCGTAAAGTATTTGATTATCGATAGAAATTATAATTGCAGTAACCCTTGTTTAAGTGTATGAGTATTCATTTCTCTGCCACTTTTCGAGTATTAAATTCAATATCAATGAAAACTTTGATGGATTCTGCGATAGCGAACAATCCTAGTGCTAGTAATGAACCACCGAATAATATTGCCAATCCAGTACCGAAATTTTCATCTGCAAAAACAATGATAAGACCTATAAATGATCCGGCGATAATTACCCATGCCATAACGTTATACACACCAGCGATAATTCTCAAAGCGTGATAACGTTTTCTAACATTAATTTTATCACTATTAATTTGACTATGAGGATTATCTACCCCCACATTTTCATTTTTGTTTTTTTCTTCCATAGCTTTTTTGGTATTAAATAGAATTATTAAAAATGATTGTAAGAACGAATTTCGACTGTTATTCGGAATGGGCAATTCCCGGGTATAACAATTCACATGACACCTTTGTAAATTCGAGTTTGTCAGAAGAATAGGGAGGACTACCAGTGCGACATATCGGTTCAATGAAAGTTAGCCGTTGAAAGCCGAATTAATTTTTATACAGCACAGCAGACTGACTGAAACCATCAATCATAACCAACCCTGAACTATTCCATGAAAAAGGATATTTACCTCCATATGGTCTGCAATCCAATTCACATGACACATTGGATGGTTGCATTACTTTAAAATCAACTAAATCACCGTATTCTGTTGCCCCTTCCTCTCTGCCAGATGGCATCATTACACTGTATTTATATGTGCATGAACAATCTTCTTTTATTCGGATACTGGCATATCCATATAAATATCCAATTTGAATATCGCCTACATAATAGCCAGCTAAGTTTTTGCATTTCACCCTTTCCTTCTCCTTCTCCTTAATTTCAGTTTCCAAATTGCTTATTAATGTATTCAATTCATTAACCCACTCCTCGATTATTGGCACATTCATTACCGCTTCCTTGGATACAGCAATATTAAACTCTGAAAGAGCTTGCTTAAACTTTTCTAATTTTCTTTCTAAATTATTCTCAGACTCAGCAATTTTATAATATAGATTACCTAAGTTTGTATGAGCCATGACATTATTGTAGTCAATCTTAATGCATGTTAAGTATAATTCTACCGCATTTTCATACCGTGCTTTGCTAGATAAAATATTTCCCTTCAGTAATAAGGCGTAATAAAACTCAGGATTTATGTTTAACGCTTTTTCCAAATGTTTTAAAGCTTCATCTTCATTGAATTCACAGCGAGCCAAAAAATATAATGCTTCAGGAGAATTTGGGTTTTCATTTACCAATTTAATGTATTCATCCTTAACAAACTCTTTACCTTTACTATCTTGATAGTTTCTATGTTGATTAATTTCCCCCAGTGGTATATCATTGGCAGTTGGTTCGCAACCTATTAGGAAGATAGGCATAAGGAAAACAAGAAATATCAATGGTTTCATTTTGTGTGTTTTCATAATTAGTAGTTAGAGAGATTAGACATAACTTACTGTTATCGTTTCACAGAGCCTTTTAAAAGCAAAGTTTCGGCGCAAACCATGCTGCTGTGAATTTACACGTCATGAGCTAAATCCCGCATTACAATCGGGATCACTCACTTAGAAGCCCTTCATTCAGCGCTTCATCTAATTTTCCGGTAATAAATACATTCCCAAAAGCTCCAATTCCAATCACTTTTGATTCATCTTCCCATGATAATTTTGTAATGGAAAAAATCAAGTAATTGTCTGTAGTCACCAAATTTGAAATTACTTGGTCAATAATGGCTGTAGCAAGCATCATACCCATAGCTTGTCCGGCTTGTTCCCATTCATTGTCCGTTTCCGAAAGTCCTTCCGACATCGCTTTTTGCAAATACGAATTAAATTTCCCCCTGATTACTTCCTGGTGACGACCTTGATTTGGATTTGTTATGACCGCTAGAAGCAATAGTAGCCCAATTGTAAAAAGTACAGCATAATTCTTTTTCATATTCTTATTTTTATAAAACTGACGTTGTGAAAATTCTCATTATTACCTACCCTAAAAACCGGGATTCAAAAATGTAGCGTAGTATCTCTTTTTGTACTCCAGGCAACTTTCGTTTTCTCCCTTTGGCAATAAATGGAGATAGCGACTCCGACCCATATTAATGCAAGACTGCTTGGAGGGTGAAATGAGTAAAATTTTTTGACCACCTAAATCTAATCCATTCAATTCCAGGTTTTTAAACTTATCCATCACCCATATGCTTGTAAAATATATTCGTTCAATCGTATTCTCTTGTAAGATTTTAGAGATAGTAGAACTATTCCAAGCTTGAACCCGCAAATCTTTATCAGCAGCACTGTCCTTAACTCGCTCTGTTTTAAGCACTATATCGGCAAAAACCCAATGATTATTCTCGATCCATTCTTTTAGCTTAGGGAGATCGAATGGTAACTCAAAGGTCAAACCAAAAGCATGTTGAAATAATGACCAAAATGAATTGGATACACTACCATAAAAGAAATTCATATCTATTCCCTCGTGAAAATTTTCACTCCTAATGGTGAATTTATTAGGAGGGAAGGACCCAAGAAGAAGATTTTTTCCATCCTTGGGGCTTTCAGGGAAAGAACCCCAAGGGTGGATTTCTATGGGTGTAAGATTAGCTTTCATATAGAAATTCATTTTTGGTTCTCTGTTGCGTTACTTCCCCATATCGCTCACAACAAACTCCAACCTTTCCATTCAGAACACGTCCGAAATCAGCATGCAGAAGCTTGCTTGGCTCAATAATGA
>JAGYLP010000066.1 GCA_018401015.1 Bacteroidales bacterium
CAGTTCAAGGGAAAGCCAGCAACAACGCACTAGCCAACAGCCAACAGCCAACAGCTTCCGGGAAGCAAAGCTGACTTTCGAAAAGAAAGATTAGCCGAAGCAGTCTTAACCTCAACTTTCTTCTTAAATTTGGATTTTCTGTTTAACCCAAATGAATCAAAGAGCGATGAGTCAATCTTCCCCAATCGAACCATCCAATTACCCGAATTGGCTTCGGGAACTAAATCGGCAGGTTTCTGGTAAATCGTATGTCGAAATTATAAGTTTCTTCCTGTTGCACAAGGCCATCCATTTGTGCCTTTCTCATTCTCACCTTCAAACCCTGGTTGATTTTACCGGTTTAACAGACGATGCCTGGCTCTTAACCCTCGATGAAGCATTCCAGGTTACCGGAATAAAGTACTATAAAGCCGGGCATTCGGGACGTTTTCAATTAATGGTACAAGAAAAGCAGCTCATCCTAATCCCCGGATTACAACGGAAGGACCTGCTCCATCAATTTCCTTTTTTACGCAACTTATTCCCTGATTTTGTAACCATGGATGCTGAGGTACGCTAAAACAGCTTTTTGCTAACATGGATCTTTTTATTGCTTCTTTGAAAAATCTGCCTATGAACTCCATCGATTCCATTCATCAGTTTTACCAAAAACATGCTTGGCTCAGCAAGTGGTTAGAAGATCCTGCCTATGTGCGGATCCGATTTAAAATGCTTGAAAAAGGCTATCCGCCAGTCGATTTTCCCCCGGAGCTTGTTACAAAGGTTTCTTTAGACGTGTTTAATCGGATTGAAGCCGAACGTATTCCACTCTTTATCGGATCGCAGTTCGGAGTGCATCCTCGCCCAGGTAATCTGGAGGGATTTTTCAACGGGGAGAAAATGATAGCGGTACTGGTTAAATCACTCTTATCGGGACATATTTCCGGGATGAACCTCTATCGCATCCAAGCCGATGATACCGATTTTACCGGGAATAATAATCGGCTTATTCGGCGATTTTGAATCGAAGTTGAATGATTCTTTCGCTTCATGAGCGATTATTCGTCGAAAAGGAATCCTTTTTTGATTTTTTTATTTGCAAAAGCTTAAAAAGCATCCTATTTTTGCCTCGTATTTCGAACCCTTAAATGGGTACCAACCGAGTGAAGTCACCACGGTGGTCAAATAATACGGACGAAGCGTCAAAATAAACGACTAGAATCCTGTTTTTTGCGGAATACAAATAAGATTTATTAACTAATACTTATTTGTATGAACTTTTTAATGTCACGTTTCGGCTGCAACAATTTTCTGTTCGGCCAGGGCTTTGCAAGCAAGGTTGGCTTGCCCGAAGATCAGTCTCTCGTTAACATGTTGAACCATCATGCACGCGATTTGAGTCCTCATCTGCGCTTCCTTTCGGCTCAAACCAGCTGGACCGAATGGATGCAGCCTTATGAAAAACTACCCCTGCGTAACGCACTCAAAGTGGGGACTTTGAAGCATATTTTGATCGATTGGCAGTTGACCAACGATATCGTAGGAGAGTCCGATATCTATATCGGTTCCATGGAGTTCGTAAACACTTTTGCGGTATTTATCCGCACCCGATCCGAGTCTATCGCTGGCATGATCGAAGGATATCGGCCTACCTACGATCTGGTGCTGGCGGTCGAGGTGCCGGGTGTAAACGAATTCTACCGATTAAGTAAAGATCCTGAAACCTTAGAGAAGATCGTGTATCTAACGGCCTATTTACAAGAAGGTTCTATCGAAGAAGTCATCATGGGGTTCGAGCCTTCCCGAACGGCTTTGGGCCGAATTGTTCCCGCTCGCCTTGTGGATACCATCGCCACCGTCCTGGTCGGTATCGATACCGATGAAAAATTACTACAACAGGTTTTTTCAACCCTTTAATCCTTAGAACCATGAAAAATCAATCTAAAAACTTCGATTTCCCGATTCAAACTCCCGGCTTCGGCCGATTCCCATACGTGATTGTGCGCATGTTTAGCGCTATGTACATGCAAATTCCCATTCATCTTTTTGGCAAAGTTGAAAAACAAGATGTAAAGGAATACCCCGGTTTTCATGCTTATGGCTATTCGCCCGATGTGTTGAACCTGCCACTTCGCAAACGAATGCAAACCCTTCAGCAGGATTTATTGAATATGGCCACCGATATGCGCGACAAAATCAAATCCGACCGAGGGATTAATCCACGCATGTGCCTGGTACTCGATACCGACTGGTGCTTTTATTTCACCGACGACGAGATTCAGGAGAGCCAGTCGATTCCGAGCGGAGGAACCTTGTTCTCACAAACGCATGCTTTCCTGGCCATGAACACGCCACACTTTTTACCAAATCAGGAATAGGATGGAAACCTTAAATCATCTCTACAGCATTGTGGATCCGCCGGGTTTGCTCCCTTTTTCCTTATTCACCATAAGCTATGATGCGCGCGGTAAGCGAAGCATCGATTTCGATATTCAACACATGTGGTATAGTGTAGAAAATACCGATATCATCGAGCTAAGTCCGGCTGCGTATCAAGCTTTTACTCCCGGATTGGACCACCAGCAACGATTAATTCGCAATACGCATCCCATTCGAGCGGTCTTGGTCGATTTTACCTCCTCCCTTCGGACTGTTTTCATTCCTTTCGATGAAAATCAGGTGGCAATTGCCTATCATGTCAACACCAACGATGCTCCGAAACCATTTGCTTTTTGGGCGAATTTTCATTGGGCACTGGTATGGGATTTAGATGAGTTGCTGGCTAGTTCGGTGCAGACCTCTCACCAGCGAACCCATCAATTCTGGACCTTGAACCAAGATCGGTGGGTCAACTGGTTTTGGTCCAATACTCTATTCTCGAAAAAGCGACTCATTTGCCTCAACGAAGCGTATCATGGAGTGAGGCAAAGCACCTGGCTCTTTAAAGTGGTCGATGAGTCGCGTTTTAGTCGTTATGAACAGCAGGAAATTCCCCTGTTTATCCGAACCCAGGTTTCCCTTTATCCCGAAGTGGAGCATCTAGCCGGGTTTTTCGAAACCGAGCGTTTAGTAGCCGTCTTATATCGTTCCGCTTACAGTCAGCAGAACATAAGCCTGGTTATTTATCGGACCCGAAAAGGCGATAGACAATTAGTGCTAACCAAGCAACGCGAAGTGGCGAATTTCCCGAATCTTGATTTCTATGGTTAATATTCCGTAATCCGTTAGAAACATCCTCGTTCAAGCTAAAGAGATTGCCTCTAACCTTTGTATTCAAAAGGTTAGAGGTAATTCCCCCGTGAAATTCAGAATAATCAATCGAGAGGTTAACCCAACCGGTCAACCATATTTAGGGATTGACAGCCCTTCACTTTTCACTCTTCACTTTTCACTCTTCACTTTTCACTCACACTTAGAACACGGATGACACGGATTTGACGGATTTATGCAGATTTGATTCAAGTCGAAATAATCGGATCCAAGTTCAAGGCTGAAGACTAACTTTATCACTGTTCTCTTTGCGCTCTCTGCGAGACCTTTGCGCCCTTCACTTTTCACTTTTCACTTTTCACTTTTCACTTTTCACTTTTCACTTAAAAAGTATCCAGGCCATAGAAATACGGGTTTGCATAGCGGTAATATT
>JAGYLP010000067.1 GCA_018401015.1 Bacteroidales bacterium
CCCGGATAAAATTTCAATTCCAGTATGGTGCGATTAAAAGCGAATGGAAGGCAGGATATACCCACCCGACAGATTTATTTCAATTCCAGTATGGTGCGATTAAAAGAATAACCCTGTATGTCCAACCGATGTCATGTGTCGTATTTCAATTCCAGTATGGTGCGATTAAAAGGCGCCGTAAGGCATTTCGTTGTTGTTGTATTTGCCGGATTTCAATTCCAGTATGGTGCGATTAAAAGGCGAAATTAACATCGGGATAATTGTTTTCGTAAACAATTTCAATTCCAGTATGGTGCGATTAAAAGACTTACGCATAATTTCCCAGTTTCCGTTGTTGATGTTATTTCAATTCCAGTATGGTGCGATTAAAAGATGCTGGCTGTGCGGAAGATATGACCAATTTCCACGATTTCAATTCCAGTATGGTGCGATTAAAAGATACCTAAACCTTGCCGACAAGGAATTACTTGTAGGATTTCAATTCCAGTATGGTGCGATTAAAAGGAAACAAACGGGTGTTGACGGCGGCTATCTACACGAATTTCAATTCCAGTATGGTGCGATTAAAAGCATTGATTTATCTACAATTTCACCATTTGAGAGAATATTTCAATTCCAGTATGGTGCGATTAAAAGAGTCAGTATTCTTTCATAAGGATTTGTTTCAGGTATATTTCAATTCCAGTATGGTGCGATTAAAAGGAATCCACCGCTTTTGAACAAAATAATCAGTACCTGTATTTCAATTCCAGTATGGTGCGATTAAAAGATATTACTAAACCCGGAAGTGATAAAAGGGTATTTGGATTTCAATTCCAGTATGGTGCGATTAAAAGTTTGTTCATGGTATTATTTATTTTAAATTAATCTTCATTTCAATTCCAGTATGGTGCGATTAAAAGTAAGTTTATCCATAGTCTTTTTGGATGAAAGCACGTCATTTCAATTCCAGTATGGTGCGATTAAAAGCAGGACACCGGAATAAAAATTTCTTAGCTCATGCCTGATTTCAATTCCAGTATGGTGCGATTAAAAGTTACAACTAAACCGTCCTCCTCACTAACTCCGTAATTTCAATTCCAGTATGGTGCGATTAAAAGCACATAGGCGCTCATCAGCGCGCGGGCTTCGTGGTATTTCAATTCCAGTATGGTGCGATTAAAAGTGGATATTAGACCGGCGCATCATAGCAGCGCAGCCTAATTTCAATTCCAGTATGGTGCGATTAAAAGCACCCAGGGCGACAAGGGTGCGCGCAGCCTGGGCGATTTCAATTCCAGTATGGTGCGATTAAAAGTTAATTTTTAGGGTTTTCAATTTTCAAATCTTTCTCATTTCAATTCCAGTATGGTGCGATTAAAAGCCTGGGCAAGCGCTGATTTCTGCATGTTCCGAGCATATTTCAATTCCAGTATGGTGCGATTAAAAGTGGGCGCCGGTATTGGACAAATCGCCGGTGCATTCTATTTCAATTCCAGTATGGTGCGATTAAAAGAACAGCCAAAGGCGTCAGAATGCGACTAAGTAGAGGATTTCAATTCCAGTATGGTGCGATTAAAAGAGGACATTGATCTTCTAACCAAATCAGATAATGACAATTTCAATTCCAGTATGGTGCGATTAAAAGTAAATCCAGAACTTGCTCCATCCCAATAAGTTGATTGATTTCAATTCCAGTATGGTGCGATTAAAAGCCGGAAACAGGTATATCGAAACGATACTAGCTCATTTATTTCAATTCCAGTATGGTGCGATTAAAAGGGACTCAATCCGGCACTAATCTACCAAAAAGGAAATCATTTCAATTCCAGTATGGTGCGATTAAAAGCTGGGCGCCGGTATTGGACAAATCGCCGGCGCATTCTATTTCAATTCCAGTATGGTGCGATTAAAAGTAAGGCTTGCTCCCATGTGGCGGCAAGTCGGAAGCAAATTTCAATTCCAGTATGGTGCGATTAAAAGAGTCTTACACTAAGATTTTCCATATCTTTTTCCAAAATTTCAATTCCAGTATGGTGCGATTAAAAGGATCGCAGGTTCCATAGTGAAGCTGTCAAAAAATATATTTCAATTCCAGTATGGTGCGATTAAAAGAAGGCTTGCTCCCATGTGGCGGCAAGGCGGAAGCAAATTTCAATTCCAGTATGGTGCGATTAAAAGCCAGTTTGCTGACACATCCGGATTGTCGCCGCCGGATTTCAATTCCAGTATGGTGCGATTAAAAGATGCTCGATGAGTTTATCAATTAGGTAATTAACAAAATTTCAATTCCAGTATGGTGCGATTAAAAGTTTATCCTTTTTAGTTCTGACCTCAACGGCCAATTTTATTTCAATTCCAGTATGGTGCTATTAAAAGCGTTTCAATCAGCTTTTGCGTTTCGCTGTCATATTCATTTCAATTCCAGTATGGTGCGATTAAAAGCAATTGATTTAGGCGAATTTTAATAAAACATCATAAATTTCAATTCCAGTATGGTGCGATTAAAAGCCCAAATGCGGCGATTTAAACAGGCCGGACTCAATCATTTCAATTCCAGTATGGTGCGATTAAAAGCAAGCATGGAAAAAGCAGGAATCCAGACTTTTTTCAAATTTCAATTCCAGTATGGTGCGATTAAAAGGAACGACAACGAAATGAAGGCGCTCACGCGCAAGCTGATTTCAATTCCAGTATGGTGCGATTAAAAGATATTGATGATGCTGATGAACAGCCGGAGAAAGAGCATTTCAATTCCAGTATGGTGCGATTAAAAGTCAGTTCTATTAATTGCTCTTTTGTCATTGCAGTACTATTTCAATTCCAGTATGGTGCGATTAAAAGATAATTAATTCCAGGTATCCCCTCAACGTAGCGCATATTTCAATTCCAGTATGGTGCGATTAAAAGTAATCAGATAGCGGTTCACGCTGTGCCAGTCGTCGTATTTCAATTCCAGTATGGTGCGATTAAAAGAAATAAACTCACCTGTTTTGTTTGCCGTAAAAAAAAGATTTCAATTCCAGTATGGTGCGATTAAAAGCATCGCCGGGTTGGTGTTTGTTCGTCAACCTTAATGATTTCAATTCCAGTATGGTGCGATTAAAAGGGCTTTTCAGGTTGCAGATCAGCCATCCGCTGTGGAATTTCAATTCCAGTATGGTGCGATTAAAAGTGATGCAGCGGCACAACAAGCGGCTCTTCGTTTTTCATTTCAATTCCAGTATGGTGCGATTAAAAGAAATTATTAAGTTCTATACCAATCACCAAAGCCTGTATTTCAATTCCAGTATGGTGCGATTAAAAGTAGTAGAAGATAAATACGTTCAGTCATTTGAGGTTGATTTCAATTCCAGTATGGTGCGATTAAAAGGCGTAAGGCTGTGATAGAGCCAATACCATATCCAATATTTCAATTCCAGTATGGTGCGATTAAAAGCTAAATTCACGTACAATCAACAAGCCTTTTGGCCTTTATTTCAATTCCAGTATGGTGCGATTAAAAGGGTGATGGATTGGGTGA
>JAGYLP010000068.1 GCA_018401015.1 Bacteroidales bacterium
AAATACCAGCATTACTATTTTTGGTGGTGCAACCACACCGACAGAGCTTCTTTTCGTGATTACCAAGGGAGAAACGTATGGCGTGCATCCGAATAGTCCCTACGATCTCGATGAAGAGGGTAAGCCGGTTGATGACGATCCGAATGACGGTAACCCAGATATCAAAACAGATTATAATCCGGTGCAGCGCATTTATCAAATTATTCGCACCGACGGCGATGTAGCAGCTACCATTAATTTACGGTTGCATTACCGCGACGATGAACTGGTGAATACTCCCGATCAAAATCGTTTTGTAATTTGGGATCACCACATTAGCTACGGAACCAATTATACCCCTCATGAGCATGGAGTTACTTCCATGGATTTGGCTACTTCCGGCCAAAAATGGATACAACTTACCGGACATAAAATCGACTATCTTACTACAGGCAAGGCGGTAGGAGAGCAAGGGAAATACTGGATCATTGCGGAGAAACTATCGGCCGACTTTGAATGGTTAGGTCCTAATAATGCTGGAATTTGGAGCAGTACCGAGAACTGGCAAGGAGGTGCTTTAGCATCCGAAACGGACGATGTTTATGTTAAGGCTACCGCTTCGAACAGTCCACAAATAGATATTGCTAATGCTGTTGCCAAATCGATTACCATTCACCCTGACAGAACATTAACCATAAACAGTGGTAACACCCTTACCCTAAAAGGAGGAACAAATAATTCTACCGGAATTGGGACCTTAAGCGGAACGGGAATTACCGGTGCATCAAGCTCTAATTTGGTCTTTGATTATCCCCTTGCATCTGCTTCTGAATTAGCAACTTTTTCGGGAAGCGCTACGTTGCACGACGTAACCATCGCTGCTGATACCCGGTTTCAGATGGAGGAAAACGCCACCATCACCGTAAATAATGCAATCACCCTGAACACCAATGCGGTATTCGATGTGGGTACGTTTATCAATACCATCACCTACAACGGAACAGGAGCGGTTATTACTCCTAACGGTGGCGACGGGAAATACCATTCGCTGGGCTTTGGTGCAAGTGCTGCTCCCGCCTCGGTGCCGGCAGGCATTGCCCTGAAAGGAAATTTCAGCAATGCTAAACAAGGTTTGAGCTTAAGTTCAACCACCATCAGCCTCGACGGAACTACCCAGCAAACCATGGGCGGCACAGAACCTGCGTCCATGAGTGGTTTAACGGTTAACAATGCCGCCGGGGTTAGTCTTAGCCAAGATCAAACGGTTACCGGCACGCTCACCCTTACCGAGGGAGTAATATCGACCTCCTCGGCTGCACTAAAATTGGGTGCCTCGGCAAGCATTGCCGGAACACCCGGTGCTTCGGCACACGTGGGTGGAAAACTCACCAGAGGTTACAGCGGAACCGGCGAAAAAGAATTTCCCATTGGAAAGGAGGGTAAATACCGTCCGGTTAAACTGAATTACTCTTCCTTAACAGGTAGCTCCGATGTAAGCGTGGAACAATTCGAAGCAGCCTATGGTGTTGCTCTTCCCGCTGGTTACGAAAGTAAAGTGAACCGCTACTGGAACGTCACGGAATCGGGTTCTTCCAGCCGCGAATACACCATCAGCCTTACGAAAGGCGATGATTTTATTCCGTCGGACGATGTCTTAGTTCGTATTCTCAAATACAGTGGTTCCAGCTGGGAAATTGCGAATACAAGCTACGATTCGAACACAGGGTATTATACCAGCTCCACTTCGTTTACTACCTTCTCCGACTTTGTTTTAGCCGAAGCGATTATTACCTGGGACGGATCGGAATCGACAGATTGGAATACCGCGGCTAACTGGGATTTGAACTTAGTTCCACCAGCCGGTTCCAGCATCAATATTCCCAATGTGACAAACCAACCTATCTTATCGGAAACAGCCAGCATACTTAATTGTACCATCGAAGAAGATGCCGATTTAACGATAGCCACCAGCGGTAAACTAACCGTGGAAGGAACCTTAACCAACAATGCCGGAGCTACAGGCATTGTGATTAAAAGTGATGCTACTGCCACCGGTTCGCTCATTGCAAACACGGCCGTTGATGTAACCATGGAACGGTATATCGAAGGTTTGGGTGCCGATAATTGGGCGAATCTTTTATACACGGCTAATGGATGGCACATGATTGCCTCTCCGGTAGCTGCCGAAGCAATTGAAGGTGAATGGACTCCAGCAGCATCCGGATACGATTTCTATGCATGGAACACCTTTACCAATCAATGGGTGAATAAAAAATCTACCGACTGGACAGCCGTACCGGGAACCGACCCTTCGGTTGATTATGGTGCTAATTTCAATGTTGGTCAGGGTTACCTCATTGCTTATGAATTAACACCAGAAACCATCCGCACGTTTACTGGTACGATAAAAGTGAACAATCATGCTGTCGATTCTATTAAGAGCCATTATTTTGCTGCCGAAGGTGAAAATCCTGCCTTTACGCGTCCGTGGCACTTAATCGGAAATCCGTACACTAGTGGTTTATCCTGGAATAATGGCGATTGGTCCTTGAATCGTATTGCAGGAGTGGCGAAAATTTGGAATCGGGAGAATGCTTCTTACAGCGATTTGGCTGCCGAAGGGGTAATTCCTCCGGGAAATGCCTTCATGGTTAAAGTGGAGAATCTCGCTTCGGTCACCACCAGCGGATCATTCGTTATTCCGGCATCCGCCCGAGTTCACAATAGCGGAACGCCAGCCTTTTATAAATCGGAACGCACCGGTTTCCAATTACTCGTCCGCGACCTGACTTATCGTACTGCACAGGAAAGCAATTTCTACGTGCATCCGGAGGCTACCGAATCCTACGATTCGCAATTCGATAGCGATTTCCTACCAGGATTTGGACCTTCGTTCTATGCCAGTGTCGATAAATACCGACTGAGCACGCACGTTGTCCCGGAACTGACTCCCGATATGTACATTCCTTATCACTTCCAGGTGAGCGAGCCCGGCCAGTTCGAAATAAGTATTACCGGTCTCGAAAATTTCCCTGAGCAGGTTTGGTTATACGACCGCAAATGGAATAAGCATCATTCACTCACTGTGAGTCCGAAATATGCATTTAGCAGCGAAGAAGGCGACGCTCCGAACCGCTTCCTGGTTCATTTCGGTAACCGCGATTTGGACGAAATTGCCAACATTGAGCCAGTTACCGCTTGGTACTACCAAGGCAATTTGTATGTGCGCACCGAGCTTAGCAACACGCAGTTACACCTGGTCGACATGAGTGGTCAGGTGGTTCTCGCTGAGCAGTTGAGAGGAACAGGCTTGCATACCATTCCATTTTCCGGTAAACCCGGCGTATTCGTTGTTCGCATGGCGGGCGACCAGTTTATTAATTCACAAAAAATCGTAACCCTCCAATAATCTTTTGTACATGAAAACTTTGA
>JAGYLP010000069.1 GCA_018401015.1 Bacteroidales bacterium
TGGAACTTCCAAAATGGCGACGCAGATATGAGCCTTCTCATGGAACAATCGTCTGCCTTGCATCAATTGTTATTCGATACCAAATCGTTGGTTCTCGGGCATTATAAGTGATTGATTGTGCCATAAATGGAGCCTGCGTCATGCAATTGTTTTAAGGGAATCTGCTCTTACTCATGCTATAAAACTAACTGCTGTCGATGCTGATCCATGAACCATTTGTTATCGTCGGAAAAGGGTTTGCTTATTTTGTCTTGCGGGGTGACACCGATTTGATCATAAGCTTTTTGCGCAATAGCCGGGCTTAAAATGATTTCCCCGTTGTTTTCGAAGCTAATTAAATGCCTATCGAAAAGAGCATCGTAGGTGGGAGAGAGTAAGATTCCATTATTCACATCCAGACGCTGTTGGTCGGTCGAGTCTTTCCACGGTAGGATATGAGAAGCTACGAGAATGTCGAGTTTATTGAAACCCGTAACGGCACATTGATATTCCCATCGATGGATAATGCGTTTACGATAAGCCCCTTGTCCAACCCTTGAGGTAATCAGACCGCTTCTTTCCGTTTTATTCGGGAACTGGTGCGTCGGACTGGATATCAGCAAATTGGAGGCTGAGTCGGAAACTATCCAGTCGGCAACAGCGGGCACGTATGCGCCTTTCCGCTTGAAGAAGAACTTGATGCCTAACCTTAGATTCCCTGTGGTGTCTTTCGTTTCGAAATAGTCCACATCGTGAAATTCAACCTCGCTGATAAACTTTACAAAACCTTTCGCAAAGAATTCAAAAAGAAAGACTCTTTTTCCTTGCTGCAGATGCTCTCTTAAGGCCAGATTCCCGCGGGTAAATTTCATGTCGCCAACTTGCCCTTCGCCTGTATAAGAGAAGATGTCCGGATTATCCCATCCATCTTCGTAACCATGCTGATTCCCTGATTTCCCGGTAAAAATGAAGATATACGGATGACTACTCGACGGACAAATTCCTCCTTGCCAATTTCCACCAAAGATTTTGTGAATATCATTTCTTCGGTTATAGACTTTTTCAGGAATGAATGGTAAAGTCATGCTTACTTCATATTTAACCCCTCTAAGTTAATTGATTGAAGTGATTATTCCATAATTGGCTACAAAATTTCTGCGTAAAACCTCCCCGTTTCATAAGGGAGTACGGGGAGGAATTGCCTCTTGTATTGTAGTTCAATATTTTTTCCGGAGTGCGGATTGTTTCTGGTTAGAGCGTAAAGCCCATCGAAATATGGAGAGCTCCGAAGATACCATCTTCGTCCTCAATAATTTGAGCTTCATAGCCCACTCCTACATGTATGCGCTTCCCTTTTGGTAGGGAAAAATCGACCCCGATAGCCGGTTGGATAATAGGTCCAACACCTGCTACTCCACTGGGTTTTGAGCCCAGCAGAGCCGCTTTTGTATAGCGGGGAATAAAACGGTGGCGGTGAGCCAGATCGAGAGTATAACCTGCTTGAAACGTAAAATAGGGCGATACTTTAGTGGTTAACATCGTTGCCCTCAGGTCGATAAATACCGGTAAGAGGGTCGATTCAGCATCGAAATAGTGGCGGACACCGGCCCCAATACCAAGCGATAGATAAGGGTTGAACTGATAGCTGGGAATCAGATTCACTGTTAAACGATCGATTGCATTTTCTCCTAAGCCAATCTGATATCCAAATTCGGTTATCGCTTTTTTGCCTTTGGTTTTACCCTGATTATTTTTCAAAATCGGTTCTTTCGCTATTCGGTCAATCTCGTCAAAGGGAAATACAAAAACATTTCTATCATTCGTTTCAATTTTAATCGATTGATTGGGAATTTGCTCCAAGATAACGCCTCTAATGATGCCTCCGTTTTTTAAATAAACAATGTCTTGATAATCGGATTGCCCCATTAGTACACCACTTATCAGCAGAAAAAGAATGAGAAATATATTTTTCATGGTTACTGGTTGTTATTGGTAAATGAAACTTGTGTAATTAGAATAGCAGGATGAGAACTAACCAGGCTGCTGAGCTAACCCCATAACTGGTCCATATCTTTTTCTTCTTGGTTTTGCTTGCCTCATCGGTGTAGGCATTATAGTAGTTCGGATCCTTCATCAGGTTCATATCCGGATAATTCAGGTTCCGATCGGCAGGTTCGGTGTAAGCCACCGCAATGGTTGGAATTAAACCAATTATAGGGGTGAAAATGATGGTTGTAGCTACGATCCAACCACTTCCTGAATTTTTTCCACGATAGAATACTTGTGAATCACGTCGCCCACGCATATGCAAATCTTCCGGAGCTGGCATAACCT
Source organism: Bacteroidales bacterium (assembly GCA_018401015.1). Taxonomy (GTDB): domain Bacteria; phylum Bacteroidota; class Bacteroidia; order Bacteroidales; family M50B96; genus M50B96. Next base: position 2,314 of record JAGYLP010000069.1, read on the forward strand.
GACCAGTAATTCCAGGACCGGAAGTAAACACTTCGTTAGTACCATCGGCGAACTTAATGAGAATTATTTCCGAAACCTTCAAGGAATAAAGCGGGCCATCAGATTGGTTGTCTTTGCGGTATTTTACCTGTGTTTCATCAATCTCGATGATTTTGGAGGATATTTCTTCCCCATTTTTTTTGATAATGATGTCTTGGCTCACCATTGTGTTTGTAAGCAAAATCAGGAGGATCATTGTAAAGAGCTGTTTCATAGTGGTATGGATTATAGGTTAAAAATATTTCCAAAGTTTATGGATTCAATTGCACTCTAACTGCATAAGAAATTGTATTTTTAATGGAGAAAATTTAATGTCCCTCAAATCCATTTCGAATGGCCAAGAATAAAAATGCAATGCTCCGCTATCAGGTGTTAGACCGATGTTTCCGGAATCCCGGTAAGATGTATTTTATTTCCGATTTACTTGAAGAATGTAATCGTGCGTTACAACAAATGTATCCACAGACCGATGGGATTAGGGAGCGCCAGCTCTACGAGGATATTCGTTTTTTAGAGAGCGAGGCAGGTTTTTCGGCACCCATTGTTCGATACAGGTACGGTCGTAGAAGGTATTATCGTTATGACGATTTAAATTATTCAATTAACAATCAGCCACTTAATTCGTTAGAGGTTCAGCAATTGAAGGATGCTTTACAATTGCTACTTAGAATTTCGGCGCAACCTCATTATCAGTGGGTGAGTGAGATTATACTCAAGCTTGAAACTAAGCTGGGCATGATTGAGCAGAAAAAGCCAGTTATTTCTTTTTCATGGAACGAATATTTGCGAGGAATAGAGCATTTAGGTCCTCTTTTTAGCGCTGTAATCGATGAACGAAGCGTGGAGGTAACATACCAGGATTTTAGGAGTGAATCTCCTTTGACCTTTGTGTATCATCCAGCTCATTTGAAGCAATACAACAATAGGTGGTTTGTGATTGGTTTTCATGAGCC
>JAGYLP010000007.1 GCA_018401015.1 Bacteroidales bacterium
ATTCGCCGCAACCTTGATTCGGATTTGAGGAACTAGAGACCAAAGCACCTTTACAACGCATGTTGTAGCGAAGAATTATTTTCTCGAAGCTGAGGTTCCCGTCCGGAAATTCGATCAGGGTATCGCGCGAAGTACTCTCGTAGTTGAATGCAGGAACTATTATGGTGTCGCCGGCTTGTTGAGCTTTCGAGGTTATACTCAGGACAATAAAGAGGATTAAAAGTGCAGGGTATTTCATCAAATCATTTTTTAAAGAAGAGTCAATGATAAAAAAATATACCGAAAGGATTTATGTTTTTTCATTCCTTAAAATGACTTATATTTTAATCCGAATAAATGATAAGATATTAATCAAATATGCACTCAAATCGTACGATTGTTCATTTAGACCTCGACAGCTTTTTTGTTTCGGTAGAACGCTTACATAACAAGCGCTTACTAGGTAAACCGGTAATAATTGGAGGAACGTCCGACCGCGGGGTTGTGTCGAGTTGCAGCTACGAAGCCCGTCAGATGGGTGTTGCTTCCGCTATGCCTATGAAGTTAGCCTTGCGTTTATGCAAGGAAGCCATTGTGGTGCGGGGCGATATGGATCGGTATGCTTACCATTCGGGATTAGTAACGCAAATTATTGCCGATAAATCGCCCTTGTTCGAGAAAGCATCGATCGACGAGCACTATATCGATCTTACCGGAATGGATCGTTTTTTTGGTTCGCTTCAATGGACCCGCGAGCTCCGGTCTTACATTATCCGCGAAACACAATTACCGATTTCCTTCGGTTTATCGGTGAATAAAACCGTTTCGAAAATGGCGACCAACGAAGCCAAGCCCAACGGAGAACTTCAGGTCGCCGATCAGTGGGTTACTTCTTTCCTCGATCCGCTTTCGATTCGAAAAATCCCCATGATTGGAGCGAAAACCTTTCAAATGCTTCGTTCAATGGGGGTTGTTACGATTAAAACTTTACGTGAAATCCCTCCCGAACTCATGGAACGTTTCATGGGTAAAAACGGACAGATAATCTGGAAAAAAGCGAATGGAATCGACCCTACGCCGGTAGAACCTTATGTAGAACAAAAGTCGATGAGCAGCGAGACCACTTTTGAAACCGACACCATGGACATCGCCATGCTTAAAAATATTCTGCTGGCAATGGTCGAAAAACTAGCCTTTCAACTTCGCAAACAACACAAATTAACCGGATGTATTGCCGTTAAAATTCGCTATGCTAACTTCGATACGCATACCATGCAACGACGCATTACTCCCTCTTCGTTCGATCACCTCCTATACGCAGTGGTCGAAGAGTTGTTCGATAAGCTCTACGAACGGCGTATGCTTATTCGACTCATCGGAGTTCGATTCAGCGACCTGGAATACGGCTTTCAGCAGCTCAATCTCTTCGACGATACACCAGCCAAAGTCAATCTGTATCTGGCAATGGATTACATCCGAAAACAATATGGAAACAAAGCAGTGCGCCGGGCTGCCGGTATGAAACCCCGCAAAATAGTCTGAAATGTATCTCAATTGCCATTCTTATTACAGTTTGCGCTACGGAACCTTGTCGGTAGAAAGGCTCCTGGAATTGGCTCAAAACCACGGAGTAAAAGCGCTGGCGCTCACCGATATCAATTCGTCGCAAGGAATCATGGATTTCGCGAAACAAGCACCAACAGTCGGAATCAAACCGCTTGTTGGAATAGAATTCCGAAATCAAAATGAGTACTGCTATACAGGCATTGCACGCAATCGCGAAGGATTTCGCGAACTGAACGAGTTTTTGTCTTACCATAAAGAACAAAAGCTCGACTTCCCCCAACGGGCACCTGTTTTTGACCATGCTTTCGTCATTTACTCGCTCCAGCAAACCACTTATTTCCCCCTGCGAGAACATGAATTCTGGGGAATCAAACCCCGGGAACTTCGAAAATTACTTTCGCTTAAAATACCGGATAAAGGATCCAAGCTGCTGGTTTTTAGTCCTGTTTCGTTTGAATCTCCGGCAGATTTCCCCTTGCATCAACACCTTCGAGCAATCGATAATAATATCCTTCTGAGTAAACTGGAGGAAAAGCACCTGGCCAATCCTTCCGATAGAATGCTTGCTCTTTCCGAACTGAAAGAAATCTATGCCGATTTCCCGAAAATCTGGAAAAATACCGAAGCCTTTATCGACCAATGCTCTTTTGAAATGGATTTTAAATCGGTTAAAAACAAACAAGTATTTACAACCAGTCGATACGACGATAAAATTCTACTCGAAAAGCTGAGTATGGACGGGCTAAGCTATCGGTATGGAAAGAATCCGGAGGCCGAAAAACGAATCAAACACGAATTGGAAATTATCCATAAATTAGGTTTCTCGGCTTATTTCCTGATAACCTGGGACGTGGTTCGCTATTCCATGAGCCGAGGTTTTTATCACGTAGGGCGGGGGAGTGGAGCGAACTCCATCGTGGCCTATTGCCTGAGAATTACCGATGTAGATCCCATTGAACTGGATTTGTACTTCGAACGCTTCCTAAATCCGAAACGAACCAGTCCTCCCGATTTCGATATCGATTATTCGTGGAAGGAGCGCGACGAGGTAATCGACTATATTTTTAAACGTTACGGACGCAAACACACCGCCCTGCTTGGAATGACGGCTACTTTTAAAGACCGATCCATTATTCGGGAATTGGGAAAAGTGCAAGGCCTTCCTAAAAGCGAAATCGATGCCCTCATCGATTATCCGAACGACCCGATGCATCAAAGCAGCATTAGCCGTTATTTGAACGAACTGGGGAAAAAAATGGAAGATTTCCCCAATCTACGAAGCATTCATGCGGGAGGAATTCTTATTTCCGAAGAGCCTGTCTCCTATTACACGGCCCTCGATATGCCTCCGAAAGGATTTCCAACTACTCAATGGGATATGTATGTGGCCGAAGAAATTGGATTCGAAAAACTCGATATTTTGAGTCAGCGGGGAATTGGTCATATTCGCGATGCCGTGAGCATTGTTGGTGAAAATACCGGCAAAAAAATCGATGTACATGCTGTGCAGGATTTTAAAAAGGATCCTAAAATCCAAGGTATGCTGGCTCAAGCTCAAACCATTGGTGCATTCTACATCGAATCGCCTGCCATGCGGGGACTTCTTACCAAGCTTCGTTGCTCCGACTATACCACCCTTGTAGCTGCCAGCAGTATTATTCGTCCGGGAGTAGCGCGATCCGGAATGATGAAAGAGTACATCAAACGTTTTCACCATCCGAATGGATTTCGCTACCTGCATCCCATCATGGAACAAACCTTATCGGAAACCTTTGGAATCATGGTTTACCAAGAAGATGTGCTTAAGATTTGTCACCATTTTGCAGGCCTCGATTTGGCCGATGCCGATGTGCTACGAAGAGCGATGAGTGGTAAGTACCGCTCTCGAAAAGAGTTTGAGCGGATAAAAGAGCGATTCTTCTCTAACTGTCGGCAAGCTGGCCACGACCCGCAAACCAGCCTCGAAGTATGGCGGCAAATCGAATCGTTTGCGGGCTATTCTTTCTCGAAAGCTCATTCTGCCTCCTATGCCGTGGAAAGTTTTCAGTCGCTTTTTCTAAAAACATATTTCCCACGGGAATTCATGGTAGCCGTAATCAATAATTTCGGAGGGTTTTATCATACTTGGGTCTATTTCAACGAGGCAAAACGCTGGGGAGCGAGCATTCAGTTACCGTGTGTAAATCGTAGTCGCTACCTTACCCGGATTATTGGGGAAGAGATTTATATCGGTTTTATTCATTTGCAACACCTCGAAGAAAAAAGTGGTAAACGCATCGAACAAGCTCGCAATCACGGAGGTCCTTTCTCTTCGCTAGCCGATTTTATTAGCCGAACTGCTCTTGGGCTCGAATCCATTCTGCTTTTGATTAAAATAGGGGCTTTCCGTTTTACGGGAAAGAAAAAAGCCGATCTGCTCTGGGAAGCGCATTTCCTGGTCTCGCCGAAAAAAGAAACTGAAAAACCAGCCATGCTTTTCCCAATTGTAGAACGGAACTTTCAGCTTCCTTCGCTCGAAAGCTCATTGCTCGAAGATGCCTACGACGAAATTGAATTGCTTCAATTCCCCGTCAGTCTGTCCTATTTCGACTTGCTGCAAACATCCTTCAGGGGGAATGCTCTTGCCCGCGATTTGCATCAATCGGTGGGGAAAGTATTGAGAATGATGGGGCAATTGGTTACGAGCAAGTATGTTCGCACGGTAAGAGGGCAAATCATGCAGTTTGGAACCTTCATCGATGTGGAAGGGGAGTTTTTCGATACCGTTCATTTCCCCGATTCTTTGCAGCAATATCCGTTTAAAGGATATGGGGTCTATTTAATCCTGGGGAAAGTGGTGAGCGAATTTGGTTTTCCATCGATCGAAGTGCAAAAAATGGCTAAAATGCCTATTCACCCCGATCCACGCTATGCCGATTAAAAGGGAATCTTATTGGTTTGCTCTCGGAATGATACCAATTCTTGGATTGGGTATGCATCCGAATTGAGTGTTTGTTTTGAAGATTGGCTTTACGTTCTTGCAAACTTTCCCTTGAACTAAAATGAATGCTACGCGCCGGGAGGGATTTTTTGCATTAAACTTGCTTTGAAAAACAGAACTTCAAATAAAGATCTTTCCTGTCCTACAAAGCATGAAACACCAGCATGGTTGTAGGTGATGTTAGCGCTTCGGTGTTCTCTTTTTCAGCAGGTTGGCATTAAAGCTTAAAATTTGATTATGCACTTTCTTGCCACATTTTGAGATCATAAAAATTTGGTAACGGTAGGTTAGGTTCATCATCTAAAATGTTTCTCTTAATTGCCTGAACATTTCAATTGTATTCACATACGAAACATTTAATGCAATCCAAGCATCAGGAATTTTAACCTTACTCTGTCGGTTTGGCTCGCTAACTTCTTGTGTTACTACAAATTTGTTTGCTGTGTCTGCAAGGCAATAGGCTACTAAAAATGCATCTGCTTCGTCAGCATTTAAAAACTCATTCAAAGCATTGGGTAAATAATGACTGCTTCTCGACATTGCCCAAGCAGTAACTTGCCCGTACGCAACCATTACAACGGATGTGTCTTTGAAAAAGTCCTGAGGTAAATTGTTTCTACACCATTCCTCTAATGCATCGTTTTTGTCGTAAAGCTCTTTTTTAACCTTATCAATGCTGATAACCCTGCCTTCTTCTGCCAATTGCCGAACTTTATTCCAAAATCCAGCAGCAACGTCTATCGGATAATGAAACCGATGAGCCTGAATAAAAAAGTTGCTATCTAATACATATACTGGCATTTGGGCTATAGGTGTTTAGAGAAGAAATTTTCAAAGGTATCGCCCTTTAAGCCTGTTAGCTTATATGCATCACGAAATAATAAATGACCAGTTTTTACTGCTTGATTTACATGACTGGCAAATGTGATACTGATTCGCTTTTTCGTTGTAGCGTAAAAATCACCTCCAGGGCCTTGACTTTCTTTTTTTGCAAATTCACGATTCGAATATTCCTCATAAAAATCATAAAACTGTGGTCTTGTGATTTTTCCAGTGTCTAATGCTCTTCGGGCAATTACAATTTCACTTACTTTAAAAGTGCGAGACGCAAAAGCGAAATTATTAGGACTTTGATTCCATAATCGATTAAACTCCTGCTCAGGCACTAAAAATTCAGCAGCCACCTTGTCGCAAAGTCTTTCTATTGGGTCGTTAGCGGGTTGCAATCTTCTGAAATCGAATCCTGCACTATGACCTGTCCATATATGAGCCAATTCATGTACAATGGTAAACATCTGTGCAGATTTAAAATCGGAATTGTTCACGAACATAAACGGAGCAAACTCGTCCACTAAAACAAAACCTCTGCACTCGTCAACTGGAATAGGTCTGTGCGTATTGTTTTCAACTATTCCATTGAATATAGTAATGATTCCTTTGTCTTCAATGTGTAAAACCAAATGGTCTTGCGCTTCCTGCCATGTTCTGAATTGGCTTGCCCAATTCTCAGGTAACTGAAGTGTATGGCGAATATCTGCTACAATGGCTTTTACATCCTTACTTTTGTTGAATTTACCAACGTAAGGTAAGTGCTGGAAATCATTGTCTTTTAAATAGTTTTTTAACCAATCTTGTCTCTGTTGAAGCAAAAGAATGGTATCATACACATTTATACTGATTTTATCTGCCTGATTTCCGCTTGTGCGGAAAAACGGAATAGGAACTTTTTCCTGTGGTGGTTGTGGCAAAAAAAGATAGCCAAATGGGAGATAGACTTTTTTAGAAAACTCTTCCAGTTGTTTTACAGTGGGCTTCTTTTGCCCTTCGAGCCAATCCAATACTTTCGGAAACTTTACGGCAAATGAGGGCACATCATATCCAGCCCGGGTAATAGCCCAAGTTAGCATGTTGTTATTCACATATACTTCATTTCTCATGGCTCAAATTTACTCATATTGTTTAATTCTATGATTCCAAGTCTTGCTTTTAAGGTCTTGGTTGGTTCAGTTGTTTGAAAGCTTCGTATTTACACGAGGTGACAGTTGTTCTTCTGTCAGAAATTATTTTTAACAAACTAAAAATCAAAAGATAATAATCAAAATCGGCATCCATTTAATGGTTTCATGTTTCTTAACAGGGCTTGAATGTTTAATAGCTCAAAATGTAGGCTTATAGACACACGCTCGATAGGTTCTGTGGCAAATAGAATTTCGTGTATTTGTCTTCAACTTCTGCATTTAACTAGTTAGGGGTAAGGTTCGCGCAAAGGCCGCAAAGTTCGCAGAGTATTTCCCTTGAACTAAAATGAATGCTACGCGCGGCAGCTCGCCTAGTCGCCTTTTCGCCAAAGAGTTTCCTGGCTCATGCTCTTGCTCCTTTCGCCTCTTCGAGAAGTCGCCCTCTCGCCTTGTCGCGTTTGAAACAAAAGGACAATTAACGGCGTAAAACAAGTAAGGCCAAAACATTCATTACCTCCAAACGGCCCAGTAGCATGTTAATCGACAGTACAAATTTTCCTAAATCGGGAATGCCGGCAAAATTTCCCATCGACCCAACTTCGCCAAATCCCGGACCACAGTTACTAATGGCTGTTATCGAAGCGGAGAAAGCGGTCATTCCATCTACGTTCATGACGGATAATATTAAACTGGATATCGAAAATATCATAATGTACAAAATCAAAAACACCATGGTTTGTTGTTCAAGTTTTTCGTCGATTCGTTGTCCACTAATCTTAATGGTAAAAATTCCACGCGGATGCTGCAAGCTCCGAATCTGCTTCTGCACAATTTTGAAGAAAATGAATATTCGATCGAACTTCAAACCTCCGGAGGTAGAGCCACTCATTCCGGTTTGAAATATTAAATAAAGTAAGAGCAATTGGGTAAAGAAAGGCCACTGAACCGTATCGACCGTGGCAAACCCCGTATTTGATCCCAGCGAGGCAACCTGGAACAAAGCATGACGGAGAGCTGTCCAGAATGAATAACTACCCTCCCAGGTTAATTTTCCGGCAATAATGAGTGTACTGGCCAACCAAATAAAGAGCAAAGCACGCACAATGTCCGATCGAAAAAGGTTGTTATGCTTTCGGGTAAAGGTTCCGTAAATCAGTCCAAAATGCAATGCACTTAACACCATGAAAACAACAATGATTAGCTCGATCCAAAGATTTTGATACCACGCGATGCTATTGTTTTTAGTCGAAAATCCTCCGGTTGAAATAGTCGTAAAAGAGTGATTAATAGCATCGTATAAGCTCATGCCAGCAAAGGTTAACGATACCGATTGAGCCAGCGTTAAGCCAACATAAACCAAAATAAGGGCTTGTAACAACTTCTTATTATTGAACGGAAAGTTCATTTTGGTTATACTCGAAACTTCGGCATTATAAATAGAAGAAGAGGAGGTTTTGGGCAAAATAGCCAAGACGAAAATGATAATCCCCAAACCACCAATCCATTGGGTGGACGATCGCCAGAACAAGATTCCTTTTGGTAGCGATTCAATTTCGGTTAGAATAGTAGAGCCTGTGGTGGTAAACCCCGAAACACTCTCAAACCAGGCATTGATGATACTAAATTCACCTCCCCACATCATATACGGTAACGCGCCGGATAAACAGGTTACCAACCAACCAAATACCACAATGAACAAGCCTTCGGTAAATTCTATGGCTGTGCTTTTATCCGAAAAGACTAAAGGGAATACACTAAAGATGAAACAGATAAGAGCACTGTAGCTAAGAGCCAACGCCGATGTTTCCTTCAGGTAAATAGAGATAAGCGCTGCCAGGAAAAGAAAGATTGCATTGAATAACAATACAATCCCCAAATGCTTGAATATGACCTCGAACCTCATTTAAGCGGATTTTGCTTACGGATTAACCGACGGATTAAATCGTTAATCGATTGAATCAACTCTTGTAATTCCTTATTTTGTCCGGCCTCAATGTCCATGATACTCTGCCCGGTTTTAAACGATTTAAGCTCCTGATTAATTCGGGTAATGGGAACCACAAAGTAATGATTGATGTAGAAATTCAAAATAAAAGCAAAAAGTAAGGAGGCAAAAATGGAAACAATCCCGGGCATTATCGCCCGACGCGAATTAGCTTTGATTAAAGAGGCTTCTTTGTACAGAAATTCCTGATGCATCTCGGTTATTTCATGCACTTTTTGTTTGATGACTAAAAAACGACTGTGCATCTCAATCCGATACCATTCCATATTATTCATGATTTCGGCATCGAGATACGGTTTATCCCAAATCTTGCGCAAATCGCCGTGCAAAAGGGCTATTTCATTCAGCTTGTCGGTTTCCTCGGTCGTTTTAATTCCTTTGCGAGCTAAGGTATAGGAACTGTTAAACATATTGTTTCCAGATCGTATCATCTTCTTTCCTTCGTCGTAGTCGCCGCTCATGGTGAGCAAAATTCCACTGTCTTCCAACTCAATCGCTCTCATTAGCTGGGAAAGCGATTCTACCGTTTTGTAATTGTCCAGTATCAAGGTGTTGAAAGACCGGTCTAGTATTCGAAGCTCATAGATGGCAATTACTCCTGCAACCGATAATAAGATACTCAGCAGGATAAAACTGACATTGATTTTAAGCTTTAATTTTCTCATAGCTTTTTCCTTTAAATCCCACAGAAGGAATTCTCCTAAAATAAGGAAACTTATTCCATCTTGGTGGGAAAAAAATCGCGCCAAAATACTTGGATAAAATCAGATAGCCTAACAAAATCGTTACTTTCATTTCTAGGTCCATTTTAATCAAGAATACCCGGGGAAATCTATCTTTGGCAGGCATTTTTAATCGTGGTTTCGATATGATTTATCTCCTGTTCAGCATTCTTTCGGCCAGCTCCATCACCTTGTTATTCAAGGTTCTGGAACGTAAATCGGTGCCGCTTCTTCCTGCTATCATTATCAATTACCTGGCTGCATTCATCGTTGGCTTCCTGTTCTATTCGGGGACCATCGACTTTCAAGCCATCCGAGAAAGCAATTGGTTTGCCTTGTCGGGGATTACGGGTGTTTTGTTTATTCTGGGTTTCTTCCTCATTGGAATCACCACGCAAAAAGCAGGAATTGCCATCACTACCATCGCGAACAAGATGTCGGTAATAATCCCAATCTCCTTTTCCATTTTGTATTATCACGAAGCAATGACCTTGGTGAAAACCGGGGGAATTATGCTGGCCTTGATCGCTGTTATCATGGCTGCCTATCGTAAGCCAGCTCTTGGAAAATGGACTACCGTTAGCTTCCTTCCATTAATCATGTTTCTGGTTGTGGGTGGCATCGACTCGGTGATTAAACTAGCTCAGGAAAGCTATGTGCCTGCCAATGATGTAAGTTTGTTCTCCGCTCTTACCTTCGGATCGGCAGGAATCATTGGAATAATCCTTTTGTTATTTAAACCCGGTTTATGGAAGAGCTTTAACAATGCTTGGCTTTGGGGCTTAGGAACGGCGCTGGGTTTAGCCAATTTTGGCAGCATGTTTTTTCTGATGAATGCGCTTAATCATGCTCAACTCGATAGCTCGATCGTGTATGGTGTTAATCACCTTGGGGTAATCCTCGTTTCTATCCTATTGGCCCTTCTGTTATTTCACGAACGCTTATCCTTACTTAATCGCATCGGTATTTTGCTGGCAGCCGTGGCCATCAGTATCCTGACTATGTTGGCCTAAAAGCTGGATCATGTTAGATAACCGACAAAAAAATACCCGAATCGATTGTTCGATTCGGGTATTTTTTAAATGCATGAAATCCTAACGATAATCGTCGATGGGATTACAAGAGCAAACTAAATTACGGTCGCCATACGCATCGTCGATACGGGCAATCGAAGGCCAAAATTTATTAGAGGCTACAAAATCCAAGGGGAAGGCAGCTTTTTCGCGAGAATAAGGATGATTCCAGTCGCTAGAGCAAACTTCGGCTTGAGTATGCGGAGCACTCTTCAGCACATTATCAACTTTGTCTGCCTGTCCTTCATGCACTTCCATGATTTCGGCATGGATTGCCCGAAAAGCATCGACAAATCGATCCAACTCTTGTTTCGATTCACTTTCCGTTGGCTCCACCATTAAGGTTCCATGAACCGGGAAAGAAAGGGTAGGAGCGTGGAACCCATAATCCATCAAACGCTTGGCAATATCGGTCTCTGTTATATCGGCTAATGCCTTGAAATTACGGCATTCAATAATCATTTCGTGAGCAACGCGTCCATTTTCGCCGGTGTATAAAATGCCAAAATAGTCTTTCAACGAAGCGGCTAAATAATTCGCATTCAGAATAGCCATTTCGGTCGATTTGCGTAAACCGGTTTTTCCCAACATCTTGATATAACCATGTGTAATAACTAAAACACTGGCACTACCAAAGGGAGCAGCCGAAATGGCTTTTGGTCCATGTTCTCCTCCTGTTTTAATAACCGGATGAGAAGGTAAATAATCGACTAAATACTTCGCAACGCAAATAGGACCAACACCAGGACCACCTCCACCGTGAGGAATTGCAAAGGTTTTGTGGAGGTTCAAATGGCATACATCGGCTCCTATGTGACCGGGATTCGTAATTCCAACCTGAGCATTCATATTGGCACCATCCATATAAACTAATCCGCCATGCTCGTGAATAATATCGCACATTTCCATGATGGCCGATTCAAAAACCCCATGGGTTGATGGATAAGTTACCATAAAGCCCATCAGACGATCGCTATACTTCGCTGCTTTCTCCCTCAAATCGTTCAAGTCGATGTTTCCTTTCACATCGCACTCAACAACCACTACTTCTCCGCCTGCCATAACCGCACTTGCCGGATTGGTTCCGTGAGCCGACGATGGAATAAGCACCACATCGCGGTGTCCTTGCCCCTGATGCTCATGGTATTGCTTAATGACTAATAAGCCGGCATATTCGCCGGATGCACCAGAATTTGGCTGAAGGGAAACACCCGTAAACCCGGTAATGATGGCCAAATCGTGCTCTAATTCATGAATTAACTGATGATAACCGGCCGCTTGATCGCGAGGAACAAATGGGTGGATGGAATTAAATTCCGGCCAACTAACCGCAAGCATTTCAACAGCAGCATTTAACTTCATGGTGCACGAACCCAGCGATATCATCGAATGGGTAAGCGAAATATCTTTACGCTCCAACTTTTTAATGTATCGCATTAACTCGGTTTCAGAACGATATTCCGAGAAGAGTTTTTGCTGCATAAATTCACTGCTGCGAAGGAACTTATCGTTGAAATAATAGCGCTCAACGATATGCGTTCTTTCGTCGGTATTGCGATTAATCGCTTGAGCAAAAATCTCAATCAAATCATTTACATCTTCCAATCGTGTGGTTTGATCAAGGCTGATTCCAACGTGCCGATCGTCGATGTAGCGAAGATTGATTTCTTTCTCTAATGCAATGGATTGAATCGAGCATGATTTAATGCCTTGAGGAAGTAGTACATGAATGGTGTCGAAATAATTCTCATTCAATTGCTCATAGCCCAATTCAACTAATGCATTGGCGAGCATACCTGTTAAGTAATGGATATGGGAGCTAATCTTTTTCAATCCTTCCGGACCATGATAAACAGCAAACATGCCGGCCATGTTTGCGAGTAAGGCTTGAGCCGTACAAATATTGGAGGTGGCTCGCTCCCTTTTAATGTGCTGCTCACGAACCTGTAAAGCCATACGCAAGGCCGGCTTTCCAAACTTATCCTTCGAAACGCCAATGATTCTACCTGGCATGTTGCGCTTGAACTTATCGAGCGAAGCAAAGAAAGCTGCATGCGGACCACCATAGCCCATAGGAACCCCAAATCGTTGCGAAGTACCGAATACAATATCAGCGCCCCATTCACCCGGCGGACGCAAAATGGAAAGGGAAAGCAGATCGGCCGCTACCGATACAAAAACACCCGCCGCTTGTGCTTTGGCCGTTAATTCAGTGTAATCCTCAATGTTTCCAAGGGCATTCGGATATTGCAACACGATGCCGAAAACCTGCTCGTCGAGTTCGAACTGACTAAAATCCTGTAAGCGAACCTCAATCCCCAAGGGAAGGGCGCGGGTTTGAATTACATCGATGGTTTGAGGGAAAAGCGACTGATCCACTAAAAGAATATTCGCTCCAGCTTTAACCTGTCCCCTTGAACGACTGTTGAACATCATGATGGCTGCTTCGGCTCCAGCCGTAGCTTCGTCGAGCAAAGATGCATTCGCAATTTCCATCCCAGTCAATTCTAAAACCGCTGTTTGGAAATTAATAAGTGCCTCCAACCGCCCTTGCGAAATTTCAGCCTGATAGGGAGTGTAAGAAGTATACCAACTGGGATTCTCCAGGATATTCCGTTGAATCACAGCAGGAGTCACGGTGGGGTAGTAACCCATCCCAATATAGGTTCGAAACAATTTATTGCGCGAAGCAATCTTTCGTAAATACTGAAAATATTCATACTCCGACATTCCTTCCGATAGGTTCAGTTCTTCTTCGGGACGAATATTTTTTGGCACGGTTTGGTTAATTAATTCCTCCACCGACGCCACGCCAATTACCTCTAACATCGAAGGAATTTCGTGTTCACGAGGACCAATATGACGATCCATAAATTGATCAACAGCCATTTGTGAATTTTTACAGGTTTGAAACATATACGTTTTGTGTTTGGAGGCGAAAGTAAACATATTTTTTATCGCAGAATATGCCTAAAATCATCTCCTTTAACAGCTCTACAAACAATTTTTTCTCGCCTTAGTTTCAGCTTATTTACTGTTATAAAATAGTTTTTAATCTCCCCGCCTTGAACCTTTGGCTTATTAAGAAAGTTTAGGGCATCGCGCCACCTTTCTCTGCTTTTTATCTGAAGGGTATGTGCTAACTTTGTAACGAACAAAAGCCAAAAAAAAGAGCATGAATCAAGCCATCGAGAAAGAAATATTTCGTACCGGAACCTTATCGGTTCGTTACGACCAAACCCTGGAAGAATTCTACCTTCTCAGGGTGTATGCCAATGGTATCATTCACGACTTTTCGCACATTGTTAGTCAGGTTTTGGAAATGATGAAGGTGGCCGACCAGGAGGAACTATCCATCCCGATACCGGGTTTCAACATGAAAGGAATCATGAGCATGGTTCAAAAACAATTGGATGCATTTACGCAAACAATGCCGCGCGAGACCAGTTATCAGGAAATACAAGCTCAATTCGACGAGAAAGTTTCCTGGAAGGAAAACGAGTTTACCACCTTTGAACAAAAACTAGCTGAATTTAACTCAGAGGAAGAACAGTTAACGCGGCGACAACAGTTCAACGATGCCCTCGAAATGGAAATCAATAAGATTATTCAGGCTGGTAAGTCGAGCAAGCAATTTCTGGATAAACTCAGTAACGAACTGAAATCGCCCTTGATGAATTACCTCAAATTTGCCGAGAATCCCTCTTCTTTCCCCATCCCAATCCCTGCTTTTACCATGCCCGAGGATATTACTCGCGCCGCTAAAAGACTGATTGTACTATTAAACGATTACGAATTTTATAAACAACTGCACGATAAAAGCTTCAATATCCTCCAAGGAAGTATTAATCCAGACGAAGTGCTAAACAAACTCATCGAACACTATACCACCTTATCCTACGACCAAGGATTTGATCTTTACTTTAAAATTGACGCAAATCTTCCCGCAAATCTTCAAATGAATGAAAAGGGTTTCGATCTCCTAATCCGATTTATGCTGGATAATGCGATGAATATTATCAATCTTACTCATTACAGTCAGGATGAACCGGCGTCTAAAATTACCCTCATCGTGCAGCTGGAGGAACAGGTGAACTGGCGCTCGCAATGGATGATTGCAACGGAAGACAATAGCCTGGGATTTCCTTCGGAAAAAATAAAAGATGTCTTTAGTTTCTTTTCCTATTACTCTGAAAAAGATCCTTTTGCAGCGCTTAAGTTTAAAATGATGGAAAAACTAATCGATGAAGCCGGGGGCAAATTGAAACTGGAAAAAGCAGAAGGAAAATCCAGATTCAAGGTCCAACTTGGAATTAATCTCGCTTAGGAAACCCAGTTCACTTCCGACTCCAAAGAAATTCCAAAACGCTCCAATACATCGGCTTGTATCCGTTGAGCAAGATTCACTATGGCCTGTGGATCGGATTCTCCATAGTTGACCAACACCAGGGCTTGCTTCTCGTGAACCCCAACTTTCCCCATACGTCGGCCTTTCCAACCACACTGATCAATTAACCACGCAGCCGGAATTTTTATTCTTCCGGAAAATTCTATGAAATGAGGAATGGATGGGTATTCCTTCAAAAGCAAGGATGCCGCATCCTTCTCAAGCACCGGATTCTTGAAAAAACTTCCGGCATTAGGTAGTAACCCAGGGTCGGGTAACTTCGATTCCCTAATTCGTATGACCGTTCGTCGAACCAAGTCGGCCGTTAACGTTTCATCCGAAGGAATTTCTTGCAAAAGATTTCCATACTCCAAAAAAGGGGTGAAGACCTTCGACAAGCGGAAAACCACATTGGTAATCATGACCTTCGATTTCCATTCCTTTTTAAAAATGGAATCACGATAAGCAAAGCGACATTCGGCATTCGTCCAGCTTAATGATTCTTCTGTTTCGAGGTTGAAACCCTCCACGTGTGAAATGAAATCCTTTACTTCGCGACCATACGCTCCAATGTTTTGTATGGGCGATGCTCCTACAGTGCCAGGGATAAGCGAAAGGTTTTCTAACCCAAAATAGCCTTGCTCAATGCTCCATGCAACCAAGCGATCCCAATCGTAACCGGCACTTACAGCTATTTCAACCTGATGGCTCGATTCGGAGATTACCTGGATTTCTTCTACACAATTCTGAAGGATTAAACCATCGAAATCCTTCAAAAACAATACATTGCTTCCTCCTCCCAATACCATCATCCTTTCGCCCGGTTTCCGCTCCGATAATGCTTCCTGACTATCGGCAGCCTGATCGAAACGGATCAATCGTTTGGCTTTAACCGGAATCTGAAAGCTGTTCAATG
Organism: Bacteroidales bacterium; assembly: GCA_018401015.1. GTDB lineage: Bacteria > Bacteroidota > Bacteroidia > Bacteroidales > M50B96 > M50B96. Next base: position 15,587 of record JAGYLP010000007.1, read on the forward strand.
CAAGGAGTGAATGGTTCTGAAATCGTTCTATCATGGATGGTGATTTAAAGCCAAAGGCCAAGCGCAAAAATGACAAGTCTTTTTGATAATCGGTACGATTTATTGAGTATGTTTGACAGCATTTTTTTTTGGAAGCTCCCACCATACAATCAGGGAACTTTTAGGCAGCGTACCGAAAGCAAAATCGCTTATGGCAGATGTAAAGAAAAACAGGTGGACCGAAAAAGTGCTGGGGATTATCCCGGCTAGATATTCATCCACGCGTTTCCCCGGAAAACCCTTGATTCGTATTGGTGAAAAATCGATGATACAATGGGTTTACGAAAGAAGCAGTTCAGTCCTCGCACAGGTAGTGGTCGCTACCGACGACCAACGCATCCAGGAAGAAGTCAAATCTTTTGGAGGAAAAGTAATCATGACCGATGCTAATCACCCCTCCGGAACCGACCGCTGTCGAGAAGCACTGGACCTATGGGTAAAGGAAAATAACCTTGAACCCGATGCAGTAGTGAACATTCAAGGAGATGAGCCTTTTATTCAAACTAGTCAAATTGAACAATTGGCCCAACTCATTCTCCAACCCGAAGTAGAAATTGCAACACTCGTTAAACCCATCAGCCAATACTCCGATTTAATTAACCCCAATATTCCTAAAGTGGTTTTGGGAACCGATTTTCAAGCACTCTATTTTTCCCGCCAACCAATTCCTTATTTGCGCTCTGAAGCAATCGAAAACTGGTTGAATCATCATACCTATTATAAACATATCGGAATGTATGCTTATCGGAGCGCTGTACTACGACGCATAACACAATTACCGAAAAGCAAATTGGAGCAAGCCGAATCGCTCGAACAACTTCGCTGGCTCGAACATCAATTTCGCATCCATGTAAGCTTGACCCACAGCGAAACGTTGGCAATCGATACCCCTGAAGACTACCAGGAGGCACTAAAAAGAGCCATCCCTCAATAAACCTTTTTAAACCACTGAAGTTATGCTCGTGAAATTAATTCCGGCTTTGAAAGAAGATGACTATACTAATGTGAATATGTATATATTTACCTGTTTTTAATGAGAAAATTAGATTAATTTATTATAAATCAAACATTTATTCATGATTAAGAAAATTCTTGTAGCGAACCGTGGCGAAATAGCCGTTCGCGTGATGAGATCGTGTAGAGAAATGGGAATCAAAACGGTAGCGGTCTATTCCGATGCCGATAGAAAGGCCATGCATGTGCGGTATGCCGACGATGCCTACCACATTGGTCCTTCACCCTCCAACGAAAGTTATTTAGTGATCGATAAAATTATCGATGTGGCTAAAAAGTCGAATGCCGATGCAATTCATCCCGGATATGGCTTCCTTTCGGAAAACCCGGCTTTTGCCGACCGTTGTAAAGAAGAAGGAATCATTTTTATTGGTCCCGATTCCAATGCGATGCGCGTAATGGGCGATAAAATCTCGGCTCGTAATAAAATGATTGAAGCCGGTGTCTCAGTCGTTCCGGGAACCAAAGACTTGCGCGAAGAAGCCGAAATTCTTGAAGCTGCCGACCGCATTGGACTGCCGGTGATGGTGAAAGCTTCTGCCGGTGGTGGCGGGAAAGGAATGCGCTTGGTGAAACAACGCGAAGAACTAATTTCTTCTGTACGCGCCGCCAAATCGGAAGCAATGGCAGCATTTGGCGATGATGCCGTTTACATCGAAAAATACATTGGTTCACCTCACCATATCGAATTTCAAGTTCTGGGCGATTCACACGGGAACATTATCCACCTCTTCGAACGGGAATGTAGTGTACAACGACGTCATCAAAAAGTGGTAGAAGAAACACCTTCTCCAATCATGACTCCCGAAATGCGCGCTGCTATGGGAGAACAAGCTGTAATGGCTGCCAAAGCAGTTGATTACGTGGGAGCAGGAACCATCGAATTTCTAGCCGACAACAACGGAAATTTTTATTTCCTCGAAATGAATACCCGCCTGCAAGTAGAGCATCCAATTACAGAACGTGTAACCGGAGTGGACTTAGTGAAAGAACAAATCCGAATTGCTGAAGGACATCCAATCTCCTTTAAACAAGAAGACTTGTCGCAATATGGCCATGCTATGGAGGCACGTATTTATGCCGAAGATCCTGAAAATAACTTCATGCCGTCGCCCGGATTAATTCAACACATTACCGAACCTCTTGGTCTGGGTGTGCGCCACGACGGATATGTTTACGAAGGATTCGAAATTCCAATTTACTACGACCCCATGATCTCGAAACTAATCGTTTGGGGGAAAGACCGCGAGGAAGCAATCGGTCGCATGAGAAGAGCTCTATACGCATACAAAATTACCGGCATTCGTACCAATCTGGCCTTCCTCGATAAAGTTTTTCAAGCAGACGATTTTGTAAATGGAAATTACGACACCCATTTTATCGAAAATAACATCGATTTTCTCATGGAACGGGAAAAATTTCGCGGAAATATCGAGAACATCATCAAGATTACCACTTTCCTCCATCATCAAGCTAAACTCGAAGGAGGCGTTCCCATGTCGGACGATTCCGATAACAACTGTAGCGAAAGCGAATGGAAGAGCTTTGGTAAGCGTCGGGGGATGCTTAAAATCTAACTCCTTCTTGTATTAATCATTGTAAAATCGAAAGTTATTATAGCTATGAAATTAGAAATTGCAATCAACGATTCTTCCTCAGAAATTGAATTGCTCGAGAAAAACGGAAGCATCGTAAAACTTCTGGTCGATGGACAAGAGGTAGAATTAGATGCCATCATGGTGGAGCGAGGCGTTTATTCCATTATTCACGATAATAAGTCGTACAACGTGGAAATTACCGAAGGTAATTCACCTAAAAAATACGTGGTCGATACACTTTACAACACGGTCGATGTTGAAGTTATCGATGCTGAATCGAGGTACCAGAAAAATCGAAAAGGAGCCAATTCAGGCGACGATAACGATTTTATCTCAAGTCCAATGCCCGGCAAGGTGGTTAAAGTCCTTGTAAACGAAGGCGATACCGTCCCCGCAGGCACCACTGTGGTAATCATTTCGGCCATGAAAATGGAAAGTGAATACAAAGTGAAACAAGACCGATTAATCAAAGAGGTTCGCGTGAAAGAAGGAGATACCATCGATGCCAATCAACCTCTCATTATTGTTGAATAATTAACACATCCAATATGCTTACAAACGAAGAAAAAATCCAGATTTTTGAAGAAAAAAGCAAACAAGCTGAATTAGGTGGAGGAAAAGATCGAATTGAAAAAATTCACGCCTCCGGTCGGTTAACTGCTCGTGAACGCATCGATATTTTACTCGATGCCAACTCCTTTGTTGAACTCGATAAGTTCGTCGTTCATCAGGTAAAAGATTTTGGGATGGAAGACCAAAAGTACCTGGGCGATGGAGTCGTATCGGGCTATGGTAAAATCGATGGACGGCTGGTGTATGTGTTCGCACAGGATTTTACGGTTTTTGGTGGTTCACTAAGTCGCACCAATGCCGATAAAATCGTGAAAGTAACCAAGCTAGCGCTAAAAAACGGAGCCCCTATTATCGGGCTCAACGATTCAGGCGGGGCGCGTATTCAAGAAGGAGTAAAGTCCTTAGCCGGATATGCCGATATATTCCACCTAAACGTTCAAGCTTCCGGAGTAATTCCGCAAATATCCGCTATTCTTGGTCCATGTGCCGGAGGTGCCGTCTATTCACCGGCTCTTACCGACTTCATCTTCATGGTAAAAGACTCTAGTTACATGTTCGTGACGGGTCCCGATGTAGTAAAAAGTGTTACGCACGAAGAAGTAACCAAATCGGAATTAGGGGGCGCACGAACCCATAACATCAAATCGGGAGTCGCTCATTTCATGTCCGATACCGACGAACAAGCCATCATGGCGGTAAGAGAACTGCTGGCATTTTTGCCCTCGAATAACCTCGAAGATGCAAAAGTAATCGCTAGCTCCGATTCAGCCGATCGGGTAGATGAGAACCTCATGAACCTCATTCCGGCCGATCCAAATAGACCATACGACATGAAGGATTTAATCCATTCCATTGTCGATAATAAATACTTCTTCGAAGTACAAGAACACTACGCACAAAATATCGTGATTGGATTCGGTCGCCTTAACGGAAAATCGGTCGGTTTTGTAGCTAACCAACCTGCATCCTATGCCGGAGTCCTCGATATCAACAGCTCGGTCAAAGCTGCCCGATTTGTACGATTCTGCGACTCCTTCAATATCCCCATTATTACCCTGGTGGATGTTCCCGGATTCCTACCCGGTACCGATCAGGAGTTTGGTGGAATTATTAAACACGGAGCCAAATTACTATACGCCTTCTCCGAAGCTACAGTGCCTAAAATTACCCTCATTACGCGAAAAGCCTATGGTGGAGCTTACGATGTAATGGCCAGTAAACACATCGGTGCCGATGTTAATCTGGCATACCCATCGGCCGAAATTGCCGTAATGGGAGCCGACGGAGCGGTTAATATCCTTTATCGCGGACTCAGCGAAGAGGAACGAGCCAAACAAATCGAAGAATACAAAATGGCATTCGCAAATCCTTATCGAGCTGCCGAGTTGGGCTATATCGATGAAATCATTCTACCTCGCGATACCCGCAAGAAACTCATTCAAGCCCTTTTCATGACCAAGAACAAAAGCGAAGCTGCTCCGTTCAAAAAGCATGGAAACATTCCTCTGTAGGGAACAATCAATCAGAATCAAAAAAAGGGAGTATTTTTTACTCCCTTTTTTTTACATCGAACAGGAACTCACCATCGGGCGTTTGCTGTATTTCTGCCCTTTTCGCTCGCGAGCTAATGCCTTTACTTTTTCCAGTCGAATCGATTCAGGCAATTGCACAATCTCAAAGCATTCGTCGGAACAAGTGCCTTGAGTTTTTTCCCTACAAGTATCGCATTGGATAAAAAGCACATGACAAGCCTGATTCGCGCAATTAGCATGCGTATCGGCCGGTGAACCACAAGTATGGCAGCGACCCAATACATCATCGGTAATGCGTTCGCCTAAACGTTCGTCGAATACGAAGTTTTTTCCTTTGAACCGAGAGGGAAGACCTTGCATTTTTACTTGACGAGCATACTCGATTACCCCTCCATGTAACTGATTCACATCGGTAAAACCATGATGTTTTAGATAGGCACTAGCCTTTTCGCACCGAACACCACCCGTGCAGTAGAGTAGAACCTTCTTGTCTTTTTTGTCTTGTAAGAGATCAACCACCATCTCTACTTCTTCCCGAAAGGTATCCACTTCGGGACAAATAGCTCCATCGAACCGACCGATTTCGCTTTCGTAGGTATTTCGCATATCCACGACGATGGTTTCTTTGCGCTCCATAGCCTCGTTAAACTCCATGGCAGTTAAGTGTTTACCAACATTGGTAACATCAAAACTACCTTCTTCCATTCCATCGGCCAAAATCTTATGTCGCACCTTCATTTTGAGAATGTAAAATGACTTCCCATCATCCTCAATGGCAATCTTTAAGGGCATTCCTTTAAGCTCTGAACGACCTTCGAGGCTGTGAAGGAAATCGTCCCAGTGATGCTCTGGAACGCTCATTTGCGCATTGATTCCTTCTCGAGCGATATAAATTCGACCAAAACATGAATAGGCATCCCATTCCATGAATAAAGCATCGCGAAACTCCTGAGGATCGGAGATTTTTACATACCGATAAAATGAAACGGTTCGCCGACGAAAGGGTTCTTGCATTAAACGCTCTTTCATCACGCGCTTATCGACGCGGTTATGCAGTAGTTTCTTTTTCACCTTTAGTTCTTTCATAGCGAATGATTGGATAAACTAGCTAAGTTGTTTGAAAAAATAGCAGACAAAAATATCTTAAAATATGAAATACAACAAGGGTTTTTTCACCCAGACAGAGTAGGGAAGTAATCAATCGTATGGATTGAATAAAGCGTATCAGGAAGCACTCGATTACCCCTCCATTATGGAAAATGACTGGGAAGATATATCGACGCATTTTCTTTTTATTTCCATTTATTATGAGGAATTTAGCTCCGCATTTTACTGTCCAATGATCATTAAGCGTTCAAAATCTTTTTTTTCTGCAAAAGCAAAGCGGATTGCTTTAGGTTTGCTTTTTCTGGTACTGTTCTTTTTCCTCTTTTCATTTAAGAATCAGCCCGAATGGCCCGGAATTATTGGAACTGCCGTTTTCATCCTTGTTATATTGGTGATCTTAACCAGTAAAGATGAATTTACCTTGAACGAAGAAAACTTGCTTCTTCGTAACTATTGGAAAGTTTTTGGAATGCGATTATTCAGCGAGGATAAACAATTACCTGGGCGCATTAAACGGGTAATGGTGCTCCGACGAAAGCGTAAATGGAAACGTTATCTGGCACTAGCCATTCCTTTTACTACCGAATTAGAAGTTTACGAAGTTTTTATCATTGATTGGAGGGGACGACCAAGAAGAATATTTTCTCAAACGCAGGAAAATGCCGAGGAGTATGCCGATATACTCAGGACAACATATCGGGATAAAGAAAGAGCCTCTCATGGGATTTGAACCCACGACCTGCTCATTACGAATGAGCTGCTCTACCGCTGAGCTAAAGAGGCAATCGATATTGGATAAAATCCGCCGCAAAAATATAAAATTCCCCTTTTCGCTATGAGATTATCTCTATTTTTGACTACTTTTTTTTAAACCGCTTACCATGCTACTTAACCGATTATTAGTCTTACTATTAAGTGTTTTAGCCTTTAATTCCTGTATGAAGCAAACCTCGCAAAAACAATTCACAAACCCGGAAGATGCCAATCTTTGGCCCATTTATACTCCTGCCTCTACACAGTGGAAGCTTTGGTCGCCCGAGGCTGAACAGGTGCAATTATTATTGTATCCCGATGGAACAAGCAATCAGGCTATCGCCCGTCATAACCTATCTGCATCAGAATCGGGAGTTTGGTCCTTAACACTAGAAGGCGATTGGAAGAATACCTATTACACTTTTCAGGTTAAGTGGGAAGGGGAATGGTTGCCCGAAACTCCCGGTATTTATGCTCAGGCAACCGGTGTAAATGGTGAAAGGGCTTGTATCATTGATCACAATGAATTAAATCCTTCCGATTGGTCGGACGATGCATGGGTAAAGCTCGAGGCACCCAATAAAGCCATTTTGTACGAACTCCACGTCCGCGATATGACCATTCATCCCAGTTCAGGAAGTAAGTATCCGGGGAAATACCTCGGACTCGCTGAAAAGAGAACTAAAAGCCCACAAGGGCTGGCAACCGGAATTGACCATTTAATCGAATTAGGGATTACTCATGTGCACCTGCTCCCGGTTTTCGACTATTTGTCGGTCGATGAAGAACGGCTTAATGAGGCACAGTTCAACTGGGGATACGACCCGCAAAACTATAATGTGCCCGAAGGGAGTTATTCGACCAATCCACACGATGCCGCTGTCAGGATTCGAGAGTTTAAACAAATGGTACGCGAGCTGCATCGACACGGAATTGGCGTGGTGATGGATGTAGTGTATAATCATACTGGCCGCACGGAAGACTCCAATTTTAACCGTGAGTATCCGGAGTATTATTATCGATTTGAGGCCGATGGTCGTTATTCGAACGCATCGGGTTGTGGCAATGAAACCGCTTCGGAGAAACCGATGGTTCGTAAATTCATGCTGGAATCAATCCTTTACTGGGCTAAGGAATACCATATCGACGGATTTCGATTCGATTTAATGGGTATTCACGATATTGAAACGATGAATTTAATTGCAGACACCCTAAAAGCCATTAATCCATCCGCCATCATTTATGGCGAAGGATGGACAGGCGGTTCATCTCCTCTGGCCGAAGAATTCAGAGCGGTTAAAAAACAAGTAAGCCGATTACACGGAATCAGCGCATTTAGCGACGATTTGCGCGATGGGTTAAAAGGTTCTGTTTTCGAAGATTCAAGCCGAGGCTTTGTGAGTGGTGTCTTCTCGCAAGAGGAAAGCATCAAATTTGGGGTGGTCGGATCCATCTTACACGATCAACTACTGTATAAAAAAGTAAATTACTCCGATACTTCGTGGGCTGTAGAACCTTGGCAATCCATTGCTTACGTATCTTGCCACGATAATCACACGCTCTACGATAAATTAAAAGTATCGAATCCGAATGCCGACGAGGAATCGATTGTTCAAATGCAAGCATTGGCACTCGGAATTGTCTTAACCTCTCAAGGAATTCCCTTTTTGCATGCAGGATCGGAGTTTTTGCGCACCAAAAATGGAGAACATAACTCCTATAATTTGAGCGATGCCATCAATCAAATCGATTGGAACCGGAAAGCAGAGTATTTGCATCACTTTCAGTTTATAAAGCAACTCATTCAGTTTCGAAAAGAACATCCATCGCTCACGTTACCCAACGCCGGATCGGTTAGAAAAAGTTTAAGCTTTATCGATTCAGAAGCTGGTGTGGTCGCCTACACCATAGCTAGCAAACAAGGCAATGAGCCGATAAAGAAAATTCTGGTTGTTTACAATGCCAAACGCGAAACAGCTAAACTTAAACTCGATACGAAATATCAGGTTGCCTTACATGGATTGAATCCCGGGACATCGCAAACGGGGACAAGCTCAAATACCTTCGTGATTGCTCCTAAAAGCCTGCTGATCGCGGTTACAGAAAAATGAACCAGGAAGGGGTATGCTTGTTATAGGTTCTAATTTCTCCTACTGGAGTCAATCGCTTGTTTTCTTAATCTTTTAGCTCATGACAACTCTAATTTGGATACTGGTAGCAATAGTTGTGTTGCTCATCGTTTTGCTTTGGTCCACACTTCGAAAAAACAGAAAGGAGCAGGATAAATACCTCCAACTTATCGAAAAGAAAAAAAACGAAATACATGCTCTTGAACAAGCATCAGAAATCAATCAATCCGATTTCAAAGCTTTACTACAGGTGTTGTCCGAAGAAATAAAGCCGGCTTACCAACAATACTCCGATTTCTTTACCCTTGTTAATACTCCCGGAAAACTTACAGATACCACTAATTTAGAGGAGATTATTCAAATAGTGAAGCATTCCTCTAAACAAGCGCACCGATTTGTCCTAAATCTTCAGGATTGGGTCGATTTGAAAACCGAAAAAGTAAGCCCTTCCTTGCAAACTTGCTCGGTTCTGAGCATTGTAGAAAAAGAAATCGATTCCTTGTCGGGGCAGTTATTCATCAAACACATCGACGTAAACATTCAAATTCTACCCGAGTTTCGAGTAGTATCCGACCCGGTTTTACTTGCTGCAATTTTCCGGAACCTGATTCACAATGCGGTTAAGTTTACACCGGAGGATGGAAGCATTGAGCTATTAGCTCATTTCGACGAAAATAAACCCGTCGTGGAAATAAACGATAGTGGTATCGGAATGACTGAAAAAGAAGTGGCTCCAATGTTTACCCATTGGGTTGTTCCGAGTCGCTTTGGTACAAACAACGAAAAAGGTATCGGGTTAGGATTTGTAATTGTGCGAGAATACATGAAACTTCTCAATGCAAACCTGGTACTGGAAAGCGAAAAAGATAAAGGAACTCGCATCAAATTGGAGTTTGCCTAGGACGCTACCAGAGTTTTTCCGGGTATATTCCTTGGCGAACCAAGTTCGCGATTCCTTCCTTAACTGCAGGCATATCTTCCTGATAGGTTACTCCAAACCAGGGGGAATCAGCTTCAATAACCTCAACCTTTACTTTACCCTGTGCTATTAAATCGAACACCGCAAACGGGATATAAAACTCAGATTTGAGCTCGTTGCCTCTCTCTTTTAAAAAATCAATAAACAGGGATTCCAACTCCTTAAAAAGGGTAGGACTAAATCCCCAAAAATTCATCGAAACGGTTGTTTCAGGAGCTAATACATAGTCATCGCCCGATTCCGAATAGAAAATACCCGTCCCTTTTTGTTGAATATTCGTCCGTTCAATGATTTCAATCAAGTTCTTTTTTTCGTCTGTTTTACAGACACCACGCGAAACACTCCCTTGAGGTGATAGGGTATTTTTCAGAGCATAAGCAATCATGCTATAAGTCGATGGATTTGCCCTGTTTTTGAGGAAATCGGCCATGGCTTGAAACGCGGGGGCTCCATAAAAATCATCGGCATTGATTACGGCGAATGGAGCGGTTATCGCATTTTTTGCCATGAGAATGGCATGTCCTGTTCCCCACGGTTTTTCGCGTCCATCGGGTACCGAAAATCCTTCTGGTAAATAGTCTATTTCCTGAAAAACATAATCAACGTCCAGATGCTTTCGAAATGCAGCATCGAACTTATCCTTGAATGCCTCTTCGAAGCTTTTTCGAATGACAAAAACAACTTTTTCAAAACCGCTTCGGGCTGCATCGAAGACCGAATACTCTAAAATGGCTTCCTGATTAGGACCTACAGGCGATAGTTGCTTTAAACCGCCAAAGCGGGAACCCATGCCAGCTGCTAATACAAGTAATTGGGGTTTAGTCATGAATTTGATTTTTAAATGGGTGCCAAATGTAAAAAAGAATCACCGATTCAAAATCCATTTATCCAGTAAATTTAAGGTGTACAGGTTTTAGTCACTAAGGCTTTAACGGCTGGATTTTCCAGACTCATTAAGGAAATCTTTTTATTCTGATACCATTCGCAGAACTTCTTTGGATTTTGGGCAGCAGCCGATTCACCACATTTCTCGAAAGAGCGGGTAAAAAACTTATCGCTCACGAAATTACTCATGGATAAATAGGCAAAGAGCATCTCCTCGTTGGCGTTCTCGCTTAAAATGTAGGGCTCCAACAAATTCAGAGCGAAATCGTAATCGTAATACTGTACAAAAAGGTAAGCTAATTGGAGGATACTTGCAGCATCGCTACCACTATTGGAGGCAATGGTTTTGATTTTTTCGAGCGATAACTCCGTTTGGTTGTTTTTATCGTCGAGTGTATCCATCCATGAAAGGAGTTTAAACTGAAAATCGAGATTCAAGGCGTCGACCGTTTCTTTACTTAAAGTGGATTCGTACAGTTCTTCGATAGCCGTTTGCACTTTAAAAATATCGTATTCCTCCACGATTGGATTTTGACTCATTTGAGCAAATAAAGCATTGAACTTAATGTAAGGGTTCACCGGATCGATTTGATGTAACTTCAAAACAGTCGAATGCAAGGCATCTTCGTCGATAATCCCCAAATGATGTTGTAGCCAAATTTTATTCATCCACAATCCGCTAAAAAGCTTATCGAAAGGTATTTTCTGACGCACAACCGCTTCTTCGGTGTATTCACCTGCAAGTAATTTATGAATCATGTATTTCTGAATACTCAATGCCAAAGCCGTGTTTTCTTTTTCAACAGCCTTATTGAAGTGATAAATTACATATTCCTGTTCTTTTGATCCACGGATATCATAAATCACATCCAGCTGAACCTGTGCAAAACGATGCTTCGAAAGAATGTTTTGGAATAGGGTATCCGATTTATATTGACCAAAACTACGAATCGCATCTTTCTCCGATAAAAAAGCCAAGGGTTCATACGGAGTACCAATCACATCGTCTCGAAATAAGGTCCAACCATTACTGGTCATTATATCTGCCTCGATTTTTTCTTCCTGCTTTTCCTGCATGGCCTGAACGATGGTTTCTGCTTTTTTGTGCAAGGCAATCATATCGCGGTTGCTGCTTCGGTCGCAAGAATTGAATGCTGCAATGCTCACTTTTTTAATGATGAAGGGGGGAACTTGAAAATCGTCCAAATAAGGTGCAATCTCATTGCAGGTTAGTTCATCTATTTTATCCTCGAAAGGAATGCGAAACATGAATTCATCGCTCACTGCCTCCGGATAGAATTCAACTTTGTTGTAGAGGGTAATGGTATCGGCCAGCGTTTCAATTTTATTGAAATTTCGGAAAGACTCCTCGGTAGAAGAGGCAATTGGCATCGATTGACAAAAACAATTGTCTTTGATTATTACTAAATGCAGCTCATAATCTTTAATTCCTTCGGGAATTTTTCCCAAGTTTAATCGAATCTTCTTTCTACCTTCTTTCCCCTGAATCTCATTTAACTCATATAGATCACTGCCATAAATTGGATCCGTAAGAATTCCACGATGAGGTGTAGAGTAGTCGATGAGATTGGGTCCGTTGAAGGGGTATTGATCTTTTTGTATAATATCCACCGCCAATCCATCGCGTGAGTCTGCTTTGATGATTCGTCGTAAGGTGCGGATATCATCGAATTCAAAATAAATGCTCCTGTTTTCCTTAAGAACCTGATTGACATAGGTCGATTTGTCTTCAACCTGGATACTATTCTTGAGTCGGTGTAGGTTGACTCGATCGAGTTTCTTACAAATTTTTTCATCGTAGGAATCTAAACCTGCCGAGTGCCTGCTTACTTCAAGTGGCAGAGATTCTAAATCAGTCTGGCTTTGGAAAGGATGCACCGAGCTGGTAATTAAACTCACGTATATCTTTCGCTTATCGTCTGTCATCTGAGCCGATATTCCGGCATAACGATCTTTCATCTCCAACATGACAGAACGTGTTTTTGTACTTCTGTCCCAATACTCAATCACAGCTTTTGCCAGACTGGCATAGGAATGAAAATCCGGACCGTTGCGCAAGGAACTGCGCATACTCAGCTGACGATACAAAGGAGGGTAGCCTTCGCTCTCAAATAACTTATTCACTTCTTTGGGATCGAACTCGCGAACATCTTCCGATTCGCGGTTTTGTTCACACAATAAACCGGCAGCCGATTGAAGAAAGATTTCAGCTTCGTAAGGATCGAGCGATGCTTTCGTGCGATAAACGCCCAGTTCTTTTAAGATTAGATATTCAAGAAGCTCTGGTTTGTAATTCAGAATATCGATACTTTGTTGAAAATCTTGCTCTTGTGGAACACTTTGAATCGGTGTTTGGGTTATGCCTACTCCTTCTTGAAAAAAGAAGAGCAAAAGAAGGAGGAATGAGAATAGTTGTACTTTTCGAATCATACCGGAATGAATTAATTTCAACTGAACTTTAGCTCTTGTAACTAGCCGATTTCCGCCCCATTTCTCCATCTTATCGTTTCAAGGCTTTCTGTTGGGTTGGACTCTAATTAGCTTCCATTAAAGTAAACCATAAAATTTTAATTACGGAAGGGGTGATTCTCAATTTTTGTTGAAGATTTTAACTCAATTTTAATCATTTAACCAAGCTTTTATGATTTCTGCATCAGCAGAATTTAAAAAACGATTCTAGTTTTGAGGGTTCATAATTTCGACCAGTGAAAAACAAACCATCCAACAATTTCTTTCGATTTAACTTTTGGGTTGCCATTATCATCTTTTCGCTCATTGGACTTCTATTTACACAAGTCTTTTGGATACGCAATGCCGTTCAGTTAGCCGAAACGCAATTCGATCATCGGGTATCGCTAGCCATGGATGAAGTGGTTCGGGAGTTGCGCGATAACATTCGCGACGATGCTTCACTCATTAAGTCGGCACTCACCTGTCAGGAAAAACAGCTAGCCATTCTCAGCATGATCGACTACGATTTCCTCGACTCCTTGATGGCCGACCGATTTGCTTATTATCAAGTCGATAGCGTTTTTCAATACGAAGTAGTAAACTGCTACGATAATCATGTACACAATGCCGATGATCCAGACTTGAAATCGGGGAAAGACAAAAAAAATCACACCGCTTTCTTTACTTGTGCTCGTTTAAAAGAGTGTTTTCATCTAGAGGTGCATTTCCCCAATAAACGGAAATATGCCCTCATGAGCATTTCTCTCTGGATGGGCTTATCCTTCGCTTTCTTGCTCATCCTGCTCTACGGATTCTATTTTATTGTGAACACCGTTTTTACCCAAAAGAAAATTTCTCAAATCAAGAACGACTTCATCAACAATATGACGCATGAATTAAAAACACCCATATCCACCATTTCGATGGCCAGCGAAGTAATTTCGAGCATCGGGATGGATTCCGAAAATGACCGTTTGAATAAATACATTCGAATTATACACGAAGAAAATAACCGTTTGAGCGACCATGTAGAGAAAGTCTTGGAGATTGCCTTGTTAGACAGTGGCGATATTGACTTGAACCCGGAAGAAATCGAAGTAAACGAATTAATCGAAGATATTTGCGAACCTTATCTCTTCGAAGAATGCACCGAGAACTTGTCCATCGAGCTTCAATTGAATGCAAAAGAACCTCATGTATACGTCGATCGAATGCATCTGATAAATGTCATCACCAATTTGCTCGATAATGCTCGTAAATACAGCAATGGAAAAGCTGAGATTCAAATTCGTACGGTCGATTTACCTCACAAATTATTGATTGAGGTTTCCGACAAGGGAATTGGGATGAGTGCTGAAACTCTAAAACATGTTTTCGAGAAATTTTACCGTCGACCCACTGGAAATCGCCATGATACTAAAGGATTCGGCTTAGGTTTGTATTATGTTCAAACGATTTTGAAGTCGATGGGGGGCGAAATAAAAGTAAAAAGTGAACTGAACAAAGGGAGTCAATTCTTTGTATATTTACCCAAGAACTGAAGTATTGATTTATAGTTCTTTAATTCTCTTACAGGTAACTATTAAGTAGCAGTGAGTATGACCATGAAAACGATAAAGGCAAAAATACTTTTGGTGGAAGACGATGAGAATTTGGGGTTCATCTTGAAGGATTACCTCGAACTCATGAACTTTGATGTTCAGTGGCTGACCAATGGAAACGATGCTTTTATCCACTTCAAGCAAAACGAGTTTGATATTTGCATCATCGACGTGATGCTTCCGCTTAAAGATGGATTTACCTTGGCAAAGGAAATACGAGAAATGAACAAACGAATTCCGATTGTTTTTCTCACTGCCAAACAAATGAAGGAAGACCGAATTCGCGGTTTCGAATTAGGCGCCGACGATTATATCACCAAACCCTTTAGCACCGAGGAACTCAAACTGCGAATCGAAGCAATCCTTCGTCGATCAAACAACCAATTATTTGGTGAAGAATTACCTTCCATTTATGAAATTGGTTCCTTCATTTTTAATTACAACGACCACACCCTTAACCACGAAGGCGATATCAGGCGTCTTACCAAAAAAGAGGCAGAAGTGCTGAACCTGCTGTGTCAAAGCCTCAACAAGCTGGTTCGAAGAGATAAAGTGCTGAAAGCTGTTTGGGGAAAAGACGACTATTTCATGGGACGAAGTATGGATGTGTACATTACTCGACTTCGGAAGTACCTGAAAGCCGATTCCCGGCTAACCATTACCAATATTCATGGTACAGGATTTAAACTTGAAGTAAGAAAAGAAGATGAGTGATAATCTCCCTCGAATCGATAAGTTTTTATGGGCTATTCGGGTCTTCAAAACGCGATCCCTGGCAGCAGAAGCTTGCCGAAAAGGTCGCGTCTTTGTCAACGATCAGGAGGTGAAGGCAGCCCGCATACTCAAACCAGGCGATCGGATTGCGGTCCGAAAAAATCCGATAACCTATACCTACGAGGTGAAGGAACTCTTGCAAAATAGGGTAGGAGCAGCGCTTGTATCCCGCTATGTAACTGACTTAACCCCCGACGAAGAAAAAGAAAAGCTTTTAGTCGCTTCTCAAAGCCAATTCTTTTATCGACCCAAAGGACAAGGACGACCAACCAAAAAAGATCGCCGCGACATCGATCGAATTGTCGATTTAGACTAGAAAGAAACTAGTCTTCTTTGCTACCAAATGCCAAATCGCCGGCATCTCCAAGACCGGGAACAATGTATGATTTAACGGTTAGTTCATCGTCGATTGCCAGAGTCCAAATACTTACTTCCTTTTCGTCGAGTTTTTTCTGCAAATACTCTACGCCTTCCTTACTGGCAATGATTGATGCGAAGTGTGTGTGTTTGGGTTTACCAAAAGCCATGAGCTGTCGGTAGGTTTTTTCGGCCGATACACCGGTAGCAATCATGGGATCGGCAATGATGAGGATTTTCCCTTCTAAATTAGGAATAGATACATATTCCACTTTTACTTCAAAACCATCGTCTTTACCATACTTTCTGTAAGCGGCAATGAATCCGTTATCGGCATGATCGAATACATTCAGGAATCCGTGATGCATGGGGATACCGGCCCTCATAATGGAAGCAATAACAACTTCGTCGCTGAGAAGAGGCACTTCGCTTAAACCAAGTGGTGTTTGCACCTCGCTAAGTTCATAATCGAAAGAACGGCTTATTTCATAGGCCATGATCTGAGCGATACGCTCCAAATTAAATCGGAAACGAAGCCGATCGGTTTGTATTTCATGATCGCGAATTTCGGAGAGGTATTGATTGAGGATAGAGTTCGATTTACCCAGGTTATGTATCATAATGCCTTGCTTTTTGTTTGGTGTCGAATGTAAGAAATCGGTCGTATAATCCACAAGTTATTCAGCACATTTCAGGTAAAACCGGCTCTTTTCATCTGAGGGATTGGAGGGTATTTTTTTTCGACCACTATGTGTTGATAATTAATTGAATACTGCTTGGAATATGGGATTAACTTACTATTTTTGCACCCCGAAATCAATTTTATTATCAATCAATTTATTGAATTATGAAAAATCATTATGAAACCGTTTTCATTTTAACTCCCGTTTTATCTGAGGCTCAGGTAAAGGAAGCGGTACAAAAATTCAAGGATCTGATTGTTGCTCAAGGAGGTAACATCGTTCATGAAGAAGATTGGGGTATGAGAAAATTAGCTTATCCCATTCAAAAGAAAAGCACTGGATTCTATACTTTATTAGAATTCGAGGCAGAGCCCGGCGTAATTGCGACCCTCGAAACGGCTTATCGCCGCGACGAACGGGTGATTCGTTTTTTAACGACTCGTTTAGATAAGTATGCACTCGCATATGCCGAAAAGAAGAGAAAAAAATTAGAAGAAACATCAAAGGAGGGATAATATCATGGCTCAAAATTCATCAGAAATCAGATACTTAACACCACCGAGTGTTGAAATTCAAAAGAAAAAATATTGCCGATTCAGAAAGAATCGAATCAAATTTATCGATTATAAGGATCCTGAATTCCTTAAGAAATTTCTGAACGAGCAAGGTAAAATTTTACCTCGCCGTGTAACTGGTACTTCGCTGAAGTATCAACGAAAAGTAGGGCAGGCAATTAAACGAGCTCGTCACCTCGCTTTACTTCCCTATTTAACCGATTTATTGAAATAATTAAGGAGGACTGTATCATGGAAGTAATATTAAGAGAAGATGTTGCCAACTTAGGGCAAAAAGACGATGTAGTAGTAGTAAAGCCAGGTTATGGCCGCAACTACCTTATCCCAAAAGGCTTAGCCATTCTGGCAACCGAAAGCCAAAAGAAAATTCACAGCGAAAATCTCCGTCAACGTGCTCATAAAGAAGCTAAACTGAAAGATGCTGCTCTGAAAATTGCGGCTCAATTGGAAAACAAAAAAGTTTCCATTGGAGCAAAAATCAGCAGCACCGGCAAAATTTTTGGCTCTGTTAATGCCATCCAAATTGCTGAAGCAATTGCCAAAAAAGGAATCGAAATCGACCGCAAAGCGATTACCATCCCAGGCGATTCGATCAAAGAGGTTGGCGATTATGTAGCTAAAATCAAATTACACCGCGAAGTAATTATCGATTTAGAATTCACGGTAACGGGCGAATAAACGCAAGTTCTTCAAAAAAAAGAGGCTGAAGTCAATTTCAGCCTCTTTTTTTTTTGAGGTCTATTTGGAGGCGATGGTCTCAATCTCAACCATCACTCCCAAAGGTAGTTTCACAACCTGAAAGGCCGAGCGAGCTGGAGGAGCATCCGGATAGTAGCTGGCGTAAACCTCGTTCATGGCAGCAAAATTCTCCATGTTGTCGAGAAATACAGTCGACTTAATCACATCCTTGTAGGAATAACCGGCCGTTTTTAAAATGGCACCCACATTTTCTAAAACCTGTCGGGTTTGTTCCTTAATCCCGCCCTCAACAACTTGACCGGTGCTTGAATCAACCGGAATTTGACCGCTGATAAACAGCATGCTGTTAGCTTCAATAGCTTGACTGTAAGGCCCTACTGCTTTTGGAGCCTTGTCGGTGTGAATCACTTTTTTCATAGGATATCAATTGGTTTATGATGTTCAAAACAAAAGGGTCAGACTTGAATCGATTCGAGAAGAAAGGAATCCACGCCATTTTTCCCGGGCAGTCGGGCTAATTTACACAATAATTACTCAAATTGGCTTGGAAAGTGGCCTAATAAAAATAGAGAATTAAAAAAACTACCGGAATGACAATCCCTATTCCGGTTAACCAGGCACCGCGGCGAGTAATTCCATTCTTTCCTTTCAAAATGAACAATCCACTTAAGGCCAATAAAGTAAGGGCGACCGCATAGGCATCGGAAAAATAAGTCCACCACCTAATGGGGTTATAATGCAAGTAATTCATGGGGGCCAAAATAGGTCTGCGTTTGGTTTGTTCAATTAGTACTTCTCCTGTTAGGGTGTCGATTAAGACATTCCCATCTTTGATAAATACTTTTAGTGTGCGGGAATTAGAATAATAATGCGACCGATACACAAAATCTGAATCGAGGGTTTCCAATAGCTCCTTTATTTGTGTTTTGGATAATTTCCCCGATTCAGCTTCGGGAAATACTACCTGATCGGTACTAATGTCGATCCGGTAATTCGGATTCCAATCGTCGCGGTGGTTTATAGCTATTCCGGAGAGAGCATAAATGATGGTGGTGAAAAAGAAAATATATCCTAAATCGCGATGAATGGCGCGATTCCATTTTCTCCATTTAAAGTCCATAATGTTGTTGAAAAAAAGGTTGAACGAAAGTTGTCCTCAAAAGTACGTTTCTTATGAAAAAAAACAGCCACTCAGCAATTGCTGAGTGGCTGTTTTAACTAAAAATAAACGCTTTTTACACGTGTCAGAATCGATTAATGATTATGGTCGTGATCGTGGTCATGATCATGTCCTTCTTCCGTTGTTTCTTCTTTTACAGGAGCTTCGGTTAAAACTTCGTGCGATACATAGGCTAAATTGAAGTAAGATTTGTAACCTTTTCCGTTCTCAGCAATCTCTTTACGCAGGTCGGCAACGCGCTCTAGCTCTTCGTGTTGTCCTCGGTGTTCGTGTCCTTCTTCTCCTTCATGCACACCAGTTCCATGATCGTCATGTCCTTCAACCCCTTCAGCAATCTTCGCTTCAATTTCAGCTTGCCATTCGTCCAGGTAAGCTTCGTCAACCCGCATTTCTTCGACTAATCCTACTACACGAACAAAAGCTCCTTCCTCCTCCGGACTAAAAGCTGCTTCGCTGTCGCCTAATTCAACCTTGACACGGGTTTCACCTTCTTCGTTCGAAATAAAGAAACGTTTTCCACCATGCTTGCAAACATGCACAATGGTTCCTTCCATACTAACCGATTGGTCCACATAATTTTCAGCTGCAGCAGGCCATTCTTCTATCGTTAAAACAGCTGCGGTTACTTCTTCCGAAGTAGCAGTAGCTTCTTTTTTCTCGTCAGTCTTAGGGTTGTTCCCGCAAGAAGCGAGGAAAGCAATGGCTAATAATGCCATGAAATAATTCTTAATCATCGTTTTAAGTTGTTTAGGTGACACTTATTGTATTCCAATTATTGTTTAGAACGCTCGCAAATTTATAATTTTCTTCTTGATTTAGAATAGCTTAATGCAACCAATCTAGTCGAAATAAAAAAAGCTTCCTCGTAAGAAGAAGCTTTTTCCTAATCACCGTTTGGGAAGAATTATCCCTTAATCCATTCGATAATTTCTTTGCTATCGGGTTTTGTGCGAGGCGATACCACTTTTACTAATTTACCTTCTTCGTCGATCAGGTACTTTTGAAAGTTCCAGGAAACATCGGAGTCTTCCAAATGATTCTTTTCTTTAAGAGTAAGCCATTGATAAACAGGGTGAATATCGTTGCCCTTGACCGAGATTTTCGACATCACAGGAAAAGTAACACCGTAGTTCTTTTCACAAAAGTCCTTGATTTCCTCGTCGGTTCCAGGCTCTTGCGATAAGAAGTTATTGGCCGGGAAACCAACAATCACGAAATTTTCTCCTCCGTATTGTTTGTAAAGAGCTTCCAGGTTTTCGTATTGTCCGGTAAGACCACACTTGGATGCGGTATTGACCACCATGACCTTTTTCCCTTTGAGCGAAGAAAACGAGAAATCATCGCCGTTAATGTCCTTCACCGTGAAGTCGTAGAAGCTTTGAGCAGAGAGCGAAGCCGAAGTAGCAATCAAGATTGTGAGTAATAATAAACGCATTTTCATTGGTTTCAGTTTAAGAGTTTCGCTAGAAACAGCAAGATGCGTTGAATTGTTTTCGTCTCTATTGTCGAAAGAGCTTATCGGTTAGTTTTTCAGGATTTTTAAGAGATAAAGGAAAAAGGGTAGAATGGGATGCACGAACTGGGGTTATATCAATCCCTCCTCGTCGGGTATAAACAGCGCAAACCATGAGCGAAGTAGGGCTAAATCCTGTCCATAGTCGACTGTAGATAGCTTCCACAATTTCCTCGTGAAAGTGTTTTTCGTCCCGAAAGCTGACAAGGTAAGCAGCCATAGCCTTTAGCCCGGGAAGTTGCTTGCCTTCCATCCGAATGTAGATTGTTCCCCAATCGGGTTGAGCGGTTATTTTACAATTGCTTCGTAGTAAGGAGCTTTGAAACTGAAGTACCGATTCCTGGTGCTCATCGATTTTCAATAGCTCGGGATTTTCGGCAAAATCGACAAATTCCATTTCCTCCAGAAAGGGTTCAAAATCGATGCGTGGATAATCAGCCAAATCGAAAGCCAGGGTTGACGCAGTGTTTTCGGTAAAAAGGTGAAGATCTGGTTTAACTCCGAGACATTTAGTTAAATCGTTTACAATCAGTTCCTGTGCTGCTGCCAGTGCCTCTTTCACCGTTTTACCCAGGCGATGCATATTGAAGGAGTTGAGGTATAACTTAAGCGATTTGCTCTCGACCAGATTGGGGGAATTGGCCGGATAAACCAACTTCAATAAGGCATTTACCGGCAATCCTTTTTCTGTTATGCAGCCAAATTCATAAGCATGCCAAACGTCGAAGCCTACAAAGGGTAGTTCGGCCTCTTGAATCCCCAAGTGCTCACGATTCAAGCTACGCGGTATTGCCAGTAGAAAGTTGGGATTGTAGGATGTGGGATAGTTGGTTTCTTGGCCCAACCATTTTCCTTCAGGTGATTGTTTTTCCATATTAAACTCCATGCTTGTCGCCAAATAGACTGATATGATACCGTGGGCTAAATCGCCAACCTTGTTGAATACAGGCTACGAGGCATTCCTGTTCGGTGAGTGCCACCTCGCCGGCATTGGCTCCCAGTGGCATGAGCAGATTGTCGGAAGGAGCAACATGCTCAAGTTCTTGATTAATTGCGTTAATCTCGTCGATATCGGAGTGCTTGGAATAAACCCATTTTAATTGAAAATCCTTGTGAGAATAACGACGCGCATGATCGATAAAAGCTTGCAAAACATCGATTCGCTTTCGGCGTGCTTCGTGCAAGAGTCGAGCATTGGCCGAAAGGTTAAACGGACCTGCTTTGGTTTGGGGTGTTGAGCTTGAAAGCTTCGGCGAGATACTGAAAAAGTCGATGTATTCGGCTAGTTCTTCTTTGAAAATAGTCCCGTTGGTTTCAATCTGAATATGAAAAGGATAGGCCTCTTTCAACGATTTCAAAAGCGTGCCTAAGGCGGCTGGCTGCACCATCGGTTCCCCTCCGGAGATTACCAGGTGTTCGATGTTACCACGATTGAGCAAGATGGTTTCTACTAAAGCGTTAACATCTACTTCGATCGACCCACGTGTATCGAACGATGATAGGGGAGTATCGCAAATCGAACTAGTCCCATCGGGTAGTGTCCAACTGCAGCGGAGATTACATCCGGCTGTTCGTATGAACAAAACCGGAATACCGGCTAACTTTCCTTCTCCCTGAATGGTTCCGGGAATGGCTAGTCCGGTTTGCGGAACAACCGGAAAATGAGTGCCCGATCCATTCCGAAGTATCGGAAAGACCCCGTCGGAAACTAGTTTAATGGTGGTCATTTTAAGCCTGAATGCTTACATCGGGATTAACAAAGGGTGTTTGGTTTTTCAGTTTTTTGAACCAATCCGGGTCTTGCCACTCTTCCTGAATTCCCGGGCTAAAGTGGATTTCGTTTAGACCAAAGTCGATTAACGCTTCATCTTCGCGAAAAACTTCGGCATAGCCAGTTACTGTTTCATGAACCCTCACAGAGTGGAGTTTAATGGTTCCTTCGCCATTTTTGAAGATCGTATTTTTTAAAATAGCATCACTCACATAGAAGAAAAGAAGTGCGTAGCCTTCGGCACTTGGCGAAACAGGTATTTCAGCTACTCGTTTGTTATACAGGTAAATAAAATCCTTAAACTCCCGACTCTCGCCATCCCACAAGGAATAACTATGGTCGAAGCTTTGAACTAACTCTTTTATTTTATCCAACAAAATGAAATCGACTACCATGTAGCCTCGATCCAGTTTGTTCGAATGAATAAAGATTTCTACCTGATAGGAGTGTCCATGAATATTGTTCCGACAATGGTCGGAAGAACAGTTTCGCACAATGTGCGAACCTTCGAATTTGTATAATTTTCTAATTAGCATAATGTTATAGATATGATGGATCGATTACTCCGGCTTCTTTAAAAGCTTTCATGCGCAATAAACATGAGTCGCACTGTTTGCAGGGTTTATCACCACCGAGGTAGCACGACCAGCTTAAGCTGAAATCGACCGATAATTGTTGACCTAACAAGATTTCCTCCTTTTTAGTTTGATGAATAAAAGGAGCATGAATTTTAATCGGACGGTTTTCCTCCACGGCACAAACTGTTCCTTGATTAATGGCAGCTTCCATGGCATCGATGAAGCTTTCCCTACAATCGACATATCCCGAATAATCCACTTCGCTAACTCCGATAAAGATGTCTTGAGCTCCGACGCTCTCGGCAAAAGAGGCTGCAACAGAAAGAAAAATCATGTTTCGCGCAGGAACGTAGGTATTGGGAATACTGCTCTTTTCCAAATCGCCAGCTTCCACAGCGATATCGCTTTGTGTCAGACTTGATTTAGCAATGCCACCTAACTTCATGGTGACAATCTGGTGGTTTATTCCGGCTTTTTGCGCAATAGCGATGGCTGCGTCCATTTCTCTGGCATGCCGCTGACCATAATCGAAAGATAGCGCAAAGACATCATAGTGTTGAGAAAGCGCTAATTGCAGGGTGATTTGAGAATCGAGTCCTCCAGAGAGCAGTACTACCGCTTTTTTAGCCTTCATGGGTGCAATCTTTTAAAGGTTGAACAAATAATTGGTCACCAATGCAGCTACCGGGAATAAAGGGAAAGATAAAATGCGGGAAATTAGTTGTCATCGTAGTTTTGTTTATAGACAGGAATTTGCGACTGTCTTGGTGGAAGGAAAAAAAGAAGTCGGAGTGACTG
Source organism: Bacteroidales bacterium (assembly GCA_018401015.1). Lineage (GTDB taxonomy): Bacteria > Bacteroidota > Bacteroidia > Bacteroidales > M50B96 > M50B96. The sequence continues at coordinate 39,197 of JAGYLP010000007.1, forward strand.
GACTTGAACCAGCGGCCCCGCGCCCCCCAGACGCGTACTCTACCAACTGAGCTACACCCCGAAATCGGCTGCAAATATAAAATTTATAATTGCAAAATCATGAATAAAAACTGGGATTTATTTGATGAGGTAAACAGAGCCTGAACGCTCGATTATATCTCCATCGGCTGCTTCGATTCGCAACAAATACCGGTACATATCCGACGGAAGAGGTTGTCCTGAGGGAGTACGACCATTCCAGGCTTCTTTTGGATTAGAAGTTTCCCATTGAATAGCTCCGAAGCGATCGAAAATGTACAACTGGTATTGATTCCAGCCAACGAAGCTAACATAGGGTATCCAGTATTCGTTGATGCCATCGGAATTAGGTGAAAAAGCATTGGGAATCCAAATCTTAGGCTGCATGCTCACGCAACTTACAGAAGACAAACTCTCGCCTTTTATGTTGAAAGGATTATCGTTCGTTTCAACTGCTTTTACGTAATAACAGACATTCCCATCCAGAACAGGTTGAGCTAAATATGGATTATACTCCTCACCGGAGGGGTTAATAAAGTTTGGATTGTTCAACAAAGCATACTGAGGATCTTGCATGAAATCTTTCAAATCGTCGACAAAAACCGTATCGCCATATTCGATGCTTGCAATCTTGAATAATTGATCGTTCATGATTCGATAGAGATCGAAATACTCAATACCTCCTAACCAGTCTTCGTAATTATTCCACACAATTGCATTCTCCATATTCACCGTTTCGGTGGCGGTAAGCACCATGTTACTTGCAACATTGGTGGTATTGTAGAATGGAACATTACACGTGTTAATGGCCACCAGCTTGTAATAATGTGTTTGGTTGGTATTGATATAGTCGTCGTACACCAAAAGGTTTCCTTCAAGTGCATTCAGATTCACTGTCGCGATGGTATCGTAATCGCCATTTTTTCCATTGGAGGAGCGCAGAATTTTATATCGGAGCACGTCGGCATTTAAATCGACTGTAAAGCTCAGTTGAACTCGGTTGGTTTCAATTACACTGGCAAAATTCGCATTAAACAGAATGGGATAGCGCGGCATATCGGTAAAAATGGTTCTGGCATTCGAGCGAGAAGTAAAGTTTCCGCTACCGGAGATAGCTTTCACATAGTACCAATAATTGGATTCAGGCTCGATGGTTCGATGCAGGTAGGAGTTGGAACCAGGAAGAACAAAAGCGATGAGTTCTTCGGGAGCTCCATCTTTACGCGTATAGACTTCGTAACCGAGTAAACCGTCGGACCAGGTTTCGTAATGATTCCATGATAAAACCACAGTACCTTGACAAGAATCGAAAAAAGACTGTAAATAGATGGTTTGATGTGGGTCGCATAAAACGCTTTCGTTTGGTCCATCGTGAGCTGATACACGGTATTGTTCAATTTGCGTATTTGCACGTGAATCTTCGTCCACATTGAGTGGCGGAGCAACAAAAGCGTTGGTAAAAGTGGTAGTTCCGGTAACCGTGCTTCCAATCCGAATCCAATAGCCATCGATGTTTTTATAAATGTAGTATCCGGCAACATCGACCGAAGAACTCGGGTTCCAACGGATCATTACATCATTATTGGTAGGATTAACATCGACGAAGCGAAGGGTTACCGGAGCCGGAGGAGTAACATCCTGGGCTTTAGTGGATGATCCGGCAGATAATAGAACCAGCACAACAAGAAACCAGGCAGATGGAACCGATAGGTTTTTGAGAGAAAAGAAGGAGCTAAGTACTTGCACCCTGAAACGGGATGCTGGCATACTCCGCAGGGATGTTATGAAAGGTTCAATCCGGTTACACACTGACATTGAAATGCTATTCTGTTTAGGCTGAACAAAACTAACAATTTATGCGAAATGGAAGGAGTGGGACTATCTTTTTTTGGATATTCGATTCCAGCGCAGGACTTGAATTGTTCCAGGTGAACTCTGAACGAATCAAGCTATGAAAATTAGCGCTTGGTGGTAAAATGATTCAGCAAGGAAATGAGTAAAAGACCGAGCAGTATCCAGGAATAATGTTGCATTTGATTGGATTTTTGCTGATGCTTTGTAATAAAATTGGATGCCAAATCACCTTTCAGATCCGAAATGGCAGGTAAATCGTTTGCATGAAACTTATCGATGATCACCCCTTCCTTCAGGACCAGGAACCCAGGATTTGCTCGGACCATTGTTTTGAGTGTAATTTCATCCATCGTGTAAAATTCGAAGTATAAATCATTTCGCATACTGAAATCTTCCACCACACCAACCGAAGAGGTTAGTCCAATGAACTCATGTCCACTAACCTGGCAATACTCTGCGAGTTCATTAATTTCCTGCATGTGAGTGAGGGCCGTTTTTTCCAGATCATAGGCCACCATCATGAAGGTATATCCGGGGTAGGAGAGGTAATACGAAGTTTTATCTTCTCCGTTCATCGATTCAATTATAAAATCGTGAATAGGGGGTTCGTATCCTTTTTTGATGAGTCTATTTTCTGTTCGAACCCATTGCCAGGTGCTATCAGGCAGATTATCAAGGGCAAAGCTTTGCTCCATTCCATCCTTGGCATACACAACCTGAATTTCAAATTCATCTTGTGGTGCTCCTTCGGGATATTCCATTTCGCTCAAAATGTGCGTTCCAATTTTATACGGACGGAAATCAAAGATGGGTAAATGACGGTATGAGTGATAACTTACTCCGGTAATAATGGCAAGGCTAATGACAAAGGCAATCGATTGAGGGAAGAAAGAATAATTAGAGGGTATTCGCTTTCGATTGAGGAACAGATATAAAGTTGGCAGCAGAAAAAGCACATTTTTGAAGAAGGTTTCCCAATTTCCAATTACGAGAGCATCGCCAAAACATCCGCAATCGCTTACTGGATTGGCAATTGCAATGTACAAAGTTAGCGGGGTGAATATCGTCATAAAAATGATTGCACCCCACGACATGAGAGGCAGCCAAACGCCCAGTAAAAGACCAAAACCAACCATGAATTCAGCAGCGGAAAGTAAAAACGACATCGGTAGTGAAATACTCTCCAACCAAGCCAGATCGAAAGCTCTGAAATAATCCGTGAATTTATAAGCCGACCCCAAAGGATCGACGGCTTTAACAAATCCTGAAAAAGTAAATACAATGCCCAATAAAATACGACTGACAAGTGCTAGTATCTTCATGTTGGTAGTTAATTTTTTGGGTTTACGCTAGCATGGTTTTGATAAGCGCAAAGACCGAATAGTTTATAATATCGAAATAATTAGCATCGATTCCTTCGGAAACGATTGTCTTTCCTTGATTATCTTCTATTTGTTTAATCCGGTTGATTTTCATTAAAACCAAATCGGTATAGGAGCTAACACGCATCGACCTCCAAGCTTCGTTATAGTCGTGGTTCTTTTTCTCCATGAGATTTTGAGCTTCGTAGAAATATTGCTGATACCATTTCTCGGCCTCTTCGAGGTCCATATCGGGTGCTTCTGTAGCTCCTTTTTCTAACTGAATGAGAGCAATAATGGAATAATTGATAATGCCAACGTACTCTCCCTGAATGTCGTCGTCGATCAGTTGCATTCCTTTTACTTCAATGCTTCGAATACGACTTGCTTTGATAAAAATTTGATCGGTAAGCGAAGAAGGTCGCATGATTCTCCACGAAGGACCGTAGTCTTTCATTTTGTCGAGAAAAACTGCTTTACAATGCTCGATTACCTGTCGGTATTGATCGTGTGTATTGGTCATATTTTTGAAAATTTGCAGCCAAAAATAGAAATATTTACACGGCCTAAACCCGGCTAAAATCATTTAGATTTGCATTTATACTTTTTTAGCACAAGTTTAACAGCCAGGATTCAGGGAATAAGGAAGATGACGAATTATTTTGATCGTATTGCACAGCTTCATACCGAACCACAGGTAATGGGTATTCTCAACGTAAGTGAAGATTCATTTTACGATGGAGGAAAATATACGGAAGAAAAGACGATGGCGAATCGATTGAAAACGATGATCGACGAGGGTGCCGACATCATCGATTTGGGAGCTTATTCCACTCGCCCCGGAGCAAACGAAGTACCGCTCGAATGGGAATTATCTCAATTAAAGAAAGCTTTTGCTCTTATTCGAAAAATAGCCCCTACCATTCCAGTTAGCATTGATAGTTTTCGGTCGAGGGTAATCCAAGTACTTTTCGATCAGTATGGCCCCTTTTTAGTGAACGATATTTCCGGAGGCACCTTCGACGAGGCTCTACCCACATTGGCTGCAAAAGAAGGATTACCTTACCTGATTATGCACATTCAGGGTACACCGGCAAACATGCAAGTTAATCCGCAATATCAGGAGGTTGTTACTGATATTCTACAATTTTTCCGCAATCAATTGGAACGCTTTGAAAAAATAGGATTGAGCAAAGTATGGATCGATCCGGGATTTGGCTTTGGCAAGAACATCGATCATAATTACCAGCTCATGACAGGCTTATCGGAATTTCACGTTTTCGGGAAACCAATACTCGTGGGCATTTCTCGTAAGTCGATGATTCATAAGCTGTTGAATGTATCGGCTCAACAAGCATTGAACGGAACAACAGCCTTGCATTTGTACGCCTTGCAACAAGGAGCAAGTATTTTACGCGTGCACGATGTACGTGAAGCAAAAGAAACAATTCGGATCTTTCAAAAATTAGAAGCAGCCAAAAGCCTCAAAAAATGATACTTTTGATTCAAAATTAAGTTGGAATGATCAACCTATTTATAACGGTAAGGTTTCTGGATATCATCGATATACTGCTCTTTGCCATCCTTCTGTATCAAGTTTTCAAATTATTACGAGGCACAGCTGCCATTGGGATCTTTGCAGGTGTTTTCTCTTTATACCTGATATGGCTTTTCGTGAAAGCACTTAACATGCATTTGTTGAGTAGTATCCTGGGGCAGTTTATTGGGGTCGGGGTTATTGCACTAATCATTGTCTTTCAACCGGAATTGCGGAAAGGATTGTTATTGCTTGGGAATAGAAACCTCTCAAAAAACCCAACTGGTTTGCTTCGTTACTTTGCCGGTCCAAATGCAATGCATACGAATGTTAACCAAGATATTATTGTCAGCACAGCCTTTGAAATGGCTGAAAGCAGAACAGGTGCTTTATTCGTTCTGCAAAAAAACGATGACTTATCGGATACCTTGCAGTTCAAAGACGTACTAAACGCGGATACTTCTTCCTCTCTTCTGAATGCCATCTTCCAAAAACAAAGTCCATTGCACGACGGGGCAGTAATTATTTCCGGAAATAAAATTGTGGCAGCACGTACCATTCTGCCATTGTCGGAAAAAAACCTAAGCAATAGCTTCGGAACCCGCCATCGGGCAGCAGTGGGTATTAGCGAAATCAGCGATGCCTTAGTGATCGTTGTATCAGAAGAAAAAGGAGAAGTTTCCTTTGTAAAAGATGGCAAAATCAAAAGTAGTATTACTCAGCGGAAATTGCAGCAATTACTAGCGGCTGAATTCGAATCGGCTCCGAAAGAAGGACACGGATTCTGGGAAAAATGGATTCTCAGTAAAAGTCCGAGTTAAGGTCGGGATACTATCTTAACTCCTTGATAATAGTGGTGAATAATTTCACGATAATCGTAAGCATTTCGAGCCATTGACATTGCTCCTTCCTGACACATCCCAACTCCATGCCCGTATCCTTTCCCGTCGATGAACAGGATTTCTTCTACAGGAATGACACTGAAATAGGTCGATTTTAATTTCCAATCGCTGCGTAACTTTTTAAGCTCGAGCGAATCGTCAGCTACGACGTAAAACTGTCTTCGCTCTTTTTGTACGAATGCGAGGTTTTCCTTACTCCATTCTTGCGATGGATCAATTCCATGTTGCCCGAGGTATTCGACCCACTCACTGAGACTAACCTCTTTTTCCCAACGAGCATTGGGCGAACTTAAGCAATAATGCTCATCGATACTTTGCAAATAGGGTAGTGCTTGAACCCAAACATGCTCTGAATTGACTGTCTGCCCGCCGCAGTTGGAATGATAAGCGGCCGTAATCAGCTTTCCCGAATCATCGATTATGACCTCTGAGCCGGTTTCTTCTACCGCCAACGGGATTAAATCGTTGTGCGTTGCTTTCCCATGATAGGCCTGACAATGCACACCATCGCATAGTTGAAAACCCTCTTCCCGATGCTTATGCAAATGCCCCTGCGCATAGGTGCGACACAAAAGAGCCTGAGCCTTGTAGTACTCAAACGGGGCCGACGGACCACCTTCCGATTCAACCACTCCGGCTATATAAGCCTGTGCACCAACCCGATTCACGAGTTGAATGCTTTTCTCTTTTGCGAAAACGCGCATGTTATCAGGATAAATCCGAGCGTCTTTTCCAGGAATAACCAGTTTAACCCGTAAACTATTCTTACTTAGGTGACCTTCGATACTCAATTCCTGAAAGGCACCGAGGAAAGAATCAATTCCCCTTAATTGCAAGAATCCGTCGCTGATGGAAATGTTGACAATATCGTTGGTGCGTAAAGTATATACCAGACTATCGGCCGATTTGATTTTGTACTCTCCTTCATGAGGGGTAATCATCAACATTTTGATGCTTTGTTGATGAAAAATCCCGATAGAATAATGGGTTTGAGCTTGTAGGTTAATCGGAAAAAACAAGGTAAAAATCCACACCCCAAGGAGCAAGCCGGGTAAACGAAAAAACCAACTTTTCTTGTTTACAATCTGCATAGCTTAAGAACTTTACGATTGTAAGGCATAGGCGTAAATCGACGAAGCAACACGATAAGAAGCACCACCACCACCAAGTAATTGTTCAAGTTCCCGGTAATCTGAAATCAACTTGGCACGCTCTGGAGTGTCGTTCACTATGCGATTGAAAGCACCTTGCAGCTTTGTCAAGTCCAGTTCCTCTTGAATAAGTTCTTTCACCACTGGTTTTTGCATGATGAGATTAACCAGCGAAATGTATGAGACCTTTACCAATTGCTTGGCAAGAAAGAAGTTAATAGGACTTGTTTTGTAAATGACTACCTGCGGTACATGAAACAATGCTGTTTCTAAGGTAGCGGTTCCGGAACCAACCACAGCAGCCCTTGCCTGTTGAAGCAGCGAATAGGTTTGACCAAAGACCAGCTGGATGCTTGAATCCTTTAAATAGGTGCTGTAGTGCTCTTCGCTTAGCCCGGGCGCACCGGCTAATTTCCATTCGTAGTTGGGATATAACTTTGCCAAACTGACAAGGAGGGGCAGCATTCGATCAATTTCTTGCTTTCTCGATCCGGGCAACAAGGCAATGTATGGCTTGTTAATCGATTCATTTTGCGGGTTCTTAGAACGAAAATCGAGCACCTCGTCCATGAGTGGATGACCTTCGTAGCTAACTTCTATTCCTTCTTTTGCGTAGAATTCCTGTTCAAAAGGCAAGATGGTATATAGTCTTTTGCAATTATCGCGGATTTGGAACATCCGGTTTTTTTTCCATGCCCAAACGGTAGGCGAGATATAGTAATAGACATCGATTCCATGTTGTTTTGCAAAACGAGCCAATCGTAAATTAAACCCTGGATAATCGACTAATATGAGGGCGTGGGGGTGATAATCGAGAATTTCCTGTTGGCATTGTTTGAGATTCCTTAGAATGGTTCCGATGTTTTTGGCTACTTCCGCAAAGCCCATGAAGGCTAATTCCGAGAGGTGTTTCGTAATGTTCACACCTGCATTGTGTAAACGATCGCCCCCCCAGGCTTTGGCTTCAAATTCAGGATCAATGGTGCGCAGGGATTTTACCAGATTCGACGCATGCAAATCGCCAGATGCTTCGCCCGCTACCAAAAAATATCTCATGGAGGAAGATTAAACAAAGTATTTAAGAATTACCACAATGAGCACCCAAAGAAAAGTGGCAGCTAAAACCCCTCTGGCTCCGTAATAGAATTTCTTCCACAAGAAAAGATAAAAGGCAGCCAGATTCGTAATTACACCAATGCTAATAACTTGCGGCAGTTTATTGAGACGCTGAATCTGTTGAAAAAATTCCATCAAAGTCAATGTATCGAAATGATACCGATAGAAGATAATCATTCCTACGAAGGGGAACAAAATGCCGGTTAATAGACCAATATAGACTTGATCGTAGGTTGAGCGTAATGCCATAATTACTTCGATGAGTGGTTTAGAACCTTCGTTTCCAGATGCTTGTATTCAGTTACCTGATGATGGGCCGTAAAATCAGCTTGCACCGGAACAATCGATACGTATCCATTTCGAAGTGCCCAGTCGTCGGTATCTACTGCATCGGGTTCAAAGTTGATGAAATGTCCGGTTAACCAGTAGTAATCCTTTTTGGCCGGATTGGTCCGCTTTTCAAAACTTTCGACCCAACTCGAGCGTGCCTGCCTTCCCACCTTTATTCCATGAATCGAATCGATGGAACCTTTAGGGACATTGACGTTGAAACAAAAACCACTTTCACGCGAGGGGATAAGCTGATCGAGAATTATTCGCGCAAAATGGACTGAAGCTGTAAAATCGGCATCTTCGGAATAATCGACTACGGAAAAACCGATGGAAGGGATTCCGTGAATATGGGCTTCGATAGCAGCAGCCATTGTTCCGGAATAAATGACACTAATAGCCGCATTCGTACCATGATTGATACCTGAAACCACATAGTCGGGTTTCTCGGATAAAATATTGTTAAGGGCCATTTTCACGCAATCTACCGAAGTTCCGGAGCAAACATATTTAGTTAAACCTTCTTCTTCGTGAATCTTCTTTAAGAACAAGGGCTCTTTAATCGTTATGGCGTGCGATTGAGCCGATTGTCCTTGTTCTGGAGCCACAACAATCAAATTTCCGTATTCACGAAGCAGCGGAATAATCGAATTAATCCCTTTGGCGTGAATTCCATCGTCGTTACTTAGGAGAATAGTGGGCTTTTTAATGTCAGACATACTTATTCGCAGTTATTTTTAATGAAAAATGAAAAAATCACAATCACAAGAAATTGAATTCTGCTCAGGATTTTTTGCAAATATAGGAATCTTATTCTGGCCAATAGGTCAAAATTGAACGGTCCGATCCAACAAACCGCCTGCAATGTTGTTAGCCTTTAACGACAGTCGGTTCTAGCGAAAAAAGACTTAGAAATCGGAATGTGTTAAATATGTCTAAACGAAATTGGATAGCTTCCCAAACTTTACAATATTTGGCGCAATTTAAATTCAGTCCAGTTAAAAAGGCTGCCTTTTAAAGTATCATCCATCCAAACGATTCAATACATGTCGAAAAAAGTTGTACAAAATGCCGAAGAGGCTATTCAGGGCTTAGCAAGCGGAATGGTTTTAATGTTCGGTGGTTTTGGTCTATGCGGAATTCCCGAGAAAAGCATCGAGGCTATTGCTCAAACCTCCCTCAACCAGTTTACCTGCATCTCCAATAATGCCGGAGTAGATGGATTTGGATTAGGAGCTTTGCTGCGGAAGCATCAAATTAAAAAGATGATTAGTTCCTATGTAGGTGAAAATAAAGAATTTGAGCGGCAATTATTATCGGGTGAATTGGAAGTTGAATTAATACCGCAGGGGACCTTAGCCGAGCGAATTAGAGCTGGAGGGGCTGGTATTCCTGCTTTTTTTGTGCCAGCCGGATTCGGTACGGAAGTAGCTGAGGGGAAAGAAGTGCGCTCCTTCGATGGCCGAATGTATTTAATGGAAGCATGGTTGAAAGCTGATTTTGCCTTTGTGAAGGCGTGGAAAGGCGATACCATGGGAAATCTGATTTACAGGGCCACCGCCAATAATTTTAATCAAGCCATGGCAATGGCGGGAAAAATCACCATAGCCGAGGTCGAAGAGTTGGTTCCAGCCGGTAGTTTAGACCCGAATCAAATCCACACACCCGGTGTATTTGTTCAACGGATTTTTCAAGGGAACGACTACGAAAAAAGAATTGAATTTGTAACTACGCGAAAATCAAAAGGATGAGTTTAGATAAAAATCAAATTGCTCAACGCATAGCCCGCGAGCTCGAGGATGGCTACTATGTTAACCTGGGAATTGGAATTCCCACTTTGGTTGCGAATTACATCCCCGAAGGACTCCAAATTGTCTTGCAGTCGGAAAACGGTTTGTTGGGAATCGGTCCTTTCCCCTTCGAAGGAGAAGAAGATGCCGACCTCATTAATGCTGGAAAACAGACTATAACCGCTACTCCGGGTGCTGCATTTTTCGACTCTTCGACCAGTTTTGCCATGATTCGTGGCGGCCACATCGATCTCACCGTATTGGGCGCTTTCGAGGTTTCGGAAAAGGGCGATATTGCGAGTTGGAAAATACCCGGCAAGCTGGTAAAAGGAATGGGAGGTGCCATGGATTTGGTGGCAGCAGCAAAAAACATCATCGTTGCTATGATGCACACCGATCCTGCCGGAAACTCGAAATTATTACCTGAATGTAGCTTACCTTTAACCGGTAAAGGGGTCGTAAAAAAAATTGTTACTAATCTGGCCGTGCTCGAAGTAACCGGTGACGGGTTTAAGCTGCTCGAACGCGCTCCCGGAGTTAGTATCGACGAAATCAAGGCAGCTACAAGCGGCCGCCTCATTATTGAAGGAGAAGTCCCGGAAATGGACTTTTCTTAACTAATTCAAGACTATTATTTTAAAATTTTTCCTTATGCCACACTATTTTACCCTAGGGAGTATCCCTAAAAAAAGGCACACCATTTTTCGTCAGGAAGATGGAGAATTGTATTACGAACAACTCGTTTCAACCGAAGGCTTCTCCGACACCTATTCCAATGTTTATCATTCCAAACCACCTACCATGGTGAAACATATTGGAGAGCCTTATTCCGTTGCGCCCGAAGTAGCAATGGAGCAAAATATGCAACATCGTAGTTTCTCTGGTTTTCAAGTTGAACCATGCGACGATTACCTTGAAAGTCGCGTTCCTGTTTTGGTAAACGACGATGTGCATATCAGCCTGGCTGCTCCCCGGCATTCCATGAATGAGTACTTTTTTAAAAATAGTGGTGCCGATGAAATGATTTTTGTACACGAAGGGAAAGGCGTCCTGCATACTATTTATGGTGACCTTCCCTTTGGTTATGGTGACCACTTGGTCATTCCTCGCGGAACCATCTACCAAATTGAATTTGAGACCGAGCATAACCGTCTTTTCATTGTAGAATCCTTCACTCCGCTTCGTTTCCCTAAGCGCTATATGAACAATCAGGGTCAATTGCTCGAACATTCACCTTTTTGTGAAAGAGATATTCGTAAGCCCGAAAACTTGCGCACCCACAAAGAAATGGGCGACTTCCTGGTTAAAATAAAGCGAAGCAATCTTATTTGGCCTTACACCTATGCTTCGCATCCTTTCGATTTGATTGGCTGGGACGGGTACCATTATCCTTACGCACTTTCGATTCATGACTTTGAACCGATAACCGGTCGAATTCATCAACCACCACCCGTGCACCAAACCTTCGAAACACCTACCTTCGTGATGTGTGCTTTTGTTCCTCGATTATACGATTATCATCCGGAATCGATTCCTGCCCCTTACAACCATTCGAATGTAGATTCCGACGAGGTTTTGTACTATGTCGATGGTGATTTTATGAGTCGCAACCATGTTGAACGTGGTATGATTACCTTACATCCTACCGGTATTGTGCATGGGCCTCATCCAGGAGCTGCAGAACGAAGCATTGGACAAAAAGCAACCGAGGAATTGGCTGTTATGGTCGATACCTTCCGTCCACTCAAACTCACGAAACAAGCTTTGGCTATTGAAAACCCCGATTATTATCAATCCTGGTTAATTGAATAATTTTAAAATCCTCATATCATGACAAATTCAACCGATTTTTTGCCCATTAACGGAACCGACTACGTAGAGTTTTTTGTGGGTAATGCAAAGCAAGCAGCACATTATTATCAAACCGCATTTGGGTTCCAGCCAGTTGCCTATGCAGGACTGGAAACCGGATTAAAAGACAGGACTTCCTACGTTTTACGTCAAGGAAAAATTACCTTGGTTTTTACCACCCATCTTCATCCTGATTCCGAAGTAGCCGAACACTGCAAACTCCATGGCGATGGAGTAAAATTTGTCGCTCTTTGGGTCGACGATGCCACGAAATCCTTTCAAGAAACAACCAAGCGTGGAGCAAAACCTTACATGGAACCAACCTCATTGAAAGATGAGCAGGGTGAGCTCATTCAATCGGGGATTTATACTTACGGAGAAACCATTCATTTGTTTATTGAACGAAAAAATTATCAGGGTGTCTTCAAACCGGGTTTTATCGCCTGGAACCCAAGCTATCGACCAAGCGATGTTGGCTTGCTCTTCGTCGATCACATGGTAGGCAATGTAGGCTGGGGTGAAATGAATACCTGGGCAAAATTTTATGCCGAAGTAATGGGCTTTTCTCAACTCATCTCGTTCGACGACAAAGACATTTCGACCGAATACACGGCGTTAATGAGTAAGGTGATGGCTAACAGCAATATGCGCATTAAATTCCCCATTAATGAACCAGCCGAGGGTAAGAAGAAATCGCAAATTGAAGAATACCTCGACTTTTACCACGGTGCTGGCGTTCAGCATCTTGCCTTAGCTACCGATAATATTATCGAAACAGTTTCCAATTTACGGAGCAGGGGAGTCGAATTCCTTCACGTTCCGGATACGTATTATCAGACGGTACTCGATCGAGTGGGTAGCATCGACGAAGAGATAAAAGTCTTGGCCGATCTAGGTATTCTGGTCGATCGGGATGAAGAAGGCTACCTGCTTCAAATCTTCACCAAACCGGTGGAAGATCGACCCACTTTGTTCTACGAAATTATTCAGCGCAAAGGTGCTAAGTCGTTCGGAAAAGGAAACTTTAAAGCTTTATTCGAATCCATTGAATTAGAACAACAAAGTCGAGGAACTTTATAGGAACGTATGATGATGCAAGAAAAAGAATTCTTTCAATTAAAATCGTGGATACCGGTGGAGCAGGGGAGTGATTTCCCCTTGCAAAACCTTCCCTTTGGAATTTTTTCCACCCATATCAAAACCTTGCGTGCAGCAACACGTATCGGTCATCAAATCATCGATTTGTATGAGTTATCTCGCTTGCTCGACTGGGATCAACATGGATTCAACCCGCGAATTTTCCTAAATCCTTATCTGAACGATTTTATTTCCCTGGGTAAAGATCAATGGCATTGGGTGCGGCAACAGCTAATCGAGGTTTTCAAAGCTGATAGTCCGTGGAAAGAAGAAACCAAAGAGTTTAAATACATCATGCACGATGTGGACGATGTGCAGATGCATTTGCCCGTTCGCATTGGGGATTATACCGATTTTTATTCCAGTATGGAACATGCGACCAATGTAGGAACCATGTTTCGCGATCCCAACAATGCCTTGCTACCTAACTGGAAGCATTTACCGGTTGCCTATCATGGACGTAGTAGTTCGATTGTAGTGAGCGGTACGCCCATTCATCGTCCTAAAGGCCAGTTAAAACCTTCCGACGATCAGCCTCCCGTTTTTGGACCCAGCAAGCAATTCGATTTTGAATTGGAAATGGCTTTTATTATTGGAAAGGATACTCAGCTCGGCGAAACTGTTCGGACGGAAGATGCGATGGATCATATCTTTGGAATGGTCATTTTCAATGACTTATCGGCTCGCGACATTCAAAAATGGGAATACGTTCCACTGGGGCCCTTCCTGAGTAAAAATTTTGGCTCGGTCATTTCCCCATGGATTGTAACCATGGATGCTCTGAAACCTTTTTCGGTTGAAAGCCCTGTACAAGACCCGGAAGTGCTTCCATATCTCCGTTACGAAGGAATGCACAGCTACGACATTCAACTCGAAGTAGAATTATTCCCGGAGAAAGGATCTCCCAGCAAAGTGTGCCATTCGAACTATAAATACCTGTATTGGAATATGGTTCAACAGTTGGCTCATCATACGGTAAACGGATGTAATATTCGCGTAGGCGATATGTATGCTTCCGGAACAATTAGTGGTCCAACACCCGACAGTTACGGTTCTATGCTGGAACTCACCTGGAAAGGAACAAAGCCTATTGAATTATCCGACGGAAGCAAGCGCAGCTTTATTCACGATGGGGATAGTATCCGCATGAAAGCTTACGCCGAAAAACATGGAGTTCGAGTCGGATTTGGAGAATCCCTAACCAAAGTATTACCTGCTAAAAGCTAGTATTTAAGACAAAACGCTGCCAAGTATTTATGCAAACGCCAACAAGCTTTCAATCCTTTTCACCTGGCGATGTGTCGGTTCAGGAGTTTTTTACCCTGATGCTGAACACCATCGCACCCAGGCCCATCGCGCTGGTAAGTACCGTCGATAGCAATGGCCGACAAAACCTGTCACCATTTAGCTTTTTCAATGCCTTTGGAGCGAATCCGCCCATCATGGTGTTTTCTCCCTCGCGACGCGGAAGAGATAATACCACAAAACACACTTACGAGAATGTTAAAGTAGTTCCCGAAGTAGTAATCAATGTGGTTGATTATGCCATGGTTCAACAAACCAGCTTAAGCAGTTCCGATTATCCTGAAGGGATCAATGAATTTGAAAAGGCCGGTTTTACGATGCTAAATAGCGATAAGGTAAAGCCATCGCGGGTTAAGGAATCGCCGGTTCAATATGAATGTAAGGTACTTCAAGTTATTGAAACCGGGACCGAAGGATCTGCCGGAAACCTGGTTATTTGTGAGGTTGTCAAAGTTCACGTTTCGAGTTCGGTTCTTCAGCCAAACGGAAAGGTTGATTTAGCTAAATTGGATTTGGTCGGACGGATGGGAGGCGATTTCTATGTTCGAGCCTCGGGGAATGCTCTTTTCGAAGTAGAAAAACCGCTCAAAGAGCCGGGAATCGGAGTGGATATGCTCCCCCGGGCGGTTCAACTTTCCTCTATTCTGACCGGAAACGATTTAGGACAACTCGGCAATATCAAACAAATGCCTCGTTCGGAAGAAATGCTCGAATTCAAAGAAAGCTCAGCTTTTCAAGAATTGGTGCAAGACGAAGAGGATGCCGAAATGCTCCAACTGAAGTCGCAACATCTCGCACAGGATTTAATTGCCAAAGGAAGCACCTACGAAGCCCTCATGCTCTTGTTATTAACTCATTCTTAATTCATTCGGTTTATGTATTCGAATTCTGCCGTCCAGCAATTGCCCGATCACCTTAAAGAACTGATTGTCGATCAGCATTACGAAAATTACACTCCGCAAGATCATGCTTTGTGGCGCTATGTAATGCGTCAGAATGTTCGTTATCTCAGTAAAGTGGCGCATCATTCTTATCTGGAAGGATTAAAATCGACCGGAATTGGTGTAGATCGAATCCCCAATGTTGTTGAAATGAACGCCATTATGGAAAAGATTGGTTGGGGAGTAGTTGCAGTAGATGGGTTTATTCCACCATCGGCATTCATGGAGTTTCAGGCATACAAAGTCCCTGGTCATTGCAGCAGATATTCGCCCGATCGATCAAATTGGATATACTCCAGCTCCCACGATATCATTTCACGAAGCAGCCGGGCATGCTCCCGTATTGCCGACCCGGAATATGCTGAATACCTCCGTTTGTTCCAGGAGGGTGAGATAGGTTCCGAAAGCTTTTCGGTCGAAAAAGGATTATGAGCTTTACGAAGCAATCAGGCATTTATCGATTTTAAAAGCAGATCCTTACACTCCTGCAAGCGATATCGAAGGCAAATAAACGATTGTAAGCATACAGAACAATCGATGGGAGATCCTCGGAAATGGCAAAAATTCGAAACCTGCATTGGTGGACGTGGAATATGGCCTGATCGGCGATTTAACCAATCCGCAAATCTATGGAGCTGGATTGCTTTCGTCGATATCTGAAACCTTAATTGTTTTGCAACCATCGGTAGAAAACGTCCCTACACGCTCGATGCTGCCACTGTCGCTTTTGATATTACCGAAGAACAACCACAACTCTTTGTAGCTCCCAATTTTAAACATCTTACTCGTGTGCTCATAGTTTGCTGCTGAAATGGGGCTTACACGAGAGGGTTGGATGCAGCTTTTAAGGCTAAAAACTCCGGCGCAGTTGCAGCGCTAAATTACTCCTAGTGGACTTCAGGTTTCAGGAGTTCTCTTCGACTATTTCAAAGACATCAAGGTGAATTGAGTTATGTGCAGTTCACCGGACCTTGTCAATTATCTTTTCAGGATAAACAACTCAATGGTCACGGAAAGGATTATCATTCGCACGGGTTTTCATCGCCAGTAGGTAAACTAAAGGGAGTCGTCACTCCGCTCGAAATGATGAACCAGGCCGAATTGAAGGATTTAGGGTTGGTTATTGGTCGTGAAAGCTTGTTGGAATTTGAATCGGGTGTTCGGGTAAAAGGCGTCCTCCGATCAATGGTATGGGAGAACGGTCACTTGATCTTAATTAGTTTTGATGATTGTGTAGTGAATTTGGGTGAGCAAGTTCTTTTTCAACCTGAATGGGGAACCTTCGACATGGCAATAGGTGCCAGCATATTTGCAGGATTTGCCGGACCTGCCGATGCACGGGCTTTCGAATTAACTTATCCGATTCCGGAAGAAAAAACCCACAAAATTCATTATTCAGAGCAGGACAAAGCGCTCCATCGACTCTACCAAAAAGTAAGAAATATCCGCGAAGGACATGAAAATTCGGAGCAACTCAAATTCATTTTTAGCGAACTTGTTTCAAATCATCCCAACGATTGGTTATGTGCGCTGGAAATTTATGAATTGACGCAAAATCGTTCCGAATTAGTTAATCTTAATAAAGAAGTATTGAGTTATTTGAATCGTTGGAAAGAAATAAGCTCCCAATTCGAAATTTTAGTTCAAAACGGGCTCGACCTCTTGCACGCAGACTAAATATTCTTAGCTTCGTGCTTTCTTTAACTAATAACTTAATACTAGATGAAAACCAATTGGATGAAATTATCTGCATTACTGTTTGCAGGTATGTTCATTTTTGCCGCTTGTTCAAGCGAGGATGACAAAACAAAAACTGAATTATTAACCGCTCAATCGTGGAAAACCATCCATGCTTACATGGAAGGTGCTGACATAATGGAAGCTTTGGAGGAATGTGACAAGGACGATTTATCCACCTTCTTTGAAGATGGTAGTTATCAATTCGACGAAGGAGCTACTAAATGCGACCCGGATAATCCCCAGATATTTGAGGAAGGAACCTGGTCGTTTAATGCCGACGAAACAGTTATGACTTTAGTTTCGGATGGTATTTCGACTGAATTCACGCTTATTACTTTGAATGAGTCGACTCTCGAGTATTCCTACGAAGACCCATTCTTCGGTTTAGAAATTCGCGTTGTTTTAGCTGCCCAATAATATTTAGAGAACTTCTTTTTAAAGCCTTGGCATTAATCTGTCAAGGCTTTTTTTATTTTCGTTGGCACAAGAACTAAATGTATTCAACCCGGGTTTATTGTCGCAAATAATATTGATTGAACAAACAAAATCTGTATCCACATGAACTTTAACCTTTAATCCACTTACGATGAAACGCATCCTCGCTTTTGCCTCGTGGGTCATCTTTACTTACATCTCCTCCCTCATTTACGCACAATCGGTGGATTTCCCTCAAATTGGAGACAGACCACCCATACCGGAAACTTACCTGCAACAAGCTGCGATTGAATCGGCTAAGCTCCAGCTTAAGATTAGTCCCGATCTAGCCACTACTTTACCCGACGACACACTCCTTGCCGGTTCCGGTGGTTATGTTGTTACCGGTGTTTCAGGCCTCGATGCCCTGAACAGCGAGTTCAAAGTTCTGGCATATTATCCTCTTTTTGGCGCTTTAAAGACTCAACCCAATGGGAATCCTTTTCGAGCCCGACACGAAGCATGGGAACTTCCCCTGTGGTTCGAATTAAAACTCGACCCATCGAGCAACATCCTTCAGGCTATAGAAGCTTTTACAAGTTCGGACCTAATCCTGCTGGTCGAACCGGTTTTCAAGAAACAACTTTCCAGCTCCGGAGTCGATGATAAAAACCCTCAATACACTCCCAACGACCCATCCTATAACTTGCACTGGCACTATCACAATACCGGACAAAGCGGAGGAACCGCAGGAGCCGATATCGACCTTGAAAATGCCTGGAACATCGAAAAAGGACATTCCGATGTAATTGTAGCGATTATCGACGACGCTATTCAGTACGATCATCCCGACCTAACAGGAAATATGTGGACAACCGCCACCCAGAATTACGGCTATAATTTTGTCACCAGTTCAACCACCCTAAATCCTGGTAATCATGGAACGCATGTAGCGGGTACGGTTAGTGCCGAAACCAATAATGGGGTAGGAGGTGCCGGTGTAGCGGGTGGATCGGGTTCCAACGACGGAGTAAGACTCATGTCGTGTCAGGTTTTCGACGGAAGCAACAACGGCGGATTCGAAACAGCTCCGATTTGGGCAGCCGACAATGGAGCCAGCATCTCGCAAAATAGCTGGAGTTACACCGATCCTTATGTGTATAACTCCAGCGTGTTAACCGCTATCGATTACTTCAATGCGAATGCCAGCGGTGCCGGAATAAGCGATGGCGGAATCAGCATCTTTTCAGCAGGGAACGACAATAGCAGCGATCCTTTCTATCCAGGAGCATATTCAGGCACTTTGTCGGTTGCGGCTACCAGCGATCAGGATACCCGCTCCTATTATTCCAATTACTCCTCCTTTCACTCATGGGTAGATATTTCTGCTCCCGGAGGCGATTTCCAGATCGACCCGGGAATTTACAGCACCCTCATCAATAATTCTTATGGTTCCTATCAAGGAACATCGATGGCAGCTCCGCATGTGTCGGGTGTTGCAGCGCTAGTTTTGTCCTACTTACATCGAAATACCAAAACCATTGAGAAAAAACAACTCAAAGAACTGCTGGTACAAACCACCGATAACCATTACAGTGTAAATGCAGCCTACGATGGAAAACTGGGAAGCGGACGACTCAATGCTTACAAAGCCTTGCTAATAGCCGACAATTATCTGAACGAAATCCTTGATCCAGCAAACTTCAATGCTTCCCTTTCGCAAACAAGCACCATCAATTTAACATGGACGGCTAATGCTTCCGGGCACGATGTTGTGATTATTTATTCGACCGATAGTATCCTGGGGCGGCCATTAGAGGGGCAGTCCTATTCGCCTGGCGATCCTGTTTCGGGAGGTGGCACAGTGGCCTACATCGGCTCTGGCAGTGATCATACGTTGAACGACCTCGATCCGGCTACCACTTATTATTTCAGAGCATTTTCAGTGGAAACACTTAAGTATTCCATTGGCATCAATACCAA
Organism: Bacteroidales bacterium; assembly: GCA_018401015.1. Lineage (GTDB taxonomy): Bacteria > Bacteroidota > Bacteroidia > Bacteroidales > M50B96 > M50B96. The sequence continues at coordinate 58,627 of JAGYLP010000007.1, forward strand.
AGAAACAACCGGTTGCATCCCTCTCGAAACGCTACCTTTCAATGAGAACTTCGAAACAACGCAACTTCCTAATTGCTGGAGCATTAACTCGCTTTCGGGCTATGGTTGGCTCTTTTATGGCTACGCCTACATTCAAAATTCAAATAGCATCGAAAACGCCACCCTCACCTCGCCTGAATTTGATTTTTCGGGCTATAGCTCCATTACTGTGAGCTTCGATCATGAGTTAAGTTTACAGAGTGGTGGTAGTCCCGTAATACTTTTTGAATACAGCGAAAACAACGGTTCCAGTTGGAATCAATTGGAATCCTGGACATCGAGCGTTAACCCGGAAGCAACAGCTTCTTACTCGCTCCCTGATTTGGGAGGGAAAACAAGCGTTTTGTTTCGGTGGAATTATCAAGTCGCTAGTAATGAAAGCTATTGGATAATCGATGATTTCTCGGTGACCGGCGTTCCGGCTCATACCTGGACCGGGGTTAGTTCTGCAAATTGGAACCTGGCAGCTAATTGGAGTCAAAATAGCATCCCAACAGCTACTTCCGATGTCATTATTCCCAATATGATTGCAAGTGGAAATCCAAATCCGATTATTGGAGCTGGAACCGAAGCGCTTTGTCGACGCTTAGTTATTGAAACAGGAGGAATGCTCACTCAAGAATCAGGAGCTAGCTTCCTGCAAGCGGGCACCATAGAAAACAACGGTAGTTTTGTTCTACAGCAAAGCATTCCACTGAATAGTTGGCATTACATAAGCTCTCCGGTTAATGGCCTCACAGCCGGTAATTTTGGAGGCGATTATCTCGTCGATTGGAGCGAAGCAAACCAGTCTTGGTCTTACATTACTTCGGCCAGCACGCCTCTGACATCCGGAAAAGGATTTGGCCTCATGCCCTTGCTTCAAACCGAATATGAGTTTATTGGAACACCTCATACTGGCGAATTAACAATAACCCTCAACCATACGGTTGCCCCAGGCGACTACGATGGATTCAACCTGGTTGGTAATCCCTATATAAGTCGACTCGATTGGAGTTTACTCGACGATACTTATGGAGCGATCTATTATTGGAACGGCTCGCTCGAATCGCCTTCCTATTTGAGTTGGGTAAACGGAACCGGCGATGGTTCGTCCATTGTTCCGGTTGCACAAGGATTCTTTGTTTATTCGCCCACAAGCGGTAATCTCATGTTGAATAATACGCATCGAACCAATGAATCGGCAGCCTTTTACAAAACATCTCCCTCCTATGCGACTATCGCGGTAGTAAACAGCGAAACAAACGACCGGTTACACCTTCATTTCGATGAACAAGCATCAGCCGATTTCGAACTCGATAAAGATGCCTTCAAGCTCTTTACCTGGACCGAAGGAGTATCGCAAATTTACTCGCTCAACAGCGAGAATCAGTTTTTTTCGATTGATGTAAGGCCCCATCAAGCGATTATCCAGCTAGGATTTTACAATGCCCTTTCCGGCACCTACACCCTCCAACTCGACGATCAATCGGGATTTGAAACGCTCTTCTTAGAAGACACGAAAGATTCTGTTTTTCATCCAATTAGTACGAAAGCTTATTCCTTTGAATGGGATCCTGCAGCGGATTCGCCCCAGCGTTTTAAATTACATCTCAATAAATATGAAGGTGAGACAGAAACTTGCGGTCAAGTCTATGCTCATCAAGGAAGCATTTACACCAACGCTACCGAAGATTGCTTATTAGAATTGTTAAATTCCGATGGACGCAAGATTGATAGCTGGGAACTAGCGGCTCATTCAACCTTTCGAATCGAAACGTCATTGCCGGCAGGAATTTATTGGGTTCGATTGAGTAATCACGAGAAATCCAGCACCAAAGCTGTTTTTATTCAGCCCTAAATGAACATAAATAAACGAAACCTCAAAGTCATGAAACAACGTATCTCCGTCCTATTCTCCTTCATTTTTTTTACGATCTCCATCCTACATGCACAACCTTTTTCAGTGGCTTATCAGGATGCTGAGTATGTCGATACAGAGCGAGCTGATCGTACTGTCAATGCCCGAATTTTTTATCCATCTAATCAAACCGGGGAAGCTTTGCCAGTTGCCGAGGGTACTTTTCCTCTCATCGTTTTTGCTCATGGATTTGTAATGCCTTACACCGCCTACAACCTTTATTGGGAAAGCTTTGTGGCCGAAGGCTATGTGGTGGTTATGCTCGACACCGAAACCGGAATTTCTCCTTCGCATCAGGATTATGCGCTCGATATGGTTTTTCTGGTTGAAAAGCTGCAAGCTGAATCCCTGCTTGAAGATTCACCTTTTTACCAGAAATTGAATGGTTTATCGGCTGTTATGGGGCATTCGATGGGAGGGGGAGCCTCTTTTTTAGCCATGAAGCATTCAAGTGCTATACAGACGATGGTCACCCTGGCCGCCGCGGAAACCAATCCTGGAGCTATTGCAGCAGCCAGTGAAATTGAACAACCTTCCTTGATAATCGCAGGGAGCATCGACTGTGTTACGGCTCCGGTCGATCATCAATTGCCTATGTATAATGCGCTTATTTCGCCCAGCAAAACCTATATCGGTATTATCGGAGGAACACATTGCCAGTTTGCTTCGCAATCGTCGGTTTGCGAATTGGGTGAACTTTTTTGTGAAGAAGCCGGACTATCACGTGAAGAGCAATTAGCTATCAGCATCCAATTTGCCCTGCTTTGGTTTAATTTCCACCTAAAAAATCAGTGCGAAGCAGCCCAAACTTTTCAGTCCTTACTTGCGACTAGCAGCTCGATTAGCTATCAGCAATCGGAAGCATTGCTCTGTTTGGGAAGCCTTATCTTTCCAAATTCAAGGGAACCATTAAGAATTCAAGCCTTTCCTAATCCCAGTACATCGCAAACCAGCTTGTCCTTTAATCGACCTTTGTACAATGGTAAAATCAGCATCATCAACCAACAAGGTATTGAGGTTCATTCTCGTACAAAAATCAATGGAAATCGAATTCTTTTATCGCACGAGCATTGGAGCGCAGGTTTATATCATATCTTTGTCGAGCACGAGAATGAACGAGCAACCCAAAGCTTGTTAATTCATTAACTTCACATCTATCCCAATCACTTAATAATCAAAAACTTGACGTTCAAAGATTTTAATTTCAACGAAGAAATACTTCAGGCCATCGAAGTAATGGGTTACGAAAAGCCAACCCCCATTCAGGAGCAGGCCATACCCGCTATTTTAGAAGGAAAAGATTTAATTGGTTCCGCACAAACCGGAACAGGAAAAACAGCTGCCTTTGTGCTCCCTTTGCTTCAGCTCATTGCGAATAAAGCCAACAAATCCGACGATTACATTCGTGCCGTCGTGGTTGTGCCTACCCGCGAGTTGGCTACCCAAATCGACCAGCAATTCGAAGGTTTTTCCTACTATACCGGGATAACGAGCATTCCTGTTTATGGAGGAAGCGATGGAAAAAATTTCATCGAGGAAAAGAATGCTCTGAGTCGCGGAGTAGATGTGGTTGTGTGCACTCCGGGCCGAATGATTGCTCACCTTAATCAGGGCTATGTCGATTTGTCGCGTGTCGATTACCTCATCCTCGACGAAGCCGACCGAATGCTCGACATGGGCTTTATGGGCGATATCCTTCGCATCTTATCCTTCATGCCGGAGAGCCGTCAATCCTTGTTGTTTTCAGCAACTATGCCTATTAAAATCAGGGAATTAGCTCGTAAGATTCTACGAAAGCCAACCGAAATTAATATTGCCGTATCGCGACCTGCTGAAAAGGTGCTCCAAATGGCTTATATCGTTTACGAAGAGCAAAAAATACCTCAGATCACTCGCCTTTTACATGGTAAAACAAACTACCGAGTACTCATTTTCACGGAGACTAAATTAGCTGCCCGTAAGCTATCCGATAAATTACTTCGGCAACATCTCGATGTTGCCGAGATTCACTCCGATTTATCGCAAACGGAGCGGGAACAAGTTCTCTTAGCCTTCAGAAATCGAAAAATCAATATTCTTGTAGCCACTAATATTATCTCTCGCGGAATCGATATCGAAGACATCGATTTGGTGATAAACTACAATGTTCCGAAAGAGGTTGAGGACTATATCCATCGGATTGGGAGGACTGCCCGGAGCCAGTCGGAAGGAGTTGCCATCACCTTTGTAAATCCCGATGATCAGTTCGCTTTTCAGGCTATTGAGTTGTTTTTAGAAAAAGATATCTACAAAGCAAAGGTCGATCCCGAATTTGGTGAAACGCCCACTTATAATCCTCAAAAGCCGAATCCCTCTAAACCGGTTTATCGCAAAAAGAAAGTATTTCGGCATCCTCGCAAAAAGTAGCAATAATCGCTAGCTTTTGCTTATTTGAACCCAAAACAAATAAGGCTCAAAGCAGCGGAGCAGCCACCTAAAAATGCCAAAGTTTGCTTATTTTTCGGCTCTAAACAGGCTAGGCCTATTCATACAATTGCAATTCATTAAAACTCATTATTATGGCTAATTTAAAGACCACTTATCTCGGAATCGACTTAAAAAATCCCATTATCGTAGGTGCTAATAACATGGTTACCGATGTTAAAGCACTCAAAAAAATGGAAAACGCTGGCGCTGCTGCTATCGTTTACAAATCCCTCTTCGAAGAACAAATTCAATTGGAAAATCTTGAGATGGGAGAGAGCATGAACGAATATGCCGACCGCAACGCTGAAATGGTTAGTCTTTTTCCAAACATCGATCATGCCGGTCCGGAAGAATATCTGATGAACCTCTACAAAGCTCAAAAAGCAGTTGATATTCCGATTATTGCCAGTTTGAATGCTGTATATCATGAATCGTGGGTTGAATATGCCCAAAAAATAGCCGAAACCGGTGTAAAAGGATTGGAATTGAATTTTTATTCTTTTCCGAAAAGTTTTGAAACAACCGGCAAAGACATCGTCGACGAGCAACTAGAGGTAATTAAAGCTGTGCGAAAAGCCATTTCAATTCCGGTCTCAGTTAAGTTAAGCCCCTTCTATACCAACACCTTACAAGTAATTAAGAAAATGGATGAATTGGGCGTGGGTGCTTTTACCTTGTTCAATAATTTAATTCAGCCCGACATCGATATCGAGGAGGAAGCTACCTTCTATCCTTATCATTTGAGTTCGCCCACCGAACAAAAACTGAGCTTACGCTATGCTGGTTTACTCTTCGGAGAAATCAATGCTGCTATTTGCAGTAATACCGGAATCTATCAAGGATCGGATGTCATTAAAATGATCCTGGCAGGAGCCACTGCTGTCCATGTTGTTAGTACTCTCTACAAAAATAAAATCGATCATATTCAAACAATGCTTCAAGAAATGGAAGCATGGATGGATAAAAAATCCTACGCCGATTTAGCTGCCTTCCGGGGTAAACTTTCACGTAAAAATTCGTCCGACCCATACGCTTATAAAAGAGCTCAGTATGTCGATATCTTAATGAAATCGGAAGATATCTTTAAGAAATATCCTATGGTTTAAACATTCTTCCACTTATTTACTTTAGGTATCAGAACCATAAAAACAAGCGAATATGTTAAACGAAAAAATCGAAAGTATCCTAAACCAACAAATCGAAAAAGAAGCTTATTCCTCTAACCTTTATTTATCGATGGCCTCTTGGGCTCAAAATAATGGTTTGGAAGGCACAGCCGAATGGTTGTTCGCTCAAGCCGAAGAAGAGAAAATGCACATGCTTAAATTCATCCAGTACATCAACGATCGGGGGGGGAAAGCAATTATTCCGGCACTTCCGCAACCGCCACATGAATTTGAAAACGTGCAAGAGCTATTCGAACAAGTCATGAAGCATGAGCAATACATTTCAGCATCTATCAACGAAATTGTAGCAGCTACCATCGAAGTACGCGACTTTACCAGCAATAATTGGATTCAATGGTTTGTAACCGAACAAATTGAAGAAGAAGCTACGGTAAATGCTATCCTCGATCGACTCAAATTACTCGATGGTAAAAATTTCTATCTCTTCGATAGAGACTTAAAAGGAATCCGCACCGCAGAATAATCATCTCTTTTCACGAATCGAAAAATCTGAATTTGTCATTTATACCGAAATGATTACATTCAGATTTTTTTGTTCTTATCTCTTTCTATATGGTTCTCAATTATATATGGATTTTCTTCTTCCTAATTGGTTTCCTGGTTGCACTCATCGACTTATTCCTTACCGGAAACACCGAAGTCTTCAATGAGATGCTCACAGCCACCTTTTCGAGTTCTAAAACAGGATTTGAAATTGCTTTGGGACTCACCGGTGTTCTGGCCCTGTGGATGGGATTGATGAAAATCGGAGAGAAAGCAGGCGTAATCCAGGTTTTCGCTCGTATCATTGGACCGTTTTTTCATCGGCTATTTCCGGAAATTCCCAAAAATCATCCGGTAAATGGTTCCATTGTCATGAACATTGCGGCAAACATGTTGGGGCTCGATAACGCTGCAACTCCCATCGGCCTGAAAGCCATGAATCAAATGCAGGAATTCAACCCCCGAAAAGATACAGCCAGTAATGCTCAAATCATGTTTCTGGTTTTAAACACCTCCGGCCTCACCGTAATCCCGGTATCGATTATGGTTTACCGGGCTGAAATGGGTGCTGCCAACCCAGCCGATATTTTTCTTCCTATTCTAATTGCAACCTCATTTTCTACTTTAGTAGGACTGCTTGCTGTATCTGCATTTCAGCGAATTAACTTATTCAACAAAGTTGTTCTAGCTTATCTGGGAGTTTTCATTGCACTCCTCATCGGACTCATAGCTTACTTTACCTCCATTCCGAAGGAAGAAATCGGTCCCATATCCAGCTTCATCAGTAGCTTTCTGCTTTTGTCGATTATCGTTTCCTTTATCGGATTAGGATGGTATAAAAAAATAAACGCCTACGATGCCTTCATCGAAGGAGCAAGGGAGGGATTCGGAATTGCGATTAAAATCATTCCTTATTTGGTCGCCATTTTGGTTGCCATTGCTGTTTTTCGGGCATCGGGAGCCATGGATTTTCTACAGGCGGGAATAGCATCCTTTTTCAAATTCCTGAACGTTAACACCGACTTCATCGATGCTCTCCCAACCGCATTGATGAAACCCTTGAGTGGAACCGGTGCACGAGGAATGATGATCGATGTAATGAATACCCATGGAGCCGATTCCTTTGTCGGAAGGGTAGCCTCTACGGTGCAAGGCTCTACCGATACCACTTTTTATGTCATTGCCTTATATTTTGGCTCTGTCGGGATAAAACGAACCCGACACGCGCTGGCAGCAGGCTTAATGGCCGATTTCGCCGGCATTATTGCCGCCATTGTAATTGCCTACATTTTTTTCCATTAATCATCCGTGAATAGTCTTTTTAGTACTGCCTATTTCCCTCCCATTGCCTATTGGTCTGCCTGGATCCATTCCACTGCAGCTCAAATAGAAGTACACGAAAATTATACGAAACAAAGCTACCGAAACCGTTGCGTGATTGCCGCTGCAAACGGCCCGCTTCCGCTCAATATACCGGTAAAAAAAGGGATATCCACCAAAGTTCCAATATCGGAAGTGCAAATCGATTATACCGAGAACTGGCAAAAAGTTCATTTCAAAGCGCTCGAAGCTGCCTATCGATCGGCTCCATTTTTTGACTTTCTGATGCCCGAACTCGCAGTCTTTTTCCAGGAAAGGAATTTTCAATTCCTGTTCGATTTTAATGCAGCTATCCTACAGCAAGTGCTTGTAAGCATGGATTGGACGGTTTGCGAACTAAGTCCAACCAAATCCTATCAAAGAGATATTCAGGAAGGCTTTGATTTTCGTGAAAAAATCCATCCTAAAAGACCGGAACAACTCAAAGAATTATTTCAATTTAAACCCTATTACCAGGTCTTTCAGGCAAAATGGGGGTTTCTTCCCAATTTGAGTATTCTCGATTTGGTTTTCAATTTAGGTCCCGAGGCCGAAGTGTACCTGGCGGGCTGTTTTCAACAAAAACAGGTTGATAAAAACCGTGAGTAAACTCCGGTTCAACCCTGATAAATCCTACATTTGAAGAGAATTACAGATGTAAGCTTATGATAAAAATTGGAGTCCTCGGAGTAGGATATTTAGGTAAAATCCATGTTCAACTTTTAAAAGAAATCCCTGGTTTTGAGTTGGTTGGTTTTTACGACCCCAACACGGAACGACGGTTAGAAGCCGAATCAATGTTCGAGATTCCGTCCTTTGATTCGGAAGATGAATTGATTGAAGCTTGCGATGCACTCGATATTGTAACCAGTACCGATGCTCACTTTTCCTGCGCTGTAAAAGCAATCCGAAAATCGAAACATCTCTTCATCGAGAAACCGGTTAGCTATTCTATCGACGAAGCCCATGAACTACTCAAATTGTCGCGAGAAGCAAACATCAAAGTTCAAATAGGCCATGTGGAACGGTTTAATCCCGCTTTTACGGCTGCATTACCGCACATTATTCGTCCCATCTATATTGAAAGCCATCGGATGGGTCCTATCCTGGACCGTCACCTCGATATCCCGGTGGTGCTCGATTTAATGATTCACGATATCGATTGGATTTTGAGTGTTGTGAAAAGTCCATTGCGGAAAGTTACCTCGAATGGTGTGGCTGTATTCAATGATACACCCGATGTAGTGAATGCACGACTCGACTTTAGTAATGGCACAATAGCCAATTTAACGGTAAGCCGCATTGCAACGGAGAAAAAACGATCTGCCGAGATTTTCCAGCCACAATCGAACCTATCCATCGATTTTTTGAATAAAAAAGCGTCCATTTATGAGTCGGAGGAAGTCCTCGAACTTTCGGGAACTCAGCATGAATCAGCCCCCATTGGCTTACCAGGAGATTTGCGACCTAAACCACTTCTCAAGGCTTTAGCGATTCAGGAAAATAATGCCATTTACGACGAGCTAACGGGCTTTTATCATGCCATTGTCACCGATAGCAAGCCTCCGGTCGATATCGAAGATGGTTTTGCCGCTCTCGATATTGCCTGGCTCATCCTCAAAAGGATGAATTTTAACGGAATGCGTAGCCTATATTAATTCTTCGCGTAATTTTTAAAATACTATTGTCTGCATATCTGCCTTTTTTAATTTTGCCCCAACTAACTATGCAGGACACACTCAGAGATAAAGGCTTAAGAAAGCGTTTGATCGATAAACTCCGTGAACGCGGAATTCAACATGAATCCGTGCTTCAGGCTATGACGGTTGTACCCCGTCATTTCTTCATGGACAGTAGTTTTCTTTCCTACGCCTATAAAGATCAGGCATTCCCGATTTCCTCCGGTCAAACTATTTCCCAACCCTACACGGTAGCTTTCCAATCCTCCTTACTCGATATAAAGCAAGGCGAAAAAGTGCTCGAGATTGGCACCGGCTCCGGTTATCAATGTGCCATTTTGCTCGAAATGGGAGCCAGTGTTTATTCCATTGAACGACACAAAGATTTATATCTCTCGGCTGGTAAGCTCCTAACACAAATGGGTTACCGGCCGAATTTGTTTTGGGGCGATGGTTACCTCGGTTTGCCGGGATATGCTCCATTCGATAAAATCCTGCTAACAGCTGGTGCACCTAATTTACCGGATGAATTAATCAAGCAACTTAAAATAGGAGGTAAGTTGGTGGCTCCGATCGGAGCCACGAAGCTTCAAACCATGACAGTTTATCATAAAATATCTGAATCCTCTATCACCAGGGAAGAACACGGACATTTCTCCTTTGTGCCTTTTCTGCCGGGAAAAATCTAAAGCTATGATTGAAATTAAAACATTTATTCACAACCCTTTCCATGAAAACACCTATCTACTTTGGGATGAAACAAAAGCTGCCGTACTGATCGATCCGGGGGCCTATTCCGATGTTGAAAAAAATGAGGTGGTTCAATTTATTATGGATAATCATTTACAGCCCGAGAAAATGATTTGTACCCATGGGCATGTGGACCACATTCTTGGGAGCAGCTATTTTGGCGATCTTTTTAGCCTTTCCCTCGAATATCATCCCGAAGAGAAGCATTTGATCGATCATGCAGCTGACTTCGCAGCCAGCTACGGTTTCGATTTCAACCAAATGCCCTTTCTAGCTCCAATTTTGATGGATCGGGGAACCATTCGATTTGGCAAATCGAGCCTCGATGTAATCCATGTACCCGGGCATAGCGCCGGCTCTGTTGCTTTCTATTCGGAAAAAGATAAAATTTTAATTTCGGGCGATGTCCTTTTTAAACAAACCATTGGACGTACCGATTTACCCGGTGGCGATTACGATGTATTGATGCACAGCATTACTCAAAAATTGCTTAGCTTGCCGGCAGATACTAAGGTTTACCCCGGACACGGTCCCTCTACTAGTATTGCGGAAGAAATGGAACAAAATGATTTTATCTCCGATTTTTTAAACAAAGCCTAAATGCATGATTGAGAATTTATTTGGACTAAAAGACTGGTTTCTGGAACTCGGACTGGATTTAAAATACATTCAATACTCCGAATTGCTAATCTGGTTGCTCCTCGCAGCAATCCTTGCCTGGATATCAGACTATGTCTCCAAAAAATTTCTCGTTAATTTTATTGGGAAAATCGTTCGTAAAACAACCTCGAGTTGGGACGATATCTTACTGGAGCAAAAAGTTTTTCACAAACTGGCACATTTTGCCCCCCTCATGGTGCTGTATGTTTTTACTCCTGTTATCCTGCAAGATCTGCCGGAAAAAGGCACCCGAGTGTTCCAATCCGGTATCAATATCCTCATGATTGCCTTGCTTCTGCAAGTCTTGAGCGCTCTGCTCAATGGAGTGAAAAACATTTATCAGCAAAGCGATTTAAGCCAATCAAGACCCATTACCGGTTACTTGCAAGTGGTTAAAATCATTGCTTACGGTGTTGGGATTATTTGGATTATTGGAATCTTAATGGGTAAAAGTCCCATTGCTCTTTTAACCGGTTTGTCGGCTATGGCGGCCATCCTCATGTTGGTTTTTAAAGATACAATTCTCGGCTTTGTTGCCAGTATTCAATTATCGGCAAACAACATGGTTCGGGTAGGCGATTGGATCTCCATGCCCAAACACGGAGCCGATGGAACTGTGCTGGAAATAACCCTCAACACGGTTAAGGTGCAAAACTGGGATAAAACCATTTCAACCATTCCTACCTATGCATTGGTTTCGGATACCTTCAGCAATTGGCGAGGAATGGAGGAGTCGAAAAGTCGCCGAATTAAACGCTCGGTTAATATCGACATGACATCGATCCGCTTTTGCAGCCCGGAAATGATCGAAAAGTATCGGTCGGTCGAGCTAATTACCGATTACGTGAATGCCAAACAAAAAGAAATTGCCGATGCACAAAATGAGCCGAATGCTAGCTTTCATCGCTCACGAAAAATGACCAACATCGGTACTTTTAGAAAATACCTGGAGCATTATTTGAGAATTCATCCTCGTATCAATCAAGACTTGACCCTTATTGTCCGTCAGTTACAACCAACCGAGTTTGGTTTGCCTATCGAAGTGTATGCTTTCAGCAACCGAATTGAATGGGCCGAATATGAATCGATTCAATCGGATATTTTCGACCATATACTGGCTGTTATCCCTGATTTCGATTTGCAAGTATTCCAAAGACCGTCGGGAAAAGATTTTAAATCTAACTGACTATCGCAGGGTTAAAACGCTTCCCGCTTGGGGTTCCTGCAGCTCTCCTAACTGATTCATTGCTCTCAATTTCGCTTGCTTAATTCCATATTGCTGCGAAATTGAATAAAGGCTTTCTCCTTCTTGAACCACATGACTGCGAAACGCGCGAGATGCTTTATTGCGTTTAGGTTGCAAATACAAAATGGAACCCGGTTCGAGCTTATCGTGCTCATTCCGCTCATTGTATTTGGGTAATTGATAAGCCATCATATCTAATTCATCGGTTAGGGACTCAAACGTATCCCCTTCGCGAACGACGATGTATTTAATATTGTTGTTGTAATCAATCTTCCGGCGTTTACTCTGCGGAACGCTTATCTCTTCGGGTGATTCTCGACGAGATTCTTGCTTTTTTCGCTCAAAAAAATCATCGATTTCGGCTTCGATATCGTCCACTTCTTCATTAGACTGTTCCGATGCCAGGAATTCCGATTCGCCACGATCGTATCGATAGAGTTGATTCTCTTCAATTACCCTAATAAGCAATTCAGCATACTTCGGATTGGTTGCGTAACCCGCTTTCTTTAAACCAAATGCCCAACCCTTGTAATCGAGCGGATCTAACTCAAATAATCCCTGATAGCGTGAGCGCTTCAAAAATTCAGAGTGATCCAGGTAACTATCTTCGACCTTGGTATATCGTCGAAAACATTCATCGCGCTCATCGTCGTCCTGATAATACGTTTTGCCTTTCCACTCAGGCCTGCATTTAATCCCAAAATGATTTCGCGCTTTCCGGGCCAAATCAGAATTTCCAAAATTAGATTCCAATATGGCTTGGCCTAGTTTGATACTGGCTGGAATACCCGTTCGCTTCATTTCTTTTATAGCAATCTCGCGGTAGGTTTCAATATACTCTTCCTTCGAGATTTGCCCCATTAAACTACCTGGGATAAGCGCCAACAAGAAATAAACGATAATTCTATGATGCATTGCGTAAGTTTTAATCTTGAAACTAAATTCAAACTAAAAAAGTTGTATCGCGGCAAAAATAATAGAATCATCCAGCTTCAATTTCAATAGCTCATTTTTTTATCTTGCGCCCATTCCCGCTTTTGTTTATGTTCGTCCTGACATAGTATCGAACATTCTAACCACAAAAAGTTACCACCAATGGGATTGTCTTCGTTCCCGGTATTTCGAATTTTTGTCGCCTTGACCTTTGGAACTCTACTCGCATTAGCAAATCCTGTCCAAGCACAAATACAGGAATGGTCGAACGCTCAAGAGTTCATCAAGAAACAAAACTATACCCATGCGCTTCCATTGCTGGAGAGCCTCCACCGAAGCTATCCGGCCGATCCTGCAATGACGTATGCCTATGCACTATGTCTGACCGAACTCAGCATACAACCTGAAAAAGCAATTCAACTACTCAATGGGCTCGGAGCTCATGATTTCCAACCGAATCACCTGGCCATTCTAGGCAAAGCATACTTGCTTAATTATCAGCCAAATGAAGCCTATACTCATTTAAAAAACTTTGTTGACCGTGCTTCGGCTCGTGAGTTAAAAGAAACAAAGGCTCAAGAACACTTAGCAGCCGCTACGATTTTTTTGCAAGGCACCCAAGGATTTATGCGCCCAACAGCGACATTCATTGGAGAATGGAGATTTCCCGAACTAGGCGAAAATTTGAAAACCTACCTCCAGCAGAATCTCATTCCCTTTCATCATGCCCCCATAAATTCGGAACTTAGTTTACACTTGATCCTGAACTCCCATTTTGACCGTGATTTAAACTTGAACGATAATCAGACTAAAATCTTCATCGAAGGATCGGAAAACGGTATTTTCGAGTGCCTGCCAAATCAGCAAATACTAAATCCAGTCTTCATGACAGAAGGGAAGATACGATTTGCATGGAATGGTCCTGAAGGTTATGGAGGATTCGACCTGTACGAAATCAGCTACGATTCATTAGCGCAAAGCTGGAGCATGCCCAGAAACCTTGGGTTTCCATTGAATACACCCTACGACGAGATCCTTGCGTTCCCGGCTCTCGACTCGGATTTCTTGTTAGTGAGCAACCGAAACCACTCGCCGGAAACTTTTTCGCTTTACCTAATAAACCAGCAAGACACTCAATTGTATCAAGTTCCAGATAGCCTGCTAAGCGATTGGGCTGCTTTTCAATACCCGGAAAAGAAACTACATACCGAGAACGACAGTGCTGCAAACACCAACAGGTTTCCCCATCAGTATGTACAACAAACCAAAGAACAGCTGAAGCAAATCATGTTAAAGTCCACCCAAATTCGACAGCAAGTTTTACTGGAGTACCTTCATCGGAAAAAAGAAATCGCTCAAGCAGAATTGAGCTTTGGTTCTTTTCGTTCCGAGGAAGAGCGAGACAGTTTGGAAAAGAAAATAGCGCTTTTACAAGAACAGCAATTGATCGTCAAAGAAAGAAGCAACTTTCTATCCGATTATATCGAGCAGTTGAATCGAAGGCAGGATGCTGTTATTCAACTAGAAAGCTATATCGATTCCTTGAGCGGTAACTTAGACGCATTGAATCGGGCAGTGGATGAATTTTCGTCATCCATGAACGACTTAATTCATCCAACGAAAGAAATACTGCTGTATCAAAAAAGAATCGACCTTATCGATGCAAGATTCAATAGCCTAAAAAAACGTATTGAAGAATTGAAACCCAATGAGCTTATCCTGAAAAATGAATATTTGCAAGAATTAGCAGAACAGGAAGCAGTTCGTCAGGAACTAAAAACCATGGTGAAGCAGCTCGAATATTTGATTACTCAGCTTACTTACCTTCAAAACTAAGCCTGCCCAGAGCAAACGGATTATCTTTTCAAAAATTAAAGAAAAACTCCCTCCCAATAAGGCTTATTCTATTAATTTAGCAGAGGCTTTAAACTAGAATTAAAGCCATCATTTTTCCGCTATTCAAACAAAGATAAATTGCTATGGTGCTAACCATCATTCTTTTAATCGTTTTTGGAGTTTTTCTGATTCTCCTCGAATTTTTTGTTGTACCCGGCGTGACCATTGCCGGAATTGGCGGATTGCTTTTAATCATAGCGGGAATATATTTTGCTTACGAGAGTTTTCCTCCTCCCATAGGTCATTACTTTCTTACCGGAAGCATTTTTTTAATCGTTGGGTTGGTCTATTATGCGCTTCGGTCGAAAACCTGGAATCGTTTAGGCCTTAAGAATAGCATCGATAGTAAAGTCGATACTCACAACGAAGAAGATTTTAAAGTCGGTGATGCAGGGATTTGTCTTACCCGACTCGCACCAGCCGGTAAAGTGATGGTGAATGAAAAATCAATCGAAGCACAATCCATATCAGGATTCCTCGACCCCAAAGAACATATTGAGGTGGTTCAGGTTCTATCGAATAAATTAATTGTTAAACGAAAAATATAACTTATGCTAACAGGACTTACGTTTTACGCTGTTGTTATCGTACTGATAATAATTGCTTTATGGGTACTTTTTTATTTTGTACCACTAGGCCTATGGTTTCAGGCCCTTCTTTCCGATGTGCGTGTGCCACTCATTCAGCTAATTTTCATGCGTTGGAGAAAAGTGCCGCCTGCTGTTATTGTGAATGCCCTCATCGAAGGTAAAAAAGCCGGAATCGATTTGAATCACAATAATTTGGAAGCCCACTACCTGGCCGGTGGGCGAGTCGAGAAGGTTGTCCATGCGCTGGTTTCCGCTTCCAAAGCCAATCTCGACCTAAGTTTTAACATGGCTACCGCCATCGACTTGGCCGGTCGCGATGTGTTTGAAGCAGTGCAAATGTCGGTAAACCCGAAAGTAATTAATACTCCGCCGGTTACCGCCGTTGCGAAAGATGGTATTCAGCTCATTACCAAAGCACGGGTTACGGTTCGAGCCAATATCCGTCAGTTAGTGGGTGGTGCTGGCGAAGAAACCATCCTGGCAAGGGTAGGAGAGGGAATCGTTTCTTCTATCGGATCTTCGTCCTCGCACAAAGCAGTACTCGAAAATCCAGACTCTATCTCTAAATTAGTCCTCGACAAAGGACTCGATGCCGGAACTGCTTTCGAGATTCTATCCATCGATATAGCCGATATCGATATCGGGAAAAACATTGGAGCAGTGCTTCAAATTGATCAGGCGAATGCCGATAAAAACATTGCCCAGGCTAAAGCCGAAGAGCGCAGAGCAATGGCTATTGCTTATGAACAGGAAATGAAAGCCAAAGCGCAAGAAGCTCGAGCTAAAGTTATTCTCGCCGAAGCCGAAATCCCGAAATCCATTGCGCAGGCATTCAATAATGGGAACATCGGAATAATGGATTATATGAAATACCGGAACATCGAAGCCGATACCGAAATGCGCCAATCTATAGCCGATAACCCGGAACCAGAAGATGATGAACCCATAAAATAAATTCTTCTAACGATAAGCCTTGAAGAAGGCAAGCTCTTTCGTACTTTTGCCCGCCAAAAAACCGAAGGCTTGCCTTTTTTATTTCCATACCTATGATAAACTACGAAAAATATACCCTTGAAAACGGATTAAACGTAATCTTGAATCACGATCCTCATACGCCGCTAGTGCACGTTAATTTGCTCTATCGGGTGGGAGCCAAACACGAAAACCCGGAAAGAACAGGATTTGCTCATCTCTTTGAACACCTCATGTTCTCAGGGTCTAAGCATGTTCCGGATTACGATAAAGTAGTGCAGGAAGTAGGAGGGGAAAACAACGCTTTTACGAACAACGATTTTACAAATTACTATATAAGCCTTCCGGCCGAAAATATCGAAACAGCCCTATGGGTCGAGTCCGATCGAATGATGCATCTGAACATCAATCAGCAGTCGCTTAAGGTGCAGCAAGGTGTGGTAATCGAAGAATTTAAACAACGCTACCTGAATCAACCCTATGGCGATGTATGGTTGCTCTTGCGCCCCCTGGCTTATACCACCCATCCCTACCAATGGGCTACCATAGGGAAAGATATTCGACACATCGAAGACGCTCGCCTGGAAGATGTCCACGATTTTTACGACCGTTTCTATCAACCCGGAAGAGCCATTCTAAGTATCAGCGGTAATTTTCAACCCTCCCAAATCAAAGCACAGGTAGAAAAATGGTTTGCCGATATCCCCGGAAAATCAACGGAAACTTCTTCCTATTTGCCAGAACCAATCCAAGAGGTAGAACGAATTCATACGGTACACCGAAAGGTCGATTATGATGCTATTTACATGGCATTCCACATGTGTGAAAGAAAAAATCCCCTTTTCTACCAGTTCGACCTCTTATCCGATATCCTTTCCACCGGCAAATCGTCCCGATTGTATCAGGAGCTAATTCAAAAACAGCGACTATTTTCCGAACTCAATGCTTGGATCACTGGCGATGAGGATCCGGGGCTTTTCATTATCTCGGGCATCCTCATGAAAGGTGTTTCGCCGGAAAAAGCGAAAGAGGCTATCTGGAAAGAATTAGAACGATTACACACCGCTCCTCCCACCGAAGCTGAATTAGCGAAAGTGAAAACTAAATTGGAATCAAACACCCGATTTGGTGAAACGAGCGCTCTCAACAGAGCTATGAGTCTGGGTTACTTCGAAATGCTGGGAGATATCGAACTCATCAATACAGATTTAAATCATTATCAGTCGATTACTTCTGCCAACTTACTAGCTACCGCAAAGAGGTATTTTGTGCCGGGCAACCTCTCCACACTGTACTATCTGGCCGATTAACGACCTAATAAAAAGATACTTGGCTGTTTGTGTAAATCGACCTTTTGTTTACGCCAGTCCGAAATGGGTTTGGTGGCAATGAATTCGTCGGGAAGGGTTATGTTTTTTGCAATACAAAGTAATAAGCCTGGTTTGCAAATGGATAGGATATCCTCCAGCAAAGGATTGTTGCGATAAGGAGCTTCGATGAATAAGTGTGTGCTACCAGACTGTTCGATGCTGCGCTCAATTTCTCGCAAAGCACGCTGCCGTTCTCCTTTCGGAATGGGCAAATAACCATGAAAAACAAAGGATTGTCCGTTCAGGCCCGAGGCCATTAAGGCTAGAAATAAACTGCTGGGACCTACCAATGGAATAACTTGAATGGCATTCCGGTGTGCAAGCCGAACCAATTCGCTTCCCGGATCGGCAATACCCGGGCATCCGGCCTCAGAAATAATTCCCATCGACTCACCCGTAAGAATAACCTGAATCATTTTTTCTACTTCGCGAAAAGGAGTGTGTTTATCCAACACATAAAAGTACAAGTCGTCGATAATGATTTCCGGGTTCAGCTTTTTCAGAAACCGGCGAGCTGTTCGAACATTTTCGACTGCAAAGTGCCTGCATGTCTCAACAGATGAAACGATATCGGCCGGAAGTACACTCTGCCAATTATCAGAACCTAAGGTATTGGGAATTAGAAAAATGTTTCCGCGCATCATGCCAACTCCTTCAGCATTTGGATTGTCGCTTCCGGATTGGGAGAGCCAAAAACATAGCTCCCTGCAACCAAAACATCCGCTCCAGCTTCCACTAATAAAGGTGCAGTTTGTTGATCGACTCCACCATCTACTTCAATAAGTGCCTTCGACCCGCTAGCGGCAATCATCTCGCGCAAAGCTTCAATCTTTTTAAGCGTATGTGGAATAAACTTTTGCCCGCCAAAACCAGGATTAACCGACATGATTAATACGAGATCCAATTCAGGAAGAATGGATTCCAGCAAATGAACCGGACTGTGAGGGTTGAGCGATACTCCCGCTTTCATCCCCAGGGATTTAATCTCCTGAATGCATCGATGTAAATGAGTAACCGCTTCGTAGTGTACGGTTAGTATATTCGATCCAACTTGCTGGAATTCTTTCAAATAGCGTTCGGGTTGAACAATCATTAAATGCACATCGAGAGGCTTTATGGCCTTACTGGCAATGTGTTGGATAATGGGCATCCCAAAGGAAATATTCGGAACAAACAAACCGTCCATAACATCCAAATGAAACCAATCGGCTTTACTGCGATTAATCATGTCAATTTCGCGGTCGAGCTGACCAAAATTTGCCGACAACATCGACGGTGCAATTAAATGGTTTTTCATCACTTCTGAGTTTGGAGCAAAGGTAATCCTTCCCACTAATTCATCAAGGGGCTAGCGAATACGCGATTTCAAATTATTCCTTCTAATCCTGCTTTAAAAGCTCATGAACAAACACTAATTTTACTGGCGTGTCTATGTCGATCCCAAATCGGATAGACTTTCTTTTTTCACTACAATAACCAGTTGAATTTCAAAGCATGAGAAGAAAAATATCCCTTTTATCAGGTCTCATTTTATCGATAATAATGATGAGTTCATGTAATAATATGTCCGTTCAGGATGGATACATTCCGGTCGATGGAGGAAACGTTTATTATCAGGCCTTCGGTCTGGATAAAAAGAATACTCCCCTTGTTGTGGTTCATGGTGGTCCCGGTGTACCACATAACTATCTTTTGGGGCTGCAAAAATTGGCCGATGAACGCCCCGTAATCTTTTACGACCAACTTGGATGTGGGCAATCCGATCCGATTCAGAAAGTTGAAGGAATCGACCCAAATCGCTTCATCATTGAATTGCATCAAGTGGTAACCCATTTAGAACTGGAGAAGTATTACTTGCTGGGGCAATCCTGGGGAAGTTATGTTGTTGCGAGTTACCTGCATCATTATCAACCAGAAGGAGTGCAAAAAGTGGTCTTCTCGGCTCCCTATTTTAGTACCGCATTGTGGCAAAACGATGTAGCACATTTAATTGCTCAACTCCCTCCGGAAACACAAAAAACAATTAGCGATCACGAATCAAGTGGGGTCTTCAATTCTCAGGCGTATCAGGAAGCAATGATGGTTTTTTACCAAAAACACGTCTGCAACCTCGATCCGTGGCCCGAGAACTTAATGGACAGCTTCGATCAAATTAATACCGATTTATATGAATACATGTGGGGACCAAGCGAATTTACCATTAACGGCCTGCTTCAGGATGCCGACCTTACCCCAAGTTTACGCGATCTACCTTTTGAGTCTTTAATAACCGTAGGAGAATTCGACGAAGTGAGCATTGAAACAGCAAGACACTATGAAAACCTTTTACCCAATGCCCGATTAGTCATCTTTTCAGGAAATACCCATTCTCACCATATCGAGTCGGAAGAAAAATACCTTCAAACTCTTCGTGATTTTTTAAAATAATATCCAAACTATGAAATCTGCCTACACGGCCGAGGACCCTATTCGTTATCAATACCTGATAGAAAAAGTGGTTGAATTCGGCGAAATTTGGCTTTTGCAAGCCCGCGAAGGACTATTTGCCATGATGGAGGATAGCACTGGTCAAGAGTATTTGCCCGTTTGGCCGGAAAAAGAATTTGCAGCGCTGTTTAGCAGCGACGACTGGGACGGTTACCAACCGGAACCTATGCCTCTTTTCGAATTCAACTCCTGGCTCAAAGAACTAGAAGAAGATGAAATCAAAATTGCAGCCTTCCCCAATCGCCCGGAAAGCATCATCCCTCTGCACGCTTCAGAAATAAAATTCCACCTCGAAACGGAATACAAACGTCAACACCCAAAATAGGAAGCCTTTACATGAAAGCAGAAATCGTTACCATAGGCGATGAACTTCTAATTGGTCAGGTAGTCGATACCAATTCTACCTGGCTGGCTACCCAACTCAATCAAATTGGTATTGCTGTCAACCGAATCCACAGCATCTCCGACGATGCAGCCGAAATAAAATCCATTCTCGACGATGTGAAAAAACGAGTCAATCTGGTAATCTTCACCGGTGGATTGGGTCCGACGAAAGATGACATCAGTAAAAAAGCAATCGCTGAGTACTTTAATCTCGAACTCTATGAGAATTTACAAGTCCTCGAACAGGTGCGCCAGTTTATTCACAATCGAGGCTTCTCCATGAACGAATTAAACCGGCAACAAGCTTTGGTCCCGGAAAATTCAAGGGTAATGATTAACCAAAAAGGGACAGCTCCCGGAATGTGGATTGAGAAAGATGGCTTTGTGTGCATCAGTTTACCAGGAGTACCCTATGAGATGAAAGATATCATGATACAAGATGGTTTACCCGCTTTGAAAAAGTACTTCGACACACCTTTTATCGTTCATCGAACCATTTTAGTGCACGGAATATCCGAATCGCAACTTGCTATTAGGGTGGAAGCATGGGAAGATGCCATCCCAAAAACAATCAAACTAGCTTATTTGCCTTCGCCAGGACGAATTCGTCTGCGATTCTCCAGTGTTGGAAAAGATAAGGCCGCCTTAGAAACAGCTATTCTGGAACAAATTTCAGCGCTCGAGCAGTTAATTCCCGAACATATTGTTGCTTACGAAGATACAAACATCGAAATAGTCCTAAGCCAGGTCTTACGCGAAAAAGGGCTTAAAATGGGTACAGCCGAATCATGCACCGGCGGACGAATAGCCTCCAAACTAACCCAATTACCCGGTAGCTCCGAATGGTATGCCGGATCCATCATTGCATATCATAATGATTTAAAAACAAAACTTTTACAGGTTCCTCCAACTCTAATTGATGAACATGGGGCTGTAAGTTCGCAGGTAGCCGAAGCCATGTTACTTGGCTTACTCGATAAACCTCCAATAGAGGTGGGAATTGCCGTTACCGGCATTGCCGGACCCGACGGAGGCACCAACGAAAAACCAGTGGGCACGGTTTGGATAGCAGTGGGCAACAAGAAAGAACAGATGATAGAACACTTTCAACTTGGAACTCAACGAGAACAAAATATCGAACGTGCCTCGGTAATTGCTCTTACCATGCTATGGAATTTTGTAAAACAGTTCTAAGAATGACTTTCTTTGCGAAGGGTATTTAGTAGAATGCAAATATGGAACGTTCAATATGATTTATTTAAACCATCATTCAGCTTCTTGTAGTCATTTCCCCGACGAAATTCTCAAGATCCTGCAAACACGAACTCAAGTTACCTATTACCCCAAAGAGATTATCTGCAAGCAAGGTGCTTTTGCCAACCATGTCCTCTTACTAATCAATGGATTAGTGAGGGTTTTCATTCAAGCAGGCGAAGAAAAACAAATCAATGTTCGCTTAGCTCAAGGTGGCGATTACCTGGCTTTTTCTTCCATTTTTGTCGATCCTGTTTATCCTTTCTCAGCTGTGGCGCTCAAAGAAACTCACGTGTGCATGATAGAGAAGGATGAAATGAAACAATTGCTGCTCGATTTTCCCGATTTTGCCCTCAACCTTATTACTGAAAGCTTCAAGCTGGAAAGCCGCTTTATCGAAATTATTTACCAGTTAAGTTCGAAACAAATGCGAGGAAAACTGGCAGCTGCTCTGCTGTACCTGTCGTCCGACGAGTTTAAAAATTCAGGAGTCTTGGAAATTTTGACCCGACAGGAATTGGCCGATTTTGCGCAGATCGGCATTGAAAGCGCCATAAAATTCCTGAAAGAACTGGAAAAAGAAAAAGTCATCACAATTCAAGGCAGAGCCATTGCCATCGAAAACCGAAACCTGCTCACCGACCTCTGCCGAAAAGGTTGATGTTAAACACATCGGGAATCGTTTCATACCTTACGATTTTATGTACCTTTGAATCCACGTTAACCAAACAAGCTATTCACTTAATTGATAATTACTTATGCAAAAATTAATTCCATTTCTTAGCCTTATCCTGCTAATGGGTCTGGCCGCTTGTAACTCTACCAACGAACCCAAAAAGGTCGCTGCGAAAGATGAAAATCCGAACCACGAAGTGACTGTAATGGATATTCAACAAACTAGCTCTTACTCGTATTTTCTGGTAAAAGAAAAATACGATGAGTTCTGGATTGCTACCGATAAAGCAGAAGATATTGCCATGGGCGATGTTATCTATTACCTCGATCCAATGCTTATGAAAAACTTTACCAGTAAAGAACTCGACCGTGTATTCGAAGAAATTTACTTCGTTAACAAAATCAGTAAACAACCCATCGATCCGCAAAAAGAATGGTTCGACCAGGCTCATAATTCCAAAACAGCCACCGGAAGTCCTATGGAAATTGATCTGGAACCGCTCGCTGGTGAACGAACCATCATGCAAATTTATAAGGACAAAGAGCAATTAGCAGGGCAATTGGTTAAAGTAAAAGGAGTCGTCGTGAAATTCAACGAACGAATCATGAACACCAATTGGGTGCACGTTCAAGACGGAAGCGGCGACGTACATGATAAGAACTTCGATATGACGCTGACTACCAACGATTATGTAAACCTGGGGGACACCGTAGTCTTCGAAGGAACACTTGCTGTTGATAAAGATTTCGGAGCCGGATACTTTTACCAAGTGATTATCGAGAACAGTGCACTCATTAAAGACATCTAATCGATACTTCGCTATAGGTAGATAAGCTTTTAGCTTACCACTATTTGAAAAAGGCATTCGGCAAACTCTCCGAATGCCTTTTTTCATATCTCTTATTTCATATAAAAGACTTTCAAGCAATTATGCAGCAATCAGCACCGCACAAACAAACAGACTCGAAACAAAACTGAATAGCAGGACAAGTTCATGCGCAAATAGGGGGCAGAAAATAGCGAATGAAAAGCTGGAATAATCCATAAAAAAAGCTGGATTATCGGAAGGCTGTTTAATTCCTGTAATAGTCGATTCCTCTTACTTTTGCAACGTCAAACTAAAATTGAAACAACATGAAAATGCTAAGAACTGCTATTCACGAAATTGAAACAGCTGCTGAATTAGAAAAACTGATACAAGAAAACGAACAAGTAATGGTATGCTGCGGTCGTATGGGTCCGATGTGTATTCCTGTATACGAAACAATGGAAGAACTCGAAGAAGAGCGTCCCTCCATAAAGTTCTATTCCATGTCTTTCGATACTCCCGAAGCAGCTCCCATTCGTAATGCTCCCATGTGTCGCGGATTCATGGGACTTCCCTTTACCGTTTACTATAAAAATGGACAAATGGTCGAAGCAACCACCAGCATTCAAAGCCGTGAACAAATTGAATCCATTCTCGACGCTCAATTCAATTAGTAATAGACCCAACAGGGTTAACTAACTATTTATCAAGGCTAATAAGCACTAGCCAAAACATTAAGAGGCTTTAATCCTTCCGATTGAGCCTCTTTCTTTTGAACTAAACACTATCACCATGGAAGAAACATTCGACGTAATTATACTAGGAGCCGGAGCTGCGGGATTGACTGCAGGCATCTATACTTCACGTGCGAAACTAAGCACCCTCATTCTGAATGAAGGAGCTATTGGTGGGCAAATGACCCTCACCAACGAAATTGCAAATTATCCGGGAGTCCATACTACCAGTGGTTATGCCCTCGCAACCACCATGAAAGAGCAGGCAAAATCCTTTGGCTGTAAAATCAAATCGAATGTAAGCATCAATTCCTACGATTTGCAATCCGATATTAAAACCAT
This sequence comes from Bacteroidales bacterium, assembly GCA_018401015.1. Classification (GTDB taxonomy): domain Bacteria; phylum Bacteroidota; class Bacteroidia; order Bacteroidales; family M50B96; genus M50B96. The sequence goes on from JAGYLP010000007.1 coordinate 82,842, forward strand.
ACAGCTGGCAAATGGCCAGGTTTTTAAAGGCAAATCCATCATCATTGCAGCAGGAGGAGTGCCCAGAACCTTACCCATTCCGGGCGAAGAACAATTCCGCGGCAAAGGAATATCCTTCTGCGCAACCTGCGATGGCGAGTTCTTTACCGATAAAGAGGTTGTGGTTGTTGGAGGAGGAAACTCAGCACTGGAAGAGGCCGTGAGCTTGAGTAAACATGCCCGTAAAATTACTATCGTCCACCAATTCGACCATTTTCAAGCATTCAAACACGCCATTCAGGATGCAGAATCGAATCCAAAAATCAATTTCATCATGCAATCGGAACTCCGTGAATTCCGGGGCAACTTAAACCTGGAATCAGTCTTGGTGGAACACCTTCCAACAGGAGAGAAGCAGGTAATCAAAACCGATGGAGTGTTTTTGTTTATAGGATATACTCCTAAAACAGAAGCTTTTAAAGAAATCCTGCCGCTCAACACACGGGGGGAAATTCCGGTCGATGCCGAAATGAAAACATCCATCGATGGGGTATTTGCCGCCGGCGATTGCATCGCAAAACGATACCGGCAAGTAACCACCTCAGTAGCCGAAGGTACAATTGCTGCACTAAGTGTGGCTGAATATCTGAATAAAAAGAACTAATTTTACGCTCATATCGTTCTAATACATACCCGAAGTAGTAGCACACTTACTTCGGGTATTTTTTTTAATTCAACTCAAACGACCATGAGAAATTTTATGTTGATTCTGCTCGCCAGCACAATCTTATTTGCTTGCAACACACCACAACGCTACTACAAAAAAGGAAACTACGATATGGCAGTGCGTAAATCGGTGGAAAAACTGCGAAAAAAACCGAAAGACGAAAAAACAATAGCCATCCTGGTTCAATCCTACGAAAACGCCAAACGACTCGATTACGAGAAAATTAAATACCTAAAACAGGAAAATAAGCCGGATAGCTGGATGGAAATATTCAAGGCTTTCTCCCGATTGAAAGAAAGACAATCCCTCGTATCAACCATTACCCCGCTGCAATCGGCAAAAGGAATCGTACGATTCGAATACGTCGATTACGACGCCGAATTAATCGAAGCTAAAGAGAATGCTTCCGAGTATTTCTACAAAAGAGGAAATAATCTCCTCAAAAAGAATAATCGATTCGATGCTCGCCTGGCTTATGAAGATTTTGTTCAAGTGAAGAATTTTTATTCCGATTATGCCAACATCGATCAACTAATTGCTGCTGCCAGGGAAAAAGGAATGACTCATGCTCAAATTAAAGTTGGCGACTATACCATTTTCAAACTCCCCGCTGCTTTCAAAAACTTTCTAATTCCCAAAGATTTAACTCGGCTTAATACGACTTGGGTAGAATACCATGGCCCGGAAAAACGAATGAATCCGGATGTACTGGTCGAAATCAAAATTACTGGTATTAACTTATCGCCCCGACAAGAAAAAGAGAAAGCCTATACTGTAACCAAGGAAATTCAAGACGGTTGGGAATACGTGCTCGATAGCAACGGAAACGTTATGAAAGATAGCCTCGGAAACGATATCAAAATCGATAAGTTCAAAACCGTCACTTGTCATGTGAAAGAATATTTGCAACGACGCGAAGTAAGCATTCAAGGAACCATCCTATACCGCGATCTGGAAAGGAATCAAGTTCTTCGGGAAGTGAATATCGCTTCGGGTGCTCATTACGAAAATATCTATGCCACCGCCAATGGCGATATATCCATTTTAGATAAAGTAACAAAAGCCTTACTCAACAACAAACCGGGTGCAATACCAATGGAAATCGATATGATTTTCATGGCCAAAGAAAACCTGGAAGAAACGATCCGTGGAGCGTTGTACGCAAACAGAAACTATGTAAAATAGGTTACTTGTCGAATAAAACGTCACGGCCATAAAAAACAAACAGGAACGCCTATCCAAGGGTTCCTGTTTGTGCTTTTAAAATAGGTACTAAACCAACTCTAGCTTGCTATTGATGGCGAAATAAGAATACATCCCCCGCTCGTTCCTGTCGGTTACCGTAGCGGTCTTCGGTGTAGATTTTCCAAATATAAAAGCCCTCCGATGCAGGTTGCTGCGTGCTTTGAACGAATCCGTTCCAGTGTTCATTCGGATCTTGTGAACGAAATACCAAACCACCGTTTCGGGAATAAATCTCGAGCAAATACTCCATTTCTTGCAAGTAATCGGCTACTGGCCCAAAAACATCGTTCTCGCCATCGCCATCGGGTGTAAAAGCATTCCCCATATAAACCGGATGAATAATCCTAACCTCAAGGGTATCGGTCGATTCACTCTTACATCCAAAAGCATTACTTACCTGTAAGCTAACCAAGTACAAGCCATTACGAACGAGCTGCTCTTCCATCTGATAGAGCCCTTCACGCTTATCTCCATGAATAAACCAGGTAAACTGATGCGCCTCTTTTACCTCTTGTGGGGTAAATGAATAGTAGAATTCATCGCGAAGAACAGTGAATTCTGCTGTTGGAGCAGGATAAACTTCAATTGGAGTAGATAATTCATACTCAGCAGTTAAACCTGAAATAGGATAGCTTAGAACTAACTTGATAGTGTATTCGCCAGGTTCCTGGAAATGAAACTCCGGGAGAATCTGCTTGGAAACCTGACCATCGGAGGTCTCCCAACGATAGCGGATACTATCGGCTTGTTCTATCGGATAAACGTTCAAATAAAGCGGCGCACAACCGGAAGCAAGGCTCAGGCTAAAGCGTGCATCGGGCGGTTTGGGTGCTGTTTTTTCTATTTCTTGGTCAGCTACGGGCTCCTCGATAGGTTTAGCCTCATGCGAAGCGGAACTCAGACTTTTCTCTGCAGATGGAGATGGGGGAGTGCTCTTGTCGCCGGTGGAAGCAGCTGCCTCAGCCACACTCTCAGTTCTCGAACCCGATTCTTGACCAAGAGGTTCATCTTGCTCCGGTGTAACAACGGGAGTTGAAACGGAATCGTCAATTGCCTTTGGCTGAATAGGGTCTTGACTGAAATCAGTGTTTTCAACAAGAGGGGTAGTAACACTTGAGTCTTCCGGTCGATCTATATAGAGAATCGTTGCAATCACACCCGCCAAGAAAACCACTGCTGCAGCCCATGGCCAAAAGGATGATTTAATAACCGACGGTGCACTCGGAGCTTTTGGAGGTAAATCCTTCTCCAACCGCGCCCAATCATCGGGTTGATACTCGTAGTCAAGGTCGTTAACCCAATCTCGTAATTTACTTTCAAAAGAGGAATCTTCGTGTTCTTTCATTTTTTTATCCTCATTCATTATTCATTCTATTTTCGTAAAATAAGGTTCGTATTTTCTGGCGTGCCCGCGAATAAGTTGACTTTGAACTCGATACCGAAATCCCTAACTCATCCGCTACCTGCTGATGAGAATAGCCTTCAAAGACGATTAAGTTGACCACCACGCGGGCCATTCTCGGTAGCTGCTGAATAAGCTCAACAATTAGTCGGGCATCGGCCTGAATAATCTCTTCATCGCTTATTCCAAAAGGATCGTTCGGCTCTTCTTGCCCAAATACTTCCTCTATTTCAGTGGCTATAAACCGCTTGTTGTTCCGAATTGTATCCAAGGCATTATTGACCAAAATCCTTTTAACCCAACCTTCCAAAGAACCTTTAAATTTAAAGCCCGACATATTCACAAATACCTTGATGAATCCATCGTGCATCATATCTTTTGCCTCGTTCACATCCGAAGCATAACGCATACAGATACCCAATGCCAAACTATAAAAATGCTTGTAAAATGCTTGCTGTGCTTCTCGGTCGCCGTCCAAACATTGCTTGATGACTTTTTGGGCTGTTTCCTGATTCGATAGATCCATATTTACAAGCGATTCAGCCCCTAGACGGAGGACTTTCTAAAAGGTTGCATTTTTTTTCAAAAAGACCGAAAATTTATTTGTAGATCTTTCTTTTGTTCAGTGCCTGATGGTATTTCCGCGCATTGACCATGTGCTGTAAATGCGTGGTTGCGAAGTTATGGTAACCGGAAAAATCCTCACGAGCACAAAAGTAAAGGTACTTATGCCGCTCGTAATTCAACACAGCATCTATGCTGGAAATGGATGGAATCCGAATAGGACCGGGAGGAAGCCCGGGATACAAATAGGTATTAAAAGGCGAATCGAACTTTAAGTCCTTTTTGGTTATGCGCCGCTTTTCAAAATCTTGCAAAGCAAATTTTACGGTCGGATCGGCTTGCAAAGGCCTCCCTTTACTCAATCGATTCATGTAAACTCCGGCCACTCGGGCTTTTTCATCGTTCTTAAGCGTTTCCTCTTCTACAATCGAAGCCAGGATAATTACCTCTTGTGGCCTTAAACCAATTTCTTCGGAAAGTTGCTTGCGCTCTTGGGTCCAAAATTGATCGTATTCATGCTCAATCCGAATGGCTAAATCCCGCTGATCGATATCCCAGTAAACCAAGTAGGTATTCGGTAGAAATCGGGCATAAAAGTTTAAGGTGTCGCTGCCTACTTTGGCGGCATATTTCGAATCGCGAAAAAGATTCAAAATACTTACCGAATCGAGCTCAATTTGACTGGCAAGCCTGCCGGCTAACTGTTCCTTAGTTCTGATATTGTTAAAGGTAAGCTTTACTGCTTCCTGTTGTCCACTGCGAAGCATATTGGCCAATCCGTTCAAACTCATGCCATCAACCAGCAAATATCTTCCGCTATGAAGGGTCTCATCTAAATTCTTTCGCTTAGCAACCCACTTAAAAAGGGCTATATCAGGAACCACTTGAAATGAATCGAGCACCTGTAAAACATCCTCCAAATTAGCCTCACTCGGAACAAGCAAATACTCATCGGGATAATGCTGAAGACTCAAGGTTGGCCCAAATATTTTCTGATACTTATGATAAATGAAAAACCCGGAGCCAATAATAAACCCCAGGAAAACTACTCCGGCCCAATGCCATAAACCCATTTTTTTCTCTTCCATAATCCTGCGTATAGTCAACCAAAAATAAGCATTGCAAAAGAATATTCAAGCCCCATCGTTTTAATAGCCACGAAGGGTAGAATAGACCAAGGCTTTTCCCTATTTTTGAAACAACTATTATCCATACTGAATGCTTTTAAGACTACTTTTTGGAGGATTCCTGTTGCTGGGACTAATGGCCTGCAAACAAAATACCTGTTTACACCCAGCAGGAGAAACTGCTTCGGAAGTAGTATCGCTGGAAGGAATCAAGCACCTCGAAATCCACGACATATTCAATGTAATTTGGATTCCAGATACCGTTCTGTGCGAACTAGAAATCCGCGGGGGAGAACATAATCTGAGTTTTATCGATTATACGCAGGAGGAAGGGAAAATTACCTTCAGGAATTATAATCGTTGCGGTTTTTTACGCGACGATTTTCCCGGAGTAGAACTAATTGTTCGGAGCAATGCAATTCATGAATGGACCATTCCGGGAAGCATCAGCCTGGAAATGACAGATACCTTGCACACCGATAGTGTGAGTTTTTCGTTCAACGGCGGAATCAATGATGTGAACCTTTTAATCAACGCTTTCAAAACATCCATCAGCCTGAATGGAGGAAGCGGGAATTATACGATTCAAGGTAAATCGGTTCTGGGCTATGCCTATTTTTTTGGAAATGGAATATACGAAGCCCGCCGATTCGAAAACCGACAGTTATATCTAAACCACCAAACTACAGGAAATTTACATATCCAACCAACGGATCTCTTATCGCTTAAGCTCGGAGGAAGAGGGAATGTTTATTATTACGAACCAATTCACCAAATCAATGTCCAAACAACGGCTGATTATGCAGGAGAGTTAATTGGCCCTATCGAAGAAAACGACTTCTAGCCTTACGATTCGAAATGATTTGATAACGATTCTTGCGAGTTACCAAGTGCCAGCGAACACCAGTGGTTAACGAAAGATAATTGGTCGTGCTTACGGCTAAACCATAATCCTTGTACGGATCGGTTGGAATGGCAAAACGAAACTCTGCAAAAAGGGATTTATTCCGAAGAGGAAGCTTCCCTCCAATTCCAAAATCAAACGTTATTTGACCGGTTGTACTTTGCGCCTTATCGATAAATTCATCGGAATAGTATTTCATCCGATCGAATGAACTTAAATTGTTCTTTTGCGTGTACACAAAATAACTTGTACCAATAAAACCATAAAACCCTCGGCCTCCAATGGGTTGACCGTAGATGAAATAATTGAATTGCAGACTGGTCTCGAAAGAATTACCATCGACCGAGTTAATGATAGGAATACTTTGCCGGAAAAGTGCAGTTGGATTAATCTCGTAGGCAACTGTATTAACCTTGGAAATTACCGGTAAGTAATAGGAAAAGCCAAGATCGATTTGAAAGCGATCGTAATCGAGTCCGCCTCGAATATTAAATCCGAGATGAACATTGTTGTCGTTGCTGCCCAGAAAATAATAAGAGGTTGGGGAAGTTCCTAAAGTTAACTGAGCAGGTAACACATAAGCGGAACTTACGAACAGAAGAAAAAACAAGATTCGTTTAAACTGCATAATCAATCTATTTTTGAGCATTATCTGGCATTCAAATTTCCGTTGCTTAAGCAAACCGGTAAACTCACCTTTTTCCGTATATCATGCCGATGGCTTTGACATAATACAAAGGCGTGAGCTTTTTTCCGATGGGCTAATGTAGTAATTTCTGAAATGCAAATCCTGATTGAATCCGACTAAACTTTTTCCATCCTTTAGGCTTTGTTCTATCTTTACAGAATCGAATTTATAGAGCTGATTTTTCAGCTGAAATCAAATGCCTATGTGCCATCAACTTGGATTTTTACGAAGGTTTATGTTCTTAGCGTTTCTGCTAGGGAGTGGCACCCTTTGCGCTCAATCCGACGATGCTTTGAACCCAAAATTTCCTGCCGATTGGCTAAATCATCCCCAACTTTACATTAAAGAGCTAGAAGCTGTGTTTGAAGTGGCTCAGGTGGGTCAATACTACGAACAAAACGATGAGTCCGCGCAGTTTCTTCACACTCAATATGCCAACTTTAAGCTGGAGATTCCCACCAATTTCAACGAGATCCTACGCAATAAACAAATTCTTCGAATCGATCTGGTTTTTACCGCTTATCCGGTCCGAAAAGAAGATTGGATTACGAATTATAACGACTTGCTGGCAAATCGATTAAAATCTTTATTCGAATTGGCTCCGCATTGGAACTACAACGAGATTATCTTCCGAATCGTCCTTCAAACAAATTGCAAAACAGAAGCGGAAGCCAAGGCGCTACCGCATGGTTTTCAAGTTGTTTACCAAAGTAACAAGGTGTCGGGGCAGGAACTCATCCGGGAAAAGGAAATGATTGCAGAAACAAAAGCAACCATCAAATCATCGGAGAGCGAAGAGCCAATTTGGAATAAAGAGTTTACGCCCATTCAAGAAAAAAGGACGGAGTATCCGCAACCCGAATTCTACCCAAGAAAACCGTTAGAACCCAGGAAGCTCGACTGTCCGGATTTCAGGCAAAAAAGACGCTGGTTCAGCCGATGATTAGATCGACATTACAAAGCCAAAACGGATGGTAAGCTGCTGAGAACGAATATTGTTCTCTTCGAAACGGGGGTCAATTTCTTCGGGCTCGAAACCAATCAATAACTCTACATCGTTGAGCTCTTCGGCTTCCCGACCCACATACAAGTTTCGAAAACCCTGTCCATAGCGCACATTGGCATAGATGCTGGTAGTTGGCCCCCAAACTCCTTTACTAAGCGGGACAATAATACCCCATCCAACGGCAAAACCATAATCATGGGTGTACTCAGCGCTACGTGAAAACTCAAAGTCTTCGTTTCGTGTTTCAATCGAGCTGGAAACAGGGGAAATGCCTTGAATTTTAAGAGCTCCTTGCTCAGTCGCCTTATTTAGGTAGGAGAAGTAGGGACCCGCTTCAAAATAAGTCATTACGACCCTTCCCACATGATATTTTGCCATAAAAGGAACTGTCCAATAATCCAAGCGCAATTGATTGTTAATTTGAGTATTCAATTGCATACCATTAACCGGATAATAAAGCACATCGGTATAAGACATCCCTTTTGTTTCGCGATTTAATTCGAGCTGAAAACTCCACTTATCAGTATGCTGATAAATCCCGGCTAAACCAAAATGAGGTAAAAAAGTGAAATCGGTTGTTGCTAAATAGCTATCGGAAATAAAATATTTACCGGAAAGCACGACATTAGAGTAATTAGGTCCAGCAAAAATTCCAAGATGAAACTTCGATCCACCGAGAGTTCGGTTGGGGATGAAACCCGGGGTAGGAGGGTTAAGGGCATAACCCGATTGAAATAAAAGACTTAGGATGGCAATAACCCAAAATTTCTTGCTCATGACGATATTTTTTGCAAGAATAATTAATTCTCTGCACAGATAGGGTGATTAAGCTTAAAAAAATGATGGAAAGGGGAGGTACTAATAATCGTCGTCGTCTTCCTCCTCGTCATCGTCGTCTATTCCACTATCGTAAGCAGGTTCTTCTTCCTCTTCGTCCTCATCGTCGAATTCGGCTTTCAGCACTTCCTTCGAAGGAGTTGGAATATCGATGTCAAAAACATTGTCGGAATCGGAATCATCGGAATCACCGTCAATCAGTACATCAACCTTAATAAGGTAGGAAGCATCATCTGTTTCGAAGGGAAAAGCATAAAAATGCTCCATGGCGTTTTTAGGAAATTTTTTGATAAGATGTTCAAAGCCTTCAGGATAAGCTTCAGCAATAGTATCCAGGAGCTCCTGGCTTAACTTTTTGTACGATACAATGAGCTTTTTCTTACTCATAACAGTGCGAAAGGGTGTATGGAATAGTTTGTTTAAATCGTGCCAAAAGTAAAAATATTTTCATTTCACAAACAGCAGGTTTAAAAAAATAAAAACCACACCTAAGAAACTACTAATAAGAACTTTACAAAAATAAAAGTGTGAAAATTTGCTTCGTCAATCCAACTTTCCTTTTCCATCGAGCCTTGTTTGAAACGCAACTGGGCTGGGAGTTTGAAGCTCGAGCAAGCTAAACAAGCGCAGCCAATCTATCGCGAAGAACCTACATCAGGATTGAAGTAGCGCTGTATCTCCTCTAATTGTTGGCGCGTGTAGCTGTCGGAAGGTTTATACTCCAACGCTTTCTTATAGAAGAATCGGGCCGAGTTAAAATCTTCATGTAAATAATGCTCGTCGGCCTTCTCCAAAGCCAACTTAAACTGATGATTTAATTCATCTTGCTTCAATCCTTCCTTAATCGATTCAATTTCGGATAACCGCTCTTGTGGGTCAACCTGATTCCCTTTTACCCGACTGGCTTTATCGAGGTAAAACTCAGCAACGGCATATTCTTGTTCCAATATTGCAGCTTCGGCACGGACCATTAGGCGTTCATATTCAGCAAAACGCTCATCCATCTTCCGCAATCGCAAGGCATCTTCAATATCGGATAAACGAACCTTCGGATACTTCGCTTCTGGCTTAATACCCAGTGCTTTTCGAAAATAAAAGCGCGAAGCCGGATACTCTGCCTCCCGAAAACGTTCATCGCCTAACTGTATGCTCTGCCGATAATCTTGCTCTAGCTTGGCCAAATGCCGATTCTTCCAGCGCGAATCAATTAGCTCCAACTGATCGGCTGGATAAGACTCCAAAGGTCGCTCGGCCAGTGCCTTGCGATAGTAAAAACGAGCCACACTAAATTCACCTTCGTAAAATGCTTCATCGGCCTTTTGTATGGCTTCAAAATAAGGATCATTTGCATCATCCGGAGCCCGACTGGCAATATCCTTCTCGCGAAGCAACCAATCAATTTCCTTCATTCTTTCCTTAGGGTAAACCTCCTCGGGCAAAATAGTCGAGGCTTGCTCATAATGTGAACGGGACTCATAATAACGAGCTGTATTGAATAAGGAATCTGCCCAATAAATAAGCTCTTCGTATCGCGAATTCGCCTCGTTGGTGGCTAGTTTTAATTCTCGCTCCTTTTGCTGAAAATCTAAAATCTTTTGAATCATTTCCTTCGGATACGCTTCGGCTGGCTTTAATTCAGAAGCTGTCCTGTAATGATGCAAGGCATCGGCCAATGCCTCTTTTTCGTACGACTTGTCGGCCTTTAATAAGCTAACTCGATATGCTTCATCGAGCTCCCTGTTAGCTGCCATCTCCCGATCGTGCGCAATGGCTGCCTCGATGTCTTTCAAACGTTGAGCAGGGTAGGGCTCATCGGGAAAAATACTCAGGGCCTCTTTAAATTTCCGTTTGCTCAATTCATAATCGCGAATCTCAAAGGCTTGATCTCCACCAAAAACAAGATCGTCGAATCGATTTTTTAGCCGCAATTGTTCAGCATTAGCAGCCGCCTGCCTGGCTAAAAGTTCTTCCAACTTTTCTATCTGCTGCAAAGGATATCGTTCCTTCGGTTTATAACTTAAGGCTTCCTGATAGGCAGTTATCGCTTCCGAATACAAATCTCTTGAAAAGAAGTCGTCGCCCTTCGCAACCGCCGAAGCATAAGCCGCATCAATCCTTTTCAACTCATTTTCAGCTGCTTGCTGTTTAGCCAACAAAGATTCAATTGCAGCAATCTGTTCTTTCGGATAATTTTCGTTTGGCTTGATGGCGGATGCCTTCCGGTACAACGTTAAGGCCTCTGCATACCCTTTTTCCCGATACTTAATGTCTGCTTCAGCAATGGCTTGAGCATATTGTTCCTCGCGCAATCGAGCATTTTCTTTTTCTTCGGCGAGCGATCGAAGAAGATCCTCTATTTGCTGAATACGCTCCTTGGGATAAACTTTATCGGGCTTTATTTCCAAGGCTTTCTGATAATTTATTTTCGCTTCAGAATAACGGGTCGCATCAAAATCTTGGTCGGCCAGGGTAATCCATCCCTGGTATTCCTGATCAATAGCTTTCTCACGATTGGATAAAAACTGTTCAATCTCAGCGAGGTGTTTGGGTGGCTCAGGTCGTTGAGGAAGTAACTCCTGCGCTTGCTTGAAAAGTCGGATAGCAGCATCCCACTCCTCTTGCTTTTTTTGAGCTATTGCCTCGGTAAGCACTCTCTCAAACTCTTTTTCGGTAGCTTCTCGAGCAGCCAATGCATCTTGCTGCTGAAGCAATAACCGGTCAATCTCCTTGATGCGTTCTGCAGGATACGGTTTTTCAGGTTTAATTTTCAAAGCATCCTCGTAGTATTGTTTGGCAATTGGATAGTCTTTAACGGAAAATTTTGCATCGGCCAATCCGACTAACTCTTGATACTGCCTGCTCAATTCCTGCATCGCGAGCTGTTCTGATAAAAAGGTCTCGATTTTATCCAATTGTGATGTAGGATAAGGCTCATTGGGTTTCAACGAAAGGGCCGATTGGTAGGTACTTTGGGCCATTTTCCATGATTTAGCCTGAAATTCCTGATCTGCCTGGCTAATCAGTTTTCGATAATTCTCCTCCAATAATTGAGCTTGTTTAGCAGCCTCTTGCTCATTTTCCAATAGCTGGTCGATGGCAGCTATGCGTTCGGTCGGATAGCTCTCACCCGGCTTAATTTCCAATGCCGCCTGATAGGATTTTCGAGCCAACAAGTATGCTTGTTGAGCAAACTGATTATCGGCCTGCTTGAGAGCCGACAAGTAAGCCGCCTCCTTTTCCTGATTAACCGATTCTGCCGCAGCTTGCTCTTCCAGAAGCTGCTTTATCTTAGCGATTTGCGAAGGGGGATACACTTCTTCTGGAAATAATCCGGCAGCCTCTTCGTAATCCTTTTGAGCTTCCCGATAGTGTTCATTGCTGAAAAAAGCATCGGCCGAAGTAATTAATGCCTGATAACGCTCTTTGTTGATTCGGGCTAAAGCCGCTTCTTTGCTGGCATTGTTTAATAAGTCATCGATAGCAGCTAGTTGCTTTCTGGGATAAGCCTCCTCGGGCTTAATATTGGAGGCACTGAGGTAATTAGGACGTGCTTCTTCGAATTTTCCATCCTGAAACTGCTGATCTGCTGCTTGTAAATAATCATTATACGCTTTATCAATCTTTGCCTGATGCTTCTGAAGTTGTTCTTCGCGCTTCAATAAATCCTCAATTTCAGCTAGTTTTCGTGGTGGATATTTTTCGTCGGGTTTCAGCTGATTAGCACCTGAAAAAGCTGTTTTAGCTTCACTGTATTGCTTTTGTTCAAAATATTTATCCCCTTCGTTAACCAAGCGTAAATAATCATCGTCCTTTTGCTTTAGTTCTTTAACGGCTTGAATATCTTCTAATTTGTATAGGACATATTCGTCGTTCGGTTTTAATTCTTTTGCTTTGGCATACAAGCTTCGAGCTTCATCGAATCGATCGCGCTTGTATAATTTATCGGCCTCATCGATTAAATCTTGATATTCTTCCTCGCGTTTAGCCTGCTCTTGAGCTAATTTGTGCTGTTGTATGAACAACTGATCGATAGCCACAATTTGTTTTTTTGGATAGGCTTCAGCCGGGAGGAAATAGAGAGCCTGCTGATAAAACTTCTTTGCCTCTTTCAAATCCTCCTGCTTAAAGAGGATATCCGCTTGTTTAATCGCTTCATCATAAGCTTTCCGCTTGTCCATGGCAGGTTCCGGTTCGGCAGATACCAGTTCATCTACCTTTTTCGTGTACTTCTCGACCAATTCCTCATAGGCCTTATAATTAGCATCGAAGTTATCGATGGTGGCATTATACTGAATAAACACAATGGGGTGGTCGAGCGCAGAATAATCAACTCCATTTTTACGGGGGAAAAGCTCTATATCAAAAGAGAAAGCAGGAAAATCAGTATTATCTTGAATATCAGCAGATAATCGGGTATCCACATCAACGAGTTGGGTAACCATTCCATCGTGCAGAAACTTTACCTGATAAACAACTCCGAAATCGAAAGCTAATTTATATTTCCGTGCACTTCCCAAATCGAAGCGCTCAATTCGTTGTTGCCCTTCATAAACTTCGATAATCAAACTTTCCGGCTTGCCATCGTAAACCGAAAACTTACCCTCAATCTCAAGAAAACCATCGCCTTGTGCAAAGCCATTGTTTGCAGTAAACAGAAAAAAAAAGGTTATGATGAAGTAAAGAATTTTCAAACTGGTTCAATTTGCTAAGCATGGCAAAAACGCTGCAAAAATTCAATTATTTTCCCTAAGTTCAAACTACTAAAAAACCTATTAAAAAGCATGCAGTCAAGTATCACTAAGTTGTTCAATATCAAGTATCCCATTGTTCAGGGAGGAATGATATGGTGTAGCGGTTATAAATTAGCAACAGCAGTTAGTAATGCCGGAGGCCTCGGGCTCATCGGTTCCGGATCGATGTATCCCGATGTGTTGCGCCGTCACATTCAAAAAGCAAAGGAGCAAACTCAAAAACCTTTTGGTGTCAACGTTCCGCTTATATACCCCAACATCGAAGAAATTATCCAAATCATTATTGAGGAAGGAGTCAAAATCGTTTTTACGTCGGCCGGGAATCCGAAAATCTGGACCCGCCATCTGCAAGATCATGGTATTCAGGTAGCTCATGTCATTGCCAATTCAAAATTGGTGTCTAAATGCGAGGAGGCGGGTGTAGATGCCATCGTTGCTGAAGGATTTGAAGCCGGAGGCCATAATGGGAAAGAGGAGACAACCAGTTTAGTGCTCTTGCAAAGTCTTCGTCATAAAAGTTCCGTGCCAATCATCGCCGCGGGTGGATTTGGTTCCGGCGAAGCAATCCTGGCTGCCATGCAATTGGGCGCAGCCGGCGTGCAAATGGGAAGCGTATTTGCCGCTGCACAAGAATCATCGGCGCATGAGGCATTTAAAAATGAAATTTTAAAAGCGGTAGAAGGAAGCACCCATTTAAGTTTGAAGCAACTAATTCCTGTTCGACTCATTAAAAATACCTTCTTCGAACGAATCGATCAGGCTGAGAAAAGAGGAGCCGACAAGGATGAACTAAGCGAACTGCTTGGTCGTGGTAGGGCAAAAAAGGGAATGTTCGAAGGCGATACAGACGAAGGGGAACTGGAAATAGGTCAAATCGCGGCTATAATAAACGAAGAGGAATCGGTTCATAGCATCATGAAACGGCTGGTAAGAGAATTCAACCAAGCTTTGAAAAAAACTAAGAACTGGTCAGAATTAGAAGAATAAAGCACTGATATTCTGGCATTTTTACCACCAAACTGATAGACAGATTCTTACTGAATTTTGGCTAGAAAAAATAATAACTACCCAATAAGAAGCGCCACACACCAACCTGATAGGAATCGCTTATTCGGCCGTATGCGTCGCGGTTTAATAAGTTATCCTCTTGGCTCGTAGCGTAGGCTGCAACGGTATATTCCACTTCGACCGCTAACCGAATCTTTCCGCTATTCCAGCTTACCCTAGGTGCCATTCGATAGAGGTAATCGACATTCGCTCCCCGCGAAAATGCTCCTAAGAATTCAGGATTTTCCAGTAGCTCGAAACTACCCATGTTCTTGCTGTAAGCTAGGAATAACCCACTTGATCCCCATCTATAGGTATGCTCCCATTCCCCCCAAATTGAAAAAGTATTAATCGGAACATACGAACGTATCTCTCGTTCCATATCCACCATACTCGCTACGGTATAACCGCCCAGCATGAGCCCGTCGTAGGCATTCTGAGCCCATAGTGCCTGAACTTTAAATAAACTCTTGCTGTGACGATAACGAGCAAAACTATTCAGGTTAAAAGCACCAAAACTCTCATTGGTTTTATAATTATTGAGGCTCACCAGGCGAGGTAAAGTGCGCTTATATCCAAAAGTGGAAGCCAATAAGAGCTGTTCAGAAACCTTCCATTGAGCTTGGAAATGTAAGTCGGGTAGGAGGGAGTTGCTTAATCCCTGATACCCTCCCGGACCGGGAAAATCGCGCTGCGATGCGGCAGCTGCAATGAGCTGAAAGGAATTTTGCTGGTAGCTTACCCTAATTTGTGGATTTCTTGAAAAAAATTGAAATGGAATACCGGTATTGAACGAAATCGTTCCTGGGAAAACCTCTGGCACAAATAATAAATGCCAAAACTGACCCATTAACAAACTCCACTTGCCCCAATCCAACTCCAAATAGGCATGCCGCAACCTGAATCCATTCACATCACTTTCGGTATGCCCAAAATAAGCTCCTTCCAACAAACCACTTACCTCTGCTCCGAAGGCTTTGGGACCAATTAGTTTTGTCCCAAACCTGGACTGAATCGATAAAAAGTTGAATTGCCCGCGAGTGTGGATATCATTCCCCTCCGCATCTAGCTGTGCTTCTTTCGGATACAACATGAGATGACCCTCGCGAGCTGAATAGGATTGACGCGTATCGTAGAAGAAATCATTCTTCACATAGCCAAACCAAATTGCACGAAAATCACTATCATCTTCATTTTCTGATAACTGAGCACTTGAAACCAGAGGCAAACCAATGCCGAAAGTCAATAAAAAAACCAACCTGAGAGAGACGAGAAAGCGAACATTCATGATTTGCTGTTTTAGTCTGCAAAACAAAAAACAATCCGGCAGAAGTTCTATGCTAAACATCGTCCTCGATCCTATTCTTCAACACATGTACCTGGTTTAGAAAGTACAATAATTTAACGTAAATAAATGGGGCGATTTCTCGATAAAGCCTAATTTTGCAAACGTTATTTGGTCTTATTTTTATTTAATCTATATTCCAATGGATGTCGAAATACTCTCGCGAATACAATTCGCATTTACCGTTTCATTTCACTATATCTATCCTCCACTGAGCATTGGCCTTGGCCTACTTATGGTGCTCATGGAAGGAATGTACCTACGAACCGGTAATAAACTGTACGAGGAGCTAACTCGCTTCTGGACAAAAATTTTTGCAGTTACTTTCGGACTCGGAGTGGCCACAGGAATTGTTATGGAGTTTGAATTTGGAACAAATTGGGCTACTTATTCGCGATACGTAGGCGATGTGTTTGGCTCTGCGCTTGCTGCCGAAGGAATCTTTGCCTTCGCCCTGGAAAGTGGTTTTCTGGGAGTGCTTCTTTTTGGATGGAACCGTGTAAAACCCATTGTTCACTTTATTGCTACGCTCGGCGTATGGATCGGCTCCATGTTCTCGGCCGTTTGGATCGTTGTGGCTAATAGCTGGCAACAAACGCCCGCAGGCTTCCAAATCGTAGGAGAGGGGATGAACGCCCGCGCCGAGATCACCGACTTTTGGGCGATGGTTTTCAATCCATCCAGCGTCGATCGAATTTTACATGTTTGGATCGGAGCTCTCATTGCCGGAGCCTTCCTCGTGCTAAGCGTACATGCATATTACTTGCTTAAAGGCCGGTATATCGAACATTCTCAAAGAGCATTTAAAATAGCACTTTCAGTAGTCATTTTCACGTCCTTACTGCAACTGGTAACCGGCCATAGTTCTGCAGAAGGGGTAGCAGAAAATCAACCCGCTAAACTGGCTGCTTTCGAGGGTCATTACAATCAAACAGACCAAGCGCACCTGTACCTTTTTGGTTGGGTCGATCAAGATAATCAAAAAGTGTATGGACCCTACATACCTGGTGGACTGAGCTTTTTACTATACGGAAACTTCGACACACCCGTTAAAGGGCTCAACGATTTTCCAGCCGATGAAATTCCGACCGCCGTCAATGCCGTTTTTCAATTCTATCACCTAATGGTCGCATTTGGACTCTTTTTCATTGGATTGAGCCTCTTCAGTGCCTTTCTCTGGTGGCGCGGTAAATTATTCCAATACCGTTGGTTGCTTTGGGTGTTTGTAGTCTCCGTAATTTTACCTCAGTTGGCAAATCAGTTCGGCTGGTTTGCAGCGGAAATGGGACGGCAACCATGGGTCGTTTACGGGTTACTACGAACTTCCGATGCACTCTCAGTAACCGTTACTGCCAATCAAGTGCTCTTTTCACTGATCATGTTCACGGCAATTTATGCCTTGCTTTTCGCCTTATTCCTTTACCTGCTGAACAAAAAAATTCAGGCAGGACCATTCGATGAATCCGGCACAGAACAGCGTCCCCTTCAAGAAAGTATTGCAGATGTTATTAACCCTAAAACCAATTAATTATGGCAACTTTTTTAGGAATCGATTACCCAACCTGGTGGTTCTTAGTCGTTGGAGCATTGTTCTCGGGATATGCCATTCTCGATGGATTCGATTTAGGTGCAGGCGCACTGCACTTATTCTTTAAAGAAGAAGAGGATCGAAGAATTGCACTCAACGCAGTTGGTCCTGTATGGGACGGAAACGAAGTATGGTTGGTTATTGGTGGGGGAGCATTGTTTGCCGGTTTTCCTGTACTATACGCTTCCATATTTTCGGCCATGTATATTCCCTTCATGCTCTTTCTGGCATTCTTGATTTTTAGAGCAGTTTCAATCGAATTCCGGAGCAAAGAACCCATGAAATGGTGGCGAAATATGTGGGATATTAGTTACAGCGTATCCAGCATTGCAATGGCTTTGCTGCTCGGAGTCGTGGTTGGAAATATTCTCTGGGGAATCAAGCTGGGTCCCAACTATGAATTTCAAGGTAGCTGGCTCGAATTCCTCAATCCCTATTCGCTTTTAGTAGGCGTTACTGCTGTTGCTCTCTTTACCATGCATGGAGCTATATACCTGGCTATGAAAACGGAAGGTAAACTCTTCGCAAAAGTGAAGAACCTCCTCAAGCAATCAATGATATTATTTATCGTAACATACAGCTTAGTAACGCTTTACACCTTAATTTATCTTCCACATTTAACCGACAGGCTCCACGAAAATGTAGCCTTATTTGTGGTACCGCTCTTAGCCTTTCTCAGTATCGCCAATATTCCTCGCCTTGTCAGTAAATCGAAATTCGTCATGGCCTTTATTTTCTCGGCACTCACGATGAGCTTTTTACTGATCCTGGTAGCAGTAGAATTATATCCAACCATCATCATGTCGACCATCGACCCGATGTACGATATAACCGTTTATAATGCCGCTTCATCGGAAAAATCCTTACGATTTATGCTACAGATTACCGCCATCGGCGGACCTTTGGTACTCTTATACACGGTATTTGTTTATCGAACTTTCTGGGGAAAAGTAAAACTCGACGAAACAAGTTATTAGAAATTTAAAATTTAAAATTCAAGATTTAAGATTCAAGATTTAAGATTCAAGATTAGGAGATTAGGAAATTCATGGTAGCTGCTGATCAATTTCGAATACAAATTTACGATTAGAACCCTTGATCTTAGTGGCCAATTAGTTTTGAATTTTGAATCTGAAATTTTGAATCTAAATTCATGGTAGCTGCTGATCAATGTTGAATTCAAATTTACGATTAGAACCCTTGATCTTAGTGGCCAATTAATTTTGAATATTGAATCTGAAATTTTGAATTTTGAATTTTGAATCTGATTTTTCTCATAATTAATATTATGTTAAGTAGGGTGTTTAATACACACCCCACAATCTCCTTCTATCAAGAATTATAGCCAGAAAATGCCTTTCAACAAATAGGCTTATTTATCTTTGACCATCTAAACTTGAAAACCATGAGAACAAAATCCAACCTAAACTATGTATGCCCTAAATGTGGAAACAGAACGTACGAAGTAGATGAAATTCGCACTGTTGGTGGCATTTGGTCGAAGATATTTGATGTTCAGAATAAAAAATTCAGCGTTGTTTCGTGTAAACAGTGCCATTATGCAGAACTCTATAAAAGCCCAAGCAGCATGCTGGGCAATGTGTTCGACTTTTTTACCCAATAAAATTTATTTCTTCTACCCTAGTATCAAAAAAAAGGCTACCCAAAATTGGATAGCCTTTTTCCAAGGAGCAAACAATTAAACTATTGTCCCTCTTTGGCTTTCGCTTCGTAAGCTTCTATTAAAGCCTTCATTTCATTCGACTTATCGTAATTTCCCAGGGTGTAATAAATCCCTTTCAAAGAAATCACCGTGTTAATGTCTTCCGGATTCATTTCATACGCTTTTTCCATATAAGGAAGAGCTTTTTCCAGAATGGCCTTTCCTTCATCCATCATCTTGTCGTATTGCTTTTGCTTTTCAATGGGTAAATCACGCGCTTGCGTAAATACTTCAACCGCCTGGTTGTTATAGAGAACCCCAAGGTTATAAATAGCGTCGTAAAAATCTGCTTTAATTTCTAAAGCTTTCTGGTAAGCAATTGCTGCTGAGTCGTATTCACTGGATTCGTCATGAAGCGTACCAATGGCAAAGTAATAGGTCTCATTTGTTGGATTGCTTTTAATCGCATTATTCAGGTAAATGAGAGCCTCAGCTTTCATATCATTCCCTAAATAATGATTAATCAACATATCCATTAATACAGAGCTGGTTGATGAGTATTTTTCGGCACCATCTTGCAATACTTGAATGTACTGAGCTGTATCGCCCTGATTTAGGTTTGCCAATGCAAGACTTCTGTAATTTAGCAACTTAGCTTGATCGTCGGCACCATAATCCATTTCAATAAGACGTGTATAGCGTTTACTTGCTTCGTCCCAAATTTCAGCTTTTTCAGCGGCTAGAGCTGAATAAAAATACCCCAGGGTATCAAAACGCATCATGCTGGAGAGTCGAATACTGATATCGAAAGATTCCAAACTCTTTGCATTCTCTTCCTTACTCTCGCTATTTAACTGATTAACAGCGTGATTAAAGTATGCGATGGACATCGAATTCATTCTAGCAAAAGCAATATCGTAGGTAATATCCCAATTATCGATATTGTTTTTGTCTTGAATAAGACGAGCAAAAACCTGAAAATCCGCGTCATTTCGCAAGATGTCGAGCGAGTTCCATTTTGGATCTTTCCAGTTCAGGTTAATCGCTTTCATGAAAGAGTTCAAGGCAGTTTCCATCGCATTGGGAGCTAACTCACAATACTCCGGCAGCTCTTTATCCTGACACTGCGACAAGATTATCTGGTACGTTTGTCCGTGGTACCACCAAGCTTTGGCATCGTCGGCGGTTTTTTTGTGGACTACTGCTGCATCGATTGCAGTTTTGGCTTTTTTGTAATTCTCTACCTTCAAATAATTGATGCACGACTGCACTTTCGAGCTTTGTGCCTGGACAGCCCCGAAGGCCAGAACTACCATTAATACTAAGGCTAAACGCTTCATACAATTCTTATTAGATTATTATTTTTAGTGGTTGTTTTATTCATTGAACTCTATTTCATTCAAATTAGTATGCTCATCCATTCCATCTGATTGTTCTATAACTTCATTCTCATCGCGCTGAATGGAAGCAACTGCTGCAATCGAATCTTGTTCACTTAAATTAATCAATCGAACTCCTTGAGTAGCCCTACCCATTACTCTAAGTGAGTTTACGCTCAATCGAATAGCAATACCCGATTTGTTAATAATCATGATATCGTCGGTATCAATTACCGACTTAATAGCTATTAACGACCCGGTCTTTTCCGTAATATTGATGGTCTTTACTCCCTTCCCTCCCCGATTAGTAATTCGATAATCTTCACGGCGTGAGCGCTTTCCATATCCTTTTTCAGATACAACCAACAAATCTTCTTTCCCTTCAACATCGGCAATCACCATACCTACTACTTCGTCGTCCATGTGCTCCGACAAACGTACTCCTCTCACTCCTGCCGCATTACGTCCAACATTGCGGACCAATTCCTCGTGGAAGCGAATAGCATTACCCGACTTAACAGCCAGGATAACTTCCTGATTTCCATTGGTCATCTTTGCTTCTAACAATTGGTCGCCTTCACGCACATTTATCGCGATAATTCCAGATTGCCGTGGACGCGAATAAGCTTCCAGTTGAGTCTTCTTGACAATTCCTTTTTTCGTGCACAGAATAATGTTGTTCTGATTGATGTATGCTTCGTCCTTTAGGTTTTTAACATTAATATAGGCCTTCACCTTATCGTTTGGATCGATGCTCAATACATTTTGTATCGCCCTACCCTTCGAGGTTTTACTTCCCTCTGGAATCTCATAAACTTTCAACCAATAACAACGTCCTTTCTCGGTAAAGAAAAGCATGGTATTATGCATGGTAGCAATAAACAAATGCTCCACGAAATCCTCATCGCGGGTCGACGATCCTTTAGCTCCTTTTCCTCCACGGTTCTGAATACGATATTCTGTTAATGGAGTTCGCTTGATATATCCCAAATGAGAAATCGTAATGGCCATCTCATCGTCGGCATAAAAATCTTCCGGATTCATCTCTTCCGATGAATAAATTATTTCTGTCCGTCGCTGATCGCCATATTTTGTATCTAGTTCAAGTAGCTCATCTTTGATGATTTGCATTCTTAACTCGCGACTTTCTAAAATCTCTTTTAAGTGAGCAATAAGCTGAATTAATTCATCGTATTCTTGCTTGATTTTATCGCGCTCAAGACCGGTCAGTTTCTGTAAACGTAAATCGAGAATGGCACGTGCTTGTATTTCGCTTAGCTGAAACTCTTCCATCAGGCCGTTTCTGGCATCCTCTACCGTTTTAGAAGCACGGATAAGGGCAATCACGGCATCTAAATGATCCAACGCAATCAATAATCCTTCTAGAACATGGGCCTTTTTCTCAGCTTGATCGAGCTCATACTGGGTACGCCGAACAACCACTTCGTGCCGATGATCCACAAAATGACGAATCATATCCTTTAAATTCAAGGTTTTCGGACGACCATCGACAAGAGCAATATTATTAACTGAGAATGAGGTCTGTAAGGAGGAGAACTTAAACAATTTGGTGAGAACAACCGATGAATTAGCATCTCTCTTGAGTGTGATAACGATCCGCATGCCGGAACGATCCGATTCATCGTTGATGTTGGAAATACCTTCAATCTTCTTTTCGTTAACTAAATCGGCTATCTTTTTAATCAGTTCTGCCTTGTTAACCATGTAAGGGATCTCAGTAACTACAATACTTTCGCGCCCTGAAGAATCAACTTCTATTTCGGATTTACTTCTAATTACAATGCGTCCCCTACCCGTTTCATAGGCTTCTTTAACTCCCTCGTAACCATAAATAATTCCTCCGGTAGGAAAATCCGGTGCAAGGATCAGTTGGGTTAAGGTAGGTATATCAATTTCTGCATCATCAATGTAAGCTGTAATGGCCTTGATGGTATCGTGAATATTGTGCGGCGGCATATTGGTAGCCATGCCGACGGCAATACCCGAAGCTCCGTTAAGCAGTAGTACGGGCAAACGAGTTGGAAGTACCGTTGGCTCTTCCAGGGAATCATCGAAATTGAGCTGAAAATCGACGGTATTTTTATCCAAATCGGCCAAGGTTTCTTCAGCAATTCTTTTGAGGCGTGCTTCAGTATAACGCATTGCCGCTGGACTATCACCATCGATCGAACCAAAGTTTCCTTGACCATCGACTAGCGGGTATCGTAACGACCAATCCTGAGCCATCCGAACCATAGCTTCGTAAACCGATGAATCACCATGTGGATGATATTTACCCAAGACCTCTCCAACAATTCTGGCAGATTTTTTATACGATTTCCCGGCACCTACTCCCAGTTCATTCATTCCAAACAAAACTCGCCGATGAACCGGTTTCAACCCATCCCGCACATCCGGTAAGGCTCGGGAAACAATCACTGACATCGAATAATCGATGTAGGAAGATTTCATCTCTTCCTCTATGTTAATTTTAAGAATTCTTTCGTCTCTTATCATGTAATTTCAAGTTCTATAAATCTATTTTAAATAGCTGAAAAACAGATGGCTATAAATACTTCTCCCCATTTTTTTAAAGCACTCGAATGTAGATAAAATCGCTAAAAACCGCAATTAAAAAAAGCTAATTCTGGTTCAAATAATTATCAACAACGAAACAAAGCAACTCGTTTCGAGTTTATTGGAAAATACTCATGCAAGCCAGGCCCTTAAGAATAGACAAATTGTCAGCATTCATTACCTTTGCAAAGTATTTGATAGGTTCAAATCAAACCACTTAACATTATGGATTCAAAATTTTCGCAACAAATAAAGGATGTTCTCTCTTTCAGCCGGGAAGAAGCTATCCGCTTAGGCAATGAACAAATTGGAACAGAACATCTTTTTCTGGGAATATTGCGCGATGGCAAAGGTATGGCCATCGATGTCCTGGAAGATCTTGAAATCAATTTGAAAGACTTCCGGAAACACATTGAAGACCAGATCAGGAAAGAGGCACCTGTCAACCAAACAGATGCAGCCAATATCCAGCTACTTAAGCCTGCTGAAAGAGTACTTAAATTGGTCTATCTGGAGGCCAGAGCTTTCAAGGACGCCGAAATAAATACCGGGCACCTCCTTCTTGCTATCCTTAAAGATCAAAACAGTCTGGTTACCATGTATTTGGAAGACAACCACATTACCTACGATATCGTTAAGTCGCAATTGGAAGGTTATGTGCCAAAATCGCAGGCCGACCTTCCTCGTGAGGAAGACGAAACAAGTGATCTACCTCCCTTCGGAGGCAAACAAAACCCCAAGCAATCAGGGAAATCGACCTCGGATACACCAGTATTGGACAACTTCGGAATCGATATCACCAAAGCGGCTTCAGAAAAAAAACTCGACCCAATCGTTGGTCGCGAAGTTGAAATTGAACGACTGGCACAAATCCTAAGCCGTCGGAAGAAAAACAATCCCATTCTCATCGGTGAACCCGGTGTTGGAAAATCGGCCATTGTGGAAGGTTTAGCACTCCGAATTATCGAAAAAAAGGTAAGTCGAGTACTATTCGATAAACGAGTTGTTTCGCTCGACTTAGCGAGTATTGTAGCTGGAACAAAGTATCGGGGGCAGTTCGAAGAGCGAATGAAAGCTATTTTAAATGAACTAGCGAAAACCGACAACGTCATTCTTTTCATCGACGAAATCCATACGATTGTTGGTGCTGGCGGCGCTACCGGTTCGCTCGATGCAGCAAACATGCTCAAGCCAGCTCTTGCTCGAGGCGAAATTCAATGCATCGGTGCAACTACCCTGAATGAATATCGCCAATACATTGAAAAAGATGGTGCGCTCGAACGCCGCTTCCAAAAAGTACTTGTCGAGCCTACTTCGCCCGAAGAAACCATTGAAATACTGCACAATATCAAAGAACGATACGAAGAACATCACCACGTTAACTATACCGACGAGGCTATTCAAGCCTGTGTGCAATTAACACAACGTTACATCTCCGATCGTCACCTTCCCGATAAGGCAATCGACGCACTCGATGAAAGCGGCTCAAGAGTGCATATTAGTAATATAAAAGTTCCTGCTCGTATCGAAGAAATTGAAAAATTACTCGAACAAACTCAACAAGACAAAGTAAAAGCGGTAAAAAGTCAAGATTTTGAAAAAGCAGCAAGTTTCCGCGATAAAGAGAAAAAACTCCTAACCGAATTGGAAACTGCTCATAATCAATGGGAACAAGATCTAAAAACTCACCGGGAAACGGTTAATGAACACAAAGTGGCCGAGGTTATTGCCATGATGACCGGTGTGCCGGTTCAACGAATCGCTCAGGCCGAAGGATCTCGTTTAATCGAAATGAGAGGCGAAATCGAACGGAAAGTCATTGGTCAGAATGAAGCAATTCAAAAAATTGTGAAGTCCATCCAACGGAATCGTGCCGGACTCAAAGACCCCAACCGTCCCATTGGTTCCTTTGTTTTCCTGGGCCCAACGGGTGTGGGTAAAACACAATTAGCCAAAATCCTGGCCGAACAACTCTTCGATTCGAAAGATGCACTTATTCGCGTGGATATGAGCGAATACATGGAAAAATTCAGTGTCTCCCGCCTGGTTGGAGCCCCTCCCGGATACGTTGGATACGAAGAAGGTGGTCAGTTAACCGAAAAAGTACGACGCAAGCCCTACTCTATCGTGCTGCTCGACGAAATTGAAAAAGCGCACCCCGATGTATTTCACTTACTTCTTCAGGTGCTCGACGAAGGGCAACTGACTGATAGCCTTGGACGAAAAGTCGATTTCAAAAATACCATCATCATCATGACCTCGAACATAGGGACTCGGCAACTCAAAGAATTCGGAAAAGGGATTGGTTTCTCGGCCAAACCACAAGATGAAATCGACGACGAATATGCCAAATCCATCATTCATAAAGCTCTTAAAAAAGCGTTTGCCCCTGAATTCCTGAACCGAATCGACGATGTAATCACATTCAATTCCTTGTCGAAAGAGCATATTCATCAGATTATCGATATTGAATTGGTCGGATTGTATCATCGGGTAAACGAACTTGGCTACGAATTAAAGTTGTCGGATAAGGCAAAGGATTTCATCGCTGAAAAAGGATACGATGTTCAATATGGTGCAAGACCACTCAAACGGGCCATACAGAAATACTTAGAGGATGAAATGGCCGAAATTATTATTCGTTCCGACTTGAACGAAGGCGATATTATCGACATCGACTTAAATGAAAAAGGAGAAATTAGTATTCAAATTCACCCGGTTAAGTCAGAGATTCACGAATAAATGCCGATAAAAAAAGCCGCTTCCTGAAAAGAAAGCGGCTTTTTTTTGATGCTAAGCTTCCCTGAGCCAATGGGCATAAGCATCGAAAGCTTCAGCGGAGGTAACTTGAACCCATTGAAAACTGCCAATGGTTAGCTCCTTGTTCGCCGAAACTAACAGTTCATTATCTACTTCGGGGGAGTCAAATTCCGAGCGGGCTATGTAATATTCCCCTTCCTTGCGATCAATAATAACCTTGAGAATCCTCCCTTCCAAATTCGTATTCTTCTGAAAAGCAATTTCCTGCTGTAAGGTCATAATTTCGTCGGCACGCGCATTCTTAACATCTTCTGGAATACTGTCCTCAAAAGCGCTTGCTCCATAGGTTCCTTCCTCTTCGGAATAGGTAAATACTCCTAACCGGTCGAACCGAACTTCCCTTACAAAATCTTTTAAGGCCTCAAATGCTTCCTCTGTTTCACCCGGATGCCCCACCATTAAAGTAGTTCGCAAGGCAATATCGGGTACACGATTTCTAATTTCTCGGATCAAATCGTAGGTTTGCTCGCTGGTGACATTCCTACGCATATTTTTCAGTACCGTGTTGTGAATATGCTGAAAAGGAATATCGAGGTATTTGCAAATTTTGGGCTCACTGGCCATCAAATCAATTACTTCGATTGGGAACTTATGCGGATAAGCATAATGCAAACGAATCCATTCAATTCCCGGTACGGCAGTCAAAGCTTTCAGTAAATCAGCTAAGCGAGATTTTTTATATAGATCGTAACCATAGTAACTTAAATCCTGAGCAATAAGGAGCAACTCTTTCACGCCTTGCGAGGCTAAATACTGAGCTTCGGCAACTAATTTTTCTAATGGAACCGACACATGTTTCCCTCTAATTGAAGGAATTGCGCAGAAGGAACAATTCCTATCACATCCTTCGGATAGTTTCATGTAGGCATAATGTGCGGCCGTGGTCAGTTTTCGGTCGTAAAAACGTTCTGCATCGAAAACTCCTTTCAAGGAAGCAACAATAGAAGGAATATCATTAACACCAAAGACTCCATCTAATTCGGGGATTTCAAGCGTTAACTCCTCCCGATACCGTTCCGACAAGCATCCCATCACATAGACTTTTCCTACCCGACCTTCATTTTTAGCGGCAACCTGATTGAAAATAACTTCGATGGATTCTTCCTTGGCATCGTGAATAAAACCACAAGTGTTGATAATGACTGCATCGGCCTGATTGTTCAAATTTTCAGGTTCAAATTGAATCTGAAAGTGATTGCGACTTAATTGAGACATTAAACGCTCGGTATCAATAAGATTTTTAGAGCATCCGAGGCTTATCAAATTAATCTTTTTCATGAGGGCAGGCAGCTAAACGCGTTAATCTTTAGCAAATAGTGAATCGACAAATTCAGCTTTTCGGAATAATTGTAAATCTTCCATTTTCTCCCCAATTCCGATATACTTCACCGGGATTTTAAACTGGTCGGAAATGCCGAGGACTACACCTCCTTTGGCTGTTCCGTCTAATTTGGTAAGCGCCATGGCTGTCACTTCGGTTGCCAGGGTAAACTGTTTGGCTTGTTCAAAAGCGTTTTGACCGGTAGAGCCATCTAACACGAGTAAAACTTCGTGTGGAGCTTCCGGGATAAGCTTTTGCATGACCCTTTTTATTTTAGTTAACTCGTTCATCAGGTTGACCTTATTGTGGAGTCGGCCTGCTGTGTCGATGATGACTACATCGGCATCGGTTTTAAGTGCTGATTGAAGGGTATCGAATGCCACGGAAGCCGGATCGGAGCCCATTTGCTGTTTAACGATAGGAACATCGACCCTTTTAGACCAAATTTCAAGCTGATCGATTGCGGCAGCTCTAAACGTATCGGCTGCTCCCATAATGACCTTTTTACCTTGATTCTTGAATTGCCAAGCTAACTTTCCAATAGTAGTTGTTTTACCCACCCCATTTACGCCAACCACCATCATTACATAAGGCTTGGGCGCTTTATCGAGCGAAAAATCACTCACATCGCTCGAATTATTTTCATCGAGAAGCGCAGCAATTTCTTCCTTTAAAATAGAGTTGAGCTCATTTGTTCCCAAATACTTATCCGACTTAGCGCGCTTTTCGATTCGTTCAATAATTTTGAGAGTGGTTTCAACACCTACGTCGGAAGTGATTAAAATTTCTTCTAATTCATCGAGAACCTCATCGTCGACCTTAGTCTTCCCAGCAATGACGCGCGAAATTTTCTTGAAGACACTTTCGCGTGTTTTTGCAAGCCCTTGATTTAAACTTTCTTTTTTCTCGCGGGAGAATAAGCCAAAAAAAGCCATGATTACATGATTAACTGATTATAAACAAAAAAAGCTTTCTACGTAGAATGGTAGAAAGCTCCATAAAAGAGGAAGAATGTTTTCCTATTTTTTATTATCGATAAAATCTTTAACGTGAGTGGAATTCACTATTTCTTCTTTGAAAAAATAGGCTCCTGATTTAGGAGATTTTTCCATTTTAATCACTTTCACGTATTGATTACCTGCTCCGGTTTTAAGCGTTGCTACTACTTTCTTTGCCATGACTCAATTATTTAATTTCTTTATGTACAGTAACTTTGCGCAAGATAGGATTATATTTTTTCAATTCAAGACGCTCAGTTGTATTCTTACGGTTTTTGGTACTAATGTATCGTGATGTACCGGGCATTCCGCTTTCCTTATGTTCGGTACACTCTAAGATTACTTGTACTCGATTACCTTTAGCTTTCTTTGCCATCGCTTTATTCTATTAATAGTTCGTAATGAATCCTTTCATTTTGGCTTCTTCAAGCGCACTCTTTAATCCCTTCTTGTCGATAATCCGAATACCGGCTGCCGATACTTTTAAGTCAACCCATCTGTTCTCTTCCGTTAAGAAGAAGCGCTTCTTAAATAAATTGGGATAAAATTTACGTTTTGTCTTTCTGTTGGAATGTGAAACATGATTTCCAACCATCACTTTCTTACCTGTTATTTCGCAAACTTTTGACATCGTTTGATTCTTTAAGCTATTCTGTTAGACAATTCTTTAGCGCTATATCGGCAACTAAATTTAAGGGTGCAAATAACGATATAATTCTTTTAATTCACAAGATACCCTATAAAAAAACCGGAAAGATTTATTAACAAGGAGCTGTAAATAACTTGATTAGTATCTGGGATGCTAATCATTTAAACTCTTAAATCCATTTCCTAATACCTGATGTGTATCAATTACCGTCACAAAAGCCTGTGAATCAATTGATTTTATGTATGCTTTCAGAATCTCCATTTCCCTCCTGTTTACAATCGTATAAATCAATTGCTTTTCCTCTAGGGAATACAATCCTTTCCCATCTAATACCGTTCCTCCTCGTTTTAAGTCGTTGATAATCTTTTGTCGAATCAACTCCGATTTCTCTGAAACAATAATTAATGCCTTGTCATAGGTAATACCATTTATAGTGATATCGATCACCTTCCCGGTTATGAAGATGACAATCCAACTGTATAATGGAATCTTCCAATCCTGAAATACAACTAATCCAACCAAAACAATAATGGAATCAATAACAATCATTAACTGACCCAATGGCAAACCGGTCCGCTTCGAAACTATCATGGCGATAATATCGGAACCTCCCGAGGTTGCCTTCGATTTGAAGATTAATCCCAGTCCAAAACCAATGAGTACGCCCCCAAAAATACTAGCCAATAAAACCTGATCGGCCAATTTCAACGGATCGTCCTGGCCAATCAAGTAGGTTAAGCTATCCATAAAAGTAGCCGTCAGAAAAAAGCCTAGAACCGTTTTAATCCCGAATCGAGGACCCAAAATTTTAATACCGATAATGGTTAATGGAATATCCATGCTCAAGCCTAATAAACCAATGGGTATTCCATCGGGCCAAAACGAAAACAAACCCTGAGTAGAATAATGAATAACGATACCGATTCCATAAACCCCACCGGGAACGATTTGGTAGGGATTAATAAAAAGCACAAAGCCTGAAGCTAAAATGAATGCTCCAACAACTATGAGACTATAAACCCTAAACCACTCCTTGGTCAAAAAGGCTTCTTTAGTTACAAATGACATCTTGTTAAATTATTAGATTTTGGGCAAAGATATGTGAAATAGTTGCGATTTGAATAGCTCTATGTTATAAAGCTATTAATGTTTGCAATCACCCGGTACTTAAAAAAAACGGCTATAAAATATGTGTAATTGCCTCAAGATTAGAAACCTCATAACTTGGTTCGAAATGGACCTTACGACCATTATGATTGAGAAATATCTGGTCCAAACCGACTTCCGCAGCTCCACGAATATCAGCTTCGATGTCGTCGCCAATCATAATACTCTCCTCTGCCCTGGCCCCAGCGTGAGCCAACGCATAGTGAAAGATGGCCGGATTTGGCTTTTGTACGCCTAATTTTTCCGAAGTGAAGACATGGGTAAAGTAACTATCAAGCTGGCAATTAGCAATTTTAGCATGCTGAACCTCTTCAAACCCATTCGTAATAATATACAAGCGGTATTTTCGCTTTAAGTAGCTTAATAATTCATGGGTGTAAGGATATAAATGGGTTTTGGTCTTGCTTCGTTCTACGTAGAAGTCTCCCATTTGTTTCGCTAAAAATTCGTTCTCGATGCCAACTTGTTGTAATGTAGTGTAAAAGCGATACCACCACAATTTATCCTTTGAAATCAGCTTGTCTCTATACCGTTGCCATAATCGTTCATTATTCCGTTCGTATAAATCGAAGAAATTGGTGAAATTGACAAAGCGTTGTTCGGATAAAAAATGAGCGAATAAATCCTGCATCACTTCGAAGGAATTGCTTGGGAAATCCCATAGAGTGCGATCCAGGTCGATAAAAACGTGACGATATTTAGTCTCTTTGTTAACTGGCATGCTATGCTTTGAGAAGTGCTTGATTGATTGCTTTGATTAGGTTGGGTCCTTCGTAAACAAAACCGGTGTATAGCTGAACTAAACTCGCTCCTGCGTTCAGTTTTTCAATGGCATCCTGAGGTGTAAAAATACCTCCTACAGCTATGATAGGAATTGAATCGCCCGATTGCTTGCGCAAATATCGAATTACCTCTGTAGAACGCCTGCTTAAAACTTTTCCACTTAAGCCCCCTGCTCCAAATGCTTTTATCTCTTGAGCTGAGTAGGATAAACCATCGCGACTTATTGTTGTATTGGTGGCAACTATTCCATCGATAGCTGTTTCATGCACAATCTCAACAATGTCATTCAGCTGGTCATTGCTTAAATCAGGGGCAATTTTCAAGAGTATCGGTTTAGTTTTAGGAAAGGTGGCATTTGCTTCTTTGAGAGCAGAAAGTAGCTTTTTAAGTGGTTCTTTGTCCTGCAAAGCGCGAAGATCGGGTGTATTCGGTGAACTCACATTGACTACAAAATAATCGACATAAGCGTGCAACTTATGAAATGAAGTCAGGTAATCGTTAACTGCCTCGGAATTAGGGGTAATTTTATTTTTACCAATATTCCCCCCAATGATTACGTTTGTTCTTTTGCGCTTAAGTCGCTCTACCGATGCATCGACTCCAGCATTGTTAAATCCCATCCGATTGATTAATGCCGAATCGCGTCGGAGCCTGAAAACACGGGGCTTAGGATTACCAGGTTGTGGTTTCGGAGTTATTGTTCCAATCTCCACAAAACCAAAGCCCATATTACCCAATACATCAAATGCCTCGGCATCTTTGTCCATGCCGGCAGCAAGCCCAACAGGATTTGGAAAACGAATACCAAAGACTTCTTTTTCCAACCGAGGATCTCGAATCTGATAAACGCGTCGAATGATGGACTGCATGAATGGAATCCACTTGGACGCACGCAGGCAAGTAAAAACAAAGTGATGAATTGTTTCAGGTTGAAACAAAAACAAGATTGGCCGAATAACTACTCGATACATCGTCTGGTAAATTTTCGGCAAAGATAAAAAGCCAATTGGAAGTGAGCTATGGATAAAGCTCAACAAAAGTGTGGTCGGAATAAAAAACAACTACTTTATTGATCCGCTTTTCATCGTGAAAGGAGGAAGTCGAAGGCGTTGGTGAGGGTGGCGCAATTTTTTCCTCTGCACTAAACTTACTGGTTCGTAGGTCATTTCGGCTTTTGGAGGGATTTTCTGCAGGCTCATCGGCATGCATGACTGACTGGTCACTACCCTTAATTAGATTATCAAAAAGATTGCCGGAAGGCTTTCCGCTTAACATGGAACCTTTGCCTAAAATAAGCCAATCGAGCTGAACCTCAGGGAATTTCTGAGTTAGTTTCACAATGGTATCGGTACTTAAGTAATTCCTATTTCCATTCAAAATATGCGATAAACCCGATGGGCTAACGCCGATAATTTTAGCGAACTCGGCAGCAGTAAGTTGATAGTACTGCAAAATTTCCTGAATGCGATTTTTCATGACCGTAGAATTGAGTAACATTTATCAATCACAAATGTAATGCATTTTTAATACAAATGTAACTCATCTAACATTACTTTTGTAACTTACCTTATAGTCAAGTTTGTTTACATTTGTAATCCCTTGTGTTAAGCTTCTTTCATAAAATACGAAACCTGAGCTATAACTAATAGTCCTCCATTTATGGTTCTCAATTAAGTTCGGTAAGCAATCCTCTTCATTCATCCTGCGAATATCGATTATATTGCTAAAATAATTGGCCATTCGCATATTTTTAGTGCTCATTATCAGAATCTTATATTTCAATTGTTACTAGAGTTTGAAAGGTAGATTCCGGGCATAAGGGCATCCAGAATGACACATATTATAAACCTGATAATCAATAAATTATACAAATTAGGTCGAATTGTGAAATGGATGAAATTATGTCCATTGGAAGAATTCCTTAGTTATCAAAACGCTAGTATTCTGTTACTTATGACTTATTAGATTCATCTGTTGACTGAAGCTTGAGATAAATCGTCTAATTAACTGATATACAGTATTAAAATGACATCTATAATTTCATTGAATCTAATAGTTAGCTAGCGAGAGGCTATTTTAACAATCAATTACTTGATATATATATTCTAAATATACTGGTAAATAAATAATTAGGTATTTATTTTTAATGAAAATATATGCAGAAATCCTGTTGTCGATTATACCGACTACTAGTTCTATGTATTTACTATTGTAACCTTGTTGCACTTCGATTATTTACCTTTCATTTAGGTTTAGCAATCATTAGGTTACACCTGTAACTAATTGTGAGCATAAAAAACCCCCTACTCCATGAGTAGAGGGTTACATTTGTATTGTCAAAGATTTTCCTGGGACCTTATACCAAAAGCAGTCTTAGCACATGGAAAAATCAACTCATTAAGAATGGGCTAGCTCTCTTCCTTTATAAAAAGCAGTAATATTTTGATCAATTACTTTACTCCCCTTCTTCTCGAAAAGCTTAATGATAGCATTTTCCAAGACGGCTAATTCAAAGCCCAGGTGTTCCGATGCAGCACCCAGTATAATAACATTGGTACTACGACGGGCATTCAGATCTTTCGCTATTGTATCGGCATCTACGAGGATATGATTAGGAATCTTTCTCACTTCGCTAATAATCCCATCAATGTCAGGATAATTTTCGATGTTGTTGAAAGGAATAGTGTTCGTAATGATCCATCCTTCCATCGATAAGCGAGGTAGATGCCTCAGTGCTTCGAGCGGTTCAATGGAAATAATCATATCGGCTTTGCCTTCCGGGATCAAATCGGAAGCAATCGGTTTATCGGAATAACGCAAATTAGAAAGTACATCACCTCCTCGCTGGCTCATTCCATGCACTTCGGATTGCTTTAAATTCAGACCGGATTCCAAGGCTGCAGTGCCAATAATAGCTGCCATGGAAACAATTCCTTGTCCTCCTACTCCCGAAATAATAATATCTTTTTTCATCTGTATATAATTTGTTTTTTCAAGGTCAGATGGAATACCCATACCAGATTCATCGCGGTTAATGAGATTAATAATCTCATGGGTATTTCGTTCTTTTATTATTTGACAATTACCTTAGGTATCTCAATTAAAATTTTTAAGGAGATGTATTCAACTAATTACAATATTAATTTTACTCCCCTTTCATCCGTATTACTGCGTTTTATCTTTAAATTTTCGACGCATTCTCTGATCCAGCACAACAATACACTCACGTCGAGGGATGATTACCGAAACTCCCGGGTAGTTTAATTCTTCTTCGATGACTTGAATATTCTCTTCGTGGAATTTTTTAAGAGGTCGGATTACGCGTATATGCTCTTCGGCAACGCCAACTCCTCTAACAATATCTTCCAAACGATTTCCGACAGCTGCCGAATTTTGACCACCAGTCATTGCAGTTGTATCGTTGTCTAGGATAAACACCGTTACATTCGATCCATCGTTTACAGCATCGATGAGTCCGGTGATACCCGAATGGGTAAAAGTGGAATCTCCAATCACTGCAATAGCAGGAACTAGTCCGGCGTCGGCGGCTCCTTTAGCCATGGTGATACTGGCGCCCATATCCACACAGGTGTTGATAGCGCTGTAAGGAGGGAGTGCACCCAAAGTATAACACCCGATATCGGCAAAAACACGACCTTTCGAATAGTGCTTAGCAATAACCTCATTAATAGCTTTATAAGAATCGATATGCGGGCAACCGGCACAGAGAGCTGGTGGTCTTGGCACTACAATATCCGGAAGCGGACGTTTCTCTGGTTCAGGAAAACCGAGTGCTTTGCCAACTTTCACCGGATTGAGTTCACCGTCGAATGCTAGCGTACCATCCATTCTACCTTTAATATTTTTACCAATATTTAAAGAGCCGCGAAGTGCTTCTTCGATAAGGGGGTAGCCCTCTTCAAAAACGATTAGTTCATCGCATTCGTCGTAGATTTCCTGAAGCATTTCGTTTGGAACCGGATACTGACCAATTTTTAGTACCGGGTATGGAATTTCCTGATTAGGATAATTTTCCTGCAGGTAATTATACGCGATTCCGGTGGCTATGATACCCAACGACTTATCATTCCCTTTCAGGTAACTGTTGTAGCCTGACTCCAACGCTGCCTTTTTAAAGTGTTCCTGATTGTGAATCAAGGTTTTATAATTTTCCCTGGCAATCGATGGCAGTAATACGAATTGTGTTAATTTTTCGGGTAGTCTGAGCTCGTTTTGTTCCCGGGTAATCAACCGTGGTGCAACTCCGGCTCGTGAATGCGCAAGTCGGGTTGTTATCCTTAACAGCACAGGAGTTTTTAGTACCTCGGATAGGTCGAATGCATAATGAACCATATCGTAAGCTTCTTGCTGATGATGTGGTTCGAGGACAGGAATCATTGCAAATTTGCCAAAGAATCGTGAATCTTGCTCGTTTTGAGATGAATGCATCGACGGGTCATCGGCTACTACCACAACTAAGCCTCCATTTGCTCCGGTTATAGCAGAATTTACAAATGCATCGGCGGCCACATTTAAACCGACATGTTTCATGCAGACCATGCTTCGTTTGCCGGCATACGACATTCCCAAAGCGCCTTCCATGGCGGTTTTTTCGTTGGTAGCCCATGAAGAACGAATATTCTTCTCTTTTGCTTCTTCCGATTTTTGAATGTATTCGGTGATTTCGGTAGAGGGAGTTCCCGGATAAGCATATACGCCCGAGATACCTGCGTCGATGGCTGCCTGGGCAATGGCTTCATCGCCCATTAAAAGGTGTTTTTCCATCTTATTTTGTTTATTAATTATCAATGTTTCATGCAAAAATAGGTATAAATAACAGCAAGGAAAATGTATTATACGACATGAAAAAGTCAGTCGAAATACTCATAAAATCAGGGGTTAGGAGTATAGGGAGGTGGTCCTATTCACTATTATGCAACCCGCTACCCAACTATTGGATTGGATGCTAAGCAAGTTTAATCAAAAGGGGAAAAGCTTCTAAAACGAACGAGGGAATCTAAAGAGAAAGAGGGACGTAAGGATAAAAAAAAAGGAGGTAACACCCTCCTTTTAATATTCATCTTCGTTGAAGAAAAAATCGTCCTTGCTTGGATAATCCGGCCAAATATCTTCAATACTTTCGTAAATATCGCCTTCATCTTCAATCTCTTGAAGATTCTCGATGACTTCCAATGGAGCACCGGAACGGATAGCGAAATCGATTAATTCTTCTTTGGTAGCCGGCCAGGGGGCATCTTCCAGTTTTGAGGCTAATTCGAGTGTCCAGTACATAATCGAAAATTTATGATAGTCTATGATTCATTCTTAAAATCGCGCAAATATAAAAATTATTTTGTCGCTCCGACACGGTGTTAATAAGCTTATTGAAAATGTTAATCATTTTCTGCGCGGCTTCCAGAGATGCGACTTAAAAGCTTAATTATCATTAATTAAGATGATTTCCACGGTAATTCAGGCACATCCAGTTCACGATGAAGATGGCGCGAAAAAACGAAGAAGAAGTCGGACAGTCGATTTAGATACTTTAAAACCAAATCGTTTATCGGAACCTCATCCATTAATCGGATTAATTCTCTCTCAACCCGCCGGCATACAGTTCTGACCACATGAGTAAGGGAAATGGTAGGATGTCCACCTGGTAAAACAAAACTCCGCAAAGGAATTAAGTCGGCATCCATTTGATCGATTTCTTTTTCTAAGGAGACGATATCTTCTTCGTGAATATGCGGAAGTTGTTTTAGAAACGATTCATCCTCACAAGCAAGAATGGAAGAAATTACCATTAAACGATCTTCCATTCCGAGCAATAAAGCCTTGTAGTGGGAATTTTCGAGCGTATCGCGCAGGTAGGCAATAAATGCTATGAGTTCATCAACCGAACCATACGCTTCTATTCGTTTGTGACTTTTCTTAACACGCTGACCTCCAACCAAGCTGGTGCTTCCTTTATCGCCCGTTTTAGTATAAATTTTCATGGATTGATAATCTTGTTTTTACTTTTTAGTATTCATATTATGAGGGTTCCTTTTTATACCTAAAGAGACTCTCCTTTCAAACGCATGTTTGATGGTCGCTAATTTTCTTATAATGAACCAAACAGACCTATTTCATTTACAACTCATGCTTTGCATATCGGGAAAACTCCTCGATTTGGAACCTAAGTAATAATGGTTTTTATAGTGATGCCCCTTTTAAAGCAATTAACCGGAAAGAAGTTTAGCAAAACCTGAAAAAAAATAAAAAAAATATCAACCTTCCTTTGCAATGATTGGTGTGTTAACGATTGGCTCTGCATTTCGTGCGTCCGATGAAACCATTCCGTCCATCAAGCGAATAATTCGATGGGCATGTCTGGCGATGTCTTCTTCGTGAGTAACCAAAATAATTGTATTCCCTTTTGCGTGAATTTCCTGAAAAAGATTCATGATATCGACCGATGTTTTCGAATCAAGATTTCCCGTTGGCTCGTCGGCCAGAATGATACTCGGATTATTTACCAAGGCCCTTGCGACGGCAACTCGCTGGCGTTGTCCTCCGGATAATTCATTGGGTTTATGATGCTTTCGGCTACCTAGACCAACACTATCGAGGACCTCTTCCGATTTTTTCACTCGCTCTTTTTTGGGATAACCGGCATAAATAAGCGGTAATTCGACGTTTTCCAGTGCATTGTAGCGAGGCAAAAGATTGAACGTTTGAAAGA
Source organism: Bacteroidales bacterium (assembly GCA_018401015.1). Classification (GTDB taxonomy): domain Bacteria; phylum Bacteroidota; class Bacteroidia; order Bacteroidales; family M50B96; genus M50B96. The sequence continues at coordinate 120,133 of JAGYLP010000007.1, forward strand.
CGAACCCAATTTCTTTATTTCGAATTTCAGCGAGTCTGTCGTCTAGTTGAATGCTCACATCCTTGTTGTTCAATACGTAGGTGCCAGATGTGGGAGTATCCAGACATCCAATTACATTCATTAGGGTTGATTTTCCAGAACCGCTTGGGCCCATGATAGCTACATAGTCGCCACGAGCAATGCTTAGGCTCACGCCCCGCAGAGCTTCGATTGTTTCGCTGCCAACATGATAGTGCTTTACAATATCCTTCAGCTCAATTACCATTGTTTGTTGTTCTTCGATCATAAGCATGTAAATTTCACAAATTCCTTGGTACTTTCATTTATTCGAAAACGATTATCAATTCGATAACCGATTACCCAAACGATATCGTCTCCTGATAATAACAACCAAATCTTCTTTTTCTTGTATTTGGGAACTTTTTGGTCGATAAAAAAATCGGAAATCAACTTTGAATGATTCATTCCGAAGGGAAAAAAGCGATCTCCTTCCCTCCAGTGGCGTATTTTGAGTGGAAGCTGCAATTTGGCTGCATCCACATAAGCCACTTCTGCTACAAAAGACAAATCTTCAAGAGAATGAAAGGGCAATCTTTCCATTTTAATCCTGACTGGATTGGATATCATGAACTTGTCTTCTGCCCAAAGATACTCTTTTTGAAAATCCTGATTCTTGGTAATCTCGAAGCGAAGGAATTCCTTTTCAAGGTAAAACCAACCACTGCCCGATTCAAATTCTTGTCCATATCTGCCTGCGACAAAGTGATCTAGCAGCTGGGCAGCGGACGATACCGATAATTGCCGCCGCAGCAAATATTCGGTAAGGAGGTGTTCAGCGTACTTCTCCTTGATCAAATCTTGTCGGAAAATGGTTTCCCCATCTTCATCTTCCCTAATAAGTTGGAAAAGATGAGATTCAATAAAATCTTCGTGAATTTCTGCTGCTTTCGATAAATGGTTTAAGGATCGATGCATCGATTCACTTGCATTTGGACGAAGCTCTCTCAATTTCGGAAGCAGTTGATGCCGAATCCGATTTCTTAGGTATGTATCACTTGCATTACTTCGATCCTCTCGATAAAAAACAGAATGATTTGCAGCATATTCTTCCAAAGAGTGGCGAGTAAATGCAAGAAGCGGTCGGAGTAGATATTGATTCTTCAAAGGGATTCCCTTAAGTCCTCGTATCCCCGACCCTCTCAGCAAGTTAATGAAAAAAGTTTCCATTGAATCGTCGGCGTGGTGTCCCAAGAGAATGGCTTCAGCCATTAATTCTGACCGTAGTTTCTCAAACCAGGTATAGCGAAGAATTCGCGCTGCTTCTTGAATACTCAGCTGGTTTTCGGTTGCGTAAGTTTCCGTTTGAAAGGATTTAACAAAACAAGGAATTCCTCTTTGTTGACAGTATTGGATCACAAATTCCTGATCGGCATCAGACTCGAAGTCTCTCAACTGAAAATTACAATGCGCAACAAAGATGGGATGATGTGTTTGCTCCAATAGATGTAAAAGTACCATCGAATCTAATCCTCCACTTACAGCCACCAGAACCCGACTTTCGGTTGAGGTCAGGTTCGTTCGCAATACATTTTGAAGATAAGGCATCATTTCACGTATACTTTTTAAAAAAAATCCTAAGCTAATGATAAGCTTAGGATTTTGGGATGTTATGAGGCAGCTAGCCTACCTTTTGAGAAAAAAATCGAAAATTACACGACTTGTTTTACCAAATCGGCAGCTTCTTTCAAGGTGATTGCTGAATAAACTTTAAGCCCGGAAGCATCAATCAGTTCTTTCCCTTCCTGAGCATTTGTTCCTTGTAAGCGGACGATTACCGGGACTTCGATGTTTCCAATTTTGTTGTAAGCATCGACTACCCCTTGTGCAACTCGATCGCAACGAACAATTCCGCCAAAGATGTTAATTAGAATAGCTTTCACGGCTGGATCTTTGAGAATAATACGGAAGCCTGCTTCAACGGTTTCAGCATTGGCTGTACCTCCCACATCGAGAAAATTAGCAGGATCGCCACCGCTCAGCTTGATAATATCCATGGTGGCCATTGCGAGACCGGCCCCGTTGACCATACAACCAACATTTCCATCTAGTTTGACGAAATTGAGGTTATATTTTCCAGCTTCTACTTCGGTTGGATCTTCTTCGGTGATATCGCGCATTTCTGCATATTCCGGATGACGATAAAGGGCATTATCGTCGAGGTTTACTTTACAATCGGCGGCCAGAATGAGATCGTCGGATGTTTTAAAAACCGGGTTGATTTCAAACATACTAGCATCCGTTTCTACGTATGCTTTATAGAGCGAAGCAACAAATTTTGTCATTTGTTTGAAAGCTTTACCACTCAAGCCTAAGTTGAAAGCTACGCGGCGAGCTTGAAAAGGCATGAGCCCAACTTTCGGGTCCACTTCTTCTTTAAAAATCAAGTGAGGAGTTTCAGCAGCTACAGTTTCGATATCCATTCCCCCTTCGGTCGAATACATGATGATATTTCTTCCGGTTGCACGGTTGAGCAGAACGCTCATGTAAAATTCTTGAATCTCACTTTCGCCCGGATAATAAATGCTTTGTTCAACAAGTACCTTGTGAACAGTTTTTCCTTCCGGCCCGGTTTGATGCGTAACGAGGTTCATCCCTAAAATTTGTTCAGCATAAGGAGTTACTTCTTCGATGGATTTGGCAATTTTCACTCCTCCTCCTTTACCTCGACCACCGGCATGGATTTGAGCTTTTACGGCAAAACTATCGCAACCTGCAACTGATTTAACCTGTTTGGCAGCTTCGTAGGCTTTGGATGGGTGATCGATTACAACTCCTTCGGGAACGGCTACGCCGAACTGGCGCAAAATGTACTTACCCTGATATTCGTGTAGATTCATAATGGTGTTTGTTTATGGATAATTGGCTTGTTTAATCGACTAAGTAAAAGGCTTGGGAGTGAGCAAGGGAGCTTCGTCCTTAAGCGTGACGAAGATAAATTTTTCCATGGTTTGAGCAAAGCAATTTTCCTACTTTTGTCGGCCTGTAAACAGGAGGAAACCTATGCGCAAAAGGAAAAACAGTGAATTAGGCCGATTAAGCATCGAGGCATTCAAAGAGACTCCCAAAATACCCGTTGTCGTAGTATTAGATAACATACGAAGTTTGCATAATGTAGGTTCGGTTTTTCGAACATCTGATGCTTTATTGATTGAATCGGTCTATTTGTGCGGTTTTACAGCCCAACCGCCTCATCCTGAGATTCACAAAACTGCGCTCGGAGCCACCGAATCGGTTCAGTGGGAATATTTTGATTCCGGACTAGCTGCACTTGAAGCATTGAAGAAAGAATCCTATACGCTTATCGCAATCGAACAGGTAGAAGGGAGCATTCCTTTGAACCATTTTTTACCGAATGCAAATGAAAAATACGCGCTCTTTTTTGGGAATGAGGTAAGGGGTGTTCAGCAAGAAATCGTCGACGCCTGCCATCATGCTATCGAGATACCACAATACGGAACCAAGCATAGTTTTAACATCAGCGTAAGTGTAGGGATTGTGTTATGGGATTTCTTTTCCAAAATACGTTTATAAAAAAAGCTGCCTCGACGAGACAGCTTTTTTTATGTATTGAAGATTATTCCGAAACCTTATTTAACCAATCCTGTAAATTCGGGAGTTTCAAAAAACTTATAGAATTCCAGATCGGTCTTAGCTTTACCGGCCAAGCTCGACTCCTTGCTAATAGCCGTTTTCAAATTCGAAATTAATAACTCGTTGTTCGAGGTACGAGCACCAATAACTGCTTTCAGGTAATAATCCATAGCCGATTTGCTTGGAATGGCATCGATGATAGCTAACGCGTCGTTGGTAGAACCATTCATTAAGGCAGCCAGAGCAGCATTAAAATCTTTGGTATTACCAATATTTTTAACTGCATCGGCATAATCGCCTTCTTTGATTTGAATCATACCTAAATTATAGGCTACCTTCGGATCGGCGCCTAAAGCACCCATGAAATAGTTGCGAGCAGCTTCCACATTGCCACTGAGCAATTCACATGCGCCCAGGTTGTTCATTACATAGCTATTATTTTCAAGCGATTTGGCCTTTTCAAATGCAGCTTTAGCAGCCGAGAGGTCATTTTTCATGAAGTGAATATAACCTTCGTTATTGGGTCCTCTCCAATCGGAAGGATAAGTAGAAGAGAATGCCTGATACAGCTTCAGCTTTTCGTCTTGGTTTTCGGCTAATTCAGCGGCATAAAGCAATTCGGCAGGATTTAAAGAATCGGGGCTATTGGCAGCGATGGCAGCAATTTCTTCGTCGGATTTTCCAATGCGAGTTGCATTTACTAGATACTTCGAGCGACGCAGTTGAGGCAAAACATTTTCGGCTAACTCGACATAAGCAGCAGAGATGTTTTTAATTTCTTTCTCACGAACTTCGACATCTTTGTACATACTCAAAACGCGAAGGATTACTTCTTTATCCTGGATATTCGAAGCTCTTACTAATTGTTCGAATCCTTCCCAGTCTTCCGCAGTGGTGCTGGCTTTTACATCGGCATCAGCAAGTTTTTTTCTTTTAAGTTCTCGTTTAATGTAATTTTCAGCAGTCGAACCACGACGATCAGAAAGTTTTGTATTCAGGTCTAAAGCACCATCTGGAGAAGCATAAGAAGAGATAGCAACGTTTTCTAATTTCAAACGCTCATCGGATTTGATTTCGTCGAGGAATTCTCTCATTTTAACCAGGTCTTCTTTCTTCAATTCAGAGTTACGCAACTGAGCTTGTTGAATTAAATAGAGAATATCAGCATTTACTGTTTCCGGAACTTCACGTTGAAAAACGCTTGCATTAGGATCGTAAACGGACGGATTTTGATTGATTTTAAGGGTGGTACCTTTTAGAACTTGAGGTGTAAACTGAACCAGGTTTGGGGTAGCAATTACACCATCGGCTAATTTTACTTCGGGAAGAGAAACCGATTTGGAGCCTTTAGCAGCGGTAATTTTAAGTTTCAGTTCAGATTTACGCATCGATTCTTCGAACGCAAACTTTTCGGTGTAGGCAAAATCGCCCCCATTGTCATAACTGATAACCTTATTGTTGGCTTGAACTTTTTCTCCTTGCAGTTTAATTGGCTTCAATTCTTTGATAACCTTTTCACCATCAACGATCATGGGAGTTAGAGTCAGTTCGGCCGACTTAACGAAAAACTTTGGTGGGAATTCGCCATTGATTTTCACCTCAACTTCTCCACCATGGAGTTCTAGGATTTCTGGTTGAACCGAATAGTTTACCAATTCGGCATTCTTAACCATCTTATTGATACCACTACAACCTGCCAGTAAGATAGCAGCGACCAGTACCGGAAAAATTTTCATTTTCATACTTGTTTTATCTTTTATGAATAAACTATTAAAATTCAAGCATTTAGCGTACTGCTTTTCATTGAAATCACTAAAAAACGACTTTTAAAAAGCAATTTACTCCTGTTCATTGAACAGGTCGCAAATGTAAAGAATGTTTTCAAGAAATAAAAGGTGATTGAAGCCATGGACTGACTGACTAATAGGGCTTTTCTTATGTTTATTAGCAGTAAACAAAGCTGGCTAGAGAAACAGACGTGAAATTCCTTCGGGGTAATCCTGGAGCATTATTTTTTCCTTAAGTAATTCGTAATCGGCTGGGTTTTTAACATAATCGAGCTCTCCTAAATCAATGATTAGGATCTTGAGATGAGTTTGTTGTTTAAAAAAGTCAAAATAGGCTTGTTGAATACTTTGAAGATAAGTCGATGGGATTTGTTGCTCGTATGCTCGACCGCGTTTCTGGATGTTGAGTTGTAATCGTTCTACGGGAACATGGAGGTAAACATACAAATCTGGCCGGGGAACCTGCTGACTAATGATATGAAAAAGCTGCGCGTAGAGCTTTAGTTCATCGGGAGGTAAAGTGGTGGAGGCAAAGATATACGACTTCATGAAGTAGTAGTCGGCAATCATTAATTGTTGGAATAGATCGGGGTTACTTAATTCCTGTTTGAGCTGATGATATCGATCGGCAAGAAAACTAAGTTCCAAGGGGAAAGCATAACGATCTTTATCGAGATAGAACTTAGGAAGAAAATCATTGTCCTCGAACCTTTCCAATATGCTGCGCGCATTAAACTCTGCGCACAACATATTGACAAGGCTGGTCTTCCCCACTCCGATATTTCCCTCAATGACAATAAATCTTCGGTTAATCATAAATCGGATTGGGATTCGGAATTAAAACTGTGGTTCGACGCCCATATTATGGAAAATAAAGGCAAAAATATCAGCATATTCCTCGATGGATTTACTGGTCGGAGTACCAGCTCCGTGCCCCGCTTCTGTTTCAATTCGAATCATTACCGGGCTCTCTCCTTTATACTTCGATTGAAGCTCGGCAATGTACTTAAATGAATGAGCAGGTACTACTCGATCGTCGTGATCGGCAGTCATCACCAGAATGGCTGGATAATCCACCTCCGGTTTTACATTGTGGACCGGAGAATAGCCTAGTAAATAATGAAACATTTCTTCACTTTCTTCGGAGGTTCCATAGTCGGTTGCCCAGTAACGACCGATTGTAAACTTATGATATTTAAGCATATCCATTACACCTACAGCCGGTATGGCAACGCGGAAGAGGTCGGGACGCTGGTTCGTAACTGCACCAACAAGCAGACCTCCATTAGACCCACCGTTAATTGCGAGTAAATTTGAGTTGGTATATTGATTTTCGATGAGGTATTCAGCAGCAGCTATAAAATCGTCGAATACATTTTGCTTTTGAAGCTTGGTTCCGGCCTTGTGCCATTCCTCTCCATATTCGCCGCCGCCACGCAAGTTCGCTACGGCATACACTCCCCCTTGCTCTAACCAAACTAAAGGTCGCATACTGAAATTAGGAGTAAGCGAAATATTAAACCCGCCATAACCATAGAGTAAGGTCGGATTCTGACCATTTAATTCGATTCCCTTCTTGTGAACGATAAACATCGGAACCTTTGTTCCATCTTTACTCGTGTAGAAAACCTGTTTAGTTTCGTAAGCTTCGGTATCAAACTGAATGGCCGATTCGCGGAATAAGCTCGATTGATTCGTTTCAGCATCATAATAATAGATGGAAGAAGGTGTCGTGAACGACGTTATGGTGTAGTATGTAAAAGTATCTTCCAACTTTCCGCTTAATCCTCCAACACTTCCTATTAAGGGAAGGTCAATATCTCCCAGAAACTTACCCTGCATATCGTGCATCTTCACAACATCGTGTGCGTCGATCATGTAATAAGCAATGAGCTTATTGTTTAGAACGCCCACCGATTTCAAAACATTTGTTTCTTCGGGAATTACATTCATCCAATTTTCTTGTTGGTAAGCCTGCGTATTTATTTTGATCAGTCGATACATAGGGGCATTCTGATTGGTTAAAACCAACAAATGTCCATCGTAATGCTCCACCACGCTGTAATCGTAATCGAAGGATTCAACGACCTTATGAACCGGACCATTTTTTTGGGTTAAATCTTTAAAATAGAGTGCATTTCCAGAAGTTGATTCAGTAACTGAAATAATCAAAATTTGATTGTCGTCGGTAACTCCCGCCGAAAATCCCCATTCAGGATGACTAGTATCTTCATAAATCAATTCATCATCGGCCTGGCTGGTGCCAACACGATGATAGTAGATTTTCGAATGGGTATTTACCCCTTTTAGCTCATCCCCTGCTTCTGGTTTAGGGTAGCGTGTATAAAAGAAACCATCTCCGTACCAACTAATTCCGGTGAATTTGGCCCATTCAATATGATCCTCCAATAGTTTTCCGGATTCAACTTCCATCACGTAAATCTCGCGCCAATCGGATCCTCCACGACTAATGCCATAGGCTACAAACTTGCCATCGTCGGATACTGTAAAATTGGTCAGGGAAACGGTACCATCTTCCGAAAGGGTATTCGGATCCAGAAAGATGGTTCCTTCCAGGTCGGTATGGTTAGCAAGGCGATAAATCACGGATTGATTTTGCAATCCATCATTCTTTGACATGAACCATAATCCACCTCTTTTAAAAGGTGCAGAATATTTTGGGTAATCCCATAGTTCGGTAAATCGCTGTTTAATGGCATCTCTGAATGAGATTCCGGATAGGTAAGCATTCGTAACTTGATTTTGGTCCTTAACCCAGGCTTTGGTCTCTTCTGAATTGTCGTCTTCCAACCAATGATAAGGGTCGGCTACGGGAGTTTCAAAATAGTCATCAATTTGGTCGGCTTTTCGCGTTTCCGGATAAGTAAATTGCTGCATAGGCTTCTGATTACATGAAATAAAGAGCACAAGGATTAGAGGAATAATGAGATGTTTCATGACGTGATGTTTTGATTATTAATTAATTAGCTATAATGAATCTTTTATTGACCCCAACTTTAACGAATAGGATGGGAAAACGCATACAAAAGTAAGGCAATATTTACATTTCTGTTTCTTCCGGTCTTGAAAATGGTAAAGGCATCGGCAACCTCTTGGCGACACTCTACCCATACGCAGCGCTAAAATATGAGTAGGTAAAAATTTCCACCAGGAACAATGTGCTGTTTTTAGTGTTTTTAAGCAATACGGTAGGATTCTTTTTCTATTTTTACCTAGGTCTTATCCCTAAAAAAATTAACGTTCTTAAGCCATAAATAAATATCGATATGTTAAACCAGGTTTATTTTTATAAACCGCTAAGCCTATCTTACCTTGTTTAAAATCGAATCAAAAATCAACCCCCAATCGGACCATTTTCAGCAACAATGGCAAGCTTATCAATCCATCCTTTCGGAATTTAAATCACGTTTAGAAAAGGTTAAGCACGAACGCTCTCCTGGTTCTATTGAAAAACACCGGGAACGTGGCAAATTATTAGCACGGGAGCGAATCAATTTGCTCCTCGACCGAGATACACCTTTCTTGGAGTTTTCCGCCATGGCTGCCAATGGTTCCTATCGCGATGAGTTCCCATCGGCTGGCATCATTACCGGTATTGGGATTGTTGAGGGTCGCGAAACGATTATCATTGCCAACGATGCAACCGTGAAAGGTGGCACCTACGTCAAAGAAACCATCAAAAAGCACGTAAGAGCGCAGGAAATTGCCCTCCAAAATCATTTGCCTTGTGTTTACATGGTTGATTCCGGAGGAGTGTTTTTGCCCGAACAAGCGAATGTTTTCCCCGACCGCTTCGATTTCGGACGCTTTTTTTACAATCAGGCACGTTTAAGTGCTGCCGGAATTCCGCAAATTGCAGTCGTTATGGGTTCATGCACGGCTGGAGGAGCCTATGTTCCTGCAATGAGCGACGAAACCATCATCGTACGAAATCAAGGAACTATTTTCATTGGAGGACCACCCCTGGTGAAAGCGGCTACCGGCGTTGAGGTTAGTGCTGAAGAATTGGGAGGAGCTATGGTCCACACTTCCATTAGCGGGGTTGCTGATTATTTAGCCGAGTCGGACGAGCACGCGATTCAGATTTGCCGCAATATTTTCCAAAGCTTCGAAAAGAAACAAAAACAGCTACTTGACGTCAAACCCATAGAAGATCCAATCTACGATCCAACAGAATTATATGGCTTGGCTCCCATTGACCTTAAAAAACCCGTCGATGTTCGTGAAATAATTGCTCGAATCGTCGATGGAAGTAAGTTCCACGAGTTTAAAGCCAATTATGGCCCCACCCTCGTTACCGGTTTTGCTCACATCATGGGTTTTCCAATTGGCATTATTGGCAATAATGGAGTCCTCTTCTCAGAAACTTCGTTAAAAGGTGCTCACTTCATCGAGTTATGTTCATTTCGGAAAATCCCGATTTTATTCCTACAAAACATTACCGGTTTTATTGTGGGGAAAGAATACGAGCATGGAGGAATAGCGCGCGATGGGGCAAAATTGGTGCATGCTGTTGCTAATGCCAATGTGCCAAAAATCACGGTAGTTATTGGAGGTTCATTTGGAGCAGGTAACTATGCGATGGCTGGGCGAGCCTTCGAGCCAAATTTCTTGTTTATGTGGCCTAATGCGAAAATTTCCGTGATGGGTGGTGAACAAGCAGCCAATGTCCTCATTCAAGTGAAGGAAGATCAGTTGCGGGCTAAAGGGCAATCATTGCCGGAAGAGGAACGAACAAAAATGATGGACACCATCCTAGAAAAATACGAAACCGAAGGCTCAGCCTATTATAGCACCTCGCGGATTTGGGACGATGGAATCATTGATCCGGCCGATACCCGTAAAATTCTTGCGCTCGGTATAGCTGCAAGTCTGAATAAACCTTTTAGCGAACCAGGATTTGGAGTATTCCGAATGTAAATCAAGAACTTATGCAATCATTTCAGACCATTTTTATTGAAAAAAACCAGTCCATCAGTACAATCTGGCTTAATCGGCCTACCATCCATAATGCCTTCAACGAGGTTATGATTCAAGAGATTATGGATGCATTCAATTATTTATCGGAGGACGATGACACCAAGATTGTCATTTTACGAGGAAAAGGAAAATCCTTCTGCGCCGGAGCAGATTTGAATTGGATGCGCGATGTTGCGAATTATAGTTATGAACAAAATTATGCAGAGAGTCTGAACCTCTCGAAGTGTTTTTACTCCATATATACTTGCAAAAAACCTACGATAGCTATTGTTCATGGAGCTGCCATTGGTGGCGCTAATGGCTTATTGGCTGCCTGCGATTTTGCCTATGCCCAGGTCGATACCACCTTTTCACTGAGTGAGGTAAAAATCGGTATTATTCCCGCCTGCATTTCACCTTATGTTACCAAGCGAGTTGGGGAATATTCCGCTAAGGAACTCATGCTTACAGGTAAACGTTTTAATGGACAAGAAGCTCAAGAGGTAAAACTTATCAATCGTTTTTTCGAATCCGATCCCGAAGCTGAATGCGTTCAACCGGTTATTGACCAGCTTCTTACAAGTGGACCCAAAGCTATTTCGCATTGTAAAAATTTGCTATTCCACCTGTGCAACGATTGGAGCTTGGAAACAGCACTCGATCAAACCGCAAAAATCATTGCCGATATCCGATCGAGCGACGAAGGTCAGGAGGGAATGGCAGCCTTCCTCGAAAAAAGAAAACCATCCTGGGTCAACCAACTGTAAACTTTTCAACCATATCACATGCACTTATTCGATAAGATTCTGATAGCAAACCGCGGCGAAATCGCTGTAAGGATAATTAAAACTGCTCAAAAGTTAGGTATAGCAACCGTTGCAATTTTCTCTCCGGCCGACCGCAATAGCCTGGGTGTAAAGCTTGCCGACGAAGCCTGGCCATTAGGCTCGAATACCCTAAGCGAATCCTACCTTAATATCGATAAAATCATTCAAATTGCCCTCCTGAGTGGATCTCAGGCCATCCATCCTGGTTATGGTTTCCTCTCTGAAAACCCTCGGTTTGCTCAAGCATGTGCCGATAATAACTTGGTTTTTATTGGACCTCGGGCTGCCTCGATGGAGTTGATGGGGAATAAAATTGCTTCCCGTGAATTTGTTGAGAAATTGGGAATTCCAATGACCAAAGGGATGACCGGTATGCCGGAAGAAATTTATGAACAAGCAAAAGATGCCAGTTTCCCATTGCTTATTAAAGCGGCTGCGGGAGGAGGTGGAAAAGGGATGAAGATTGTAGAAAAAGGATCCGATTTATTGGATTCTTTAGAGACTGCTTCACGCGAAGCCCTCAGTTATTTTGGCGACGGCAGTGTATTCGCCGAAAAATACATCGAGAAACCTCGTCACATAGAGATTCAGCTTATTGGTGATCAGCACGGAAATGTTATTCATCTTTTTGAGCGAGAATGCTCCATACAACGTAGGTATCAAAAAATCATCGAAGAAGCTCCCGCATCACATTTGCCGAACAAATTGCGACAGGAAATTGCTCAAGCAGCGGTAAAAATTGCTCAAGCAACTAATTATCAGAGCGCTGGAACAATTGAGTTCCTGGTGGAAAATGAAACGAATTTCTATTTCCTTGAAATGAACACCCGCATACAAGTAGAACATCCTGTAAGCGAATTAATTACAGGAATCGACATCGTTGAGGAACAAATTCGTATAGCTGCCGGCTACCCATTACGATTTCAGCAAAGCGACATTCAGGCAAATGGTCATGCTATTGAATGCCGGATTTATGCCGAAGATGCATCCAATCAATTCATGCCTGCACCAGGAAACATTGCCTACTATTCTGAACCCGACGGAAATAAGCTCAGAATAGACACCAGTCTCTTTGGCCCGGCAACTATAGAAAGTTTTTACGACCCGATGATTAGTAAGTTTATCGTTCATAAAGAAAATCGGGAAGAAGCAATCGAGAAGAGTATTCAATACTTGCAGGAATACATTATCCAGGGAATCAAACACAACATTCCCTATTTGTTGAGTATTTTATCCGATCCAGCTTATCGATCGAACGCTATTTGGACTAAATTCTGCGAAACGAATTTGGCAAAGAACCTGGAGCAAATAGAAACCGATCGAAATACAATACCCAAAGAGCATGTCGTGTTAGCGTTTAGTGCTTACACTCTTTTGTCCAATCAACTGGCACAGAAGGATTCAATTTGGCAAAAGATTGGCTACTGGCGTGAATCAATGAATCTGGAAATTGCCATTGATAGCGATTGGTTTCAGGTAAAAATAAACCAGATAAAGCATCAGCACATTCATCTTACCATCAACGATCAACCCATTCATATTGAGGTATTACAAATCCAACCTCATTTTATCCAACTACTAATCAACAATATAGCAATCAAAGCGAGTATAACCGAACTAGAAAATGCTACTTTCGATGTGATGCTTAAAGGTCATAATTTTCTAGCGCAACGATCTGATTACTTAGCTGTGGACAAAAAATACGTTTCAAAAGGAAATCAAAATCAGGGTTTTGCTGAAGTGAAATCCCCGATGCCCGGGAAAATCGTCAAAATTAAAGTATCCGAAAACGATTCTATTAGTCAAGGAGATATTTTGTTGATCGTCGAATCGATGAAAATGGAGAACAACATTCTTGCTCCGGGCGACGGGACCATTACCGGGGTTTATTGCAGCGAAGGCGACCTGATCGACAGTTCCAAGACACTTATTCGCATTGAGTAAAACACAGCAAATCAAGACCTAAACCACACTGACTTAACAAAACAAACATAAGCTATGAAAACACACATTCGAATTGGAAATTCCAGTGGATTTTGGGGAGATGATTTATCTGCCTTCCGACGTCAGCTGGAAACCGGCAACCTGGATTATCTGACTATGGATTTTTTAGCCGAGATAACCATGAGCATTTTGAAGAAGCAACAAATCCGAAGCCCCGAACTTGGTTACGTAACCGATTTTGTCGACCAGGTTTTAGAGAATGCTACCCTCATTAAGGAGAAGAAAGTTAGAATCCTTTCGAATGCTGGAGGGATGAATCCGGAAGGTTGTGCCCGGAAGATTCAAAAAGGACTCGAGGAGCAAGGGATTTCCTTAAAAATTTCCATTATCGAAATGGATAGTGTATTTCACTTACTGGACGATTTCCAATCCAAAGGCATCAGCCTTACAAACATGGAAACAGGCGAATCGTTCGATACGATTAAAGGTGATGTTCAGGCAGCTAATGCTTATCTAGGCATCCCACCTATTCTTAAGGCACTTCAGGAAGGAGCAGACATTATCATTGCCGGTCGCGTAACCGACACCTCCATTACAATGGCTCCAATGGTTCATGAATTTGGATGGAAATTAGACGATTGGGATAAACTCGCGGCAGGGTTGGTTGCTGGACACATTATTGAATGCGGGGCCCAATCGACCGGCGGCAATTTCACCGATTGGCACCTGATTGAAAAATGGGATAATTTCGGCTATCCCATCGTGGAAGTCTATCCCGACGGCAGTTTCATTGTTGAAAAGGCAGAGGGAACCGGAGGACTGATTAGTTTAAATTCGGTGAAGGAGCAATTAGTTTATGAAATGGGGAACCCTGCCGCCTATATAAGTCCCGATGTGGTAGCCGATTTCAGAAGTATTCAGCTCGAAGAAATCGGAAAAGACAAAGTAAAAGTTTTTGGTGTAAAAGGAATGCCATCGACCCGATTCCTCAAGGTTTCCATGGCTTACAAGGATGGTTTTAGTGCCTTTGGTTCGTTAATCGTTAGCGGCGGAAATGCTTTGAGCAAGGCTAAAAAGTTTGGAGAAATCCTATGGGAACGATTGGATACTGCCTTTGAAAAAACAAACACCGAGTATGTCGGGTACAATGCCTGTCATCTTAACCTTGCCCCAGATCAAGAACCCAACGAAGTGCTCCTTCGCTTAAATGTGTACGATAAAGACCGTGAGAAACTCATTCATTTTTCGAAAAATATTGCTCCCCTAATCCTCAGTGGACCTCCGGGAGTAGCCGTAACCGGCGGTCGCCCAAGAGTTATTGCTGTTATGTCGTATTGGCCAACCCTCATTCCAAAAGAAGAAGTGGTTAGCCTGGTTACCTCTTACGACGAACAAAGTGAAGTAACGGCAAAACATTATGTAAAATCGCTAACAGGATACGAATCGGACGCAATCGATTTGGGTGAAAAAGCTCAAACGGCCTCTGAACCATCTAAAAATGAATCGCTTCACACCGGGAATTACCGAGTTAAATACGCCGATATTTGTCTTGCCCGCTCGGGCGACAAAGGTGATACGGCAAACATTGGGGTCATTGCACGTTCGGAAAAAATCTATCAGTTTTTAAAAGAAAATCTGACAGCTTCTGAAGTAAAGTACTTATTTAAAGATGTATGCGATGGGAAAGTTGAACGATACGCTCTCGACAACATCGGTGGCTTGAACTTTTTACTGGAAGCATCGTTAGATGGGGGTGGTACAAAATCCTTAATGATTGATGCACAAGGAAAAACCTTTGCTCAAGCATTACTCAATCAGGAAGTATGTATTCCAGAAGAACTATATAAAACTTTATAAGGAATAAGATAAATGGATATTTATTGTAACCAGGAACATGAATTAATCCGCAAAACGGTTAGAGATTTTGCTGAAAAAGTGATTAAACCGGTAGCCCAGGAACTCGACGAAAAAGAGGAATTTTCGGTTGAAATTACCCGACAAATGGGCGAAATTGGTTTGTTTGGGATGGTGGTTGAGCCCGAATTTGGCGGACAAGGCTTCGATACCCTTTCCTACATCATTGCTGTAGAAGAAATTGCACGCATCGATGGATCGCACGCTGCGACCATTGCAGCTCATAATTCCCTCGGAATCGGCCCGCTCGAAAAATATGGTAATCAGCAACAAAAAGAAAAATATTTGCCAATGCTATGTACCGGCGAGAAATTATGGGGGTTCGGTTTAACAGAACCTAATGCCGGTTCCGATTCCCGCGGAAGCCAAACCAGAGCCAGCTTCGATGAAACCAGCCGGCAATGGATCATTAATGGTTCCAAAATATTCATTACCAATGCCGCTTCTCCCATTACGGTAGGATCTACCGTACAAGTAGTTAGCGATGAGAAGGATGGAAAAAAAGAATTCTCTGCTATCATAGTGGAACAAAACACTCCTGGTTTTTCTGCTCGCGAAATGCACCGAAAAATGATGTGGAGAGCTTCCAACACCGGCGAACTCTTTTTCGACGACTGCCGAGTGCCAGAAGAAAACTTGCTTGGTAAAAAGGGCGAAGGCTCTAAAATTATGCTTAGCACGCTCGATAGTGGTCGATTATCGATTGCAGCTATGGGCTTAGGACTGGCACAAGGCGCCTATGAAATGGCTTTGGAATATGCTCAGGAACGGAAGCAGTTCGGACAAAGCATCTCGAAGTTTCAGGTAATATCCTTTAAATTGGCCGATATGGCCGTAAAAATAGAACTTGCTCGTAATCTGCTATATAAAGCTTGCTGGCTAAAGGATAACAACCAACCTTTTGCTAAAGAAGCTGCTATGTCGAAGCTCTACTGCTCCGAAATTGCCAAAGAAGTAGCCGACGAAGCAGTGCAAATTCATGGCGGTTATGGCCTGATGAAAGACTACCCCATCGAGCGATTTTATCGGGATCAACGATTATTGCAAATCGGTGAAGGAACGTCCGAAATACAAAGACTCGTCATTTCGCGACATTTAGGAATCTAATCATCCTTTAGTTTATCAGGATAACTTATAATTAATTCCCAAACCGATTGATTGGTAGGGGAAATCCTGAATACCGTATTGATATTTAAGGGTATAATCAATCGTTTTTAGTTTGTACCCTATTCGTAATCGGAAAACTACCGGTTCATCACCGGTGTAAGAGTAGGGCTTCGAACTGGTTTCAACTACTACCCTATTCTTTCTCCCCAGGTAACCCCAATAACTGTCTATCGAAACGGTAGCATTCCAATTGTGATATTCTCCTGAAACTCCTGCTCCCAAGACCACGGCATCGTTCTGATAATAATTATCCAAATTTGTTTGCCAGGCATAAAACCCACCTTGAAAAAACCAACGAAGATTCCCTTGAGGAATCAATTCTTTCCAGCTTTTGCCCGCATTCAGCGTAAAATAATAGCCCGGAGCATCGATATAGCGTCCATCCTCACTGCCACGACCCGATGCAGTACGAAAGAAAACAGACAAGCTTGCATCAGGCAATACCGAATGATCTCGAAAGAGCTGAATATGCGTTCCAAAGCTTAAATCGCCCGGCACCACACCTTGTGGAGAAGCCGATCGAAGCTTCCGTTCATCGCGAATCGCAGTTGATAATCGATAATATTCCAAAGGAACCATATTCACTTCGACCGCAATCCGTGAGTCCCAATAACTAGCATAATACCTCAAAAACAAATTGGTCGTGTAATCGCCTGGAGCTGAGTGTTGATGGGTCTCCAAAGTGAAGCTGGAAGAACTTTGGACATCCCCTTGATTGCTCTCAGGAACAGGAAGTGCATTCGGGCCCTGAAAACCAGGCGATAAAATCATATACCGATACCAATGCGTTGTTCCATCCCAATCGACCAAATCGTTCCAGGAGAAATCGTCTTGAGCCTTCAAGGCTGAGGGGAATAAAAGTAAACTAAGCAACAAGAAGTTTCGCCAATGCATTATTACGAGCTTATTCTTAATGCTTCAAAGATAGATTTTAGACGACACACCTGTTAATATTTTTTTAATAAGTGGCCCAAGGGAATGACCACGTAGTCACCAAAGAATCTTATTTTCGTCAACCAAATTTTTAATTATGCCAAAAAAGACCTTTCTGAACTTACCGAAGCCTAAACAGCAACAATTTTTGAAAGTCGCTTTTGAAGAATTTGCCTTACACGAATACCATCAAGCATCTATAACGAGAATAGTCAATAAGCTCGGCATTGCTAAGGGCTCGATTTATCAATATTTCGAAAATAAACGCGACGTATATTTTTACCTACTCGAAGTTGCCGGCCGCATGAGGGCAAAAGCTGGAGAAGCAAATGGCAATCAAACCCCTAATGATTTTTTTCAGTTTTTGGCTGAAAACTTCATTAAAAAAATTCATTTCGACTTAGAACATCCCAGTATTTCAGGGTTCCTATTCAATGTAATGCAAGAAAAAAACAGCGACGAACTCGGAAATATTCAGCTAAAAACGAAGATGCAAACCATGGATTTTGTTCGTCAACTCATGGACCGGTTCAAATCCTCGGCCCGCATCCGGAAAGATGTCGATGAGGAAATGATCTCCTATTACATTGTTCAAATGCAATGGGGGTTCTACGATTATTTGGAACTAAAATATTCCTTTAATTTTCGTGAGAAAATAAAAGAGAACTCACCCATTTTTGACATTTCGGACGATGAAATAGAGCAGGTTGTGATGCGATTTATCCAATTATTGCGCGAAGGAATTAAACGAAACTAGTTTAGCTCTTTATTGAGAGGGTATTTTCGATACACAACCCAAACTCCTAGTAACAAGATGAGTAAACTACCGATCATTCCGAATAATCGCCCTTGTTTTACTTCCTGAGAATCAAATTCAAAAACTAACTGATGGTTGCCAGCAGGCAGTTCTACCGCCCTAAGCAGATAATTAACCGGAATGATCGCTAATTCTTCATCGCCAATACGAGCCTTCCAGCCACTTGGGAAGTAAATTTCGGAAAAGACAACCAATTGCTTTTGAGGAACCTGCACAGCATACTCTAAACGATTTGGCAAATAATCGGTCAATTCGTAAGACGCCTTCGATGCCCCCGTGTAAGTACCCTGCAGTTGATCACGATATTCCTCGCGAACAATTGCTATTGAACGATTAACATCCTGAAGAGCAAGCATCTCTTCATCGGCATTAGCCACCCACTTTACATCCGATGAAAACCAAGCATTACCCCA
This sequence comes from Bacteroidales bacterium, assembly GCA_018401015.1. Lineage (GTDB taxonomy): Bacteria > Bacteroidota > Bacteroidia > Bacteroidales > M50B96 > M50B96. Next base: position 138,566 of record JAGYLP010000007.1, read on the forward strand.
AGCTCCGGGATTTTGAACGGCCAGTTGATTCGGATTCAAAATGAGATACTTCATATTCAACATATTCAATACCGGAATACGGCTACTTGTTTCTCTGCTTATTTGTCCATTGCCCGAATTTTCAGAGTAAACGGTCGATAAATACTGATATTCACGGCCAATGTAAAAATCGATTAGCTCTTGATACTTTTTCAATTTAGCACCATGATACCCGCCAATAAATTTGTGATAATAGGAAGTTTGACTGTTATTAAACGGGTTCTGTAAACTGAATACCCGATAATTAGTTTCAAAATTCAATAAAGAAAATGCTAGTTTTTCTTGTTCATTATTGTATTCTGCTGATTTCAAATTTCCTACTTTCGGTAGTTTCGATGTTTCTTCTCGAATCAAGCTCCGAAGGCTGGCATTTTCTTCCATCTCAGCATTTAGAATCGATGCATCTGCTCGTGAGGCTCGGAAAGGGTTGTGATAGTCGTATTTTGTGGTCCAATACACATAATCTTTCCCTTGCTTTTCGTTATTCATATAGCGTTTATCGACCATCCACAAATCGCTCAGCAAAATAATTCCAAGCAAGATGTACAAAACCGGAGCTTTAATTTTATTCATCACGAA
>JAGYLP010000070.1 GCA_018401015.1 Bacteroidales bacterium
CTGACACCCTATTCGGGATGGTTACTGAGCTGCTGCAAAGATAAAACCATCTATTTTTTTGCATACTGTTTCAGCTCTAAACTAACTACCTATTGTGAAGAAAGCAGGAATGAGTGAATGGAAAACATATAGGTTGGGGGAAATTGCGGAATTGCGAAAGGAGGTAAGCCTTCGGCCATGAGCGTATTGCCAGCTTAGCTATAATTTTCATATGCAGCTGTTTACTTACAATATAGTAAGATGGATTCATCTCCGGAAGCAATTCCAGCAATCGATTGGCTTTATGATCTGGGATTCGGTTTAAGACGTCGGTAAGCCAGACCATGAGATCGACTCCACGGGATTTACAATTGGATTTCTAAGAATTTTTACATTTTTTGTTGACACTAGTGAAAACAATTATTACATTTGGAATTTAGTGCAAATCTTAACCATTTACATAGGTAATAAATTATATGATAATATCACCTAATTTATAACTTTACCATCATGAAAAAAAATCTACTTCTTCTATTCATCTGTTCATTTACATCAGTAACTTTTTCGCAAACCTACATCGAAGTTGATAACTATGTGAACTTACGTTATATAGTGCGACCGGTCTATTCGGATGGTAGTACACTCATGTATTTAGCTGATTATATTGTTCTTGAATCACAACAAGGTCAAGTTGGACCAGCAATAGTGCATCCAAATGATCCAAATTTTTCTCTGGTCTATTTTAAGGTCTTTTGCAGTACTTTTTGCACGCCTTGGGCAGATGCAGAATTCATTTATAATGTTACAGATCTTTTCGAGATTACAACTTGCCAATACTGCAACAATAATTTTGGTTGGGTAGCATACGACTCTAGCTGGGATAATTTAACCATTCGTTGCGATAATTAAGTCTTTATCCTATGAAAAAAGTAAAACTGTATTGCTTGTTAGGCTTATTAGGTTTAGCCATAGAAGTAAATAGCCAGACATTAGAATATATCCAATATACATCCATGAATACCGGCTCCAACGAATTAATGTCCTCTACGGTGGGTGTCTTGAGTGTGGATATCGATAATACCTTGTGGATATCACAAGGACATGATATTGGAAAGAAACAATTATTCGATGGTATTCATTGGACATACTCCAATACTTTTCCCATCGAGACTAGTGGCATTCCCGTCCAATTTTTGCCAGATGGGAGCTTTTGGATGACATCCCGTCTCTTGGGCAGCTTTCATTTTTATGATAACAATAATCAAACTTGGAGTAACTATCAGATTCCCGGTGTTTTAACTTCCGTAAATCAAGTATTCTTAGCTTCTAATAATATTTTGTACCTAAGTGTTGTAAACGATGGGATTTATCTTTACGAAAATGGGGTATTCTCGCATTACTCTAGTCTCAATGGCTTACCCAATAACTCCATATTTAAAATAGCAGAAGATCCCAGTGGACGTATCTGGTTAGCAACCAATGGAGGTCTTTGTTCATTCGATCAAACGAACTGGATATCGTATTTTCCGGAAGCTTTGTTTGGAGGAGACCATACCAATGCAAATCCTGTCTTGCATATCGACCACAATGGAAATATTTACAATGGCAGAAGTAAATATTTGTATAAGTTCGAAGGTGGGAATTGGACTTATCTGGACTTAAGCACCATTAGTTATGTCAATAGTAGCTATTCGATTACCGCAGATGATTATTTTAGCTCCATTACAAGCGATACACTGGGTACATTGTATGTAACGATTGTAAATAAGGGCATAATTCGTTTCGATGGAAGCGATTGGTATCATTACCATGATCAAAATTCAAACATTAGTAATTTTGCAAGCAATTCAGTTGTTGATAATCAAGGACTTGCCTGGTTTAGCTTTAATCCGGGAGGAATTGCTAAATTCGATGGAAATGGATTTGAACGCTGGGATACCTGGGACGGATTAGCAGAGAATTCCATCTATTCGATTACTCAGGACAAAGATTCCGCCATGCACTTTATTACCGAACGTGGTTTGAGCAAATTCCATAGCAACTGGGAAACCTTCTTTCAGTATTCCATTCCGGTCGCATTAAAAAGTGGCAAGTTCGGAATGACCGATAGTTTAGAACCAGCTTTCCCCCTAGCCGGAGGTCGTTTTGCAGTATGGAACGACACCGACTGGACAGTTAATACCCACGGTTTAAATCTAGGATCTCCTAATGTAATATTAATGACTTCGAATGACACTGCTTTTTGCGGAGGAACAAATGGCCTTGCCAGAGTGGTTGGTCCAAATTGGAACTATGGTGCCAATCAGTTTACTTATACAGGATTACCTCACATAAATGTGTTGGCATTAAGAGAATGGAATAACCATGTTTGGTTTGGGACTCAAAATGGATTAGGGTACTTAAATAATAATCAGGTGGTAGAGGTACCAATCCATGGCGAAATAATTTCCACTACCATCAACGATTTATTGGTGGACCATCAAAACACCCTTTGGTTAGCTTCGACTAATGGTGTTGGAAAATACGATGGAACGAACTGGGATGCTATCACCACCACCCATGGTTTGCCAAGCAATAACACATTTTGTTTGTATCAAGCAAAGGATTCTAGCATTTGGGTAGGCACTGACTCCGGAGCTTGTCAAATTACAGACACCGTTTGGAACTACTTTAATACATCCAATTATTTATTGGGAAATAAAGTTAGGAGTATTTATCAGGATTTCGACAACAACATGTGGTTAGGTACGGACCAAGGTTTAGTTGTTCTTAATCCTATTGCAGATACCAGTGGCTTAAGGATTGAGCATATTAACCACGAGATTATTATTTATCCAAATCCTGCACGTGATTACCTGTTTATCGAAAATGGTCTTCCCAACTCCACGATTGAAATTTATAATCTAAGTGGCACTCTGGTTCAAACTGAAAAATCTTCCGGTTCCGGTACTCGAATTAATATTCGGAGTTTAAATACTGGCTGCTATATTTTAAAAAATTACAACCAAGCTAACAAAATATCAAAAAAAATTGAAGTGATACGATAGTGTTGATCCCTTTCCGGGTAGAGCGGTTCGTTATAATACTACCCTGAATTAAGACCACTGGATAAGTGTATATTTAATGACTTTAAACCAGTGTATTATGAAAGCAAAAAGACAAAAACATTCAGGGGCCTTTAAGGCAAAAGTAGCTATCGAAGCGCTACAGGAACGAGAGACTTTAGCCGAACTTTCGAAAAAGTACGACATACATCCGAACCAGATAACCCGTTGGAAGAAAGAATTTC
>JAGYLP010000071.1 GCA_018401015.1 Bacteroidales bacterium
AGTGATGAAAGGCTATAAAATCGGCCCCCTTTTCGCGAATAATAAGCAGATAGCCAGGGAATTATATCATGCTTGCCTGGATCGGGCTAATCAGGAACCGGTTTACCTCGATATACCTGGGAATAATCCTATTGCACGTGAATTAGTCCAAGATCATCAGGCCCAATTTGTATTCGAATGTGGACGTATGTACCTCGGTGAGGTACCCAAGCTGCCACACGAAAAAATTATTGGAATTACAAGCTTCGAATTAGGCTAAGATTCCTTTATTTTACCCTTTACAAATGCCTAAAGTTGAAATTGGGCTTAAACTTTCGCTACATGAAACTGCTTTTACCGAAATTGCTGACCATCCTTCTGCTCTTGAATGCTTGCTCAAGCGATTTCCCAGAGGAAATGAAAAAAGTCGAAAAGCTGCTGCATTCCAACGATAGTCTTCGAAAAACAATGCTCAGTATTCCACTGAATCAAATGGATAGCATCCTGGGAGTCACAAAAGAGGGACTCACCCTCCTGTCGGAACATCAACCAAGTAACGACGAAAAGGAAGATTACCTCTTGTACATGAACTGGTATAGCGATGTAAATAAGACTTTTAACCGTAGCTTGCCCCGATATCAATCCATTCAAAAAGCCTTGTCGGAATCGCATGCTCAACTTGAAGCATTGCATCACGATTTAAAACATAATTTAATTGCCGATACACTCGTTCAACGATATATCACAGAGGAAGAAATGATCCTAAGCCAATTGAAAAATCAAATTCAAGCCTGTCAGGAACGCTTTGAAATGAAACAAAGTCTTTTCTTCGAAATAAATCCAAAGGTGGAAGGCTTCCTGCAAAGCATTCGTCCGCCCAGTGAAAAGGAATGAATCGCAAAAATACCCAACTGCTATGATCGACCAGTACATCTACGAACTACTTAAAGAAAATCAACGGGTTATCGTGCCCGATTTGGGTTCATTTATGCTAGGGAAGGACCGCGAAGATAATTCCTACGAAATCACTTTTAACGACTTTTTGCGTTTCAACGATGGGGTGCTCATCGAGCTGGTGGCGCGTCGCGAAAAAATCAATAAATCGGAAGCGTCCAGTCAGGTAAAAGCTTACGTAGCCTCCCTCCATGAGCGAGTCAATGCAGGCGAACGGGTGTACCTCGCGGGCATGGGACATGTGTTCCGAGATTCCAAAGGGAAGCTTGCTTTTGCCACCGAATTTCTCCATAGCGATACCGGTGCTGCTGAAAAAACTGCTGCAAAAGAAGAATCAACCAGTCATGCGAGCGAATCGAAGGTCATTCCGGCCTCTCCTGAGCCTGATCCGAATGAGAGTAAAACTCCTGAATCGGCTAAAGAAGCAGAAATCGAAACTCATCATGAATCAGCGGGAAGCAAATCGGATTCCCCGGAAAGTGATCCACCAAAAGCCGACGAGCTTTTTAACAGCTTGAAAGAGGAATCGCGACCAGCCGAAGAATCGGAGGGTTTCAGGAAGATGGGAATGGCTCCACCTGCAGCGAGCGAGGAGTCACAACCGAAATCATCAGCAAGCAGACCGAGCTATCAAGCTGAATCGGATCAACGTCCACCGGTTACACCTGTGGATCGGCCCAAAGACAGAAACTGGATACCGGCGATTTTTCTCAGTTTGTTTTTGGTAGTTGTATTGCTCGGAGCCAGTTACTTTTTTTATCCCGATTGGTTCTTCAGCCCTAATCCACCCACCACCGACTACCAGGTTCCAATTGTCCCCGAAAAAGGGGGTAAAGGAAAATCTGCAGAAACCTCCCGTGAATCGAAAGCAGAGGGGAATGAGGCCGCCTCGAATTCATTACCCCAAGAGCAAGTTGTTGATAGTCAAATAGCTGAAGGGGAGGAGGGGTTGATTGCAGGAACGGTTGAGCCTGCCGGAACAGACCAACTTGTCGATGAAAAAGGGTCCACTGAATCGACTCCCTCCTCGGAGCCAATCGATGATTCTTCTCCATCGAAATCCGAATCGATGCTGGGGAATGCCAACTCGGATGAAAAACCTGGGGGAGAGCAAGAAATCGAACAGCCGATGACGGTGGCAGAGCCTGATGAAATTATCGATCCGGTCGATTTTACGCAACAGTACCCATATCATGTGATTGCTGCCTCGTATCCAAGCGAGCAAGAAGCCTTAGCCGGGGTAATGAAATTGAGAAAGCAAGGTTTCTCATCGAATTTGGTGAACCAGAAGAATGGCTACTTCCGCGTTTCTTACAATTCCTTTGAATCGAAGGCTGAAGCCCTTGCTTATCTGGACGAAATACGCCAGCAGCCTTTCGCTAAAAATGCCTGGTACCTTTATTATCGCGGGAAACCTTAGTACAATAAATGGTCGTATGGATAGCGAGCTGTGTGTATTTCGTACACATGTTCGTAAAGCCGTTCTTTAAACTCTTCGATATTACGTTTCTCAAGGGCCGAAATGAAAATGCAGGTTTCGTTAGCGCCTGCCATCCAGCTTTTTTTTAGGTCGTCGAGGCTGTAATTTTCACGCTGCATCGGCGTTAAATCGTCGGCCTCCTTGTGAACATAGCTAAAGGCATCTATTTTATTGAAGATAAGATAGGTAGGCTTGTCGGCGCACTGAATATCCTGAAGGGTTTGCCGAACCACATTTACCTGATCTTCGAAATGAGGGTGGGAAATATCGACTACGTGCAGCAAGATATCCGATTCGCGTACTTCGTCGAGTGTCGATTTGAACGATTCTACCAGGTGAGTCGGCAATTTTCGAATGAAACCCACTGTATCGGAAAGCAGGAAAGGTAAATTTCCGATTACCACTTTTCGCACGGTGGTGTCGAGTGTGGCAAAGAGCTTATTTTCAGCAAATACATCCGACTTACTCAACATGTTCATGATGGTCGATTTTCCTACGTTGGTATAGCCGACTAAGGCGACCCGAATCAGTTGTCCGCGATTTTTCCTTTGCGTAGCCATTTGTTTATCGATTTTGCTCAATTGCTCTTTCAAACGAGCAATCCGATCGCGAATGACCCTACGGTCAGTTTCAATTTCCGTTTCTCCCGGTCCGCGCAAACCGATTCCGCCTCGTTGCCGCTCAAGGTGGGTCCACATACGCGTTAAGCGCGGTAGGAGATACTGATACTGAGCCAATTCTACTTGCACTTTAGCATGCGAGGTGCGTGCACGTTGAGCAAAAATATCCAGAATCAGGTTGGTTCGATCGAGGATTTTGCAACCGGCCAGCTTTTCGATATTGCGC
>JAGYLP010000072.1 GCA_018401015.1 Bacteroidales bacterium
TCAATTCCAGTATGGTACGATTGATAGCACTTCAATGAAACGTATCACGAACTATTACTACCATTTCAATTCCAGTATGGTACGATTGATAGCAACTTGCTACAAACGACCGCTCTGGTAAAAAAAATTTCAATTCCAGTATGGTACGATTGATAGAGGCTTACCTCACTTCATTGAGCGCATCCGCCCCGAATTTCAATTCCAGTATGGTACGATTGATAGCGCGGCCGGTAAGGTTGCAGAACAAGCCGCAGTAATTTCAATTCCAGTATGGTACGATTGATAGTCATGCAAGCGTGATTCACGGAGTGAAGCGCATCGAATATTTCAATTCCAGTATGGTACGATTGATAGCTGCTCATTTAGTGAGTCTTACGTCTGTGTCCGCTATTTCAATTCCAGTATGGTACGATTGATAGGATGACGACGAGATTAAAGTCGAGATAACACAAGTATTTCAATTCCAGTATGGTACGATTGATAGGGTGGGTTCAGAATTCCTGTATCAATTAAGGACGACGATTTCAATTCCAGTATGGTACGATTGATAGTGTTGTAGGCGTAAGTCCAGAGAGCTTGTGTTGCGGTATTTCAATTCCAGTATGGTACGATTGATAGCGTTATTACCTGCATACATTCTCACGCATCATATCGGATTTCAATTCCAGTATGGTACGATTGATAGATGACTAATTAGTCACATTTAATTATTTTTGAATCAATTTCAATTCCAGTATGGTACGATTGATAGAAGCTGTTGCAACGCCTGAGGGGAATGTGATTGCTGATTTCAATTCCAGTATGGTACGATTGATAGCCGACAATGGGGCGATATACGGAAAGCTTTATAACATTTCAATTCCAGTATGGTACGATTGATAGCCGTGTGCAAAAATGAAAAAAAATACGATAGAATAATGGTTTCAGCTTGCTGAAAAATCCTTCTTAAGGTTTTTAGATCGTCGACCGTCAATAACAAGTTTAGCCTTGAGAGACGACAGATTTGTTAAGTGCTTTATCTTCAGTATGTCAAAGAACTTGTGGTTGGATTGGTAATGGTCATGAGCAAAAAACTCAGCAACTTTTCGGTCACCGACGACTAAATAATCTGATCTAAACTGCTTCTTTCTTGTCCAATGATCTGTTTTTCAAGCCACTTTTGTTGGCGTGACTTAAAGATAATTAGACTATCTGCTTCCTTCTTCATAATCGATGATGCATTTGAAAGTAATTCTTTCAGCTTTAGCTCACTGATTTCCCCTTCAAATACTGAGTTTTGGATCCAATTCAAATATTTGCGGCAAAGTTTAAGCATTTTACCAACTCTTTTTTCTCCAATATCGTAAACTAAAATTACATACATCGTTTTATGCTTTTGTTGCTATATCATTCGCTTGTAATCTTTGTTTCAAAACGCCCTAGTTTTACCACCACATTTTAAAGGGTTTATAAGGCTCAATTCCCATGAGATGCTTCACTAGTTTGTAACATTCCAACCGAATCAAATACCTATAACTTACGCTCTTCCCTAAACTCCGGTGCTTGATCGTTTCGTTAAGGCGTGCTTCAAAACCACTTACAAAAATCTTTTTACCCTTATCCTTCAATACCGCCGAATTTACCTTAATGTCAAAATCATCCGCTTTCAATTCCCGTCTGTTTAGCAAGCTGAATATTAACCGATCGACGAGCAAAGGCTTGAAGATTTCTGCTAAGTCGAGGGCTAAACTAAAACGGCGTTCGCCTGGTGAATGGAGATAACTAATGGTCGGATTTAGTTGAGTTTGATGAATGGCTCGAAGGCATTGTGCATAACACATCATATTACCAAAAGAAATCAAGGCGTTTATTTCATTCAGAGGTGGCTGTTTACTACGTCCCTCCATAGTAAAATGCTGGATTATAGTGTCGAATTCCTGATAGTATCGTAAGCGTATATTTCCTTCTATTCCCATCAGGGTTTCAATGTCCTTAGCTTGTTCAATATACTCACTGTATCGCTTAATATCCTCGATTGATCCATCAAGATTTTTCCCCCTGTTCCGGTAGTACATCAAGTTTCGAAGGATATTATGGGATGCACTGTGGATGAACTTACGTGCCAAATCGATTCTTTGAGACTTGTTAAGGTAGTACTTCACCTGATTCACCAAGAGTTTACCTGAAAGCAGATGTTCTCTTGGCATAAACGAGCCGGTGTAATTCTCGTAATAGTCGAAATAATGAACACTTATTTGATTCTTCCCAAGAAAATTGTACAAGCTGCTGTTTGCGTCGAGCGAACCGAAACAATAAAACTCTTCCACATTTTCAACTGGTAAGTAACGCGGTTGGCCTTCGATTCCAAGTTCATCGACCGGTGTGAATTTCAGCGTATTATCCTTACGGGATAACCGGCCAGGATTTAGGAAGTAATAGGACTTTTTCATTCCCTTGTATCTATTTCGTTCGACCAGCAGAAATCATGGTAGGCGCAATTCCGACAAATTTTTAATCGTTCTTTTTCGGGACATGCATCACTTTCAAGGATTCTCTCCATCATACGGATCATCTCTTCAATGGCCTCTTCATCCATACTGCTGAGATGCACCTCAGCCGTTTTCCGCAATTTTGGATACTCCAGCATTCCATAGGCGTCGTTTATTCCATTTTTCTTTAAAACATGGAGATAATATTTAAGTTGCCATTCATGTACCGGTTCAAGAATGGATGATTTTTTGACCTCGTGGACACACTTTTTACCCGGATCGTAATAGTCGATTTTAATCCCCTCCATTTCCAGTTCGACATAGCGATTCGGTCGCTGCTGATAACTGGTTTCGTGAATTAACCGTCCTTCGCCCACTAGGTCGGAATGTTGTTCCATTTGAATCCCATGATGAAATAGCCACATCTTACGATGACAAATCTGGAAATATGCAAAATGAGTTCCGGTGATGCGCATGATGAGATTAGATATTGGATAATGGGTTCAAGAAATGATTCATTAGTATTGGATTTGAGTAAAAA
>JAGYLP010000073.1 GCA_018401015.1 Bacteroidales bacterium
TAGTTATCTGCATCGGTTCCACCGCTAATTGAAATGGTATAACTGACCGTTTTTGTTCCGGCAGCGCTATTAGTCCAGTTTACGTTTTTATCCGCGAAGGTTGCCGTAGTATTGAAGGTGAGATTATCACCTCCAATCGGACGATTATCACTAAACGTCAGCGAGGCTGTGGTGGTAGCATCGTAGGTTTTGTCGGATGCATTGATACTGCTGAATACCAAGGGCCATGGAGTGATTTCGAAGTATGCGTCAACGAAAGTAATATCGTAGTTAGCCGCTTTATTCGTTCCTCCATTTTCAATGGTTAAGGTTCCCTGACTAATCGCATAGTTATTTGCCACATCTTCACCGGTATCTCGAGAGAGAGCTCCGGTAAAAGTATCTCCATTTACAAGGTTACCGCTGGTTAACGAATAGGCAAAAACCGGATCGGCTGTGCTGTAAACCTTATTTTGGTTGCTAGTAACCGTGATGGTAATTGGACGCTCTTCTACAGTTAAAGTTCCATTGGTATAGGTTATGGAATAATAATCCGGATTGAATCCATTGATACCGGTAGCATTACTTGGAACGATGTCATGAGAACCAGCCAGAGCGGTCGTTGCTGTACCGGTACTGTTTAGAGTGACACTGGTAATGGATTCACTAAAAGCATACTCACTAGTTAAATTACTGGTTACTGTAAACTCAGTTGTTCCTAAATTATAAGTATCTCCATAGAACTCTTTAGTTCGGTTATCCGCGGTTACAATAATAGGTCGTCGTATCACTTTAATCTTAACCAATGAACCATATTTTGTTGGTTGAGCTAAATCAACCACCGTAACCCACCATTCGTCTACGCTTGGATAATTGGGGTGCTCAAAACTAGGTCGACTGTAAACAATCTCATCTGTAAATGTGTGAATACCATTATCACCGTTTGGCCCTACCGTAAAAGTGTAGTCTCCGGGATAATGAGTTCCAACAACTGAATTAGCATCGGTTAAGTTAAAGGTAATGGAACCAGTATAGTTTGTTTTACGGTTACCGAGAATGTCAATTGCTTCAACTGTTACGGTCTGTCTATCACCATAATACAGCTCTGTCCATCCATTTTGATCAGTATTAATGTCGGTAACAAGGAAATGGCTTAGCGCAGCCGGACGCACTTCCAGGGTGTTATGAACCGCATTGGTTACACCGGCATCCGGATTATCAAGCGTTGATGCATCGGAACCGGTTATGAGGTGATCGCCTGCATTGGTAGAGTAGTACCAGAAGTTGGCGGTAGTTGCATTATCAGCAATATTGATACTGGTAATCGTATTACCGGCAGTAGCAGCATCGTGGAAGGTACTCACAAAAGGATTTGTTACCGATCCGTCCGTGTAGAGATAAACGGTTTCAGGAGTGGAATCATCCGTTCCATCTTGTTTTACGACATTGTTCACCAGGTTATCGTATGCATCGTAACGAGTTACTACATACGCTCCTCGCTGTCCACCGGCAATGATGAAAGCAGGTTCAGTGGTGAAATCGAATTTCGCAGTTCGGTTGTGATCAACCGTGATGCTATTCGAAGTAACCGTTGTTAAAGCAGGAATCGAAGTGAAAGAGATGGTAATGTTCTCCATTAAGGTATAGTTCAATCCAGCGTAGCTTACGATACCCGAACTAGCTGTAAGTTCGCGTATACCAATCAGTTCCTGTGTACCATTCGCTGAGGCAGTAATCTTAGTAGCGTTATCGCTCGTAATCACATTACCATAAGCATCGCGGATACTGATAACCGGTTGAGTAGCCAAGGCATCGCCCGCACGCACGTATGTGGATGGTTCGGTGTCGATGGCTAATTTGGTGGCCGTGTTATGATTAACATCCACTGCCAAACGGTATTCATACGGTTGGCTATCAAAAGTTATATTGCTTGAGGCAATACCTTGAGAGGCAGCTGTCCAATCGGTAGCTGTTATGAACAAGCCTGTTTCAGCATTGTAAAGAATCATGGAAGCTGTAACCGTACCACTTGAGAAAGTAAGCAAGGTATTGGAACCGAAGTTAGTTCCAGCAACTGTAGGACTGGTTGCAGGACTTGGAGACGCATTGGCTCCTGAGAAACGAATTTGTTTTGCACCTGTAAAACCGGTTGCCAGGTTATTATAGGCATCGTAGGCAGTTACCACGATGTTGTGACCGTCGCCGGCCGTAACCGGAGAACTGCTATTATCAAAGCGAACGGATAAACGATCGGGTGAAGCATGTTCGACAGTGGCTGTTAATGGATAATTGTAAGCTACACTATTGATTGTAATGGTACTACCAATGGTTCCATCGCTAACCGTAACGGTTTCGTTTCTGGCGGTATAAAGATGAAGTGTACTTACATTCGATGTTACCCCGTTGTTAAAGCTAATCGTAGTAGCTGTTCCGAAGTCTGTTCCACCCACATTAGGTTCCACATAGTAGAAAGGATGGTTTTGTGGATGACCGGTATAGCTGAAGGTCAAGCTTTTTGTTCCGGTATAATCGAGAGCTGGGTTATTGTACTGGTCGAAAGCTTTGATGCCAATAGGGGCATCAGCGCCAGCGACTAGCTTCTCACTATTCCATACTTCGTATGGTAAGGCTTCGTAGGTATTTCCACCATAAACAATAGTATTACTTACCGGGTCGTAGGACACTTGTACGTTTGCAGAGGGGAAATTTCCATGTGCTACGTTGATGTTGCCTCCATTAAGAGTAAATAAGGCACTCACTGATTCAGGCTTCGATGACAAACCACCTGGTGCATATAAATAAGTCAAATAATAGTTATTTGTCTTAACATCACGATATAATACAAGTGTGCCCGAGAAACCCGTCACATTATAAAACTTATCGTA
>JAGYLP010000074.1 GCA_018401015.1 Bacteroidales bacterium
ATGAGCAAGAGGAGCCAAGCTTTTTTCTAAAACCAGTTTCCTCCCTCAATACTCACTACTCACCCTCACTACTCACATCTCGGAGTGCTTTTCAATGGAGGAATGTTTGCTTACCAGCAATCGTCCGATGCCTATCGTCAATGGTTGCATGTTGAGGTCGATGTGCAGCAAACGACGCAGCATTTTTTAAGGGATCTGACTAGATAATCCGGCCATACCGTGCCACTAAATCCGGTGAAAGGGTGCCACTTTTGATTTCCTAAATTACGGGCTAATTTATTCTTTTTTCAATTTGTTTTTCCTTAAAGATTCTCCTTCTAGTTCGATTCGGTGTGAGGAGTAAACCAGTCGGTCTAAAATGGCATCAGCGACTGTATCTTCACCAATTAATCCATGCCATTGCGCTACCGGGACCTGCGATGTCAAGATAATTGATGATTTTTCATATCGATGCTCAACGATATCCAGCAGAGCCTGTCTTTGCATTTGATCAATTGGAGATAAACCGAAGTCATCGAGTATTATTAAGTCTGCATTTTGGATTTTTCTCATAGACTGAAGGTATTTGCCTTGTATTTTGTCAAGTTTTAGCTGATCCATTAGCCTGGTTGTATTAAAATACAATACTTTTTTCGTCATTTCACACGCATGCATCCCGATTGCCTGTGCTAAATAGCTTTTCCCGGTTCCGGTAGCTCCAGTGATGATGATATTCTCTTTGTTATCGATAAAATGTAAAGCAATCATTCTCTCAAAGGCATTTCGATCCAGATTTCTGGAAGGCTGATAATTGATATTGCGAACACTTGCTTTTTCGCGAAACGATGCTTTATTAATCAGTGTTTTAATCCTTTTGTTCAGGCGATTATCCCATTCCAAATCGATTAATAAGGTAATAAATTCATCATTCGAATAAGGCGTTTCATTCCGATTGTTCAGGCTGTTTAAGTAAGCCTCGGCCATACCGGTCATGCGCATCTGTTTCATTTTTTCAATGGTTGTGTGTTGATTCATGTTATTGATAATTTGATGGTTTACGATTATTCTTGTGGCGAGTAATATGATGAGATAGTAAAGGTGATTCCGATACCATATCCATTTTATTTTCAAGGATATTTTTGATTAATCGATAAGAGTACTTTTCCAAGCTAAGCCCTATTGAGCAGGCTTTTTCGATACGATCTATATCGTAAAGCGATTTAAGTGCAATGATTCCTTGGGATCGCTTATAGGCTACTTCCGGATATTCATGTTGAGCAATTAGCTGTTCAATGTAACTGGCAGTATAGACTCCTATTTTTTCAGCCTGCTTAATAAAAAAATCGCTATTCCAGGAAGTGTAGTAATTGTGGGAGCTAGAAAGATGCTGTTTCTCAGTCACATATTCTCCCTTCGCATAACTCTTTTTATGGCTTGCAATCCGATTATGCTGATAATAAATCTCCACAAACTCATCGGTATGCTGAACCTCAACATGCTTACCAATGTATTGAAAAGGAACACTATAGTAGTTTTTTTGCTCCGAGAGAAAAATGTATCCCATTTTCTGAACTTTTGCCCTTTGGTAGTGGTGAAGTTTGTATTCTCTATCTGGTAAGGGAGATAAATAAGGCTTCTCTAATTCAATAAATTGCTTATACCTACTGGTTTCTTTTAGGCTTAATCGATGTGAATTAAATGCCTTTAAAAGCTTCCACAGAACCTGATTTATTTCATGGATACTGAAAAATGTCATTTTAGACATCGGGTAATAAATCCGCTGATAAATAAGCTTAATGGTACTCTCCACCAGGGCTTTGTCTTGCGGTTTATAGGCTCTGGTTGGATTGATTGCGCAGCCATAGTGAAGCCCAAGATCACGGAAGGTTTTATTCAACATGGGCTCATGTTTACTTGATTTACTTACGGCTGATTTCAAATTATCCGGAACCAGGGAAGCCGGAACTCCACCATAGTAAAACAACGAATGGTTGGTGCATTTCACTAAGCTCTTCCGTGTCTGATCCTCAACAGCTTCGGCATAGCTGTAGAGGCTTGCTGGAAGAACCGACACAAAAACTTCCGCTGCATGCACTTCCCCAGTATCCCGATTAACGTAGGAAAGCTTCTTTCCTGCAAAATCAATAAATAACTTTTCGCCTGCCTTGTGTACCAATTTACCACTCACTTGCATTGTTTTGGCCCATTGCCGGAAATGCTCACAAAATTGACTGTAACCATAGGCATCTTGGTAGGCATCGCTGTATTCTTTCCAGAGTACTTTTTTCGTAGCTCCCGGTTTTGTTAGGCTTTTTTGTAAGTTCGGCAAGCGGTTTTGCAAGTCGGCGTATCGATCCCTTTCAAGGTATTCCTTACTAGGGAAAAGCTCTTGAAGTGCTGGTTCACACAAGGTTTCTAACTCAGCATAGGATTGACCACTTGCCTGCAAATAATGAACATATTCGTTTACCGTGTTACGGCTTACCCCAATCTCTTCGGCGATCTTTCGATTCGACCACCCTTTCCTTTTTAATAGGATTAACTGTTTGATTTTCATAATGTCTAATTGTTTTGCTGCCATCTTTCGCTTTTTCAACGAAAGACTCGCTTTTTATTAGAAAATCAAAAGTGGCACTGTTTAAATCGGATTTCCATTGGCCGCCGCCGCCCCCTCTCTGTCTCTCTTTTTCCCAAAACCCCACTTAAATCCAACCAAAAATGGCACCCTTTGCTCCGGATTCACTGGCACCCTTTCACCGGATTTGGTGGCACGGTTTGCTCCGGATTATCTAGTTGAGGTTCAAAATGCAAATAATCCAAAAGGTGA
>JAGYLP010000075.1 GCA_018401015.1 Bacteroidales bacterium
CTCGATATTTTTGATAATCGGACGAATCGTATGCTGGACGAAATCGATACTTTGATGCTCAATGTTTGAAAAGGTCGAACGGCTAGTGTCTTGGATTAAATGCAACGGCACACGGTAAATTCTAGCGATGTCCTCGACTGTGAATCGCCTCTGCTCCATGAATTGCGCATCTATTGGCTTTATACCAATAGGCTTGTAATCAGCTCCCCCTTCAAGGATTGCAGTTGCACCAGCCTTGTTACTTCCTGAATAGCGATTATTCCAACTGGTCGAAAGCCGCTTATAAGCATCGTCATTTAGCTCTCCGGGAAACGCCAGTATGCCGCTAAGGTGCGCGCCATTCTCGAAGAATGATTTCTGAAACTCTGTTTCACTTAGTCCAGCAGAAATGGTCTTACGATGGTACTCGATCGGAGATAATCCGGTTATGCCATCAACTGATACGCCCTTGATATGCAACATTTCATAACTTTCAAGCACTCGTTTCTTTTCACCATCTGAACCAGTTACCTCATACTTTAGCTTGTCTCTATCTGCATCGTACAAAACCTTAACCCGGCTAGGGTCGCTAATTAACTGAAAGCGAATAGGGCGCAATTGCGTATCGCGATATATGATAGCGTAGCCGTTCCCACTTAAATTTACATGGCTTAACAATGTTTGCCAAAATTGAAAGCGAGTCATTACCTGATTAGGCTGCTTCTCAATAAAAAAAGTCAATGGATGTTGTTCCTTCACTACCTTGTCGCCATCGCGAGCAAGGATTGAGAGGGGGAGAGATGCGATTGTCTCGGAAATAATTCGGACACACGCGTAGACTGCACTGTACTGCATCGCGCTTTTACTCGTTACGATTTGCTCGCCTGCACCAGACAGACTTTGCACCCACTCCGATAAACTCGTCCGTGGGTTTTCCGGGTTAAGTTCTCGCTCCTCAACCGAAAAGATAGATAGTCCGAATAGTTTATACTGCTTCATGCAGCTAAATTAAGGAGCAATACCCATCTAAAGCATTAATTTAATTAAGATTGTGCAATTAATTAAAACAGAATGAGTTAAGCGCTAAAATATCATCTGCTTACGGTTTAAAGCGGTTGAATAAACCTTACTAGAAAGGCAATTTATGCCAAAAAAAAGGCTAGCTATGAAAGAAAAATTCACAACTAGCCAAAAGCCTTTGAAGGAAGGGCAAAGCGAAGATACGATATCAATACTTACTCCTAGTCATTTTTTCTTTTTTCTCGAATTGCTAACTGTAACTGAAAAAACCTCATAACTAGCGTATCTGCGCTTGTTGAAAAAATGCTCATACACATTTTCGATCTGCTCATACGCATCCCTGTTGCGGTCATGATGCCGCATCTCGCATTGAACCGCCTCTAAAAACCCCTCGAAGCTTTGCAATTTCATCACATAGCTCGGATAAGCTTGCAAATCGTGTAAATTCTTCGGCATCGACTTTGGTAACTTCATGACCTCGATGTTTTATATCAATGAATAAATTGATATTTGTAAAACTCTTAATATCAACGACTAGCGAATTATTTATAAGCACTTCACTGTGATTTGGTACAGATTTACTATAATTCAACCTAGAACAAGTGTCCATTCCGCTATTCATGTGAGGCGTATAGAGGTAGCCGAATTTTTTCCATGTAGCATCAATCAAACGACGTGCAATTAAACGCCCTGCACCGATTAAATTGTATCTGCCTTCAATTACTTCTCTTGTGTAGCTATCTAGGAAAACTACTCGATTGCCAAGTATAACGTCAGCTCCTTTCCACATATCCGGCCAAACTAAATTCCAATAATCATTAGCAAGCACATTGTCGCTTCCGATGTTCATTAAATAATCCCAATCTCTTTTTAAAGCAATGCCTAGCCCGGCATTCTGCTTACTTGCGACTGGGAGATTAGGAAACTCAACTATAATTCCTTCTATCGTGTCGGACTTAAGGAAGTATTTACAAATGTCTACAAGCTTGGCGAAATGTGGGTCCTCCTTGCTTACGATAAAGACAAAGTATAGCTCTATCCTCATCTTTGACGGAGGCGATTTCCATCGCTTCAAAATTGCGCTTAAGATTTCTGGGCGCTTCCAGATTGGCATCAATACAGCTATTTTCATAAGAATCGAATGTCTTTTTTTATGTAAAGGTCGGAATCGTCTGTAAAGTCCATAAATTGAGCTAACGCATTTATAGTTGCAGCTATTCCGTCAATCTTATTGCCGCTCTTTTGCTTGTTAATCTTAATGTTTCCATTTGTGTCCGTGTCGATTACGACGTTGCCCATCATCCACCGAAGGATAGGATGTCCTCCGTGTAGCAGCTTGTTCGAAAAAACTAATCGTTCAAACTCTTTTGTATAAGGCGATAAGCTAGCAATCCCCTGCTTGAGCGGAGATAGTGTGTAGTTG
>JAGYLP010000076.1 GCA_018401015.1 Bacteroidales bacterium
TACGAGGTAAGCTTGCGGAAGTTGATCGCCCGCACCTGCTGTGGCGTCGGTCCAGCTAAGCGTGATGCTTGAAGAGGTATTGGTAGTAGCGCTTAAACCGGTAGGGTGGTTGCTGGGTTCTGGGCTAAAGGTAGTAGCCGAAACACTGGTGGCCCCTACGGAGTACCCATTGCTTCCCGTAACCGACCAAGCCTTGTAGTAGTAGGTGGTGGCAGCCGCTAAGCTATTGTCTGTATAAGAGGTGCTACTGCCAACGTAAATAACGGTAGCATCGCCAAGCGCATCGCTTGCACTATAGCCGGTTCCATCGCTTGGAGTGCCAAAGGAATCCGAAGAACTTCTGGCTATCATTACATTATCCGAGGAAGGATTCAGCGTCCAACCCAATGAAATCGAAGTAGTCGATTCGGTAGTAGCTGCAAAGTTTGAAGGATTGATAATGGCTACCGGGGCTAGGGCGATATTATCGATTCCCCAACTCCGGTAGTTCCCTGCTGTATAATTGTATTTGAATGCTAACCAAACCGATGTGCCGCTAATTCCACTTAAATCGATATTGCCGGAAGATATCCAGACTTGGTTGGTCGCTGGGCTGGTAAAAGATAGCTCGGACCAATTCGATTGCGAAGGATCTCCCAGACCACTATAATCAGTTGAATAGAATAATTTCAGGTAATTTGATGCATCATCTGTTCCGTAATTGTACCAGGTATCGAACGTAAGAATTTCATTGCTATAATTATTCAAGTTGATTCCCGGAAGAATCAGCCAGTCGGTTTCGGTATCGCCGGAGTTATATCCATTCATCGAAGCATAGCCCGAAGTGTACTCCCAAACCTTGGTGGCTCCACTTTCCGAATACGTATAGACACCGGATAAATCGCTTGCAAAGTCTTCTGAATAGGGTAGTGTAGTAGTTAAAGGAGCTATGATTACATACGATTGCTCCGCACTGGTCGTTTCGTCTCCATCGTTATCGCTGGCGGAAATAGTATAATAAACGGTAGTTCCGTTGGCTTGTGCAGGAATGGAAGTATTGGTGGTATAAGTATCGCCACTTCCACCGTACGACATTACAATCGTGGTTCCCAAATTACCACTCGAAGTTCCCCAATTCAAATTCACCGAACTAATCGTTCCATCGCTATCGGTCACATCGGCCGAAATGCTAACCGTGGTCGATGAAGTCACATCGGCCGATGGTGTTTGGGTGATGTTGGTGATGGAGGGAGGATTGTTTGCCGTCGCAGAATAACCTGTCCATGAGATGTCATCCACAATTACTTGTTTTGATGTGATGTTTCTAATTTCGATAACAACATCTCCAGAGATATTGATATTGTTTACCTCAAAAATATGTTCATCGTAATTATCAAATGGAGTTGAAGTGCCTTTTGAGATTCCGTTTACAAATAGTTCTACTTGCCGATTTCCCCCTCCTGTGAATCCCTTGTATAATTTAACTGAGAAATTTCCTATTCCCCCAGGAATACTGTTGGAGTATACTTTGCTGTTAGAAGATGATTGTCTTAACATTAGGGCCTTTCCGTTTATTCCCGAATTGTTTGCATCCCCATTCTCATCCCTTGAGGCTATATAGTTCCAGGTAATAGAATTATTTCCAACGAAAGAACCAGTAGCATAACTAGAGGTGGCATTTGAGTTGGTAAAATCCTCGGTCATAGTCTGTCCCTGCCCGACGCCCATTCCAAGGAATAAGGCCAGGATTAATCCTGATAATCGTAAGAAAAAATGTTTCATGTTTTTTGGTTTAGTGGTTTCTCGATTTCTGTTTTTCAGAGTGGGGTAGGTAAGTTCGTGTTTTAGAACTTCTTCTTGCACCAACCGGAGAAACGCAGAAAACCAAGCTCCTTGGATAATCATCAAATGCTGATGAACTAAAAGAAGCCCAAAGCGGATAGCCTGGGTAATTATTTCTGTTAAGCATTTCTTCTCGTGTGTGCAATTCTCGAGCATAAAACTAAACTTGCTTTATAGCCTGAGGGTAAACATCGTGTTACCAAAAGTTTAATTCGCCGAAAGGCTTATCTGCAGCGGATTTCCGTCGGTTTTGTAATCGATGTTGTTCCCGGTGCCGGTATACGGAAACAGCCTGAAG
>JAGYLP010000077.1 GCA_018401015.1 Bacteroidales bacterium
CAAGAGAACAACTTTGCGCTCTTTGCGGATCCTCAGCGAACTTTGCGTGAACCTTTGCGAACTTTATAACCTCCGCGAACTTTTTTTTAAAGAGAAAAGTGAAGAGTGAAATGTGAAAATCGGAGCGCAGCGGCGACTAGCCGACTTTAGCGAACCGAGCGAAGGGGCGACTTGGCGAGGGGGCGAAAGCCAACAACAACGAACTGCCGCGCGGCTCCCGGCGCGTGGCTTCTTTCCGGTACACAGAGAAGCTAGAGAAAAGTACAATTCTGAAGAGCAGCGAAAGTCCCGATTCATCGGGATTAAATTTTGAATATCAAATATTGAACAACCTCCCGAAAGCTAAAAGCCAACAACCATTATACTATTTTGCACAATAAAAATCCTCAATACTGCACAATGATTTTGCTTATATTTGCACAGCAGCATAAATTAGTCCACGTTAGCACTTTGAGTTAAATTTTAGGTTATGAATTATTTAAACAGGATTATTGAAGCTGATATTGCGGATAGCCTGACTGCTTCGGGAGCGGTGCTTATCAAAGGTCCGAAAGCGTGTGGTAAGACCGAAACGGCAAAACGATTTGCACACAGTCAGATCGAAATGGATCGGGATAAACAAGTTCCCGTAATCATGGCAACCGACCCTCAACTCTTGTTGTATGGCGATACACCTCGACTTATCGATGAATGGCAAATACACCCTGAGATATGGAATTACATTCGTCATGAAGTGGACGAACGAAAGGCTAAAGGACAATTTATCCTGGCTGGTTCGTCGAATCCCACAGATGACGCGACCATGCATAGTGGAGCCGGACGTTTTACCCTGATTGAAATGGACACCTTAACATGGCAAGAATTGGGTTTTTCGTCGGGGAAAGCCAAACTTTCCGATCTGCTCAAAGGTAGCTTCCCTCGATTTTACGACCCAGCTGTATCGCTCGATTTTATCTTCGAAAGAATGCTGATTGGCGGATGGCCTAATCTGTTGAATCAGCCGCTCCAAAACGCTATTCGAGTGAATAGTGCCTACGTGGATTTACTCTGTGAGGTGGATATGAGTAGGGTTTCAGGAGTTAGGCGTGACCCCCTAAAAGTACGTAGTCTGCTGCGCTCCCTTGCCAGGAACACAGCCACTATGGTAGATAGTAAGACGCTGGAAAATGATGTAAAAACATCCGACCGCAATGAGGTGTCGCGAAACACGATAGCCGATTATCTGAATGCTTTGTCGCGTTTAATGGTCTTATACGAACAACCTGCTTTCAATCCGCATATTCGCTCATCTGCCTCTCTTCGTAAATCGCCCAAGCGGCATTTATGCGACCCCTCTTTGGCAGCAGCTGCCTTGGGCCTGGACAAAGAATCGCTGATGAAGGATTTGCACTATGCAGGATTTTTGTTTGAATCGTTGGCCACTCATGAGCTTAAAGTGTATGCACAAGCAAACGATGCCAAACTGTTCCATTATCATGATTCCTACGGTCTTGAAGTAGATGCTATTGTACAAAAACGAAATGGTGATTATGCTGCTTTTGAAATAAAGTTAGGGACAGGATTCATCGATGAAGCGGCTACCAATCTGAAACGTTTTTCGCAAAACATCAATGAAAGCAAAATGCCTCTACCGAAAACCCTCAACATTATCACCGGAACCGGAATGACCCATCAACGGGAAGATGGGATTAATGTGATTTCGTTGGCATCGCTGGGAGTTTGAAATGTGAAAAACGAAGCACAGGGGCGACTGGGCGAGGGGGCGACTTCCCGAAGGGGCGACTGGGCGACTGGGCGAAGAGGCGAAAGTCGGCAACAACGAACTGCCGCGCGACTCCCGGCGCGTGGCTTCTTTCCAGTTCAAGAGAACAACTTTGCGCTCTTT
>JAGYLP010000078.1 GCA_018401015.1 Bacteroidales bacterium
ACCATACTGGAATTGAAATCCACCACGATTGCTCCTATTCCGGTAGCGATCAATGCTTTTAATCGCACCATACTGGAATTGAAATTTTACAATCACGCTATCACTATCAGACCTGCAAGACACTTTTAATCGCACCATACTGGAATTGAAATCATTTCTAAATCCTTGTCGTAGGCATACTGAGCCACTTTTAATCGCACCATACTGGAATTGAAATTATGTATTCGTGATGTATGTGTTTTGCTTTTCTAACTTTTAATCGCACCATACTGGAATTGAAATAAATTTATTTGTGTAAGTGCCATTTTTTAAATTGTTTCTTTTAATCGCACCATACTGGAATTGAAATCGCTTTTCATTGATGTTTTTCAATTGAACCTCAACCCTTTTAATCGCACCATACTGGAATTGAAATAAAATTCATCATCGCTTAGCTTTTCGACAATCACATCTTTTAATCGCACCATACTGGAATTGAAATTCAGTGATTATTTCGCCTGTCATCCCTTCCACGTGCCTTTTAATCGCACCATACTGGAATTGAAATATCTATCAGCAATTGAAGATGTGCGTTTGCAATGTCCTTTTAATCGCACCATACTGGAATTGAAATCCCGGCAATACGTTAGATGTAAATGGCACGGAAGCCCTTTTAATCGCACCATACTGGAATTGAAATCTGATGTCTGTAATCAGGTCAATCATTTTAGCTTGCTTTTAATCGCACCATACTGGAATTGAAATACCTCAAAGCCTTCCATCTCAGCAAGTTTTACCTCACTTTTAATCGCACCATACTGGAATTGAAATATAAAATATTGCGTGAACGTTGCGAAGACTTGGGACACTTTTAATCGCACCATACTGGAATTGAAATGGAATTAATTATCCCGTTTCTGTTTACTGCGATGGTCTTTTAATCGCACCATACTGGAATTGAAATGGTGAAAATGGAATCCTTTCCGCAGGTGTGAAAACGCTTTTAATCGCACCATACTGGAATTGAAATTTGATGCAATGCGCTATGCCTTTATGATGAAATTGACTTTTAATCGCACCATACTGGAATTGAAATAGAGCGGTCACAGTTGCAAGGGCACACGCTTACAGGCTTTTAATCGCACCATACTGGAATTGAAATCTTGTAATCTCCCATGTCTTGCTCTCATTTAAAGTGCTTTTAATCGCACCATACTGGAATTGAAATTGTATCACTTCGGCAACGGCACGGTGATAGAGTTCTCTTTTAATCGCACCATACTGGAATTGAAATAATAAGCAACTATGAGCTACTGAGGGCGGCGTTTCCCTTTTAATCGCACCATACTGGAATTGAAATTTTAACGCTGGTGCATCTGCAAATTTTCGTGCAAGCTTTTAATCGCACCATACTGGAATTGAAATAGCAGCGCAGCAAGGCCAACGCCCAAATATGTGAACCTTTTAATCGCACCATACTGGAATTGAAATTCTGAATAACTTAGCCCGCGTTTTCTTATCGAAAACTTTTAATCGCACCATACTGGAATTGAAATTTTTTCTAAATATAGTGGGTCTTCAGCATAATCACTCTTTTAATCGCACCATACTGGAATTGAAATTCCGGATGTGGTGACATTGGCATAACTATATTATTTCTTTTAATCGCACCATACTGGAATTGAAATCACTCCATAAGGCTCTCTTCCACTCTCTGTTTTGCACTTTTAATCGCACCATACTGGAATTGAAATGTAGCCTATCAGGTAGGTTTCATCTGTTATTGTTAGCTTTTAATCGCACCATACTGGAATTGAAATTAACACGATAGCTGTTCCTATTAAACCAATAGCTGCTTTTAATCGCACCATACTGGAATTGAAATTTTTAAAATGTTTATCA
>JAGYLP010000079.1 GCA_018401015.1 Bacteroidales bacterium
TTACCACACTTTTGACTATGAAGAACGATACCAGAGCAGAGAGTAAAATTAGCGTTTTAACTGACATCTTGGGCTAAGGGAAAGTAACGACTTACAAATTCTTCTTTATTCATATTCGGTCTTCTAGTTTGATGAGTGTGAACATGATGGTTTATTCATGCCAGCTGGAAATCATTTGTTGTAGCTAATAAATAGGGGCTTACCCCCAGTTGTCCCGACAAGGGCAATAGACTCTCCAGTCCCAAGGTTGCCGCCGGGTAACGCGATAACATCTCTTGTGCCCGATCGAATTGATCGGTATAAAGACTCGAGGCACTGACCCATAGCAAGAAGCGCTTACCGGCATCATCCAGGTAAGGCGTAAAGCTTGGCTGCGATGATACCTCGAAGCCAATCTCGATGAACTTCACATTATTCTTGGCATCGAAAAACTGGCGCCCCGTGGCGTATCCTATCAGCTCCCCTTTTCGGGCGGTGCGATGGATGTTGTTTTTCTCCCTAAGCTCCCACCAATTGCCCTGATACGAGGCATCGGGAGAGGTGCGCACTAGAACATTCTGACGAGCGACAATCAATCGACCCGCTCGTGTATAAGCTCCCTGCGCGGTGCTGCTTGTTTGATTCGACTCGTTGATTTGTCCGCTAACGAGGCCTTGAAAAAATGCATCAAGCTCCTTAGAACTGAGCTCCGATTGCAGGTCTTTGATTAAATCCCTCTGATAGAGGCTCTGATAGGCTTTCAATACACCGGGCCAGTTTCGTATCTCACGCGATAGCTTGCTGAGGAATGCATCCTGCGTCCCATCTGCCCATACCAACCAGGATATACCGCTGGGATTAAGAGCCGTGCGAATACTAACAGCTTGACGAACCTCCTCACTCTGATCCGCTTGTGAGGCTACGCTTTGTGCCTTATAGGTTTTCAGACTATTGCTTACCATTCGATAACCCAACCAGATGCCACCGGCCAGCAACAATCCACCGAGCACCTTTTTAGGGATATTTTCCATCCTTTCCATGAGCTTAAATCATCGAGCGGATTTGAATCTGAATGATTTTGTTTTTGAGCTTTTGGGCAATCTTCATCCACTCCTTGGCGGTAAAAAGACCACTGGCATCACTCATCGAGGCTCCCTTTCGACGCGCTTCCTGCTCCGATTCAGCCTCAATGGAAATTTCAATCTTAAACTTCATGACTCGTATTTTTTGCGTGAATAATGCGGATTAACTCGGGTAATTGCTCTGGTTGGTTGCTAAGCTCCACGAGCAGGTAGTAAAAGTTCTCGGTGTGCTCGGGACTAAGCCTCATAAGGAACTCGGCGGTCATCTCCCAAACAGCCTGCTGGTCGTTGTTTAATGAGACCTTCGACACCTGACTGCCCGATAAGCCCCCCGAAGGGGCTGAATTAGCTCGTAGCATCCCTAAAATCTTTGGTCCATAAGTCCCGGCCAGGGACATTAAATGTTCAATCGTATTTTTAGCCTCCAGTGTCTTTTCTACCTCCTCCAACTGACTCTTTAGCTGCTCGTTTTCATCCTCCAAATCTTGACTGCGGCTGCGTAGTTGCTCCAACTCTTGCTCCTGACGTAGCTGGGAGAGTTTTTCATTTACCATGGCATCCAACTCAGCTTTCCCCAAGGTCGATGATTCGATTGGCTCGGGGGTATTTGCGGAGCGAACAATGCGGAAGATTCGCGTCCAAACTAAATGTCCTTCCGAGTCGTTTATGTCAACCTGAACCTTATCGGGCTCTTCCGAGTGGATGTAACTGAGTAGAATCTTAGGGAATTTGCCCGGCTCAATGGATTGGATGCTATTGAGACGTTTGTTCTTATGACTCAATAATCCACTACAAACCAAGCTGTCA
>JAGYLP010000008.1 GCA_018401015.1 Bacteroidales bacterium
TAACCCGCACCACCCATATAAACGCGGTCGTAGGGCTCATAATGAGGAGCTTCTCCGCCGCAACCGCCTGCCGGAGCAACCGTATCGGGGGAATAAACAGCCTGTAAATGAGCATAATTGGTATGACATCCAACACAAGATGCTACCGATAGTTCGTCGCCGTCGTCGCCTTTACAGCTGACCATAATTACCAGGCCCGATAAGGCCAGCATGACAAAGGGACCAAATAGTTTTTTGAAATTCATAGCTAATAGAATTAGTTGATTAATAAAGTTGATTACGACCCTCCCTTTTACCTCATTTTCCATAGAGAAATTGTCCGGTTTCTCTTTGATTTCCCAATGCAATAGGTAGAAATCGTTGTTGCCTTTCGTAAAAATACCATGAAGGCATAGCGACTCGCAATGGTTAACGATGTTTAAAAACAAACGAAAACATGTTCTACAACTTAAAATGAGGTCATTTAGAACGCAACCCCACTTAATTTCGAAATCATCTCATTATTTTATTGACATAGATCAATATTTCCATGAATTAGATCAGCAATCGGAGTGCCTCCAGATAAAGAAACCCGCAGAAAGCCTATAAACACATGCAACTCCAATCAAAACGACCTCAGCAACCACGAAAACGCGCAAAATCGATTCGAAAACAAGAAAAGTGATCAAAAAAGAAGCTCAATTATCAACCCAAAAGAAGCAATTTCGATTCCCGAAAAGGAAAATGGAGGATGGCTGTCCAAACAAAAAATGATACTTTTAGAAAGCAGGTGAAACGAAAAAATTCATCCGTGAATTAATCCGATTCAGACTAAAACAAAAGCCCGAACCCTGCAGTTAATAAGGTACGATGTTCTTAAATTCATTTCCCATGGCTAAAATGATTCGAGTATTCTGCGAAAACAATCAAAGCACGCATTACTTCCCCCTCGGCACCTCCTTATCGGAGATGGCGCTTCAATCTGAAATTGCTCCCGACAATCAAACCATTTTGGGTGCTATGGTTAACAACGAAGTGCATGAGTTATCCTATGAAATTTACAAACCCAAGAATATTTTCTTGCTCACCTATCAGCATAGTTATGGGAAGCAAATGTATATCCGGTCGCTTACCATGGTATTATACAAAGCGATAAAGGATAGTTTCCCGCTTTTAAGACTGAAAGTAGAACATTCTATCTCGAAAGGTCTCTACTGCGAATTGACCGGACCAGCCATGGACAAAGACATGCATCGGGAAGTGGTGATGCAAATCAAGCATCGAATGCAGGAAATTATACAAGAAGATTACCCGATAACCCGCGATGAAGTTGAAACTAGCGAGGCCATACAGATTTTTAAAGATCTCGGCTTGAACGATAAAGTTAAACTACTTTCTAGTCGTACTGATCTGTATTCCAGCGTATATCAGCTCGAAGATATTCGCGATTACTATTATGGACCGCTGGTCCCTTCGACTGGTTTTTTGAAGGTCTTCGACTTGATTCCTTATTATCATGGAATGCTGCTCATCTTTCCAAAAACAGAGAATCCAATGGTGTTGGAAGATATCGTGATCCAACCGAAAATGTTTGAAATCTTTCAGGAACATAAGGATTGGGTAGAGATTTTAGAGGTCCCCACTGTGGGCGAGCTGAATGCCATGATTGAATCGAAAAAAATAAGCGAACTCATCAAAGTTGCCGAAGCTTTGCAGGAAAAAAAGCTAGCCTCTATCGCCGATCAGATTCACGAGCACAAACATCCGATTCGCGCGATTTTTGTCTCTGGCCCTTCATCCTCCGGGAAAACTACTTTCACCAAACGACTCGCCATCCAATTAAGAGTATTGGGTTATCGGCCTATTCAAATATCGCTCGACAACTATTTCGTGGAGCGAGAAAAAACGCCCCGCGATGAGCATGGCGAATACGATTTTGAAACCCCCGATGCGTTAGACATTCGTTTATTTTCAAACCAGATGCGGGATTTACTCGACGGCAAGCCGGTGATTATGCCACGTTTTTCCTTTACGAATGGGAATCGTTATTTTGTCGATAAGGAATTGCAAATGGAGGAAAGGAGCATTTTAATTATCGAAGGGATTCATGCTCTGAACCCCTTACTCTCCGATTTTCTCGAAAGCCGGGAACAATTCAAGGTGTATGTTTCGGCCTTTACCCAGTTGAATCTCGATTTACACAATCGGATTCCCACGACCGATAATCGACTCATTCGACGAATGGTAAGAGATTCCTTGTATCGAGGTTACTCGGCGCTCGACACCTTAAGCCGATGGCCGAGCGTTCGTCGAGGCGAAGACCGCTACATTTTCCCCTTTCAGGAACAAGCCGATGTGATGTTTAATACCGCTTTAGTTTTTGAGCTAAGTGTATTAAAATGGTATGCACAACCGCTACTGGAGCAGGTTCCACGAAATGTTTCAGTGTATGCCGAAGCCAAACGCCTGATGAAATTTTTATCCTACTTTCAGGCTATTCCTGACCACGACATTCCGGCAACCAGTATTTTGAGAGAATTTCTGGAAGGAAGTAGTTTTGAGTACTAATCTTTTAGAATTTTAAACTCAACTCGGCGGTTTTGAGCTCTTCCTTCCGGGTTATCGCTTCCGTCGGGATGTTGGTTCGGAGCAATGGGTTGTTTTTCTCCATAGCCTTTTGCAACCATCCGATGCGCCTCAATTCCCTGTTCAATCAAATAATGCTTAACCGATTCCGCCCGCTTAAAGGAAAGCTCGCGATTATAGGCTGGTTTCCCCGTATTATCGGTATGAGCGGATAGTTCGATTCGTATTGAAGGTTTGGCTCTCAAAAAAGGAATAAGTCCGGTGTCGAGAACCGTCTTAACCTCCGGGAGCAAGTCGAAACGATCGTATTCAAAGTAAATATTATCGAGAACAACCGGCTTTTCCGGCTTTAAATCCAAATCGAAATGAATGGCCAGGGTATCGGACAAAACATAATCGCGTGTGGATAAAGAAAAAGATTTCGATTCGTAATTATCCGACTCCACCACGATTTCGTAGAGTTCCTCGGGTTCCAAATGAAGCTGAAAATCCTGCGTAAGTAAGGAATCGCGACTCAACAATACCCGCTCATTCGTGCGTTTGTCAAAAACATACAGCAGCACTTGAGGATTATCCAATTCAGGCATCAGCCCTTTTTTCGATTCCAGGCTACGCTGGGCAATACTACCGCGAAAGACGATATCGATGTATTTTTTCCATCGAAAATTATACAGGTCGTCGCAACAAGAAAAATCCTGATAATTGATACCACCGGTGCGGTTCGACACAAAAAAGCCTTCGCGCCGATTGGTTCCATGCGCAAAATATAGGTCGTCGGCATAGGAATTAAAGGGTTTGCCGAGATTTTCAGGTTCAGTCCAGGATCGTTTATTACCCGATGATCGGAATAAATCGAAGCCACCTAAACCCGCCCATCCTTTACTGGCAAAATACAACTTACTCCCGGCTAAATCGTAACTGAGGGAAAACTCATCGGCCGGGGTATTAATTTGTTTCCCTGCGTTTCGAATGTCGGAATATTCGCCCGTTCTGTGATTATACTGAGTGTACCAAATATCGAGTCCACCCTCACCATCCGGGCGATCGGAAATAAAATAGAGGATTTCGCGGGAGGTGGATCGTGGATCGCGTCCGATTGCCGGATGCGTGCTGGTATAAGTAGGCGAATTAATGGGCTCAGGCAGTCTTTCGCCTTTCGTCCATTTTCCTTCCTTGAAATGACTCACATAAAGCTGGCAGTTCACTTTCTGGTTTAAATCACGGATGCACCGAGTAAAATAAAATCGTTGTTTATCGGGCGATAATGCACCATTCCCTACAATGCCATCTTCCTGATTAAATGGCACATCCCAAACTTGGTCGTACACCCACCGATAATCGCGCTTTTTCGCGAGATGAAACTGTTTCGAGGGTAATTCCTGATTGACAAACACCGGCTCGGAGTTCCGCATCCCGGCATAAAGCAAGGTGCTATCGTTAAGCATGAGGGGTGCAAATTCAGAATCGATTTTATTAATGGTCGAATCGAGCAAAACGAGCACAATATCCTTAGGATGAGCATCCAGACTATCGGCCATGAGGGCACCTTTGATTTCCTGATCTAGTAACCAACGCAGCTCACGACTGGTTTCCCGCCCCTTGTAAACCGATTGAAAGCGCAAAAAGGCCCGAAGAGCCGATTCTGTAGCTCCCGACATTTTTAACATCTGGCCATAGGAAAACAAGCTCTCGATATATTCCACCGAATCGGCTTCATACACTTTCAGATACCAATCGCCGGCGCGTTGATAGTCGCGTATCGACTCATATTGATTCGCTAAGAAGTACGCGGTGGCATTATCCTTAGGCTTACGAATACAGTATTTTTCCAAATAAGGTAAAGCTTCGTACATTCGTCCCTGACCAATAAGGTATTCCGCTTTGGTTTTGAGTCTCCAACTGAAAGCCTGAGCATTCAGATTCGACTGCCATAGAGTAGAAGCCAAAACCACTAGTAAGATAGTTTTCAAGGATAAGATTGAATTACTTCGACTCGTCATAGGATTCACATTATTGTCGGAAACACGGAATTACCGAAGGATTAGGCTTGCGAAAAGGCTGATAATAAACAAAATACAATTCGAAAGCCCCCCGGAAGCGGCTGGCCAATTGTACCCCGGAAATGGTTACATCGTAGCTTAACCCAAATTCGCTGCGAGGCATTCTGGCTCCGAGATGCAGAATGATGGCATCGAAATTCCGATTAAATCCGGATCGTATTTTAAAGCCCGACTGCCAAGCCAAAATTTGATAAGGATTGGTCCCTACTGCCGTAATAAAATCGACTCCCAACAGGGCATAATTTGCTTTGCTCTGATTTCGGTAAATAAAATTAGGTCGCAAGGAATACGCACCGGAAAAAGGAATGAGGATGGCATATTGGGCACTCCAGCTAAATGGCAGCACTTCTTCCTGATAAAAACCTACATTGGGCTGAAGCAGGTTAAAAGCCGAGAAACCCACATAGTTTTCGTATCGGTTAGCAATCCGAAAGCGATACAGGGCACCCAGTTGCACATTAGGATATAGGACTGCATCGCCGTCGTTCAGTTCCATACTATTTAAAGTAGGGTTAAAGTATCCGATAGACGGATCCCATTGTGAATCGGTGGTGGTTCCGGCCAGGGTAAATTGGTTCGCACCTAAGCCGGCTTGCAGCCCAAAGCGAAGACTTTGCTGATAGAAATTGAGCTGGTATGCAGCCGCTAACTCCAATTTCATGATGCTCAACTGCGCCAACCCAGAACGATCGTAGAGCAATAAACCTCCAAAGCTGAGCTGGTTACGCTTTAACAAATAATTTTTTTCGAAGGAAAAGGAAAGGGTACGAAAGCCTTGATCGACCGATTGCCATTGAGAACGAAAATGGTGTGTGAAGCGCCAATCGGCCTGAAAATCACCAACATTGGCCGGATTTGTAACCAAAGGAGCATAGGTGTATTGCGAAAAATGCAAATCCTGCGCAGTTACACGGTAATTCGTTAGAAGAAGGAAGGAAAAGAGAAGGAGGAACAAGCTGAGAGCCTTTGCGCGTTGGTATGAAGGTAGATACGATTCCTGTTGCATGCTCTATTCTGGATTCCGGGTTTAAAATGGTCGGTAAAACTAATAAATCAGGTTCATATTTCCCGAAAGCAAGTAGGGTTTCCCTTGAAAGTCCAGGTAGCGAAGTCGATAGGCATACGATCCCGGGGGGGCCAGATCACCGCCATTTAAACGACCATCCCAGCCATGATCCGGATGATTCGATTCAAATATCTTTTCGCCCCACCGATTAAACACTTGCAAGAAATAGCCCTCGGGCGAAATTGCCCGACCAATAGGTTTAAATACTCGATTTTCTTCGATAAAACTGAATACCGAAATAGCATTCGGAACATAGGCTGTGGTATAATTATCGACCTCAATTTTCATCCAGTTGGTATCGCGACAAGCAAAAATATTTTCAGCAATCAGGCTCACCCAATAATTGCCTGGTTCTGGGTAAGAATGGGGTAATGGATTGAATGCATAAGCGGAGTCGCCATCGCCAAACTGCCAGTAAAAACGGTCGCCACCAATACTCTGATTCAGGAAAGTGATTACCGGATTCAGCATATCAACCGAAGAGTAATTACTGGAGAAAAGTGCTTCCGGCTTCGGATAAACCTCAATCATCGATTGTTTCTCGACGCTTCGGCTACAACCAAATTCGTTCGTAATAGTGAGTCGTATATCATAAACCCCCGGATTTCGGAACAGGTGTTCCGGATCTCTTTCATAGGAAAAATCGTGGTAGGCCGATTCATCGAATTCCCAAAAATAGGTGTAGCCATCTACCGGGTCATTATTATTGGTAAAGCTTACTGCTAAGGGAGGGCAACCAGCTGTTAAGTTCGATTTGAAGCTCACATCGGGAGGATCGGAAACGAGCACGAAATTCGATTCAAAAACAGCAGGAGTTCCACATCCATCGTAAGCATAAACCACCACATGTTCAGAGTTTTGAGGCACATAAGAACTGCTATTCCCTATGGCGCCCGATCCTTGTAATTCCAGCACATAGGGTCCCCCATTCCCCCCAGTCACGTAGGAGTCGAGGTAAATGGTATCGCCCCTGCAGATAGAATCGTCGGAGATGCTTAGGTCGAGTTCAAGCGGCGGAAGGACTTCGATGCTAACACAGCGAAAATTACTCTTGCATTGGTTTGCATCGACAATGTGCACGCAATATTCCGTACTCCGTTCAGGCCTCACCACCAACTGCGAAGAACCTAGTCCGCCGGGATCCCAAAAATATTTATACGGAGGCACACCCCCGATGGCATTGGTTACAATTTGTGCTTCCTGGCTCAGACAGATGGTTTGATCGGCGCTGGTGTAGAGCAAAATGGGTGCAGGTTCGGTTAGCTGCACCGATTCGGTAACCTGGCATGCATTTGCATCGGAAAGAGTCAGCACGTAAGTCCCGGCACCCAGGTTGGTAATAGCATAAGCACCTTGACCGGTATTCCACTGATAATGATAAGGGGTAACACCTCCTGTTGCGTTCGAGGTAATAAAACCATTCGTATCTCCGGCGCAGGATAAATCCTGATAATCGAGATTCACTTCCAATTGATCGGGTTCGGATACCGTAACGGAATGCACGCGTAAGCATGCGGCATCGTCGAGAATACTCACAGTATAGGTTCCTCCGCTCAATCCGGAAACATCTTGTTGGGTAGAAAAACCCCAATCGTAGGTATAGGGGAAGGATCCGCCGTTGACCCAAAGATCGATGGCACCATTTTGATTTCCATTACAATCGACAGCAGTGGCAGTATGCCCAAATTCCAGTGGAGTTAAAGGTTCATCGATCTGAGCACTCAACTCGATAAAACAACCTGCTTCGTCGGTAAGGGTGAGCGAGTAATTTCCGGCAGGCACATTTACAAGCGTGCTACCCGTTTGACCATTGCTCCAATCATAGCTATAATCGGGGTAACCACCACTGATTGTTGTTGCAATTTCGCCGGTACTTTCACCTTTACAAGCGACATCTAATGGGTCGAGCGTTCCTGCCAGGTTCGAAGGATAAACAAAGATGGTATCGACACAAGGTATGACCGGTGCAAAGAAAATATCGTCCACCCCGAAATCGTTACCCGACAAAACGGTTGTTTGGTTTACCAGGCTGATGGTTGCAGTTGTATTCCCTCCGGAATTCCAGATTTGAAAATATTCTATCCATTGATTGATTGCAGGCGGAGCCGAAAACACTGGCCCCAAAGGGATACCATTTATATAGAATTGCAATTGTGCCGGATTGGAAGCCACCAGCGTCGAGATCCAGGCTGAAAAAATATAATCGATACCTTGTATCACATTGATTTCTTGCGACCAAACGACCGTTCCGGGAATTCCGGAACCATTTATGACCATAAAGTTCACCCCGGGAGGTGGCGTATGATCGGTTCCAACAAAATTGGAATGCACGATTGCCGCGTTGGGCCCTACCCAATAAGTTCCTTCGTTCCAAACACTGGTAGCATTGTAGATATAATTAGTAAAGAAGCCCGTATTCCCTAGTTCAAAATCGCCATTGTACACAATATTTTCGCCTACCGAAGTAACAGTAAGGGCATAAACGCCAACCGCATTGATATTGATTGAGGAAGTGGTGGCTCCGGTGCTCCAGAGGTAATTTTGGTAGCCACTGCCCGCATCGAGAACGAAGGGGTTGCCGCAATAAACCGTGTCGCTTCCTAAATCGAGGGTACATTGAGCACTCCCTTTGTCATAAACAAAGAGGCTTGCACACAGCAACATCGTTATAAAAATCTGGCTTCCAGGCATTCTATTATACTAAACCGTTAAAGTACCTCCAAAGTAGAGAAAAAGAGCGTTCATTGTCAAGTAAAATCGCCAATTAATTTCACTACAAACACTAGACAGCACGAAGGGGAAAAAGTTGTTAAATCCACGGATTTTAACGTTTAGAGGGGAGAACTTTTTTTAAGAATATTTTGTTCCTTTGGGCACTAGTGCTTATTAAACTTAAATACCATGAATGTTACCAAAGAAAAAGTAGTTAGTATTTCATACGAATTGCGCACCAACGAAGCTAATGGTGAACCGATTGAACAAGTAGATTCAAACAATCCGCTTCAATTTATTTTCGGAACCGGATATATGCTTCCACAGTTCGAACGCAACCTGGAGGGTTTAACGGTTGGAGAGTCCTTCTCTTTTCAATTATCTCCTGAACAGGCATACGGAAACGTAGATCAGGAAGCGATTGTTGACTTGAGCAAAGATTTATTTGTGATGGATGGCAAGCTTCGCGAAGATTTATTAGTCTTAGGAAATACCATTCCTATGCGCGATGGCGATGGCAATCGCATCGATGGCCGTGTTTTGGAAATTCAAGACGAAATCGTAAAACTCGACTTCAATCATCCATTGGCAGGCGACACCTTGTTCTTCTCCGGCTCGATTGTAGAAGTTCGTGAAGCAACCCACGAAGAAATGGAACATGGTCATATTCACCATGATCACCACGACTGCCACGGCTGCTCACATTGCGGATAAACATTTTGCAGCAAAACGCGAATTTTCTCCCTTTTTTACTTGGAAAAAACAAGGAAAAAATTCTATCTTTGCCGCGCTTAAAAGGCTGGTGCCATAGCTCAGTTGGTAGAGCAACGGACTGAAAATCCGTGTGTCCCTAGTTCGATTCTTGGTGGCACCACAAAAAAACCCGGAAATTACTCCGGGTTTTTTTTATGCTTTAGACTGAAGCTTGCTCAGCAAGACCTTTATCTCGCAGTAGCCACGAGGCGACAAGGCCTCTAATTGACCATAATCCAACAAGTAATCCTTCGCACCCGAATCAGGGGTGAATTTATGACCATTAACACTTACCGCCGCAAGCTGATAACTCGAATAATCGAGTGAATCGGGATTCTCGTAGCGTACACTTAACCGCAACTTTCGGAAATTGCGCTCCATTACCAACCCTTGTCCATCCTGAAACCAGGAAGCCGGTAAACGTGGCACCAGACGCAAATTGCCCCATTGCCCTTGAATTCCAAAAACCGCTGTTGTCAGCGCCAAAACCATCCAGGTAGACGATCCGGTAAGATAGGCATAAGCGCCCCGGTTATCGGGTTCGAAAAAAGATGGAATTCCCGGGAAGAGCTTCGATTGAGCACTATCGGTTCCCATGCGAATCAACATTTGTAAGATTCGATAGCCTTCCTCGACAAAACCTTGTTCGTACAAAGCTTGCATCAACATGATGTTTTGCTGGCTCCATTTGCTGCCATGTTCCTTGTATCCATATATAAACCCGGAAACTCGGCCCATATTCAAATCTAGCTTCGGATACGGGGTACACAATCGATAACCCGAAAAGTGACTTTCTGCCAGGTTATAATCCAGTGCCGGAAGAATTTGACGAATCCGTTTATCCGGAACAATTCCAGACAAAATAGGAATAACCTGAGAGGTTAAATCCATGCTTACCCCATCGTTTTGCACTCCGTGTTGTGCCCGACCAAGGTTGTTGTAATGGCCATTAAAGAAACCTTCCGTTGGCGATAAGGAAACCCATTCATGTTCCAATAAATGCCGGGAAATCTCTTGATATTTATGGCGCAAGTCGGCCACTAAATCAGCAATGGGGACTGATACTTTTTGCCCGCTCACCCGATAACTTACAAGATTAAAATAGCTATTCAGACGCTTATTCTTCGCTTCCACACTTTCCATCTCTGTGCGAGGTGCTTTCAAGTCGAGTAAGAGGATAATTTCTTCGAGCAGATCAATCGATTGCTGCTTATTCCATTGAGCCAGCACCTCCAGCATATCGGCTAAACGACGAAAGTTGGCCGCATAAAAGGATGTAAAACAAACCGATTCTCCTTTCTCGCGAGCCATGTCGTAGGTGTCGTTCCAATCGCCGCCTTCGAGCAATACATTTTGGTGTTCCCCTACGTGATAAAAGGCGCTTAGTTGCTGAATCAATACATGTTCCAACACCGTGCTTTGGTATACTTTCCCTGAAATATCGAGTTGCCAGTTACCATGGGAGGATTGGTAGTGTTCATCGTGACGTTTGCTCCGATAAATGTGTTTATCTTTCCAGAAAGGAATTTCGCGAAGCAGAAAATTGAAATCACCCGTTTCATGCAAGTAAAACTGAAGCACATACACCGGCCATGCACCATGATCGCTCCAGGTGCGAGGGATATTGTTTCGGTCGGCAATAAACTCACCCGGCTTTGTGCCAATTATGGTAGCATTCGATCCATCGATACGAATACCGCGGAAATTGTTTAACATTTCCTCGCGTGCACTCTCGGCGTCGAGTAAAAAGATGGAGATCAAGTCCTGCCATAAATCACGCCATCCGCGACCACCTCGTCCATAGCCAAAATCGGGCAAATAGGAATTTCCATAAACTTGCCTGCATTTAAGCTGAAAATTAAGCCAGGGCAACAAACCATTGAGGGACTTATCGTTTGTTTCTACCCGCAAACTATTACCATAATCTTCCCAAAAGTTTAAGGTTTGCCGAAGGATTTCTTCCGACTGATAATGGCTACGATAAGTTTGAATCCAGCGGTCGAAATCAGCTTCTTGGTCGCTAATCCCATGAAGGATGACCCAGGTTTTACTTTCTCCGGGAGTTAATTCCACCTCGTCGAATCGGAATGCACCAATGGCTTCCTTTCCGTGCGGCAAGCCTTTGCTTTCCCATTGAGGGGGAAGGTTTCGATACACTGTTTCAGGATTATCGAGCGATCCTCCTTCGCCGATAAAATCGAGCATGTAGGGATAGAAAGCATTGGGAGCTTCTCCCTCAGGATCAAACCCATATATCAGGTATTGCATGTCGTTATGGCGATGTCCATGCTCATCGTGCACCATGCGCGGCTTTACACGAACGCCATGCGTATCGACCCAAACTTCCTGAAACATGGTAGTTACTTGTCGATGATCGCGAAAATGATCGGGATGACGAGCAAAGATGGGATTGGCAAAAAATGGAATCATGCGAATATTTCGATCCGACTCGTTCGTAATTTTCACTAACATGATCTCTACCTGGTCGCCATTGGACGGAACAAATACTTTTGTTTCTGCCTGCAAAGACCATTTTCGATGTTTTCTACGAAGAGTAAAGCAGCCGGGCATTCCTTCCACCTCGGAATAATCCGCCTCGTTGGACCACTTACTCTTTCGTTGAAAAACGCTATTTCCGCTCAACGACCAAGGTTCTTCCCCTACTACCCTGAGCCAAAAATTGCGTCCGCCAACATTCCGGTGCAATTCCTCTGTAACGGTTGCGGGAGTGAGGTAATGTTCAAAGTTTAGTGCGATATCGCCTTTAAGCTCCGGGTTTACGAAGCTTTTCATTCCTTGCGTATTGAATAAGGGGAAATAAAGTCGGGAAACATAATCGGCTTGAGGGGCAAGGAATTTCCCATTCGATTCATTGGTAAACTTCCAGAGTGGCCCTTCTGCTTTACGGGCCACTTTACCTCCCCAGGTATCGTCTATCTGCATAATTGAATGAGCTTAAAATGAAATGAAGGACAAGCAATAGAATTAATTATCGTATTAAGATAGGAATATTTGCGGTAGCTGCATTTCGCTGTGAATCGAATGCATACACAAACACCCGATATTCACCCGGCTCGGATGGCAATGGCAATTTAACCGCGTTCAAGTCAGACTCGAGTCGCATCAGCGTATCAGGACGCTTCTCGAAGTCGCCTCCTTCACTTTGTTGATCGACCGGCACTTCGGCAAGCAATTCGAACACATATTCGAGCTCGTCGCCTTCGGGATCGGTCACCTGCGCGAATAAGTTGAGTGTATCGCCCGGTGCAAAAACAGCTTCGTTGGTATTGGCTTGTGTTTGTAATTCAAACTCCTGAATTTGAGGCGCTCTGTTTTCGGGATAGGAACCCGTCCACAAATAGTGCATTACATCGACCGCTTCGGTTTTTTCACCCCCTTCGAGGAACATACCGTACCAAGTAGGAGTTCTTTCCTGTTTTTGTCCCCACAAAAACACGAACGAGCCGAGGCAATGCTGCTTGTCGGAGGCAATTACTTGTTGATAACGAGACAAATAGCTTTCTGCCTTTGTATGACTATTCTGTTCGTAGGGTCGTCCCCAAGAGGTTGTAGCTACCTCCCAATGTCCGGTTGCTCCCCATTCTGTAACCAAATAAGCTCCTTCGTAATTTGCCTCTTTGATATATCGGGGCAGATTAACGATATCGCCATATAATTGAAAACTTAAGAAATCGAGATCGGGAGCCCTTTCGCTCACCGCTTGAATTTCCTGCTTACCAGCACCTGCAAGCATGGTAGTAGTTAAGTGATACGGATCTAGTTCATGTATCATTTTGGAGATGTCGTTTACAGCATCCCAAACCTTGAGGTTCTCGTAATGCAGGTTAAGCTCATTTCCGATACCCCAGGCCAATAAGGCCGGATGATCTTTAAACTGAAGAACTTCAGCTTTGATGCGCTCGAATTGCTCCTGAACCTGCTCCGGATCGTTGTAATCGAAACCATGTCGTTCGCGCCCCACTTCCAGACCCATGCAAACCATTAAACCGTGTTCGAGAGCAGCATCGAGCATTTCCTGACCGGTAATAAATGCATCGCCGGTGCGCCAGGTGCGTATGGTATTACCGCCATGCCTTGCAACCGACGATGGATCTTTCCCTTCGAATCCGGCCCCTTTCACATAAAAAGGAACTCCATTCCTAAGCAAGGTGTACTGACCGTCTTCATGTTTAAGCCCCACCTTAACCGGCTTATTTTCAGCTGCTTCGCCATTAGCTTCTGGGGAACAAGATGCTATTGAAAATTGGAGCATAGCAAGTATTCCCCCGAGGAAGAGTAATTGTTTCATAGAATCAGAGTTTTGGGTTGATGATGATTGGGAAAAAATCTTATTCAGTTTTGATTAATACTGCTTCGAGTTCTTCCAACGATTTATTTTTAGTTTCAGGTAATATCCTGGCAATAACGATTAATCCGAGGAAGGCAAAAACACCATAAATTAAAAAGGTAGTCGAGGAGCCTAGCGCATCGAGTTCCCAGGGAAAGACTAACTGCACGGTAAAACTGACAGCCGAGTTAATAAAACCGACAAAGGAGATGGCTAATCCACGAATGTAATTAGGGAATATTTCGGAGAATAGCACCCACATTACCGGACCAATGGAGATGGCAAAGGAAGCAACAAACGCCAGAATCCCCAGGAGTACCAGAAGCGAATCCATGTGAGTAGCGTAAGCCATCATTTCGCTTTCGACCTGGGTATATTCACTTTCGG
The DNA here is from genome assembly GCA_018401015.1 of Bacteroidales bacterium. GTDB lineage: Bacteria > Bacteroidota > Bacteroidia > Bacteroidales > M50B96 > M50B96. The sequence goes on from JAGYLP010000008.1 coordinate 13,892, forward strand.
TTAGAAGGTCTTTAATGGCCGTTTTAAACTCGATATCGGATTCAAAACGCATACTTTGAATGGACGCTAATTTCATTCGAATATCTTCATGAGCAAAAAGAGCCACGTCCTCTTCATCTAATTCGTAATGAGCATTGGCAAATCCATAAGAAATTAAGAACATACTAATTGCTATCCCGCTCAACCCAAAGAGCAGCAAGACCTTGCGTCCAAATCGATCGATAAACAGAATAGCTAAAATGGTAAAGATGAGATTTGTAAGCCCTACCAGGCTCGCTTGAATAAAAGATGCATCGGCTCCGATCCCTGATTGTTCAAAAATCATGGGAGCATAGAAAAAGACCGAATTGATTCCTGTTATTTGTTGGAGCACAGCGACTAAGATTCCAATGAGCAGGACTAATCGGAAGGCAGGCTTGAGCAATTCTTTCCAGGGTGTTTGTTTTTTTCCTTGTTCCTTTTCCAGGCCTTTTCTCACCAGCTCGAGATCGGCTATTGCCCGGCTCTCCGAGCTAACTTGCTGAAAAACAGCTAAGGCTTCCTGATCGCGTTTACACATAACCAACCAGCGTGGGCTTTCGGGAACCCTAAATAAACCCAACCAATAAACCAGGGCAGGAATTGCTTCCAGACCAAGCATAAATCGCCAGGCTGTTTCTTTCAGATTCCAGTTGATAGCGAGCGAATAATCCGACTTACTCCAATCGAAGATGAGGTAATTGGTAAAAAATGCGAGGGATATCCCCAGCACAATATTCAATTGATTGAGCGAAACCAAGCGTCCGCGGATGTTGGGCGGAGCAATTTCGGCAATATACATGGGAGCAATAATAAGCGAAGCACCCACTCCGAAACCGCCAAGCATACGAGCAATTACGAGCAAGGTATAGCTCGGAGCCAGAGCACTGGCAATAGCAGAAACGGCATAGAACAAAGCTGCCCAACTCAACACTATTTTTCGGCCATACCGTGTACTTATAGGACCGGCCACCATCATCGCTAAGGTAGAAGTAAGGGTAAGCGAACTTACTACCCAACCTATTTGTACTTTGCTCAACTCGAATTGTGGCTCGATAAAACGAATCACTCCGGAAATTACCGAAGCATCGAAGCCCATGAGAAACCCACCTAGTGCGACAATAAGCGAGGTTTTTATCGTATATCGTTGTTGTTTCGTCATAGCTTAATCGATTACATGAAAGGTTTGGTATTGGATTGATGCCTCATTAGGCCCTACTCCCAGGTAAAATTCGCCCGGTTCCAGCAAATAGTTTCCTTCTTCGTTATAAAATCCCAGGGCTTGAACCGGAATAGCAACCTTCACCTGCTTCTCCTCCCCAGACTGAAGCGAAACCCGCTCAAAATGAACCAGTTCCTTCACCGGCCGGGTCCTGCTCGCTACAAAATCGCGAAAATAAACCTGAACGATTTCTTCGCCGGCGAAGGAGCCCCTGTTTTGCAGGATAAATGTTAACTCTACGGTATCGCTTCGCGAAAATGTATCGCTATTTAGATGTGGTTCGCTGTACGCGTATTCCGTATAGCTCAATCCGTAACCAAAAGGATAGGCAGGCAAGGAGCCAATATCGAGGTAATGATTGGTATTGGGGAGTGAAGTCTGAAAGAGTCGTTCGGGAATCGTTTCCATGGGGACATGGTTTCGTTCGTCAACGGGTCTGCCGGTGTTTTTGTGTGCGTAGTAAATGGGAATTTGTCCTTCGGTTTGAGGGAAAGTAATGGGTAATTTCCCGGATGGATTTCGTTTACCGGAAATCAAATCGACCAAGGCCGAACCTCCCATTGATCCGGGATGCCACAGGTACAAAATAGCCTCAACGAATGGCTCCACCTCGCTCAGCACAAGCGGACGACCTGCCATAACCACCAGGACAATCGGTTTTCCAAGTTCCGCCAAATTTTGAATAAGTTTGGTTTGAGCTCCGGGCAAACCCAAGTGCGCCCTCGAGTGAGCTTCTCCGCTTAGAATCGATTCCTCGCCAACCACTACAACCATTACATCCGAGTGGCGACCTGCCTCCAGAGCAGCATTTATCCCGCGAGTATCGGCTGATCGCGTGTTCGCTAAGGCTTTTTCGTAAAGAAGCTTATTCGCCCCAATCCAATTGGTAAAGGCCATTTTCGGAGTTACTGTAAGGAGCGTATCTCCATCAAAAATCCAAGTCCCTAGCTGCTCGTAGCGATTATCGGCAAGGGGCCCAATTAATGCTAATTGCTGAATCGATTCTAGCTTCAGCGGAAGAATCTGCCCTTTGTTTTTAAGAAGAACAGCCGATTGCACCGCCAACTCCCGAGCGAGGTCCTCTCCCTTTCGCGGAGGACGTTGAGCTATAGTAGCCCTCCGCTCATCGTATTGAAACAGCCCCAATTTCATCTTTACTTCGAGAATTCTTCTTACGGAAGCCTCGAGCTGATTACGGGAAATTTTTCCCTCGGCCAAGAGTTTTTCCAATTCTCCGGAATAACACGAACCCGACATTTCCATGTCGAGCCCTGCGCCGATGGCTAAATGTGCTGCCTCAGCATCACTCGTAGCGAATCCATGATTTTTCAGTTCATGAACCGAGGCCCAATCACTCACAACAAAGCCCGGGTATCCCCATTGCTCCTTGAGTGTTTCCTGAATAAGGTATCGATTGGCAGTGGCTGGCACGCCATTCAATTCATGGAAGGCCGTCATAAAGGATGCAACGGAGTGTTTGGCTGCTTCCCTAAATGGTCGAAAATGAATATTTTCCAAATCGATACGCGGAACGGCTACGGTGTTGTAATCGCGTCCGCCCTCCACAGCTCCATAGGCTGCAAAATGTTTGGCACAAGCTGCAAGCAAGGATTCAGGATAAAGCGAATCGCCTTGATAGGCTTTTACCATGGCCACTCCCATTTGCGCAGCGAGGAAGGGATCTTCGCCAAAGGATTCGGCAACTCGCCCCCATCTTGGATCGCGGGTAATATCGAGCATGGGTGAAAATGTCCAGTTAATTCCGGCTCTTGCAGCTTCCCGGGCACTATGGGCAGCGGCCGCCTGCACTAAATCCGGATTCCACGAAGCAGCCTGAGCGAGGTTAATGGGAAAAATCAGCTTAAAACCATGAATTACGTCACGTCCGATTATAAGTGGAATTCCTTTCGGACTTTCATTCAAAGCAGTACGCTGAAATAGTTCAATGCGCTCCGGATTATTTTCGTTCAGCACACCTCCAATTTCACCCCGCCGTATAGCATTTAAGAAGGATTCTTCATCCTCTTTCGAAGGAGAGTTTACCAAGTTCATTTGCCCTACAAGCTCAGGCACCGACATTGACCTCAACATCGAATCCAATTCCCGGGATTGCTTTCCCTCCTCACCCGACGAACAGGCGGTAAGCACAAAGCCCCAAACTAAAACCATCCAACCAAACCGCATATCACCCTCGTTTTAGGTCCTTTTACAATTGCTACTGGATTTTAATAACCTTGATTTTGACGAAAAACACCACCCGACAAATCGACTTCGGCTTGTGGTATCGGGAGGAAACCACGAGTTATCGGATTAAAGGTCACATCGAACAGTTGTTCGTCGCCTTCGTAGTTCGGACCATAGAGTCCCGTAACGGTAAGTTCTTGTTGGGCGAAATCCATTCCTTTGCGGATTACATCAAAATAGCGTAATCCTTCCAGGCTTAACTCCAGACGACGTTCGCGGTAAATATTTTCTGCGGTAGCAGGAATACTTGGTAAGCTAACACGCGCGCGCACTCGATCGAGGTAAACTTGAGCATTTGGGCTTCCCAATTCAGCAGCCATGAGCAGTACATCGGAAAAACGAATGACTCGGAAATTGCTGGTTCGGTTCAGTTCAAACTGACCGTCGCCACCCCAATGTTCGGCATCGGATGAATATTTTTTGGAAAAATAGCCCGTATGCTGAAAACCTTTATCAAGGCTGCCATCGAGATCCTCTTCAAACAACACGGTATGTGCTAAACGCGGATCACCGGCCAGGTCGTCGACCAATTTTTGATTCACGGTGGCAAAGCTCCAACCGCGGTCGTAATCGTCGGAGCCGGTAACACGTGGTCCTTGCATTTGAGCGGCCAAGTTGCCTTCTCCACCGCGTGGATAGTCCCAATCCCACCAAGGAGGAGTATCCCCATGTGAGATTTCAAAAACCGATTCGATACCAAATTCACCGGCCAATTGAAAGTTCATGGCGTAATCGTTCAACAAATCGTGCCCGCTCGATGTAATTAGTTCTTCTAGATAAGCTAAGACTGCAGCTTGATCGATGGTTTGGTCACCTGCCATCAGGTCGCGCTGATAAACACCGGAGTAAAACAAATAGACCCTTGCCAGTAAGGCTTGGCTGGCCCATTTGCTAATGCGTCCGGCCTCCATCGGCGAAATTACCGCCGGTAAACCGGCCATGGCTTCTACCAGGTCGAGAGCAATCTGATTGTACACCTCTTCGGGGGTATTTTGTTCCTGCTCATATTCCGATGGTCCTTTGATGGTTTCGGTAAGAAGTGGAATATTTTCGAAGAAACGGACTTGTTCAAAATAGAAGTAGGCACGTAAGAATTTGCATTCAGCAATTACTCGGGTTTTAAACTCGTCGGTAGCGTCAATCTCTCCAATTTTTTCTAGCAGCAAGTTGGCTCGATAGATTCCAATGTAGTTTTTTATCCAGATGGAATGAACCAATGGATTTGTGGTTGGAATATTAAATGTATTGAGCTGATTTTCTTCCATTCCATCGTTCGCATCGGCACCTCCTGCAAAGGAATCGTCGGACAAGATATCGGAAACTGTCAGGAAGGGAGCCCAACTGACACCGGGCGACGATTGGTATCCGAGGACATCATAAACGGCCACTAAGGCACGCATGGCATCTTCTTCGGTTTGATAAAAGTTTGAGCTAACTTCCCGATCGAGCGGATATCTTTCCAGAAATTCGTCGTTACAACCTGAGAGGAGAACTAAGGAGAAAGCAGCAAAAAGGGTAATAATTGTATTCTTTTTCATGGTCTTAGGTTCTTAGGTTAGAAAGTTAAAGTTGTTCCTACCCGGAAGGTACGTGCTTGAGGATAGATGGCTCGGTCGATTCCGATATCGAATGAGCTCATAGCTCCAATTTCGGGATCGGCTCCGGTGTATTGTGTAAGGGTAAACAGGTTTTCGGCCGACACATAGAAGCGCCATACGGTTGCACCCATCCGTTGCAAAACGCGCATAGGTAAGGTGTATCCAACCTGAATATTTCTGAGACGGACGAAGGAACCATCTTCGATGTATAAATCGGAAACGCGGTAGTTGTTATTGGCGTCGATCCAAGTGTATCGGGGCACTTCGTTGGTTGATCCTTCTTCGGTCCAACGGTCGAGAGCCGACACCGGTCGGTTGGTGAATCGCAGATCTTCGCGCTGCGCACCATTGAAGATTTCATGTCCGAAGGCTCCTACTACGAGGAAGGAGAAATCGAAGGCTTTATAATTAAGCGAACCGTTAATACCGAGAGTGAAATCGGGCGTTGGATTACCAATGTAGGTTCTATCTTCTTCGTTGAGCACTCCGTCGTTGTTTACATCGACAAATCGCACATCGCCTGGTTTTGCATTAGCTTGCAAGAGTTCGCCGGTAGAGCCAATGTGCTGAAATACCTCGGTTTGATTTTGGAAAATCCCATCAGTTTGAAAGCCCCAGAAATAGGCTATGGGCAAGCCTTGTTCGGCGCGTGTCACCATTCCGGCAACGGCCCAGGTGGCTCCGGGCAATACTTTCTGGTCGTTTCCAATGAAAGTCATCTCGTTTTGGTTGTATGCTCCGTTCACTCCAATCGAATACCGGAATTCATTCACCCGATGACGCCAGTCGAGCGACAATTCAATGCCTCGATTTCGAACACTACCTACATTCGCAAAAGGAGGGTCGTTCCCCACATGAGCCGGAATAGGAATCCGCTCTAAAAGTCCACTGGTTGTTTTAATGTAGTAATCGGCAGTCGCAATTAAGCGATTGTTAAAGGCTGCCAGTTCGAGGGCAATATCGATTTGCTCGGATTCTTCCCAACGAATATCCGCGTTTTCGATAAACAAGGGCGAAGCACCCACCATACGACCATCGCCAAAAATATAACCACGGCTGATATCAATGGTACTAACATATTGATAATCGCCAATTTCCTGATTACCATTCACACCCCACGAGGCACGAAACTTCAGATAGTCGACCGATTCCATTTTTGGCATGAAGCTCTCATCGGAAATGAGCCACGAAAATCCTAAGGATGGGAAAATTCCATAGCGGTTGTTCGGTCCAAATTTCGAGGAACCATCGCGGCGTAAAATCCCGGTAAAAGCATATTTGCTCTTGTAATCGTAGGTAATCCGGCCAAAAGTGGAAAACAAAGCGGCATGAGTTGCACCTCCGGTGGCAACCCAGGAAGTATCGGTAGCCATATTCAAGTAAATGTTCTCTGGATTAGCAGTGGGCACTCCGGCGTTGAATCCGGTCAAATTCTCAAAATTATACTCCCAGGCGGTGGTACCCATTAATACCGAAAACTGATGATCGTTGATTTTTTTCTCATACCGAAGCGTATTTTCCCATTGCCAGGTGTAGTAACGATCTACCCCTTTGAAAACAGATGTTTCGGCGGTATTATATTGCGCACCATTCAAATAAAACAGGGGTCGGTAGGAATCGTTGTTGATATAAGCCATATCGAGTCCAAGGCTGGACCGAAACACTAACCCTTCGAGGGGCTCTAATTCACCGTAAATATTCCCAACGACTTTATCGACGCGGGTCTCTGCATTTTGAAGCTCAAGCAGGGCAAGCGGATTCACGACCTCCGCACCAACATAGTTCGATATACCATAAATATTCCCGGCGGCATCGGTCACAACCGGCTGATTACTGTAGGGGACATCGGCTAATTCCGTTGGGTCGGTTTCATACAAAGGAGTTAAGGGATCGAGGTTTAATGCGCTGGAATACGGACCATTGAAGGATTGATTGCTGGCTACACCCCGACGAACGATGTTCGAATAGCTTAAATTATTCCCTATACGAATATTTCTATTCACCTCGTGATTACTATTGAGTCGGAAGGTGATTCGATCGAACTGCGATTTTTCTCCTCCGATAATCCCTTGCTGGGAAAAGTAAGAAAGAGAGGAGGCATAGGAGGATTTTTCGTTTCCGCCCGTTAAGGAGATTTCATGGTTGGTGATTGGGGCATTTTTCTGAAAAAGAAGCGATTGCCAATCGGTGTTATGTGGAGCAATTTCATTCAGGTCGAAAGGTTCGGATAAACCGGCATTGCGGGCACCTTCGTTCATGAGCATTCGATACTGATCGGCATCGAGCATTTCGATGGTATTTGCCGGATTCTGAATTCCATAGTAAGCACTATAGCTCAGGTTCACTTTCCCTTTTTTTCCGCTTTTGGTTGTTATAAGGACTACCCCATTGGCAGCACGCGCACCATAAATAGCAGCCGACGCAGCATCTTTTAATACATCGATTGATTCAATATCACCCGGGTTCAAAAAGTCGATTCCACCCACGGGCATTCCATCGACAATGTAGAGCGGATCGGCATTACCGGTAGTACCTGCACCCCGAATTCGGACGGTTGGCGCTTCGCCCGGTTGTCCCGATAAGTTAGTAACCTGTACTCCGGCAGTTCGACCCTGCATGGCTTGCTCCATACGCAAATTTGGAGTTTCCGAAATCTGCTTGGCATCGACCGTTGCAATGGCACCGGTTACTACTTTTTTCTTTTGAGTACCATACCCAATTACAACAACCTCGTCTAAATCGGCCTGATCGGGCTTCAAAACCACATCGAGAGTAGTTCGGCTTTGAACGTTTAGCTCCTGGCTCTCGTAACCAATAAATGAAAAACGAAGAACGCTATTTGGCGAAGATACTTCGATCCGATAATTACCATCCATGTCGGTAATGGTTCCTGCTGTTGTTCCTACTTCCACGATAGTGGTTCCCGGAATACCGGTCTGGTCGCCAGCATCGGTTACCCGACCGCTCACTGTAAACTGAGCCATGGCGGTAGAAGTAATAAAGAGACCTGCTAAGGCCATCCAAAAAGAGAATAAATATTGCTTCATCGCATACATTTTTAAATCATCCAAACTCAAGTGAGGCAAGCTGAATCAAAATCATGGTGATTTTCAGATTCAGGGGGAATGCCTAAGTAATTTCCCATGGTATAAAACGATGGGGATTTAAGGAATTGGCTGAAATACTCTCACGTAATCAACCTTCATACTTTGCGGGAAACGGGTGGTGATATTTGGATTTCCCGGCCAATTTCCGCCCACAGCTACATTAAAAATAAACCAATAATGTTGATGAAATTCACTCATAGAGATCGAAGTAATCGATGTTTCATGATAGAGCTGATTATCGACAAACCACTGAATTTTCGACTCATCCCAAATGATGGAGAAAACATGATAAGCCTCGACAAAAGTTCCTGCAGATAGTTGATAAGAACCACCAAAGGAAGCATGTCCGTCTTCGTCCCAATGAATCGTGCCATGAACTTCGTTTTCCCGCCCGGAGCCACCAATCATTTCCATGATATCAATCTCACCACAAGCCGGCCAACTCACCGAGCTAATGTTGGCACCCAACATCCACAATGCAGGCCATAGACCTTGTCCTTCCGGTAATAATGCACGAATATCCACCCGACCATACTGAAATGAAAAACCATTTCGGGTAATGATGCGGGAGGAGGTGTATAAGCGTCCGCCATAATTTTCGTTTCGAGCTTCTATCTCCAATACACCATCGTGTACACGAGTATTTTCAGCCCGATAATATTGTAATTCATTGTTTCCCCAACCACAGAGCGACGGACAACCATCGCCTATTTCGAAAGACCAATAAGTCAGATCCAACTCGTTCCCATTGAATTCATCTTGCCAAACTAACTCCATTCCCTCGTAGGATAGTGGAGAGAAATATCCATTTTCGAGGGGCACTTCGTTTTCGACCGGCAAATAATCAAAACTCAAGGAAGCTTTTAGGTATCGACCTGATGAACCATAGGCACGCAATTCGAAGTAGTACGAATTACCGGGCAGCAGTTCATACTCAAAAAAACCGATGGCATTCGAATCAACAGCTTGTTCACCGTCCAATTCATACAAGGCATAAGCTACTGCATGAGCCGCCGAAGCTTGCAATTGTGCCACATGATTGACAGTATCAATCGACAGCAACTGGAAGCTTAGGTTCGAAGGGTCGTCGGTTGAAATGGGGTCTTTTTCGGAACAGGAAAAAAGCATTCCAAGAACCAGCGAAACAGCGATTAGAGTGGAGTAACGGGCCATAAAACAAAAAAAAGGCCCCGGCAAAAAACGCCGGAGGCCTAAAAAAACATGTTTAATTAAAACTAAAGTTGCGAATATAGAAGGTTCCATCTACGGCATGTCCGGAACCTCCGATTACTAAACCAACTAAATCGAGATCCGTTCTTGTTTTAGGTGTGCCGGTAGAACCTTCGGAAGGAGATTCCAGATCGAAGGTGTAAGTTTTCCATTGGTCAACAACAATTTCAGCAGGGTCCACATCGTACTGTACCCAGCTTGCCCAAAATTCTTGAGTTTGGCTGGCATCGGCAATCCAAAGTGTAATACCCGTAGTTAATCCGCCTTCAGCATAGGTATTGCTGCTTGGGATGTAAACATCGATGGAAAAGCTGGTGAAATTATCGAATTGAATATCGAAATCCATTTGAAATTTAAGATCAGCATACATCTCGGTACCACGCACATATTCACCAACTTTAGCAGCGGTAGGATCGGTAGGATCGTCCACGCCAATGTTAATGGCAACAGCCGATTCACTTGGAATGAGGTAAGACACATCGGCAGCGTCGGTGGAAGCAAAGGTGTTAAAGAAAGCGGTTGGAGCGAAATCGTTCAGATCCTCACCAAAACCCTGGTTTTCAGTCACTACATCGGGTTCATCGGCCGGATTGGCATAACTTACATATACAAATTGCCAATGTAATTCGGCGTAGGTATAGGAAATGGTTAATTGGTCGTAGGTACCCATCGATTCAATGGATGCAGTAAAGGTTTTGGAAGCTTCGGGAACCATACTTTCGGCGGATGTTCCTAATTGAGGTATACCCATCCAGGCTCCGGTTCCATTCAGAGTAATTGTTCCAGCAACCGCATCGTATTCAAAAGAATGAGTTCCACTGAGCCAAGCACTCACATCTTGTCCATCGGAATTAACCATGTTCGCTGCAGTAGCTTCGAAACAAACTTCGTTGAGTGCAGTGCTACCAAACACAGCATTTTCGCCCCAGAAGACGCCATTATCGTTGAAAATGAATTCACCGGAACGATTGAATGTAAATTCGTGTTGGAATACGCACGGACGAGAACCATCGTTTGTAAGCGACCACCAAATAAAAGGTTGAGTTGCATCGGGTCCAACTCCAAGAGCGACACCTTCGCGGATTAATTTCCAGGTTTTTTCGGTTTCGCCAGCTAACAGAGCTAAGGCAGAATTAGGATCGGTAAGTTCGAGGGTTTGCGAAAAACTGGCCGTTACCATTGCATCGTTGCTGGCCGTTAATACCACCGTATAAGTACCGGATGTTGCATAGGTGTACACCGGATTTTCGTCGGTAGAGGTGTTACCATCGCCAAAATCCCATGAATAGGAAGTAGCATTTTGCGAGAAGTTACTGAAGTTTACCTCGAGAAAGTTCTCAGTACTAACCGTGTATTGGAAGCTGGCGATGGGGTCTTCTGCTACCGGATCGTCGTCCTTACAAGAGGTAAAACTTATCATGGAAGCCATAGCTACCAACATCATTAAAGACGATAAGCGTAAGAAGGAATTCTTTTTCATAGTTGCGTAAAGTTTAGATTATTAATGAAAGATATTTTCGTGAAGTCAATTATAGATGATTTGGTTTAGTGAGCGGTGAATTAATCCTTACACAAAACCTCATCAATGCGAAAATACCTCCTCATCAATCCTACATCATAAAAATGTTATTTTGCTTATTTGCAGACAGATAAAACAAACAAAGATGATAAAACAGACTCATCAGGAGAGAAAAAAAGTTGGACTACTAAGGGTTGATTGAGTAAGGCTTTATTTGGCTGAAATTTAAAAAGACATGATGAATTCGGTAAGGTTCACATCGTGCTCCAAACGAAGCTTTTTCCTTAAGCGATAACGACTTATCTCTACTCCACGAGTAGAAATATTCATCAGCGCAGCAATTTCCTTACTCGAAATATTCAAGCGCAGATAAGCACATAGTTTCATCTCACGGGGAGTTAAATCGGGAAAAGCTGCCTTTAATCGACCTAAAAATTCTTCGTAAACGTTTTCGAAATGCTTTTCAAACACCTCCCATTGCTGTTCGGAGTTAATTTCACGATCGATTTTTCGTATCATGCTAGCTAATTGACTCCTTAAAAGCTCATCGTTTATTTCTTTGGCAAATTTTTCAATATCGTTCTTTATCCGGGTAAGCGTTTTACTTTTCTGAATCATCTGCATGGTACTATTCGCTAACTCTTTGTCTTTCTGACGCATTGCATCGCGAAGATTCTCGTTACGCAAACGGATCACTTCTTTTTCAGCTTCTAATGCTTCGGCCTTGAGCTGCCTTTCGCGCTCTTCGTATAGCTGTCGCTGGCGAGCCTCTTCTTGCTTTTTAGAAACTTCAACCCGCTTTCGGATCAATAGGCTAAGGCTATAAATTCCAAACACGAAGACCATAAAATACAGCAAATAACCATAATAACTTAAGTACCAAGGAGGTAGAATTTCAAATCGATAGGTAGCCTCTCGGCTCGTATGGTCAAAGACATTTTTAGCTTTCACCCTAAATACGTACTTACCCGATGGTAGGTTGGTGTATTCTTTCGATGCCGAAGACTGAAAAGCAGACCATTGCGAATCGAATCCTTCCAAATAGCAAGCAAAGCTGGTTTCTTCGGGGTTCTCGTTAAAATTGGCGGCATACCGAAAACGCCAGTGATTCGATCGGCTCGAAACAGGTTTATGGTGATCAATCATGCGCTCGTTTCCGCGAAACGTGGCTTATGCGCCCACGCTAGCCGAACTTCGCCAGATAAAAGCGGAAAAATCCTGTTTGATAATCTTTCCTGATAATTCGGGTTGTAATGCACAAAACCTTTTTGTACTATGATTACAAAAGCATCATCCAACAAATTAACATGTTCAAAGCCCTTAATAAACTCGTCGGTCCAACTCCCGAAAGGGCATCGATACGTTTACATAATTGCCATCTTCCTGCAATCGGAACACTCCATTTGGTGCGCTGTAAAAATACCACACATTCCCATCTTCATCCTTCTTTTAATACCCCGAATCTCCGGGAGAGGAAATTTTCGTTCGAAAGACTCATTCCGAACAAATCGATTATTCTCCTCGTCGAAGCGATACAAACCCTCACCAGTAGCTATTACGATTTCTTTCTGAATGGGAGCGAGTTGCAGATTAAAATCGTTTGGCAAACCTTTGCTTTTTCCGTATAAGTTTACGTTTCTAATCTCCTGAAAAGCTGAATCGAACGTAAGTTGAAAAATCCCTTTGTATCCATGGGAGATCCACAACCGCTGTTTCTTGTCAAATGCTATTACTCTCGACGATTCTTTAAAACCAGGCACCTTCCCCTCTTCGAACCAACGACCATTCTTTTTCTCTAAGCGTAACAAGCCTTGGTAGGTTCCACACAGGATAGCATTTTTGTTTCCGGGTATGGGAATAAAAGCCCATCCACCAGGCTCGTCACTAATTTTTTTTGCACTATTCCCGATAATCTGAAATACGCCAGCATTGTGCCCACAAAACAGATGACTATCAATTACTTGCAACGACCACACTTGACCTTCGGTTCCGGGAATGCGAATGAAAGGTTCTGAGTTACCCGAGAGTAAATCCTCCCAGGCTTTGTAGAACACTCCTCGATTGGTTCCCAGATAAAGGATGCCCTCAAAAAGGGCAGAGGCGTAACCCGCACTGATCTGATCGGGATAGGAGAAATAGCTGAGCGGCGAATTGATTTCCAGGTAGTCGATCCCGGCATCGAGCCCTAGCCACAAATTTCCGAACCGGTCGGGATACATGCTCAAAATCGTATTATTTTGCAATCCCCGATCGAAATTAATCAGCTGAAATTGAATGCCGGAGGTATCGGTCAGCAACACTCCGTTTTGAACGGTTCCGAAAGCAAATTGTGCATCGCCTATTTGGCAAGCGGTATATATCTGACTCTCTTTCAACAAACTAGCTGCGGGACTCACCCATTCCGTCAATCCAACTCCATTGAAACGGAAGAGCCCCTTGCGATCGGTTGCCAGTAAAACCTCATCGCCAAAAGGCAACATGGCCCATATCTCTTTTCCTTTCAATTTGCCCACACCCGGGAGCAATGTTAAACGATTCTCGACCAATCGATGTAAACCCAACTTACGATCGTTGATAAATAGATCGCCGTTGAGTAGAAAAGAAAAGTGAAAACTCGACGGTGCCGGAATAACCTCAAAACGATTCTCCTGCAAGCACATTAGCTGCTCGTAGCTCTGAAACACGATTCCATCGCGATATGGATAAATCTTCCATATCTCTCCAAAATCTTGCTTATCGGGAGGTAAAAGATCCAATAAACTGTGGAATACGTATCCACTCAGTTGATCCTTTTTCAAGTAGCCCAATTGATTAAAGCCTCCGGCATATACAATGGAATCGACCGGGGCATAAACCGACCTAACTACAATGCCACCGGGTAGCGGATAGGCGGTCCAATTCAGACCATCGAAGCTTATTACTCCTTCGTTATTGGCAAAGAAAACAATGCCGTCGGGGCTTTCATCGATCATCCAGGTTTGCGCTCCTGCCGGTAGGTCGCTTACTTCGTAATTACGTATAATAGGTGTTCCCGGTTTTTGGGGTAGCAGACTCAAACCCGACACGATTAGCCCGATGAGTAGGAGTAGTTTTTTTGACATACTGATGAAGGTTTTCGAGGCAAACCAAGCCTCTGTTTGTTCTGATTTTCTGGTGTTTTATGAACTCAAATCCATTCTCTTGAACCATTTGATTCGGGTAAGATAATCATTCCCTTTCGTATTTTATACCTTCCGGTTTCAACCTTTATTTTTGGCTTGTAATCCTTACCATTTCTGGTTAAATTCGGTGGCTTATTTTGAATGGCATTTTTTAGATTAGCTATCGTGAAAAAAAATAGTTAAACGCTAAAAATGTTCAAATCCAGGCAAAACCATCGAGCACCCATAAATACAACAAACGCATGACTAACAAACACATAACAAAGTCAATTTTAGGATTGATGCTGGTTGCGTCTATCTTCTTTAGCCAATGTACATCGGAGGTAAGCTATTCACTCGACGACAAGATTGGACAAATGCTCCTGGTTGGTTTTCGCGGTTCCGAAGTAGAGGAAATGAAGGATTTAATGGACGAGTTAAAGGAAGTACAACCTGGCGGAGTGATTTTTTACGATTACGATGTTCCCTCTCAAACCTACGACCGGAATATTGAGTCGCCCGAACAATTAAAAAAACTCATCCACCGCATCGATAAAACCTTACACATAACCCCTTTCCTGGCCATTGATCACGAAGGAGGAAAAGTAAACCGTCTTAAAGAAAAATATGGCTTCCCAAAAACCGTGTCGGCGGGCTATCTGGGAACAATGGACAATCGGGATTCAACCCGATTTTACGCCGAGAACTATGCGGAAACTCTCCACGATTTGGGTATCAACATGAACTTCGCTCCGGTGGTAGATGTGAACACCAATCCGGAATGCCCGGTAATTGGTCAAATTGAACGCTCCTTCTCGGCATCGCCGGAAAAAGTCATCCTCCATTCCGAAATCTTCATCGATACGTATAGCGATTATAGGATTATCTCCGCCCTCAAACATTTTCCGGGTCATGGTAGTTCCCGCAGCGACAGTCACCTCGGATTTACCGATGTTTCTTCTACCTGGAGCGAGGTGGAATTGATTCCCTATCGGGAACTCATGAAACGAAACAAAGTGGACATGGTGATGACGGCTCATGTTTTCAGCGAATTTTGGGATGCACGCTTTCCTGCCACTTTGTCGGATAACGTTATTCGATATTACTTGCGCCAGGAAATGGGCTTTCAGGGAGTCGTAATATCCGACGACATGTGCATGGGTGCGATCCAAGACAACTACACCTTAAAGAGTTCCCTCGAATTAGCCTTGAAAGCCGATGTTGATTTACTCATCTTCTCGAATAACGGAAAAAACTACCAACCCAAACTAATTAGCGAAGTGTTTGATACCATCAAAGAGTTGGTTGATGAAGGAACCATTAGCGAAGATCGAATCAATCGTTCTTTCGAACGTATCATGTCATTAAAAAATAAGTACCGACTGATAAACGAATAAGCTTTATTTGCGTTTAGATGGATATTAAACCAAGCAGTATCATGAATATCATAAAACCCGGCAGCCGATTATTTCTCGGTATCCTCTTATTACTAGGAGCTTTCTCTTTCAAAAGTGACACCGACGAACAACAACGAACCGAAATTTTACTCGACCTGGTGTATCAAGGTTTGTCCCAAAATCATTTCTCTTACATCGAATACAATGATGCCTTTTCGGAGCGAGTCTTTAACCTGTTCCTTGACCAAATGGATTACAGCAAACGCTTTTTTCTTCGTACCGACATCGAATCGTTTCGTATTTATGAGCATCAACTAGACGATGCCCTCAAAAACAAATCGACGCAGTTTTTGCTTGCGGTCTCGGATACCTTTGAACAGCGACTTCAATATTTGGAAGCCTTATATCCGAAACTTTTGGCTGAAGCATTCGACTTTTCGGTCCCCGACGAAGTTGAAACCGACCCCGATAAACGCGATTATCCAGATTCCTTTTCCGAACTCGATGCTTTTTGGAAGCGTATCCTCAAATATCAAGTGCTCACCCGTGTGTACGATGCGTACAAAGATCAAATGGAAAACGACAGCCTCGAACAAAAATCGCTTGCCATACTCGAAGAAGAAGCCCGTGAAAAAGTGCTAAAAAATAATCGCGACTGGTTCAAACGTTTGCGCGAAAATGATTTCAGCGATCACCGCGACCTTTACATTAACTGCCTCACGGCAGCTTTCGATCCTCATACCTCTTTCTTCCCTCCGCGCGATAAAGAGAATTTCGATATATCCATGAGCGGACAATTCGAAGGGATTGGAGCAACCCTTACCGTCAAAGATGGGTACATTACGGTGAATGCAATTGTGCCCGGTTCGGCCTCCGATCGGCAAGGAGAGCTCGAAGTAGAAGATAAAATTCTGAAGGTAGCCCAAGGCCCCGATGAACCCGTCGATGTAGTTGATATGCCGCTCGACGAAGCCGTTCAGCTCATTCGGGGGAAGAAAGGAACCGAAGTGCAGCTAACCATTCGCAAAGCCGACGAAACCGTTAAAGTGATTCCTATCATTCGCGATGTAGTGGTTCTGGAAGAAACCTATGCGAAATCGCTTATCCTGGAACGAGAAAACAAAATCGGCTATATCCGATTGCCAAAATTTTATGCCGATTTCACCCAGTCGGGAGCAAAAAGTTCTGCCGACGACATGAAAACAGAAATCCAAAAACTGATGGATGAAGAAGTAGAAGGCTTGATTATCGATTTACGAAATAATGGCGGTGGTTCTTTGCAAGATGTAGTCAAAATAGCCGGCTATTTTATCGAATCGGGCCCAATTGTTCAAGTAAAAGCAAGGAATTTCCCTCCCCTAATTTTAGAAGATACCGACCCTGGAGTCTTATACCAAGGTCCACTCACCATCCTGGTTAATTCTTACAGTGCCAGTGCCTCGGAAATTTTAGCGGCTGCCTTGCAGGATTATAACCGTGCCATTGTTTTGGGTAGCAAATCGACCTTCGGAAAAGGAACCGTACAAAAAATGATCGATCTCGACCGCGTTATCCCCTTCAATTTACGTCACCTTTCGCCGCTCGGAGCGCTGAAGATGACCATTCAGAAATTCTACCGAATAAACGGACAAACAACTCAGCTACAAGGAATTATTCCCGACATTATTTTCCCCGACGCACAAACCTACCTGGAAGTTGGCGAACGAGAGCTCGACTACCCACTGCCCTTCGATACGATTGCTTCGACGGACTATCAAACCTGGGACAAGAAAAAAATCGAGGATAAAATTGTAAAACTGGAACACAATTCTCAGAATCGAATCGAGCAATCGGACGCCTTCGAACTTATTGAGAAAAATGCCCTTCTCTTAAAAAAGCGACAAGAAGAAACTCTTTTGAGCCTCCAATTCGACACCTTCAGTGCCTATAAGGAACAGGTAAACGACGAAGGTAAAACCCTCCGCGAAAAGCTTAAGGAAGAAACCGGACTTAAAGCCTACACGCTAGCCGCTGATCTCGAGAACATTGAATCGGATTCGACCAAGTTGAAATTGCATAACAAATGGAAGGATGACTTGAAAAAAGATATTCAGCTTTTTGAAACCCTGCATGTTATGGACGATTTAGTCGAAATTTGGTAGCCAACAATTCTTATCGCATGAATTGGAATACCTTCACCTCGCAATTTGTATCGAATCTTAGTCTGATGCTGGCCCGCTCTCCCGGATGGTTTCAGCAACTTCTCCGAAAATTTGTATTCCTGTTGGCTTATTACCTGATATCGTATCGAAAAAAAGTTGTCGATCAAAACCTTGAACTCGCCTTCCCTGCCTGGTCCGCCGTAAAACGAAAACACACACGGAAACTTTTTTACCAACATCTCTCGGAAACCCTTCTGGAAATAAATGCTATCCGAAACCTCAGCCGCGAAGCCTATCGGCAAAAGATTCACTACGAAAACATCGAAGTGCTGCAAAATCTCCTGAAGGAAGGAAAGAGTGTAATCATTGCCTATGCGCATTATGGAAATTGGGAATATACTACCAGTCTCCCCTTATGGATTGATGAACCCGTTTATGCCGTTTATCGAACCTTAAGCAATCCCATTGCCGATAGCGTTATTTTTGAAACCAGAAGTAGATTCGGAGCCATTCCGGTTCCCATGCAACACATTTATAAAGAGCTAAGTATGGCTCAGGTTGCCGGCAAAAACCACGTCGCCTTGTTCGTGGCCGACCAATCGCCACCCCGTTCGCAAATCAAAGCGTGGTTTCCTTTCTTTTCGCAACCTACTGCCTTCTTTCAAGGGGTTGAACGTATATCACGCAAACTCGGGCACGCAGTTGTTTACCTCGAAATGAGCAAGAAACCATCCGGTCAATATCGAGGTCGTTTTGAACTTATTACCGACAATCCCAAAACGTGTTTGCCCAACGAAATTAGTTTGCGATACGTCCGTTTACTAGAGCAAACCATCCAAAAAGAACCAGCCCGCTGGTTATGGTCGCATCGCCGATGGAAACATAAACCCGATGGATCCATTTTGTTAACTTCTTCTGCTCATGACTAAAGTCGCCGTTGTCATCCTCAACTGGAACACAGAATCGATTCTACGCGAATTTCTTCCCAACGTGGTGATGCATACTCCGATGGCCGATCATCAAATTTACCTAATCGACAACGGTTCCACCGACGGATCTCTTCCATACGTGCAAAGCGAATTTCCAGAGTTAAGCATAATTCCGCTGGATAAAAATTATGGCTTTACCGGAGGTTATCAGCGAGGATTGGAAAGCATTGAGGCCGATTACTTCATCCTGCTTAACAGCGATGTAGCCGTTTCGCCACAATGGACCATTCCCATGCTGGAGCGGATGCAGAAAAATCCGAAGATTGCAGCTTGTCAACCGAAAATCCTGTCGTATAAAGAACCATCATTTTTCGAATACGCCGGTGCAGCAGGCGGATTCATCGATTACCTCGGATATCCCTTTTGTCGTGGGCGAATATTCAACCAGGTTGAAAAAGACGAAGGACAATACAACGAAGCGGGTCCCATTTTTTGGGCGAGTGGAGCTGCTTTGATGGTTCGTTCCGATGTTTACAAAAAGCTGGGTGGGCTCGACGAGAACTTTTTTGCCCACATGGAAGAAATAGACCTCTGCTGGCGCTTTCACAATGCCGGTTACGAAGTATGGTACGAACCTCAAAGCGTCGTGTATCATCTGGGTGGGGGAACACTACCCAACGAAAGTCCCCGAAAAATCTACCTGAACTTCAGAAACAACCTTTATTTATTGCACAAAAATCTCCCTAAAAAAGGCTTACGCTCACTCATTTTCCGACGCAAGTTATTCGACGGATTAGCCGCCATTCAATTCCTGTTGCGTTTTAAATTCGATTTTGTTTGGAGCATCGTACGAGCACATCGCGATTACAAGAAACACATCCCGGAGCTGGAAAGACAACGAAAGAACTCGACAATCGACAAAGAATCACTCCATTATCCGGCGGGAGTTTACCACGAAAGCATTGTTTTAGCCTTCTTCCTAAAAGGTAAAAAACACTATCGGGAACTCAATTTAGACTCCATATCGTAGCGCAATCTCATCGAAAACCTGCCATAATTCCTCTTGACTCGATGCACGAAGCATTTGAATGCGTAGGTTTCTAAAATTGGGCAAACTCTTGAAATTATTGGCTAAATGCCTTCGCGCATGAAGAACCGCACCGGGCAAGCCTTTTAAAGGAATGGAATGTTCGATGAAGCGTTTCATCTGATCGATTTGCTCCAGAACCGTCAAGGCAGGTAGCTCCTCGCCCATTTCCAAATAATGACGAATAAATCGGAAAATCGAAGGATTTCCAATAGCTCCCCGACCAATCATGATCCCATCCACGCCATAGCGGTCGAAATATTCGCGAGCGCGTTTCGGTGAAGTCACATCACCATTTCCAAAAACCGGGATGTGCATGCGCGGATTTTCTTTTATTTTGCCAATGAGCGACCAATCCGCTTCGCCGGTGTACATTTGCTCCCTCGTACGACCATGTACCGTAAGCGCCTGCACTCCAATATCTTGAAGAGCCTCGGCAAGCTCAACGACAACCAGTTCCTTTTCGTCCCAGCCCAAGCGGGTTTTCACGGTAACCGGCTGGGGAACACGTTTAATAATGGTTTTTGTTATTTCTAATAATTTGGGCAGATCTCGCAGCATTCCTGATCCACCTCCCCGATTAGCGATTTTCTTTACCGGGCAACCAAAATTCAGATCGATGATATCGGGATTTTGGCTCGAAGCAATATCGGCTGCTTCTGCCATTACGTCCACATCGTTTCCATACAGTTGAATCCCGAAGGGTCGCTCCATTTCGCGATAGTGCATTTTCTGCAACGACTTGGGTATTTGACGAATCAGCGCGTCGGACGAAACAAATTCAGTATAAACAAAGTCGGCTCCGGCTTCTTTGCACAGAGTCCGAAAAGCCTGATCGCTCACATCCTCCATGGGTGCAAGCAATAAAGCCTCTTTTGGTACGGGTATAGAACCTATTTTTTTCAAGCTGTTCGTATATTTGGGCGCAAAAATATACTTTTTACCATGTTTCGAAACAGCACGCCCGGCTTAAAATTAACCTTATCCGCCCTAACCGTGGTGGTAACCGCACTCTTTGTATTCTTGTTGGGCATCCTGCTGGCTGTGCCCCTTTTCGATTTAAACTACTTCACTCAATCGGACCTCAGTGCCGTTCAAAACAATCTTTCGGTTCAAAAATATTTTCAAATAATCAGCTCGCTGGGCATCTTTGTTATCCCTGCATTTCTGGCCGCTGTCCTACTGGAAAACAGGCCTTTGGAATTCCTCAGCATCAATCAATCGCCCCGTTTATATGGAGTTATTCTAGCTACCTTTTCGATGTATTTTTTGTTGCCTTTGATTGAGCGCTTGGCTGTGTGGAATGCAGGAATTGAATTACCTGAAGCGCTTTCCGAAATCGAAGCCTGGATGAAAAGCACCGAGGCCGCTGCCATGGAGCTCACCCAAGAATTCATGCGCATGGAATCAACTAGCGATTTAGTTTTGAATCTGGTCATGATTGCCTTGCTTCCTGCGCTAGGCGAAGAGCTACTTTTTAGGGGAGTTATTCAGCAATACCTGCAAAAAATGTGGAAAAATCCTCACCTGGCTATTTGGATAACGGCTATTCTTTTCAGCCTGCTCCATTTTCAGTTTTATGGATTCTTTCCACGAATGATATTGGGCGCTTTTATGGGCTATCTTTTTTGGTATTCAGGGAGTATTTGGTTAGCCATTTTAGCTCACCTCATTAACAATGGCACCGCAGTAGTGTATTACTTTTTCAACCAGGACGAGCTACAACTATCGGCTCTAGAGGGAGAATTATTTTCCTCGCACCCGGCAGTGGTTATTATTTCGAGCCTCTTGTTTATAGTGAGTTTTGGCTTACTAATTCGAATAAAAAGGTAAGCCGGAATTATTTACCGATTCCGAAGGAACCTCTTCAAGGGATTTTTGCTCCTCTTCCTTCAAACGTTTGGCTCGATTCGCAGCCAACTTGTCGGCAAAGAGTTTTTTCTTTTCCGCCGGACGATACACATAGACTAACCCGTAGTGCGAAGCCTCATCGCGCTTCACTTCTTCGGAAGAATCGGCAAAATGCGCTTCTACTTCATTCCAAATCTGAAGGATAATGGCATCGGCCTGATCGCGCATCTCAGAAATCTTCTGCAAAGCTTTGTTGGTAATGATCTGTAAATCCTTTTGCAGATGATGAGCCGATTTAAACTTCTCATAGTGCACGCGAACAATCGCAGCAGTCGGATTGGTAATAATTTTATTCCCTCGTCGCTGCCGCTCCTGATCTCCATTCAAAAGCTTTTGACCCCACTCAATGAGTTCTGCATCGCTCGTAATTACCGGAACACTTTTATTATCCCGATCAATTCCGAAAAATTCCCTTTCAACTTCCGGTAATTCATTTCTAAGTATCATCAGGTTCATTACCTGAAAGAAATGGGAAATATAAATTCGAGCTTTTTTATTGAGTTCCTGATATTCTTTAGCGCGTGTAACTTGCTTTTTATGAGCTTCTTTCTGACGGGTAATGGATTGCTCATACAAGGGCAGAAAGTTCTTTGCCTTCAGGAGAGCTTGTTGGGAGAAAGCCAAATCAAATGGCGACTTTTCGGAACTAACCTGAATGGCAGTCCGCAAAGCCTTCAAACGCGCGGCATCGGTATTGGGCAATCTTCTATAGGGCATAAGCAATAAGCTTCTTTACGTTCTCTGTCGAAATTCTCTTAACACAAAAGTAAAGTGAATTAACAGGTAATTACAAGTAAGCTCCTGATTTTTATAAACAAGGCATTGTTAAGAAAGATATTGATAGTCCAGAAGGCTACTCATTAATCGAAAATTTTACGAAAATTTCGAAAATCAACCCCTACTCAAAACTATGATTAACAAGCAATTAACCCACCCCACCTACACATTAACCACGGTTTAGCAAGCTAAAGCGACTGAAAAGCAGGGTGTATTAGTTTAAAACAAGGATGCTAGCTGGTTCGATAAGGATTTGATCGAAAGGACTCCATTGACTTTGAACGAACATTACTGAAAACAAGCACTTCCAACCTCCCATCATTTTGCTTATCGGAGGGTTGATAGTGCATCACCCTTTCATCGGGCTTGTCTGCTTCCTCCTCATCGGCGGACTCCTCCTCTTTAGCGCTTTCCTCTTGTTCCGGAAGCACCTCCTCGACAGGTTCTCCTAGAGGTTCAATTACCGGAAGGTTTTCGGCTGGGATCTCAAGGGTATCGGCTCGATTCATGACGGTATCCATCGGCAAGTCGAGGGTATCATTCTTTAACAGCAGGGTATCACTGGGTAAGCCGAGCGAATCATTCTTCAGCATAAGGCTATCGGTAGGTTGCGAAAGCGAATCCACAGGGGTTACGGTAGGAATTAAATCGACAGCCGGATTCTCGGGCAGATCGCGTTTAGGCTTGCATCCAAACATAAAATTAAGCCCTGTTCGAAGTTGAATTCGATCGAAGTTGCCTGGCCAAACCATCGTTTCTTCTTTATCGTAATAGAGTGCATTCACATTTTCAGCAATAGCAAACACCTGCAAACCAGCTAGCTTAAGACCGAATCCACCGCCCAAACTCATCGATCCATTCGGATTCGAGGTAGCACTTGCCGATAGGGATAAGATCCTCCAGAAACGCATATTCACCGAACCGGTGTAACTCAAATAGGTTTTATTATTGAACCGGGTTCCTCGCACTAATCCCGATAGATTTAAGCCCGGGAATAGCTGCAAATCAACTCCCGCATAGTACCGAGGACCGAAGCTTGAACGATAGGTGTTATTCGTATTGGTAAGCTGAAATACATCCAGCATGCTATCGACCAGGTTTTCCAATTCCTGTTCAAAATTTTCGTCGGAAAACAATTCACTGTCAAATTCCAAGTTCAGTCCTTCGAAAAGGAATTCACCATCTTGCTGAATGTTATAAACATTTTGATTCCAGTTGATGTGGTTGAATAAATCCAGAGCACTTCCGCTTACTTGCAGCCAATCGAAAACCTGGTAACTAAAACCCAGGTCGAAAGCAAATCCCTTATTCGAATTGCGCATCAAGTAGTTTTCGAGTAACTGGTCTTGATCTTCTATCAATTCATAACCGGAGATTACCTCGGGGTTATCGGGATCGTACTGAAGCGTTAGCGGTCCGCTAAGATTCACCGAACCAGCAGAATGCAAGGTCATCTCGTAGGTATCGGGTGCCGTATAAATACCTGCATTCCAATCGCTAAAGCTGAAATTAGCCAGCCCGTTGAGGTATTTCACTTTTGCTCCTAAGCGCAAGCGATCGCCAAAACTTCTGGAATAACCCAAAGCGTATTCCAGGTACAAGGTTTCTTGAATTCCTGTTCCCGAGAAATCGGCTGTTTCGCCAATAAACGACTCGTTCCCTCCGGTTGCAAACAAGATAAAATCCTGCGACAAATTCAGGTTCATGTTATTTCGAATGCTGGCATCGAATGTCCAATACGATTTCCCGGCTCGAAAGCCCATGGAGAACACATTCAGATCCAATTGATTGGCAATGGAGTTAGCGGCGCTGATGCTGGACTCAAACGAATTTACATTTTCGATGAGATCGCCCACTTTGAAGCCTCGTGCCTGAATTTCAAAATTAATGGAAGAGAGGCCAGGTACGCCCAAATAAAAGCCGCAACTGGCGGGGAAAGCTGGATTGAGCTGATGTTTATGCTGCATTAAATGCATGTGATACATGGTTACCCCCTGAGAACGAACTTGTTGAGCAAACACTATTAAAAACAGGATAGCTATGAATGGGAGGAAAATCTTTTTCATTGGATGGAAGATTAGCGTAGAAACCTGGATTGAATTTAGGAGCTTTTTCATGGTTCAGGGATTAATCGATTTCAGCGTAATAACGAACGAGCAAACCGAGTTGAACATCGAAAGTGTAATCGGAGTAGAACTGAGAAATATCTGCTCCTTCGTTTGCCGTATTCACTTTTGCCAGAATTCGGATGAAATTGGTTTGCGCCAGGTGATCAATACGGTTTTTATCCAAAATAAACTTGGTCACTTTTCGATTGGGTTCAATCACCTTCCCGGAATTATCGACAGCAGCCGGATCGAGCAAATCAATTTCGATTGAATCCAGTCGTGCTTGTTGAATATCATTATAAAGCTCTAGAACACAATCCATTTCAAACGGAATTCCATTTTCCGTAACAACCGACAATTCAATGTACTCAACATCCTCCAGCGTTTCGGCATCCAAAGTAGTTTCGAGTGTATCGACAAATTGCAGGTTACTAATGCTCAATGCTAAGGGAAGATCGATTTCCAAGCCAAGTTTCACTTCTCCCTCGTGGGTAATGAAATTGGTGTAAACATATTCATTAGCCGGAGTTTCGTAGTTCAGATAAGTATTACCAGAGAAGAAAATTTGAGCGGGTATTTGAGAGAGGAATTCACTCAAGTTTGCATTTTGATTATTAATACTTACCGGTGTATTTACAATCGATTCGCCAATTACAAGCGGATAAGGAATGGTGAGAACATCGGCATCGAGATCCACGATTGATCCATTGCGCAAAATATTCTGGATATCCATTTCGAAGGAAACCGGGATGCCCATGTTATTATTAACCAGCAAAGAAATTTCAGGATTTTCGAATAGAATGGTTCCGGATATTTTATCCAGAAATTCGTCGGCAACGGTAACGGTATCGGCTCCCAAGGCAGCTTCCTGTTTCCCCAACCATCCTCGTGCGTAATCGAATTCCAAATCGATCAAATGATAGGTAAATGAAACGACCGACGAAGAATCGAATTCAATCCATTGGTTTTGAGCGCCCAAAGTAAGAGCGATATTGACCGGGATTTGGTTGTAGGGATTTTGAGCATTACTGCTTAAATCGATCATACAGTTACTTAGATCGATTACATCGCTTTGCGAGGAATTTGCATTGATCTCGATATGAACCGGATCGCCACCAATCGTTGTTGAGGGCAGGTCCACCTCGACTAAGAAATCGACCGAAAAAGTGCTGGAAAATTCATATTCAAGACGAGCTTCCTGTAAGGCTAACTCTACCAATCGTTCATCTTTTTCAACGCCAAAATCGATTACCTCTTCAATGAGATCGATACTTTGCTCCGGCAAGCGGGCTTTTCCTGCCACTACTTTTAAATTTTCGCCCACCAAGGTAAGGGTGATTCCTGACTGTAGATCGACGGTAACAGCTCCGTTACTCGGTGCTGTTTCAAAGGCAGAAAGTTGAGCTTTGAAAGCATTGTATAAGGTGACATTGGCTAACTGGATGGTATCGGATATGGTTTCACTGGGAGCTAATCCGGCATAATTGAAGCTACCTAAAGGAATGATTGTTTGGCTTGGATCGATGGTTTCTACGTTCAATTGAGCTGAATTTATGCTAAGCGGAAGCTGATTGCTTACGGTTAGAATTAGACGTCCCTCGGAGAAACGCACCCATTCGAAATCATCAAAATCGCTGAACTCAAATTCCTGTCCCGAATTGGAAGTCAAAGCCGGCAAGGGAACGGTAAAGCCTTCGAGGGCTCGGATGGAATCGGCTAAGGCAGTATCCACCTGGTTGAGCATATCGTCGAGCAGTATATCGGCATCGAGTGGTCCAAAGTCATCGATCGCGATTACGCCTAGTTTGAACGTTTCAACACTTGGGTTTTGCTCTGGCAGTTCGAGTAAATCGGCCACTGTGTATCCTAAAATCGAATCGTTTCGATACACAATCTGAAGGCTACTATCGGCATTTACGACCACATTCTCCATGTCGTCGTCGATAAGGTCGCTAAGGGAAAGGCTTGCCGAGCCAAGTGGAACAGCCAAACCATACTCCAGGCCTTCGAGGTCGGTGGTAGTAAAATCTCTTTCGCAAGAACTGAGCATTAGCAGCGGAATGGCCAGGCATGCGCCAATAATTATTTTCCAATTAGTTTTCATACAGCCAATTACAAGTTAAATGAACAATAGCATTGAGTTGCCAATGAGACAAAAGGGGTTGCAGAATTCTGAATAACAATGGGTTGAAAGGATGGCTTGCACCAAAAATTATTGGACGAAGCCTAATCCGTTTTGATAATTGCCCAAGTATAAAATTATGCTTTATTTTTCAATTGACCCCATGGGAACTATCAAAACTAAAAATTTCTTAAAATGTTCGATTCAATTCCATTCGAGTCCTATTTGCCCAGTCTTACGATTGAGTTATTAAGTTTTTTAAAAAGTGGATAATGGGGAATAGGGCTATTTTACATCGTATTGGAGCAAAAAGCCTTGCAAGTTTCCAACCAAGAGGTTAAAACGACCATCTTTATTAAGGGAGCTAATGGAAAACTGCGTTGTACCATTGACCGGGAAGCCGGAATAAATACTGCCATCGGAATTAACGAGGTAAATAAGCCGTTCCTTCAGGGTTACGACACCCAACTTTTTGACATTCCCGGGAAACTCGTAATACACAGGAGTATACGTAATGGGCGATTCAAAATCGACAGAAAAAAGTTGATTTCCCCGCCAATCAAACACCATGAGTTTACTTTCGTCGGTAAGTACAAAATCCTGCTCTCCGTTGCCATTCACATCGGCCAATAAGAAAGTATGTTCGGGCGAGAAATCACCTACATCCACATGCTTGACCTCTCCGTCCATGCCAATAAGTACAATTTTCCCCTGGGTATCGGTTACTACAAAACAAGCCGTTTGATCGGGGTTGGTATTATCGAAATACACTGGATTATTCGAAGGACGAAAATCCCGTTTCGGTTCAATTCGAACTTGTCCGCGCCTATTAAGGATGTGCACCCGGTTCTGATCGGCAAATACAAGGTAATCTTTTCGGTCCTGTTCAAAGTACTTCAAAGGGTGCTGCACGGGCGATTCGGCCTCTTTGAACGACCAATCGGAAATAAGGTTGCCATCTTTGGCGTACAAAAGCATTTTACGATCGCTTGTAGCTATAAAAATGCGGTAATCTTTTTTATCCTGATAATCGACCAATGCCAATCCGTTGCTAGCCGGGGAGTGAAGAGCAATTGGATAACGCTTCACATCATTCCCATTCCGATCGATCCAGTGAATCTTGTCGCGAGTATTGAAGAGATACTGTAGCTTTTCATTTTTAAAATAATCGACCTGAAAAATTTCCGAAATAATAGGGCCTTCCAACTGCTTCGACCATAAAATCCGGCCAGCAGGATTAATCAGGTAAATCTTATGTTGATGATCTTGTACCAGAATTTCCTTTTCGCGCGTAACATGATTTTTCACAATGGCAGGCTTGATACTGACCGAAGAATCGAGCGCCAATTGCCAAACCGTTTGGGGTTTATCGCTCACATCGGGGTGATGCTGAATGAACACGTCGTTGCTAATCATTCCGGCTTGTTTCCCGGTTCCTAATTGCATCGATACACGTTGAAACATCAGTGCTTTGTCGCGATCGTTGTACAACAAGGAATCATCGAGCAAGATACTTTGTCGCCACTGCTGAAAACTATTGCGCAAATTGACATAATGAAACTGATTAAACTCCCCACTTAAATGCGCCTCAAAATCGCGGTATTCTTTTTCGTTCGAAACGGAGTTTCCACGGAACACTTCGTTTAAATAAGCGACTAAAGAGTGATAATCCTGGGCAAATATCAACACATCGCGATAAAGGCAAACCCAATTTGCTTGTACCGAACGAAAAGCATCGCCAAAGAGCAAGTAGGGTAAATCAGCAAAAGGGAATTGCCGGATATCAAATGTTGTAGAAGCATCCAGCTGATAAGGTTTAGCCCATTGTTCCGTTACGATAGAATTGGAACGATAGAAATCGTCGAGCCACTTTTCAGCAGCACGATTGCTAAAAATATCCAATAGGAGGAATCGGGCGTTTTCAGGCGTAAGTGCATCGTAGGCGGTTCGCACAAAAGCAAATTCTTCATCGAGCAGCTCGTAAATCCTTTCATCGATATTGCCGAAGCCCTGAGTCTTCAATTCTTTCAATCGAACTTCCCGATCGCGAGGCCAGTTACTTTGTTGAGCATGCGACTGTAATTGCCGACCAAACTGTTTAAATTCGGCTGCATGATACATGGAATGATTCAGGTGATTAGCAGGGATATAAGAGAGAAGCGACGAATTTCCCTGCTTTTGCTGCATCCAAAACTTAGCACGCTGCGAAGGATCAGCAGCCGTTAAGGTAAACCCATTGAGGTAGATTCCTTCCGAGGTTGGAATCATATCCCAAGCAGTGTAGGAAGCGAAGCCGGCAGGTAATTGCGCGAGTACTTCGGGCATGGCAAAAGGTTCGACCGTGAGAAATTCCCCCACTTCCTGGTGATTCACAAATACATTTAAAAGAACATTTCGATTCGCTACCTGCAAAGCACGCTGCAAGGAGGAATCCGGACTCATCTGGTCGGAACGATTGAGTTGGCGGATCGACTCTTCGAGACAAAACTTATCGCTTGTCCAAACGCTAATTCCTTTTCGATGGAAAGAATAAATCGGATTGGTTCGATTCAAGGAAAGAGGTGAAATCTGACCGTAGGAAACTTCATCGTAAGTTCCGGCTTTTTCGACTGACCCCAGCGAGTTGTTGAGCAGCTTGTATTCCGCCCGCGACAGCTCGCCGGTAAAGAGCATTGTAGCATAGTGATTAGCCGAAGGTGAAGCACTTAACCAAAATTCAGGAATAGTTATCGGGGCTATTTCAGGATGATGTTTTAGGAGTGAATCGATACTTGCAAGCATTTCAATTGTGCGCGACCAGGCCATCCATTCATGTAAACTTTGTCCTGGCAATCCAATCTTATCTTGCAGGGAGATTAATTCCAGAGCTTGATTAACCCGTAAAATAAGAGGCGATTTTTCCGGTATCGCAAATAGAACCGGTGCAGTAATTTCGTCGGACGATTCCTGGGACTGGTTCCATAATAAGTAAACAACTCCACTTAGCACCAACCCCAAAATGACCAAACTGGCTATTACAATCCTTCTCATTTGCATTTATTCCTTAGTTAACGGCTTGTTCGCATGCTCCATGCTATCATTTCCAACACTCGGTCGAAGTTCAGATTTAATGCATCAATTTGCAAATTTGCTTGCTCATAATAAGGAGATCTTTCTTCAAGTTTCTGCTTAACAAACGCGGCTAGCTCCTCGGGATTCATTCCTTTTACAGCAGGACGTATATTCGGTGTATGGACCAATCGGTGCAGCAAAACGGCAGGTTCAAGGTAAAGATACACAGTTAGTCCTTGTTGATTCATTTGCTCCATATTATCAGAAAAGCAGGGTGTTCCACCGCCTGCAGCCAGAATGGCATTCTCTTGTTGTAAGACCTCCAGCAAGGCTTCGCGCTCCCACAGTCGAAACTGATTTTCGCCAAACTGTTCAAAGATCCCAGAAACAGATAGCTGATGTTTGCTCTCGATATATTGGTCTAAATCGACAAAGGATCGATTCATCCGATGGGCTAATCGGCGACCCAGGGTGGACTTTCCACTACCCATAAAACCGATGAGAACAATAGTTCTGTCCATTCTTAAAACAAGGTGAACTGTCCTTTATCGTCTATTTTGGGATCGCCGTCCTCATCCTTTCGCTTGCGAGTATCCTCCACCTCAAATTCAATATCCTCCGCTTGTTTAGGTTTACGACCATTACCCGGTTTCTTTGGCTCCGCTTGTGTCGGGGTTTCCTGTGGTTCAGAGACAGGCTCAGCTCCTACGGAATCGATTTCGGGATTCGATTCAACCTGCGCGACTTCGTCTGTCTCATCCTTGTCATTCGTATCAGGAGCTTCTTCCTGCAAGGTATCGGTCTCTGGGAAACGAAGGGTTTCGAGCCATTCAAAAGCTTTAATCTCATAAGTTGAAATTCGCTTGCCACGTGCCTTTACTCCTTTTATGGCAATGAATTCTTCGGCGTCGATTTCCAATTGACCTTTATCGGCGTCGTCGCCTCCATATTGAACTTCCAGCCGCGCATAAAAATCGTCGCTCAAACTAACTAGTTTAGAATCCTTATGCTCTTCGTTGATAAAAGAAGTAGGCTTGTCGTTCTCTTCCACTTCGAAGCGTTTCAGATAATAATATTGCTGTTCCCCGTCGAAATGAACCGCCGTCAGAACCTTACCCGGTTTGAACTTCTCAATCAGGAGTAAATCGGTCGGATAATGATTGGTTAAATCGAAATTTCCAACCTGATACCATCCTTCGCGAGAGATGTAAAGGATTTTATCGCTGGGGAAAAATTCTCCCAGGTATTTTCCCCTTTCATCGGTATTGAGTCGTGCAACGCCTTCGTCGAACCAGATTCTACGTCCGCCCAAGGTCGATAAACCCTTTTCTTTCAGACTAATACGATGAATATCGTTGCGCGACAAGGTATTCCCTTTAGCAGTTCGGGTTTTAATGGCTATTTCGCCAAAATCCTGTTCATACTGTAACTTCCGCAGCTTGGGTTTTGGTTTCAAAATGATGCGAATAATTTCTGCTTCACCATTTGGATTAGCCGAAAAATAGACGATTCGTGAACCTTCGGCACCTTGGGTTACATCGTATTCTTTGTCGCGGGTAATTCCTTTCACAAAGAAACGTTTAATGAAAAACTGGCTCGTCTTACCATGTCGATAAACCAGGTTATACACTGTGCGTTCGTCGTTCGGTTTAAACACGGCCACATGCAAAATATCTTTCCCCACGAAGGATTTTTCGCTGACCTTGGTAACCAGGTATTTCCCATTTTTCCGAAAAACAATTACATCGTCGATATCGGAACAATCGCATACATACTCTTCTTTTTTAAGACCGTAGCCAATGAAACCTTCCTGACGATTGACATAGAGTTTCTCGTTTGCTACGGCAACCTTGGCAGCAATGATGGTATCGAAATTTCTGATTTCGGTTTTACGTTCTTTCCCTTTTCCATATTTCTCACGAATAGCTTCGAAATAGCGGATAGAGTAGGGAGTGATATGCTCGATATGAAATTCGATTTCCTTCAATTCTTCTTCGATAGCCCGAATTTTATCATCGGCCTTGAATGAATCATACCGAGAGATTCGTTTGATTTTTATTTCGGTAAGGGCAATGATATCGTCGCGGGTAACTTCCCTGTTAAGGAGCTTTTTAAAGGGATTCAGTTCACGGTCGATGGTTTCGATAATGGAATCGAAGGTTTCGCACTCTTCGATAGATCGATAAATACGATTCTCGATGAAGATTTTTTCGAGGCTGGAATAATGCCATTCCTCGAGCAATTCGCCTTTGCGGATAGTCAATTCGAGCAGCAGGAGATTGCGTGTATTTTCCGAATTTACCCGAAGGATTTCTTTCACCCCAATGAAGCGAGGTTTGTCTTGCTCAATAATGCAGGCATTGGGAGAGATACTCAGTTCGCAGTCGGTAAAGGCGTAGAGCGCATCGATGGTTTTATCGGCAGAAACGCCCGGAGCCAGGTGAATGACAATTTCGACCTTTTCGGCGGTGTTGTCGTCGACCTTTTTGATTTTAATTTTTCCTTTATCGTTGGCCTTCAGAATAGTTTCGATAAGGCTTCCGGTATTTTTTCCAAAGGGAATTTCAGTAACAACCAGTGTCTTTTTATCGAGTTTTTCAATTTTCGCCCGAATCCTTACGGCCCCGCCGCGTAATCCGTCGTTGTATTTACTTACGTCGATATATCCTCCGGTTGGGAAGTCGGGATAGAGCTCAAAATCGTCCCCTTTCAAATGGGCGATTGAGGCATCGATTAACTCGAGGAAATTGTGGGGTAAGATTTTAGATGCGAGACCAACCGCAATTCCTTCCACTCCCTGGGCCAGCAGGAGGGGGAATTTCACTGGCAGAGTAACCGGTTCTTTGTTCCGACCATCGTAGCTTTGTTTCCAGCTGGTAGTTTTGGGATTAAATACCACCTCGAGTGCAAATTTCGACAAGCGCGCCTCGATGTATCGCGGTGCAGCAGACCCATCGCCGGTGAGGATATTTCCCCAGTTCCCCTGGGTATCGATGAGCAAATCTTTTTGTCCTAACTGAACCAGAGCATCCCCGATCGAAGCATCGCCATGAGGGTGATATTGCATGGTATTTCCAATCAGGTTTGCCACTTTGTTATAACGGCCATCGTCGAGGTTCTTCATAGCGTGCAAAATCCGACGTTGAACCGGCTTTAAACCATCGTTGATATGGGGTACTGCACGCTCCAGAATTACATAGGAAGCATAGTCGAGAAACCAATCTTTATACATTCCGGGCAAATGCACTAACTGATGCAAACTAGAACCGGAATCGCTGGTCGATGCATTAGATTGGTCCTCGGAAAGAGGAAGCTCTTCGGGTGTTTGATAGGTATTGTCGTCCATGTTGTATGATCTCGAAAGCAAATTCTGAATAGCACACAAATATAACATCTTTCGCATTCCTTTCGGGAGAAATAAATGGACTGAAGGGCTGTGCGCCCATGCATATTTCTCTCTGAATCAGCTGCTCTTTTCTAGTTTTTTATTTAACAGGTATTTAGTCCGCTACATTACCAAGCTCTAACCGAAACCATTTACATTTGTGCCTTGTTACCATTATAAAACCTAAGAAGGAATGCTTCTTTACTGCTTACAACCATCGAGTTACATGAATGTTATTCTTACCGAGACCACTAGCATGTGGAATTCCATTCTTCCTTATCTGGGAGCATTCATCGATTCGCTTTATTTTCTTGCGCGCGAAATGGCCATTTGGCTCCTCATAGGTTTCTTGTTTGCGGGCGTCCTTCACGTTTTTATCAATAAAAAACTCATCGCCAAATTCTTAGGCAAGAACACGTTCAAATCGATTCTATACGGTAGTTTGCTCGGGATTCCCCTTCCCTTGTGCAGTTGCGGTGTTATTCCAACCGGCATTGCCTTATACCGAAACGGTGCATCGAACAGTGCTTCCGTTTCATTCCTGATTTCGACCCCACAAACCGGAATCGACAGCATGCTTGCCACCTATTCGCTCATGGGTTTACCCTTTGCAATTATCCGACCCATTGTTGCTCTTGTTACCGGTCTCGGAGGTGGCATTCTGACTCGTTTTTATGGTCAATCGGAGGCAGTTACCATCGAAAAGATGGAGCTCAGTACCGAACAGGAAGGAGATGATTCGGGAAGTTTAAGTGAAAAAGTGCTGAAAGCCTTGCGCTATGGGTTCAAAGATTTCTTCGACGATTTAGCCAAATGGCTTTTCATCGGATTACTCCTGGCTGCTCTCATGAATGTAGTTATTCCCGACAGCTTCTTCACAGAGCAATTTAGTCATCCACTCGCTCAAATGCTTGTTATGTTGATTACAGCGATTCCGCTATACACCTGCGCCACCGGATCCATTCCTATTGCCGGAGTGCTCATGATGAAAGGCTTATCGCCTGGAGCAGCGCTTGTATTTCTAATGGCCGGTCCGGCTACCAGCCTTGCCAGCATAGCTGTTTTGGGCAAAGCACTCGGACGCAAAAACCTGATAAGCTATTTAATTTCGATTATCAGCGGAGCCGTCATTTTCGGGCTCATCATCGATTATTTATTACCGGCCGAACTCTTCCTCAACGCCATGCCTCATCTTCAGACCGGACATGTGCACGAAAGCAATTTTATTCCGGAAGTGATCCTTGAAATTGGTGCCGGAATTTTAGGATTCTTGTTAATTGCATCCTTTTACCGACAAAAAATAAAACCTATGTTTCTAAAAGATAATGCTATCCTTCCCTCTCGTGCAAAGCGCGTGAAAATTGGAGGAATGAACTGCCAACACTGTCAGGCTAATGTTGAAAACAGCCTTAAAACCATAGTATCCATTGAACGATTTGAAGTCAATCTGACGACCGAAACGGCCATCTTGTATGGAGATGACATCGACCTAAATGCAGTAAAAAATGCGGTAGAAGCCATCGGATATCATTATATGGGAGAAGTTTAGGTTAAATGATGGGACGACTCATTCCAACTTCACTGGCAGCACATTACGTCCTTACCGGCATCCATTCACCCCTCCGATTTGGAGTGATTGAGACACAAGGAGGCCTCGTCCGGAGCATTCAATCGGCAGTGCCATTTGTCGAAAAGAGCAGCATTGTGTTTAAAAACGGAATCATCATTCCACCATCCCCGTTGCCTGGAACAGGCCCTTCCCTTCCGACCCAATTGACCGATGCGTGGGGAAGCTCCAACGAAACTCGCTCGGTTTTACTTACCCTTTGGGAGGAGTACCATGCTCATAAGCGCGACTACCAAGCGGTTTTATTTCGCTTGCAGGAGATTTATCCCCAGGCTCAAGTTACAAGTCTCCTTCGGTTTTGGTTAAACTTATTCACCTCAGACACTCAGACCGAAAATGGAGCGAAAGGTCCTTATCTTTACCCAGGTTCGCCAGCTCGTTTTTTCTCTATTCAACACTTCAACTTCGACCAATTTCGCCTAAGCGATCGGAGTAGGTTGGAAGAAATCGATTGGACGAATGCCAATCAAAGCACGTAAAAAAACGAACTGCCTACCTGAACCGATTCACTATGACACGTATCCTTGTTTTCCTTTTCATTGGTCTACTATCCATAGGAAGCGTTCATTCACAAGCGTTTACCGATTACCACCGGTTTAGCAAACAGGTAAAGTCTCGCACTTTCTTCATCGATGGAATAGCAGAAGGAAAACACGAATACTTTTATAGGAATGGGAAAAAAGAGTTAGAGGCTCACTACCGGCGAGGATTGTTAGACGGCTCATTTATTGAATGGTATCGGGACGGTCAAATCAAATTAATCGGGTATTTTAAACGAGATGTGCGCCATGGAAAATGGACCTTCTACTTTCGGAATGGGAAAACCCACATTCAGGAATTTTACCTCGACGGAGTGCCCGACGATTATCGGTTCGAATGGTATACAAACGGTCAGTTAAAACAAAAATCCTATTTCGTAAATGGAGTTCTTCAAGGGGAATGGGAAGCTTATTACAAAAACGGTCAGATAAAAGAAAAGGGGAATATTGTGAACGGCTTGCGCGATGGTTTATGGACTGAATGGTATGTGAACGGGCAGAAGCGCCTGGAAGCAATTTATCGCGAAGGAGTCTTAACCCGACCACCCATTCGCTGGTGGAGCAATGGGAATCTCGACGAAGGCTGGTAGCTTCTTTCAGCGATAATTATACTAGTTTTGCAAAAAAATCTCCAATGGCGACCACTTTTTTGTTTCACGATGTAATTTTTGGACCGGTTAAGAGTCGACGACTTGGTATCTCCTTAGGAATCAACCTTTCTCCCACGCATACCAAGTGGTGTAATTACAATTGCTTGTATTGCGAATGCGGCTGGAATCCTGTTGCTGGGAGTAAACCGGTGCTCCCCTCGAAAGAAGAGGTAATTCAAAAGCTTCAGGAAACGCTTGTTCTCATGCAAGAAAAAGGAGAGAAACCCGATGTAATTACCTTTTCCGGCAACGGAGAGCCAACCATGCATCCCTCATTCGAATGGATCGTTGACGAAGTGATAAACCTCCGCAACTCCTTTTGCTCCGGAGCACGCATTGCCGTATTATCAAACGCAAGTCTTCTGCATAAGGAATCGGTGTTCCGGGCATTACAAAAAGTGGACGATCCCATTCTGAAGCTCGATTCCGGAGGCGAACGCATGAGTCGAATCATCAATCAACCAGCTTATCCTTTTGACTTGGAAAAGCACTTGCAGGAAATGGAAAAATTCGAAGGAAATTTCATTTTACAAAGCATCTTCCTGCGGGGTAGGTACCAGGAAGAAATCTTCGACAATACGAATGAAGATGAGCTGTGCAGGTGGATGAAGCACGTTAAGCGCTTGAATCCGCGGAAAGTGATGATTTACTCATTGGATCGCGCCACCCCTCACCCCGATCTGGAGAAAGTAAGTTTGGAAGAACTAGAACGGATTGCTCAAAAACTTCGTTCCGAAGGCTTCGACGTTCAAGTTGCCTAAAGGCTATTTTTCCGGGATAGAAAAATGTGCATGAATAGGGAAATGGTCGGAATACCCTACCCGATCAACCTGATACTCGAAGGATTGAATATCTTGAGAGTGAAATAAAAAATCGATTCGTAACCCCGGGAATAATTGGGTGTAGGTTTTCGACAATCCTGTTCCCGATTCTAAAAACGCATCGTTGAATCCTTCCTCCATGGTTTTATAGGTATAGGAAACCGGCGAATCGTTAAAATCGGCAGCTAAAATCAGCGGATAAGGCGAATCGACCATCGACTCATGCAGGAGTTTTGCTTGCGCTTCTCTTTTGATCCATGCATCACTTAATAAACTCCATATACGTCGGACTTTCTTCATATTCTCATCCCTTTCCTGCAAACTAAAGCGTTCAAAAAGAGCATATTCATCCTTGTCAAAATAGATGGATTGCAGGTGAGCGTTATAAATCCTGATTCGCTTGAAATCGACTTTTATATCGGTGTAAATCGCCGAATTATACGACGATTCAAAATGGATTGTTTCTCTAGACAAGATGGGATAACGGGAAAAAGTAATCAAGCCCACACCTGATTTTGGATCGTTCGATTCGTAATAATCGGCATACCCTTTCTCGCGCATTCGACGCATAAATTCGAGATAATTTTTATCCTGTTTCAACGGAATATATTCCTGAAGGCAAATAACATCGGCCTCCGATTCAAGGATGTAGTTCATGAGTAAACGGCGGGTATCTTCTTCACCGGACCAATTAAATCGGTCGAAATAGCGAATATTATAACTCATCACCTTGAGGTTTTCTTGCGGCAGATCGGCAAGTTGAGCCGATTTGATTCGGATGGTGTGAGTATAGTTCGGGTAGGAGATAAGCAAAGCGGCCACTGCGATGAGGAAAGTCCACTTACGTTTAATAATCCAGAAAACCAGATACATTAAATTAAGGAAGAAGAGGAAGGGGAAACCCAGTCCAAAATAACTTGGGAATACCAAGGTAGAGGGAGCAATCCAGGTAGAAGCATTGGCAAGCAACAAGCTGAATGCAATCAGTAGGCTAAATAATTGATTTATTCTCAGCAGAAGGGAGCTGAGTGCTCTATTTTTTTTTGTTGCCATAGCTAAACAACTTCTCTTTTTCATCGGCCGATAAACTGGCATAACCCGAACGCTGGATCTTTTCGAGAATAGCGTCGATTTCGGCCTGTTCCACACGTTTCTTATAATTGTAATCGTAATCGGAGTTAGCAGTGGTCGATTTGTAACTTACACTTAATTTTCGTCCCCACCGAAATCGAGTTAGCAAGCTGCTCAAGAAACGTTCAAATCCGGCCGCTATATTGGTGCCTTTCTTAAGCTTTGCAACGTACCAGTATCCCCAAAATGCACCACCCAAGTGCGCTATATGGCCACCTGAGTTCGAAACCGGCAACTGAACTAAATCCAAAAACACATATACGATTCCGATGTATTTAAGCGAGACCGGACCAAGAAACATGAGATGGATTTTCAAATTCGGACTGTAAACCGCCATTCCAATCACAATAGCCGAAACAGCCGCAGAGGCACCAAAAGCGTAGGCATTGGCGCGAACGTCGGCAAAAACCGGGAAGAGCGAGTAGCTCAGCATATAGAAAAGTCCTCCCATCAGCCCCCCTAGCAAATAAATGCTCAACAACTTCTTCTCGTCGAGGAATTGAACGAACATTTTTCCAAACCAGAAAAGCCAGAGCAAATTAAACAGGATATGAAAGAAATCTTGATGAAAGAACATACTGGTAATCAAGGTCCAGGGCCGCGTTAGGAGGACAAATGGATCGGCGGGCAGGGCCAAGATTTTGGTGAGTGCGAGCGGTCCTGCCTCCCATTGAAAGAAGAAAAAGAAAATACGCAGAATCATTACCAACGCGTAAACTCCGAGGTTAATGTAGATTAACTTCGAGAGGTAGTTTCCTTCGCGGAATGATTCTTTTATTTCATCGAAAATGTTCATAACAAACAGCTTTGCTTCTCCTTGAAAAATAGGGAGCGGCACAAAGATAACAATTGGAATTTGTACTTTTGCGTGCAATCACAAACAAAGACAGACAAGTATGGAAACCGTTGTAAGCGGAATACGTTCGACCGGTAATTTACACCTGGGAAATTATTTTGGAGCCATCCGAAACTTTATAAAAATGCAGCACGAGCACTCCTGCTATTTTTTTATTGCCGATTATCATTCATTAACCACCCATCCAACACCCGAAAACCTCCATCAAAATGTGAGGCAGGTACTGGCAGAATATTTGGCAGCAGGACTCGACCCCGAAGTAGCAACTTTATATGTTCAGAGCGACTTACCCGAGGTAAGTGAGCTTTATTTGTTGCTGAACATGAATGCCTACATCGGTGAACTGGAACGAACCACCTCATTCAAAGATAAAGTGCGCAAGCAACCCGACAACGTCAATGCGGGATTGTTAACCTATCCGGTACTTATGGCAGCCGATATTATCATACACCGGGCTACGAAAGTTCCGGTAGGGAAAGACCAGGAACAAAACCTGGAGATGTCGCGCAAATTTGCCAAACGATTCAATCGCATGTATGGCGTCGATTACTTTCAGGAACCCTATCCGTATAATTTTGGAGAAGAGCTAATCAAAATTCCGGGTCTCGACGGAAGCGGAAAAATGGGCAAATCGGAAGGGAATGGCATCTACCTGAGCGACTCCGAAAAAGTGATTCGCAAAAAAGTGATGAGTGCTGTTACCGATCAAGGACCACAAACACCCAATTCACCCATCAGTGAACCGATTCAGAATCTTTTCTCCATCATGAACGTGGTAAGCGAACCCGATACACTAAAGTTTTTCCGCGATCGCTATGCTGATTGTACCATCCGCTACGGCGACTTGAAAAAACAACTGGCTGCCGACATCAACCAAATGGTTGCTCCCATTCGGGAACGAATCGAAGAGATTAGCGAAAACGAAGCCTTATTAAGAAAAGTGGCCAAAATGGGAGCTGAAAAGGCACGCGAAAGTGCACAAAAAACCATCCGGGAAGTCCGAGAAATAATTGGCTTTAAACCATTTTAATCCTTACTTTAAGCTTAGACTTTCGGAGGGGATTGCTCGGCGAAACGCAATGACTCCGGGATTCAACAAGTTTAACGTGTAGTGCCTGAAAAACAATTAATAAGCCTATGAAAATTATTTGTATCGGACGCAATTATTCGGAGCATGCCAAGGAATTGCAAAACGAAGTTCCTAAGGAACCCGTATTTTTCATGAAGCCCGATTCAGCTTTACTTAAAAATAATCAAGACTTCTTTTATCCGGGTTTTTGCGGAAACCTGCACTACGAAGTGGAAGTAGTGATTCGTATTAACCGGCTGGGAAAATACATCGAGGAGCGTTTTGCCAATCGCTACTACGACGAAGTAGCATTGGGCATCGACTTTACAGCCCGCGACCTGCAAAATAAAATGAAAGAAAAAGGACTCCCCTGGGAAATTTCCAAAGCCTTCGATCAATCGGCTGTTCTGAGTAATTTCATCGCGCTTAACCGATTTCTCGATGTTCAACATATCCCCTTCTCCCTTCAAAAAAACGGCGAAACCGTTCAGGAAGGAAATACTTCCGACATGATTTTTACGGTGGACCAAATCATTGCTTATGTTTCGAAATTCCTCACGTTAAAAATTGGGGACCTCATTTACACCGGTACTCCGGCCGGGGTAGGACCCATCGACATTAGCGACCGATTAACCGGTTATATTGCCGATAAAAAAATGTTCGACTTCATGATACGCTAAAAAAAGAAAGCCGCCCACAAGGGACGGCTTTCCACGTTCACATCATGAAATAACCACCAGTACAGAAGTTTGGAAAAGTCCAGGTGATTACTCCATGCTTTTAACTTAAGATTTTTTAGCTAAGAGGTTAACTTTCAACTTGAACTCATCGTAGATAGTCTTGTCGCCCAAATTGTCGAAGAAAGAACCAGAACCATATTTCACATTGAACTTGCTTCGGTCGATGGTAATATTAGCGAAGAAACGCAATCCTTCAGGATCTTCCGACATGGTAGCTTTGAACTCAACAGGTTGAGTAGTTCCCTTAATGGTAAGGTTTCCTTTAACCGTGGCAAAACCTTTCGAGAAGGATTCAGTACTGGTTACAACGAGGGTAGCAGTAGGATGATCGGCTACTCCAAAGAAATCGTCCGATTTCAAGTGACCTACTAATTTACCATTGTATTCCGGATCGGTTAAGTCGAGGCATACGATGGAATTCATATCCATTACAAAGGTTCCGGATTTGATCTTAGCATCTTTCATTTCCAGATTTCCCGATTTAAGGCTGATGGTTCCGTTATGTTCTCCGGTTACTTTTTCTCCAAGCCAGTTTACGGTAGTTACTTTTGTGTCAACCGAATACTTCTGAGCAGCTAGGTCGTTCACTGAAACAAAGGCTAACATCAACATAGCACTTACTATAAGGGTGATTTTTTTCATGATTTTGATTTTTAAAGTGGTTAAGGAATTAATTGTGCTCTTAAACATGAAATACTGCTCTCGGTTCAGTAAGTCCATTTTTATTAACAATTTTTTACCAAGAGTAAAGCTTTTACAGAAGCACACCCAATACAAGCAATTGATTCAATGTGCTTTAGAAAAAACACACCAGCAAGGCCACTTTTCAAATCGGGCCTCCTGGAGGAATCCTTATCTTTCCTCCTTCAAAAAAAACGACCAGCATGAAAAAGGCTTCTTGGATTATCTTCTTCGTACTTCTAATGTATTCTTCTGATTCACAAGTGGTTTTTGAACAATATTTTGAATCGGCAAGCATGCGCTTCGACTACATAATCACTGGGAATAGTCGGGAACAGCACATTCAGTTCGAACAACTCAAAAAGGAACCTTTTTGGGGCGGACCAAGGCAAGTATTAATCGAACCTTTCGACCTGGGCGATTATCAATTCCAAGTCTTCGATTACGAAACCAATGAGCTGCTTTACTCACGGGGTTTCTCCGACTTGTTTTTTGAGTGGCAGGATACCGAAGAAGCACGCTACATCGATCGGAGCTATTACGGATCGATTGTATTTCCCTTTCCTAAAAACAAAATCCACTTGCACATCCTTCGCCGGAAACGCAGCAAGGAATGGACCCTCCTTCATCAAACATCGATCGACCCGAAGCATTACTTCATTCAGGAAGAAACACCTCCCCCCTATCCGGTTAAGACCATCCAAGAAAGTGGGAATCCAGCAGAAAAAATCGACCTCGTCATACTGCCCGAAGGTTACACCAAACGGGAAATGAGAAAGTTCAAAAGAGATGTAAAACGATTTACGCATTACTTCTTTCAACACGAACCCTTTTCATCCTACCGCGATGCTTTTAACATTCATGCCGTAATGGCTCCTTCTGCCGAATCGGGAACCGATATTCCCGGCGATTCAATTTGGAAAAATACCCTCTTGAACACACACTTCTACACCTTCGATTCCGAGCGGTACTTAACCACTCGCGATGTGAAAACTATGCGCGATGTGGCTGCCGCGGCCCCCTACGATCAAATTTATATCCTGGTAAACACCGATAAATACGGTGGTGGTGGCATCTATAACTTCTATAATCTTTGCTCATCGGACCATCCGAATTCAGAAAAAGTGTTTGTGCATGAATTTGGACACGCCTTTGCCTGTTTGTCCGATGAATATGCCTACGATGCGACTCCGGCCGATTCGCTCTATTCGATGAACGAAGAACTATGGCAGGTAAACATTAGCAATTTGGTCGATTTCGATTCGAAATGGAAGGATTTGGTAAAAGAAAGCACTCCCATTCCAACGCCCGATACGCCTGAATATCAAAATGAAGTTGGAGCGTTCGAAGGAGGAGGATACACCTTAAAGGGAATCTATCGTCCAACCTACGATTGTAGAATGCGTTCGAATGCAGTCAACGATTTTTGTCCGGTTTGCGAACGTCATCTTATCGAGATGATTCAGTTCTACACCGGGGAATCGGCCGACACTAAAAAATCGACTGAATAATTCCCAAAAATTCGTCATAAATCGGAGTGTTCGAGGCGAGAATTTCTTTGCCATACATAAAATTGTTCCCGCCCCGATAATCGGAAACTCTTCCTCCCGCCTCTTTAACCAGGATGGCTCCGGCGGCTACATCCCAAGGGCTAAGTCCATATTCGTAAAAACCTTCGAATCGACCGCATGCAACGTAAGCCAAATCGGTGGCAGCCGAACCTAAGCGTCGCATGCCGTGGCTATGTTGCATAAAGTACTCAAGGCTTTGGAGAAAGGGTTTCATCCGCTCATAATCGTAATACGGAAAACCAGTCGCAATGAGTGAATCTTTCACCTTTTGGGCTTCACTAACCCGAATGGGGTCCCCATTTAAAAAAGCTCCTCCCCCTTTCCACGCATAGAAACTTTCGTTCAGGCTAACTTCATGAATTACTCCCAGCACCGGCTCTTCTTTATAGACCAGCGCAATGCTTATGGCAAATGGAGGTAATCCATGAATGAAGTTGGTGGTGCCATCCAAGGGATCAACAATCCATTTCCAATCGGTTGCTTCCGGGGCACGGGTTTCTTCTTCGACCACAAACGATGCCTCCGGTAATAAATTGGAAAGGCCATTGACCAGGATTTGTTCTGCCTGTTTATCGACATAGGAGACGTAATTGTGCAAGCCCTTTTCCTCGACAAAGCGAGTTGAAAATTGCTTTCGTTCCTGTTGAATAAATGCGGCTACTTCGGAAGCCAGCAGGCGAACCGACTGAGAGAGAGGATCAAGTTGTATCATGATTAGAAGCTAATTTTTACGATAGAAGCAACAAAGAAAACAAGTATCTTCGGAAACTTAAAGTAAAAGCAAGCCATACCGGACATGGAAGAAGCCAAACCCGAAAAATTATTTTACACTATCGGAGAGGTATCGAAATTACTCGGGGAAACAGTTCCCACCCTTCGATATTGGACTGAGCAATTCCCCATGCTTAAGCCCAGAACGAATAAGAAAGGAAACCGCTTATTCACACCCGAGGACATTGAATTATTGAAACGGATTCAGTTTTTACTTCGGGAAAAGAAGATGAAG
The DNA here is from genome assembly GCA_018401015.1 of Bacteroidales bacterium. GTDB lineage: Bacteria > Bacteroidota > Bacteroidia > Bacteroidales > M50B96 > M50B96. The sequence continues at coordinate 57,569 of JAGYLP010000008.1, forward strand.
ATTAAAGGAGCCCGCGAAAGTTTAAAGCTCAAACCCGACGGTGTGGCCCGCAATACTGAATTGTTGGAACGGCTGAATCAGGTTAAATCGACCCTCCTTTCCTTGCAGCAAATTCTTCAGGAAAAATCGAAAGAACAGTCTTCGAAAACATCGGAATTGAAAAAAAATTAACGATATTCGCGCCTTAAATATGGGTGTAAATCAATCAACTAACTTATGGTTAATCCGCTAAATACAATGGATTTCCGAATCAAGACTTAGCGAAACGAAGAACCGACCTAAAACTTTCCCGGTTGTTTGGTTTGAAGCCCATTACACTAAACAGGAACGATGAAACAACAACAGAAAAGTCACTTGCTCCACACGCGAAGATTAACAGCAATCGACACTTTTCTGCATCTGCCTTTCTCCCTCCCATTAGAACATAAATCCGATTTTTCAGCCCATGAAAAAGAGGAATCCTGTATCCATTTCTTCGACGATGTAAATCAAACTATAGTAACATGAAAGTAGGAATACCAAAAGAATTGTTAGCCACCGAACTCCGGGTGGCTGCTACGCCCAAAACGGTCGCACGCCTTCAGAAGCAAGGGTTCGAAGTTTATCTCGAAAAAGGTGCCGGTATCAAATCCGGATACTCCGACGAGGCTTTCGAACATGCTGGGGTGCATCTGATCGGAAGTGCTAAAGAATTATACGCAAGCATCGACTTGGTGCTCAAAGTGCAAGCACCCACTCCCGATGAAATCGATTTGATGAAGGAGAATACCGTTTGCCTGAGCTATTTATGGCCCGCCCAAAATCCAGATTTGCTGGAGAAACTGGCGGCTAAAAGAATCAATGCGATTGCCATGGATGCCATTCCCCGGATTTCAAGGGCTCAGAAAATGGACGTCCTTTCTTCGATGGCCAACATTGCCGGCTATCGGGCTGTGATTGAAGCCGCCAATCATTTTGGACGTTTCTTGAACGGCCAAATCACCGCTGCCGGCAAAGTTGATCCGGCTAAAGTGCTCGTTGTGGGCGCCGGGGTAGCAGGATTGGCTGCCATCGGAACGGCCAAGTCGCTCGGTGCTATCGTTCGGGCTTTCGATACACGTAAAGAAGTAGCCGAACAAATTCAATCGATGGGAGCTCAATTCCTTACCGTCGAAATTGATGAAGACGGTTCGACCGAATCCGGCTATTCCAAAGTAATGAGCCAGGCATTTATCGATGCTGAAATGGAGTTATTCCTGGAACAAGCGAAAGAGGTTGATATCATCATCACCACCGCTCAAATACCTGGGAAACAAGCTCCTAAGCTGATACTTGATTATCATGTAGCTGCTATGAAACCCGGATCGGTCATTGTCGATTTAGCGGCATCTACCGGAGGGAATTGCGTTTATACGAAAAACGAAGAAGTTGTCACCACCGATAATGGAGTCATCATCCTCGGTAAATTAGATCAGCTGCCTATGCAGGCTTCCCAGCTCTATGGCAACAACCTTTGTCACTTACTCGACGATATGGGTAAAGCCGAAAATTTCCATATCGACATGAACGACGATGTGGTGAAAAGAGCCATGGTAACCTACGATGGAAAAGTAAACTGGCCACCAGAACCTTTATCGGTAACCGTAGCCAAACCCAAAACAGATACTGCACCGGCTAAACCGATCGTTTCCGACGCTGAAAAAGCAAAGAAAAAAGCAACCGGAACTCTCGTATGGTTAGGAGTAATTGGAGTCTTCCTCTTCCTTCTGGGTAAAGTAGCTCCAGCCGATTTCATGGGCCACTTCACCGTTTTCGTACTGGCTGTTTTTGTGGGCTGGCAAGTAATCTGGAATGTAACCCATGCCCTTCACACGCCACTTATGGCAGTAACGAATGCCATTAGTGGGATTATCATCATTGGCGGTTTGCTGCAGGTTGCCAACGACCTAACCAGCCCGATGACCATCCTGGCTTTAATCGCCGTTTTTGTTGCCAGCATCAATATTGTGGGAGGTTTCTTTGTTACCCATCGTATGTTAAAAATGTTTAGAAAGTAATATCATGATATCAGCACAAGTACAAACAGCCGCTTACTTATTTGCCTCCATTCTGTTTATTCTAAGTCTGGGAGGACTCTCCTCACAAGAGTCGGCCAAACGTGGTGTCATTTACGGAATTATTGGGATGGCCATTGCTATTCTTTCAACCGTATTTGGCGAAAATGTAGAAGGATATGTTTATATCCTGATTGCTTTCCTGGTGGCCTCGGTCATTGGAATTATTGTTGCTCGTAAAGTTGAAATGACTTCGATGCCTGAACTGGTTGCCATTCTGCATAGTTTTGTAGGTTTAGCAGCCGTTCTCGTTGGATACGGATCCTACCTCGATGAACACACCATCCAGCTTACCGGAGCCGACCGAACCATTCATTTGGTCGAAATCTTCATTGGAGTCTTTATTGGTGCCATCACTTTTACCGGCTCCATTATAGCCTGGGGAAAACTTCAGGGAACTATCCGGAGCAAACCCTTGCTCTATCCCGGCCGACACGTAGTGAACATTATTTTAGTACTGATTGCCATTGCTATGGGAGTTATGTTCGGACGTGCCGATGGAACCGAGGCAATGATGGAATTGTACATCATGACTGCCATCGCACTGTTCATAGGAGTGATGCTCGTTATGGCGATTGGTGGTGCCGATATGCCGGTAGTAGTGTCGATGCTTAACTCCTATTCGGGCTGGGCCGCAGCAGCTGCTGGTTTTATGCTGGGCAACGACTTACTGATTGTTACCGGCGCCCTGGTTGGATCGTCGGGTGCTATCCTTTCCATCATTATGTGCGAAGCAATGAACCGTTCCTTCCTCTCGGTTATTTTTGGAGGATTTGGCGAAGTGGCACAAGGAAATACGGTGATTGAAGGTGAAGTTACTGCCGCAACTCACGAAGAAGTAGCCGAAATGCTTCAGGAAGCTGAATCGGTGGTGATTGTACCTGGATACGGAATGGCTGTTGCAAAAGCACAGTACCCTATCTTCGATTTAGTCGAAAAACTGCGCAACAAAGGTAAATCGGTGCGTTTTGCCATCCACCCGGTAGCAGGACGTTTACCCGGTCACATGAACGTCCTATTGGCAGAAGCCAATGTTCCCTACGATATTGTTTTGGAAATGGATGAGATTAATCCTGATTTGCCCGACACCGATTTAGTAATGGTCATCGGTGCAAACGATATTGTAAACCCGGGAGCACAAGACGATGCTAGCAGTCCGATTTATGGTATGCCAGTTATTGAAGTTTGGAAAGCGAAAAAAGTAATCGTGATGAAACGCTCCATGGCCGCTGGTTACGCCGGTGTAGAAAATCCTCTCTTCTATAAAGAAAACACCGATATGCTTTATGGCGATGCCAAAGCTACCGTGGATCAACTCAATGCCAACTTATTGAAATAGAGGCAGAAGATTCTTCCTTCCAGGCAAAAGAAAAAAGGAGTGAAATTGGAAATTAAAAATCCATTTCACTCCTTTCTTTTTGGAAGGAAAACGAGTACTAATGCTCCGGAAAAATGAGCTTACTGGTGTCGAATCCTTCATCGGAGGCTCGTTGCAATAAACGTTTAAGTGTTTCTTCATCCAGCTCGGGTGTTCGAGCCAAAATCCAGAAATAATCGCGCGAAGGGGTACCAATTAAGGCATACCGATAAGCCCCATCTAACTCAAAAATGTAGTAATCGCCCCAAAAAGGGCGGAAAAAACTAACCTTTAATCGACCAGGATATCGTTCATCGGGAACCTTGGCAATCCCTTTCGATTGCTGAAGCTTAGAGGGATCGTCGATCTTCCGGCCGCTGTTGATTACCTCTATTCGGCCATTCTCCATCAACCTATACTCAGCTGTAATGGAGTTCAATCCGCGTTCGAAACTATTAGGCAACCGGGCTATTTCATACCATTTTCCTTGGTACTGATTTAAATCGACCTCTGCAACGGTAATGAGATCGCGCGTTGGGCCGCAACTGAAAAATGACAACAGCGTCATAAGCATCAAGCTGGTTAAAAGATTCTTATTCATAGAGACCGATTTTACAATTACCCTTACTTAAAATGTATTCAGCCAACAAACCAACCGAAATTCACCCCCTCAATCGAAGGCTAAACTAGCTATTTCTCGATCCGAATTCGTGCATCGACTGCAATAATTTTTTCTGGAGTTCCCAGCAAAGGATTCAAATCCATTTCGAATATTTCAGGTGCGGCCTCCAACAAATTAGACAAACGCACCAAAATTTCCGCGAAAGCCTCCTGATTAATTCCCTTTTGTCCACGAACACCTTTAATTAATGGATAAGATTTCAGTCCTCGAATGGATTGTATTGCTTCAGAATAACTCAGCGGAACGAGATTCGATTTCACATCTTTAAAAACCTCGATAAAAATTCCACCTAAACCGCTTAGTAATAAGTGTCCGAAGGTATCTTCCCGTTTCGCTCCGGCAAAAATCTCCAAACCACTCAACATGGGCTGCAACAAAATGGCGGTTGTTTCCGGGATTTGAATCATTCGTTCGAATTCGGCCGCCACTTTTTCTGGCGTATCCACATGCAATACAACTCCGCCCACATCCGATTTATGGACCGGGCCAACTACCTTCATGACCACCGGATAACCCAGATTTTTAGCGGCTTGTTGAGCTTCTTCCGAACTCGTAACGACCGCCTCACCAGCACGGGGAATTCCGGCTGCATCGAGCAAGCTCATCATATCGGCCGAACCCAAATAGCCATTATCGGCACGTTCAACTACTTCTCTAATCTTTTGGATATCAACAGGAAAAGTTTTCTCCTCCAATTCCAACCGGTCATTGCTCCGAATAATCTTGGCCAGAGCATTCCCTAGTACCACTTCGTCGGGGAAATAGACCCTGCCACGATCGGTAAACTCTTTAATCTCTTCGGCTGCCGTAACAATCGAAGGTAAGACCGGATAAATGGGTTTGGAATGAATTTTCAATTTTTCATCAATTACCCGATAAGCATCGTTCACTTTATCCAAACCGGCTGTTCCGAAAATGACGATCATGCCATCGATGTCGTCTAGCTCATTCACATAATCGATAATGGTTGCGAGTTGCTCGGCGGTACCGGTTGCAAGAAAGTCGATTGGATTTTCGACCGAGGACCCGGGAAAAAGTTCAGCCAACAAATCGGAAGCTTTTTCCTTCCCGATAGGAGGAACCTCTAACCCTCCATTCGAGAGTGCATCGGTAAGCATTACGGCCGGACCTCCGGCATGGGTGACGATGGCAATGCGTTTTCCTTTTAATTCGGGATACATAAACACCGAAGCAACCGCTGTAAGCTCCTCGCGTCCAGAACAACGAACAATACCCGCTTTGGCGAATAGCGAATCGACTGCTACATCGGAGCTGGCTAGCGCCCCGGTATGCGATGAGGCAGCACGACTTCCTGCCTCTGATCCACCCGATTTAACAGCGGCAATCCGACAACCTTTGGCTATTAAGGACTGAGCGTGCTTTAATAATTTCTGAGGCTTTTGTATGGTTTCGATGTAGAGTAATTTGACCGATGAACTAGTGCCCGGATCGTAGGTTTCATCCATGTATTCGAGTACTTCTTCCACGCCTATTTGAGCACTATTGCCAACCGAAAAAACGCGTGCAAATGGTAAACCCTTCGGGATACCCGATTCCATTATGAAGCAAGCAGTTGCTCCGGAACCGGAAATGAAATCGCAACCCTGATTCGTCAATTTGGGAATCGGACGGGTAAACACACCATGATAATCGGGTGTTAGCACGCCAATACAATTGGGACCAATCAGACTAGCGCCGGCATCTTCAACTAATTGAATCACTTGTTGTTCCAGTTGCTTTCCTTCTTCACTTTCCTCGCTAAATCCAGCCGACAAGATGATAAAGCCGCCTGTATTTTTTTGTTGAGTAAGTACCCGAACAGTATCGGGGATATATTTGGCAGCAATCGCAATGATGGCCAAATCTACTTCGGGCAAATCTTCTACACGAGCAAAAGATGGAACTCCCTGAACAGTTGCTTCCTTCGGATTTAAAACAACCAGATTCCCCTGGTAATTTCCTTCCAATAAATTGAGAAGAACCTTTCCTCCCGGTTTACGCACGTCGTTCGATCCGCCAATAACGGCTATACTCTTGGGAAAAAGCAATTTAGAATTAATCATATGGGTATAAACAGTTAATTGTTCGTAATGCTACAAAGGTAACACTCTGCCCATATTCCTTAGGTGTTCTCCAACACCCGGACAACAATTTAAGCACATGACTGTTACATCCCAACAAAAAACACAACATGCATCAATCACCCGTAGTAGTTCATTGGTTTCGGCGCGACTTACGACTTTCCGACAATCCTGCGCTTTCGGCAGCGAGCCACAGCCCCTTCCCAACCCTCCCACTCTTTATCTTCGACCGGGAAATTCTCGACCCACTGGAGCGAGACGATGCCCGTGTGAGCTTTATTCACGAAAGTCTGCAGCAAATCAACTTGGATCTGCAACAGCACCAAGCTTCCCTCTTGATAAAAAAGGGTGAACCCTTGCACGTTTGGAAGGAATTGGTAAAAGAGTTCAATATCCAGGGAGTTTATTTAAATCGCGACTACGAGCCTTATGCATTGAATCGCGATTCGGCTATTGGTGAGTTCCTTAAGCAACAAGGCATACCGGTGTATTCCTTTCAGGATCAGGTAATTTTTGAACCCAACGAAATCTTGAAAGCCGATGGAAAGCCCTATACCATTTATACCCCCTACAAGAAAAAATGGCTCGAGCGCTTCGACACCAGTCGATTGAATGCATTTCCAGTGAATAAAAAGGGCTTTCTAACCTCAAACTTCCCTTTCCCAGCAATTCAATCAATTGGTTTTCAAGAATCTAAGGTCAAAGCAAAACCAATACAATGGGACCAATTGCACCAGTATGGCGAATGGCGCGATTTTCCTGCCAAGGCTGTTGGATCGAACCTGGGACCCCACCTTCGATTTGGGACGATAAGCACACGCGAGGCCGTTCAAAGAGCCACGGAAACGAACGAAGTTTTTCTGAGTGAGCTTATTTGGCGGGAATTTTTCATGCAAATCCTCTTTCATTTTCCCTCGGTTATCACCCATAGTTTTCATGCAAAGTACGACCGAATTGCCTGGAGAAATAATCCAGAAGAATTCGGACGTTGGTGCGAAGGGAAAACAGGATTTCCGATGGTCGATGCGGGCATGCGTGAATTAAAAGCAACCGGAACAATGCACAATCGGGTAAGAATGGTAACCGCCAGTTTTCTAACGAAACATTTACTCATCGATTGGCGCTTAGGAGAAGCTTGGTTTGCCAAGCACTTGCTCGACTACGAACTCGCTTCGAACAATGGGAACTGGCAATGGGCAGCAGGAACGGGTTGCGATGCTGCTCCCTATTTCCGCATTTTCAACCCAATGGAGCAATTCAAGAAGTTCGATCCGCAGGCAATGTATGTTAGAAAGTATGTTCCCGAATGGGATCGCTTCGATTATGTACCGCCTATGGTGGATCATAAAATGGCTCGTGAGAGAGCTTTGAAGACATACAAAGAAGGGATTATGTAAAAAAAAAAGAGAGCGAAAAGCTCTCTTTTTTTTTAGATGGTGATATCACCACTTATTTCGTTATCGACCAGGATTCGGCCGCAATATTCACATGGGATAATTTTTTTGCGTGAGCGAATATCAAGCTGACGTTGTGGTGGAATTTTATTAAAACAACCTCCGCAGGCATCCCGTTGAACGGGTACAACCGCTAATCCATTTAGGGTATTTGCCCGAATGCGACGATAGGCACTCAATAAACGCGATTCGATTATTTGACTAATTTCTTCGGAACGCTTCATCAGTTCATCCTCTTCTTTAGCCGTTTCTTGAATAATCTCGCTTAATTCATCTTTCTTATGCTTAAGATCGTTCTTGCGTTCTTCCAATAAATTTTCGGAATCTTGAATCGTGATTTTTTTCTCCTCCATTTGAGTGGTAAATTCACGAATTCTCTTTTCGAACAATTCAATTTCAAGCGTTTGAAATTCGATCTCTTTTGTTAAAGAATCGAATTCACGATTATTTCTAACATTATTTTGTTGCTCTTCGTATTTCTTAATGAGCGAAGTCGATTCAACAATGTTATTGTGTTTATCTTTAATGGCTTGCTCTAACTCCTGCAGTTCATCCTTCAGGTTGGAAATACGTGTTTCCAAGCCGGCAATCTCATCTTCTAAGTCACCTACCTCTAAAGGAAGCTCTCCTCGTAAGATTTTAATCTTGTCAATTTTCGAATCATTGTCCTGAAGCTCGTATAAAGCCCTCAATTTTTCCTCTACCGTAAGTTCTTTAATGTCTGCCATTATTTTGATTTTCAGTTACTTAAAAATAAAAAACCGGATTCACCCCAGCCTGGGACAAATCGACCGCAATATTAGGAAATTTTTCAATAATTAATTGATAAAAAAGTTCTTGAGTAAACTGTTCGCTTTCGAAATGCCCAAGATCCACCAGGAGGATTTTATTGTCGGCATCGAAAAAGTCGTGGTATTTAATATCGCCGGTAACAAATACATCGGCACCCGCCGCAATAGCCTCTTTGATTAGGAAACTACCGCTTCCACCGCAATAGGCAACTTTACGGATTTCCTTACCCAGTAATTGAGAGTGACGAATGCAGGCAGCACCAAACTGATCCTTAAGCAATTGCAAGAAATTTAACTCGCTCATCGGCGAAATGGTTCCTTGCATTCCGGAGCCAACAAGAGGATTTTCATTCTCGAGTCGATAGAGATCGTAGGCTACCTCTTCGTAGGGATGAGCGGCTTGCATGGCAGCAAGAACAGCCCTTTTCCGATGTGTGGGCAATACAGTTTCTATTCTCATTTCGGGTTCAAGATGAAATTCACCTGGATTTCCAACGTACGGATTCGCATCGTTACCCGCCCGAAAGCTCCCTTGCCCATCGGCTGAAAAGCTACAGCTATCGTATTTGCCAATAGTACCGGCTCCAGCTTCGAAGAGGGCTTGCTTAAGGGAATCGGCATGTGAATGAGGCACAAAAACCACCAATTTCAACAAATCGTCTGGTCGAGGCGAAAGGATCTGGAGCTGATCCAAACCCAGCTTCTGGCCAATTCGATGGTTAACTCCTTTTAGCACATTATCCAGGTTAGTATGCGCGGCATAAATGGCAATTCCATGTCGAATAGCTTTCATCACGATGCGCTCAACATAATTAGAACCGGTCAACTTCTTTAACCCTTTGAAAATGATAGGATGATGCGCCAGAATCAGATTGCGTTTCTTCTGTATTGCTTCTTCCACAACCGCTTCGGTAACATCTAAGGAAATCAGGACTCCCGTTAGGGTTTCGTTTCGGTTTCCGATAATAAGGCCTGCATTATCGTACGATTCCTGATAGTTGAGTGGTGCGAGTTGTTCTAATTCCCGGATAAGTTCATTGATTGTCATAGCTTGGACTGGTTTAATTTAACGGATTGGTACTACTAGCCAGGCAACTGTTCGGAAGAGTCTAATGAAAAAATCATTTTAGCTTTACCGGCTTCAAACCCAGCTTATCGCCGAGTATCAGCATATAAGCGTAGGCTTCGTCGAAATCGTTTCGGATTTCTCCCTCCAAAATAGCTTCTTTAATAGCATCTTTTATTTGCCCAACCTCTCTTGAGGGCTGAATCTGAAAAGTTTCCATGATAAGTTCACCAGACACCGGAGGTTGAAAGTTTCGAACAGCATCTTTTTCCTCAATTTCCTTCAGTTTCTTTCGAACAAGCTTAAAGTTATTGAGGTATCGTTGTTTTTTCGATTCATTTTTCGAAGTGATATCCGCCTCGGCTAAGGTCATGAGTGAATCGATATCATCGCCGGCATCGAAGAGAAGCCTGCGCACGGCAGAATCGGTTACAAAATCTTCCGAAAGGATAATGGGACGCAGGTGGAGCAAGACCATTTTTTGTACGAACTTCATCTTTTCATTTAAAGGTAATCGAAGTCGTTTAAAAATACGGGGGACCATTTTGGCTCCGAGAAATTCATGTCCATGAAAAGTCCAGCCCTGGTTGGGATAGTATTTTTTGGTGGGAGGTTTTGCAATGTCGTGCAATAGAGCCGACCAACGCAACCATAAATCGTCGGAGTTGACTGCCAAGCGGTCGAGTACTTCCAGCGTATGGTAAAAGTTATCCTTATGCCCTCGTCCATCGACAAAATCGACTCCTTTCAAGGCTTGCACTTCCGGGAAGAATTGAGGCAGAAGGGCACTTTCCTCAAAGAGTTTCCAACCCACCGATGGGCGTGGACTCATCATAATTTTATGCAATTCGTCGCTAATCCGTTCCTGACTGATAATCGATAGGCGCTCAGCATGTTCCTTGATTGCCGCAAAGGTGTTCTCTTCGATGCGGAAACCAAGCTGGGTGGCAAATCGGATGGCACGAATCATTCGGAGCGGATCGTCGGAAAAGGTAATACCTGGTTCCAGGGGTGTTCGGATAATTTTTTGAGCCAAATCGTTCAATCCTCCGAACGGATCGATTAATTCACCATAACTCGCTTTTCGTAAATCGAGCGCCAGTGCATTGATGGTAAAATCCCGACGATTCTGATCTTCCTGTAAGGTTCCATCTTCCACGATGGGTTTACGTGAGTGTCGCTGGTAGCTCTCTTTGCGAGCTCCTACTAATTCTATTTCCCAATCGCGGAAGTGAAGCGAAGCCGTTCCAAAATTTTTGTAAACGGCCAATTTGCATTCTTTACCCAAACGGGCGGCCAACTCTTCAGCCAACTGGATCCCACTTCCTACTACCACCAAATCGATATCTTTCGACGAACGATTTAAAAGCAAATCACGAACAAATCCACCTACCACATAAGCTTCGCGACCATCTTTCTCAATGATTTCCGAAACATGTTGAAAAACGGGATGTGTTAAACTACTTTGATAATTAGTCAAAATCATATTAATTAGCCCGTTCTTAGTAGATTTGAATTCTTGTTTCTTTTGAGTATGACCTTTTGTCAACCCCTACTTGCATTTTCCCTGACATTTCTTGAATTAAGGCTGCCAAAATTACAATTATTTCATTCCGAAGGAGGAAATTGAATGGAAAATCCTCCCTGGTACTATTATTGAAAATTAACATATATACATATTTAAATATGTCGTTGACATATTATTTTTGAACCAAAATTTATTAAACAAAATGGCATTAGAACACTTAACTAAATCGAGTTTTCAGGAAAAAGTTTTCAATTGGGAAAAAAATAAGGATTGGACATACGAGGGTAGTGTACCTTGTATGATTGATTTTTATGCAGATTGGTGTAGTCCCTGTAAAATGGTAGCTCCAATTTTGGAAGAGCTTCAGCAGGAATACGGCGATAAATTAGTCATTTATAAGGTAGATACCGAAGCTGAGCGTGAGTTAGCCGGCATTTTCGGAATTCAGAGTATTCCATCCTTGTTATTTGTTCCAATGGATGGTCAACCACAAATGGCCATGGGTGCATTACCCAAGGAAACGTTTAAAAAAGCCATTGCCGACGTACTTAAAGTAGAGGCTCCTGTAGTCTAAGCTTGATACCTCAGCAATAAAACAGAATACAATCCAAGGTACTTCGGTAAACTGGCTGCTTTAGCGTAGTCAGTATACCGAATCCAAGGAAACAAACCATTAATGAATTATCACCATGAACGTATTAGCCAGAACTTTCAGCATGATTGGTCTCTTAGGATTAAGCTTTGGACTGCATGCTTGTCAATCGAATGAAAATCCTGAAGCAACGGGAGAAAAAACGACTCAAATAACGGAACCGGTTACCAGTGCCGTAAGCAATGAACCGACTAAGAGTTCGCAAACAGCCGGTCAAAAAATCATTAAAGTGACCACCGCTGAGTTCAAGGCGCAAATTTTCGATTACGAGAATGAAACCGAATGGAAATACAAAGGGGAGCTACCCGCCATTATCGATTTCTACGCCGATTGGTGTGCTCCTTGTAAAATGATTGCTCCCACTCTGGAAGAACTTCAAAAAGAATACAAAGGACAGATCCAGATTTATAAGGTTGATGTAGATAAGGAACAAGAATTGGCTCAGGTTTTTCAAACTCAATCCATTCCCTCCATTTTATTCATTCCTAAAACGGGTCAACCGCAAATGGCGAAAGGAGCCTTACCGAAAGAAACTTTTGTACAGGCCATTGCCGATGTTCTCAAAGTGACTCAATAGTTTCTTCCACTAACTATAAAAAAAGAGCCGCAAAACTGCGGCTCTTTTTTTTTATGCTTTCGACTTGGCTCGTTTGCGATCGTTCTCGTTCAATAGAATCTTCCTGAGTCGAAGTGACTTGGGAGTCACTTCCACGTATTCATCCTCGCCAATATATTCCATGCATTGCTCCAGGCTAAACTTTATGGCAGGAGCAATACTCACTTTATCGTCGGTTCCTGAGGCTCGGACGTTGGTTAATTTTTTCGATTTGGTCACATTAACAACCATATCGTCCTGACGATTATTCTCACCAATTACCTGACCCACATACACATCTTCGTTCGGGTCGATAAAGAATTTGCCACGATCCTGCAATTTATCGATGGAATAAGCGAAAGCATTTCCAGCTTCCATAGCTATGAGCGCTCCATTTCTGCGTAAGGTAATATCTCCTTTCCAGGGTTCGTAAGCCTTAAATCGATGCGAAATAATCGCTTCACCTTCGGTGGCCGTAAGAATTGGATTGGTTAAACCTATCATTCCACGAGCCGGAATAGAGAATTCCAGGTGAATTCGATCGCTTTTTGATTCAATGTGTAAAATATCGCCTTTACGTCGGGTTACTAAATCGATTACCTTCGAGCTGAATTCTTCCGGCACATGCACGGTAAGCATTTCAACCGGCTCCATTAGAACCCCATTCACTTCCTTGGTGATAACTTTCGGCTGTCCTAATTGAAATTCAAAGCCTTCGCGACGCATGGTTTCGACCAAAATGGAAAGGTGCAGAATACCTCGGCCGAAAACGAGAAATTTATCGGCTGTAGCCGTTTCCTGAACCCTTAGAGCAAGATTTTTCTCGGTTTCTTTAAATAAACGTTCGCGGATATGACGTGAGGTAACAAATTCGCCTTCTTTCCCGAAGAAGGGTGAATCATTAATTGTAAAAAGCATGCTCATGGTAGGCTCATCAATGGAGATTCTCGGCAGAGCTTCCGGATGTTCTAAATCGGTGATGGTATCGCCGATATCAAAATCTTCAATACCAAAAACAGCACATATTTCACCTGCAGGAATTTCTACCTTAACACGCTCTTTGCCAAGACCTTCGAAAAGATACAATTCCTTAACGACTGTTTTTTCAATCCGACCATCATTTCGAATTACTCCAATACTTTGTCCTGCCTTGAGACTGCCTCGATGGATCCGTCCAACAGCAATCCGGCCCACATACGTAGAAAAGTCGATCGAGCTAATCTGCATTTGCAAAGGACCTTCGGGAGCATCGTAAGGCTGCACCTGGTCAAGGATAACATCGAGCAAATAGCTCACATCCTGTGTGGCAGTCTTGTAATCGGGCCCCATCCAACCCTCTTTCGACGAGCCATAAACGGTGGGGAAATCCAACTGCTCTTCGGTCGCATCGAGATTAAACATCAATTCAAAAACCATTTCGTGCACCTCGTCGGGACGACAATTTGGTTTATCCACTTTATTGATCACCACGATTGGTTTTAGTCCAAGCTGTAAGGCTTTTTGCAAAACAAATCGGGTTTGTGGCATTGGTCCTTCGAAGGCATCGACTAAGAGCAAAACTGCGTCGGCCATATTAAGCACCCGCTCCACTTCACCACCAAAATCGGAGTGACCCGGAGTATCGATAATATTTATTTTGGTGTCTTTATATCGAACCGAAACGTTTTTAGACAGGATAGTGATTCCCCGTTCCCGTTCCAAATCATTGGAGTCCAGTATTAGATCGTCGACTTGTTGGTTATCCCGAAACAACTTAACCTGATGTAAAATCCGATCGACGAGGGTAGTTTTACCATGGTCCACGTGGGCAATGATGGCAATGTTTCTTACTTGTGTCATGTAATAGTTTAATAAAGTATAGCTTGCGGAGGGTAAATACCAGAGTTAAGTGAATTTACCAATCCAAAATTGGTCGGCAAATGTAGTATTTTCAATCAAGCTTTCTATATCGCATTTAAGCCACTATCTTTGTAAGAAATTAACAAATCATTAAGCTTGAAAACAGCGGTAATCGAGGACTTTTTAGCCAGGCTAAAGGGAACCAAAATCATGGTAATTGGCGATGTGATGGTCGATTCTTACTTAATTGGAAAGGTAGAACGCATATCGCCCGAGGCTCCTATTCCTATCGTTGGGATTCAGTCGAAAGAGTCACGATTGGGAGGGGCCGCCAATGTTGCGTTGAACCTTCAGTCGCTGGGGGCAAGTCCCCTTGTTTGCTCCGTAATTGGAGATGATCAACCTGGGAAAGCATTCAGGGAAATGCTTCGCGAGGCAGGCATTCGAGATGAATTTCTCTTGGAATCGAGCCACCGAACCACCAGTGTCAAAACACGTGTTATAAGCAACAAACAACAATTACTTCGATTCGATGAGGAAGTAACTCACACGTTAAACGAAAAAATTGAACAAAGCTTTCTGGAACTGCTTCATCGAGCTATCAGCGAAGAGCAACCAGCCGCCATCATTTTTCAAGATTACGACAAAGGGGTAAATACTCCGGTTGTAATTGAAGAAGTGATTCAGTGGGCTCATCAGTATAACATACCCGTACTGGTCGATCCCAAAAAGAAGAACTTCCTTCGTTATCGCGAGGTTAAGCTCTTCAAACCGAATTTAAAAGAACTGAAAGAAGGGCTTAAACTCGATTTTTGGAACGAAGATTTAACCTCGCTTCATCAGATTTCGAAACGGTTTATGGCCGATCAGCAAATTGAAATCATGGTGGTTACTTTGTCGGAGAAAGGGATATTTGCCTGCACCAAGGATAATTATGTTCATTTCCCTGCCCATCCCATTCGTATCGCCGATGTATCGGGAGCCGGCGACACGGTTATTTCCCTGTTGGCCTTGGCCTTGAGTCAGGAGTTTAGCCTGGCCAACGCAGCCGAGTTAGCCAATTTAGGTGGATCGCTGGTTTGCACGCAGGCAGGAGTAGTTCCCATATTACCATCCGACCTGCTGCAAAGCAGCCACTAAATAGAGGTCGATGCACTGCATCGCTGAGCTCAAACAACAAGTGCATTCATTACCTTTGTCGTGATTATTCACACCCAATAAATTCTTAAACTTAAACTTATCTTCTATGCAACTAATTGAATGTGTTCCGAATTTTTCCGAAGGAAATGATATGCGTATCATTCAGCAAATTACCGCCGAAATTAGCAGTACCGAGGGAGTTAGTCTAATCGATGTCGATCCAGGAAAAGCAACGAACCGCACGGTGGTTACCATGGTTGGCAATCCTGAGCAGGTAATCGAAGCCGCTTTTAAGGCTATTAAAAAAGCTAAGGAACTCATTGATATGCGTCACCATAAAGGAGAACATCCTCGGTTCGGAGCCACCGATGTTTGTCCGCTTATTCCCATTTCCGGCATCAGCATGGAAGAAACCGCTGCCTATGCGCATCGTTTAGCAGAGCGAGTTGGGCGTGAATTGAATATTCCGGTATATGCCTATGAGTCGGCAGCCAAACAAGCGGTTCGGAAAAACCTGGCAAACTGCCGCGCCGGTGAATACGAAGCGCTCCCGAATCGCATAACGAGCACCGAATGGAAACCCGATTATGGTCCGTCGAGCTGGAACGAAGAAGTAGCCAAATCGGGTGCAACAGCTATTGGAGCCAGAAATTTCTTAATTGCCTACAATGTAAACCTGAATACTACCTCCACTCGTAGAGCGAATGCCATTGCTTTCGATGTACGTGAGCGAGGTCGTGTCAAGCGCGAAGGCGATCCTGTTACGGGAAAGATTGTATTGGATGAGAAAGGGAACAAGGTGTGGGAGCCCGGTATGTTAAAATCGGTGAAGGCAATTGGATGGTTTATAGAAGAATACGGCGTTGCTCAAATTTCGATGAACCTCACCGACATTGGCGTAACCAGCATGCATCAGGCCTATGAAGCTGTTTATGAGCGAGCCAATGCACGCGGCTTACGCGTAACCGGCTCCGAGCTGGTTGGCGTAGTACCCTTGCAAGCCATGCTCGATGCGGGTAAATACTTCCTTCGCAAACAAGAGCGGTCGCTCGGAATTTCGGACGAAGAGATTATCAAAATCGCGGTTAAGTCGCTTGGATTAGATGAATTGGGACCATTCGACCCACAAAAGAAAATCATCGAATACATCATGGCAGAGAAGGAAGGTGGGAAGAAACTCATCGATCTGAATCTGAAGGCATTCGTGCATGAAACAGCCTCCGAATCGCCAGCTCCGGGGGGAGGATCCATTTCAGCTTATATGGGAGCCATGGGCGCTGCCCTAGGAACCATGGTTGCTAATTTATCCTCGCATAAACGTGGTTGGGATCAGCGCTGGGAGGAGTTTAGCCAATGGGCCGAAAAAGGCAAGTATTTCCACGACGAATTACTGCGCATGGTCGATGCCGACACACAAGCCTTTAATCAAATTATGGAGGCATTTGGCATGTCTAAATCGAACGAAGCGGAAGCTTCCTTGCGCAAAGAAGCCATTCAAGCAGCCACAAAAAATGCCATTGAAATCCCTTTCCGCGTAATGGAACTAGCCTTAGGATCGATGGAAGTAATGCACGCCATGGCTGAACACGGAAACCCCAATTCCGTCTCGGATGCTGGAGTAGGAGCACTCGCTGCCCGTTCGGCTGTAATAGGAGCTTTCCTGAATGTTCAAATTAATTCTGGCGACCTGGAGGATAAAACCTATGTAAAAGAGGTGATGGGAAAAGGTGCTGAAATGGTAGAAAAAGCTCAACATCTGGAAACAGTAATTTTGGGCATTGTTCAACAAAAAATGAAGGCGTAAGCTTGAAAAAGAAAGTAGCGGTAGGATTATCGGGAGGTGTCGATAGCAGCGTAGCAGCTTATCTGCTCAAAGAGCAAGGCTACGAGCTCATTGGCATTTACATGCAGAACTGGCACGATACCGAAGGTATTTTAGCAGGCGATTGCCCCTCGCACGACGACATTGTTTTTGCCAAACTAGTCGCCAAGAAACTCGACATTCCTTTTCATTTGGTCGACTTAAGCTCGGAATACAAGCAACGAGTGGTTGATTATATGTTTAGCGAATACGAGGCAGGGCGCACACCTAATCCGGACGTGCTCTGTAATCGAGAAATCAAATTCGATGTATTCTGGAAAGTAGCCCTCGAATTTGGTGTCGATTATGTTGCTACAGGCCATTATTGCCGAAAGGACGAAATCGAAACTCCTTCGGGAACTTATTATCGGCTTTTAGCCGGAAAAGATCCGAACAAAGACCAGAGCTATTTTCTCTGTCAACTTGATCAAGAGCAGTTAAAAACAGCGCTTTTCCCGATTGGGCATTTGCAAAAATCGGAAGTACGGGCCATTGCAGCTAAGATGGAATTGGCTACTGCCGAGCGAAAGGATAGTCAAGGAATTTGTTTTATCGGGAAGGTGGATTTGCCCACCTTCCTGCAACAAAAACTGAGCGTTAAGAAAGGTCGTATTGTAGAAATAGCGAAAGACACTTGGTTTTATGGCAAACGAAAAGATCTTCCCTTCGAAGTGGATCGACCGGGAGAGGATGCCTTGCAAAAAATTTGTCGTCCTTATCATTATCTTCCTAAAGATGGGGTAGTTGTGGGCGAGCACCGAGGGGCACACTTTTTCACCATCGGACAGCGAAAAGGCCTGAACGTTGGAGGAAAAGCTGAACCTTTGTTTGTAATTGCGACCGACACCGAATTGAACGTGGTTTATGTTGGTCAAGGGCACGATCATCCGGGTTTAAACCGACGGGCTCTCAAGATTGAAGCATCGGATGCTCATTGGGTGCGACCGGATAAACGATTGCACGTTGGAGAGTCGGCAGCATACCAGGTGCGTATCCGATACCGACAAGAACTACAAAATGCCCGGATCCATTGCTTGGAGGATGGCTTATACCTTCATTTTGAGCAACATCAGAGAGGAATTGCATCCGGTCAGTTTGCTGCATGGTACGAAAATGAAGAATTAATTGGCTCCGGCGTAATACGCTAAGTCAATTTTTTGTTCGCCAACCGGAAGGAATGAGGCGGGATAATTTAGTACTGAATCTTTCTTTACTTTGTTCACGCCGTAGCAGTTGAACGACCAATTTGCCAAAAATAACAGGGGTGGCACCCATTTAAAGCATTTAACAAACACCCGAAATCATGAAAAGAGCTGTATTCCCCGGATCGTTCGATCCATTTACGATTGGCCATGAATCCATCGTTCTTCGGGGATTGGATTTGTTCGATGAAATTATCATAGCGATTGGTTATAATTCCAATAAACCGGGTTTTTTTCCCATTGAACAGCGAATTCAATGGATTAAAGATGTGTTTAAGGATTATCCGCGAATTCAGGTCGATGCCTATCAGATGCTAACCATCGATTATTGCCGGAAGGTAGAGGCTCAGTTTATTCTGCGGGGGTTGCGAACCTCGGCCGATTTTGAATACGAACGAGCAATTGCACAGGTAAACAAAACCTTAGCCCCTCAAATTGAATCGGCCTTTCTCTTAACTCTACCTGAGCACAGCATGGTAACAAGCAGCATTGTGCGCGATATTATTCGTCATGGAAGCGATGCTTCGCAATTATTACCCAACCGAATGAAGATTAAGCCTGGCGATTACAGCTTCAAGGAATCGAGCCGCTGATAATATTTAAAATCCATTAGGAGACTATCGGAAGGATGAAGAATTGCCGTTAATTCGAGCAAAATGCGGTGAGGCTCAAGAATTCCGGTCTCCCAGTAATCATTCCCACCCGCCTCATTTTGTCGTTTGTTATTATTAAAAACCTTTCCTTCGCGGAAGGATTTAAAATCGCCAAGTCGAGAGTCTATCGATAAAATTTCTTCCAAACTTTGAGCAAATCCTGAGTTAATCCAGATATCGGCATCGGCTGCTTTTAAGTAAACAGTCTCAAGCGATAAAGCTTGCGGTTCGCGTTTTGTCCAATGCGACCAGACATAATTTCCACCGGCATCGGCAATAAAATGAGCCAGGTAGGAATCCATCCCGGGTAAGTACCACACTTCCTTCCACGGTAATCCGGTAAGCACTCTCGGTTTATGCTGAAACTGGAAGTTGTTTTCTCTTACAGCTTCGTAGGAAACCTGGATAGAATCGAATAACTGCTTTGCTTTTGCTTCTTCCTGAACGAATGGAGCTAAGGCCTTAATCCATTCGGCCTTCCCTAAGGGATGCGTTTCGAGGTAGTCGGCCACCATAAAATCATTCATTCCCAACTCCTGAATTTTAGCAGAAATGGCAGAAACTTCGCTCCCAACCCCATAACTAAATAGCAGATCGGGATCAACTTCAATCATTACTTCCCAATTTAGACCTCCTTCGCCACCAATCTCACGCAAATCGCCGATAGCAATGCGTTCTTTCAACTCAGGATGATGCAAGTACCTTGTGCCGGAAACTGCCTGAATTAGTGAAGTTTTTTCCAAAGCGTGCATAAAACCGACATGCGTGGACGACATACACGCCATCGATTCGATAGGAACAGGAATGTATTGTGCCTCGAAGTCAAAATAAGGTTGAGGCATTTCTTTGGGATAAAGGACGTAGATAAATTCGACCTCTTCAGCACCTTGCCACGGATCTTTCACCACGATAAACGTAATGTCATCCTTTTCGTAGAGTTCAAATCCTTTTGCATACGCCAATTCAATTTGACTCGTTCCCTGTGGAAAAGGATCCTCCATTTCAGGACCATCAGACCGGGGCGACTTACAGGCCACCGCTTGAAAAAGAGAAATAAGCAGCACTATACGTATGCTGATGAAATGCTTCATGGTAACGTTTGTCTCAAAAAAACAGGGGTGATCCCCGAACCCGAGAATCACCCATGTAATACTGTTATAAAAGATTTGCCTTAACTACGGCTGAATCAAAATACGCTCGGCATGCACTTTATTTCGATCGCTAACCCGAATAAAATAGAGTCCTGCCTTAATGTTTTGCATATTAATTTGAATCCGGTCGGTAGCTTGTAAAGCTGTTTTAACCGCAATTTGTTTACCGCTTACATCAAAAACCTGAATGGTACATTCCGAGGAAACGGGTTCTAAGAAGGCTACGTTTAGGAGACCACGACTTGGATTCGGATAAATTTCGAAAGCTTTATCAGCGACAACTACTTCATCTACGCCAATAATAGCACCGGTCGTATTACATACGATAGGTTCTACGCCCAAGCTGGTATTATATCCTGCAAATAATGGAATTTCGTGCATTGGAACCCAATTGTTATTCACTTTAACCAACATGGTTGACAAACCATTGGATCCTCGGTTATGCGCCATAGAGCAACTAAATACACCTTCGCCATTATAAACCAATTCGTAACCCACAAAGAAAGTTCCGGCTACATCGAGCGGAGTGTCGAAATAGATGAAGTTTGAAAAGTTCGGAGCCAAGCTCGAAACAAACACTTCTTTTGATCCTATTTCGTTCGTAGGAACTGTGTTTCCGGACCACACAATGAATCGAACTTTCGTTCCGCTAGGAGCATCGGCTATATCGACCCAAGCTTGCAACCCGTTCACTTTATCGTAAATGGAATCACTGTTGGTATAGCGGTCGGCGTAAGCTTGATAGAGGTAAAAATTGTTCCCCGGTACCACTCCCCACGGAGATACAGGTAGTACGACCAGTGAATCGTTCGATAACAAGTTTGTTACAGTATCGCACACTTCGACTATGGGTTCTTCGGCCAGCACGGTGATATACGCATATTTTGTGCTGTAGGAAGTACCCCAGGCATTGGTTGTGGTTAAATACACATTGTAAGTACCCGGATAATTATAGGTAATAGTCGTCGGATTTTGATCGATGGAGCTAATGGGGCTTCCTCCTTGGAAGGTCCAACTCCATTCATCCGGGTTTCCGAGTGTTAGGTCAAGGAAATTAATGGATTCGCCCACCATAATTTCCGTATCGGTTGCAACAAAATCGGGTGTTGGAGCCGAAGGATTGACTACATAAACATATTCGGTACGTTCGTGCGTATCGGTTCCGTCGGAAACGACTAAGGTAACCGGATAAACACCGATGGCATCGTATAGAACCGTGACATTCTGACTAGTGGAAGTTGCTGGATCACCTCCGGCAAAAGTCCAGTTCCAGGAAATAGGATCTCCCAATGATTCATCGATAAAATTAACTGTGTTTCCATACACTACGGTTACCGGGTTAATGGTAAAGAGTGCTGTGAGTTGTTCCTGGCAAGGTTGAGCAACCGGACCATAACTTTCGATCGTTGTTACAGCACTGCTGGAGCTCATATCCTGTTCGAGAATGGTTTTATCGACATCGATTAAAACCATGGTCGGGTAAGCCGTTACACCATAATCGGCGCAAACGGAGTTAGCACCACCATCTTGTCCGCTACAAGCCGGGAAAGTTCCCCCGTATTGTATCATCCAATCCGTGACTTCTGGATCTGTATCGCCGTTGTTAATTGCGAGAAGTACTACTTCGCCGTAATTACAACCAAAATGCTGGTAAGCATTTTCGATCGCAGGGACAGAAGCCTGACAGGTAGGTCAACTATTGAAGAAAAAGTACAAAGCCACCATTTGGCCATTGTCCAAATAATCGAACAGATTATGGACATTGCCTTGGGTGTCGGTTACCGTAAAATCGACGGCAGTGGTCAGACCGGTTTGCCCCCAAACCGAGGCGGCAAAAACCAATGCAAACACCGACAAAAGCAATTTTTTCATAAGCTAGTAAAGTTTAAAATGATCATCAAATGACTCTCAAAGATATATAATTCACTCGTATGTAGCACGCATTTTTAAAATAAGACCTAAACATCTTATTTGGGTTAAACAAGCCTAAAAACAGACCCTCCCGAAGGAAGTTTTTCAACCCTAAAAACAGCCATCCTAAGGGTTAGACGCACCTCCTTCCAAAAGGTTGCCTCTTAGTACCTCCTAATTTCGGTCCAATCCTCCTATTGCTTATCAAATCGGATTATGGTTTAGTCCAACCGAGAATCCCACACCAAGTTGCCCGTCCCGATTCGTGTCTATAGGATCTTGAATTTCGAATCTTAAACCTTAAACTTTGAATCCGCTCTTCCCAAAACATTTCCCCTTTAATGGAAGATGGAAAATACTATCTTTCGCGCTGGTTTAGTTTTCGGACAAATCTTCGACCTCGTTGGGATTATTCTGGTCGGATCGGAATCCTATTCAAAACCAATACAGAGGGGACGGATCTGGTGGTTCATCTGGTCTTCAAAACCAGCAGCAGACGGATAAAACCGGCTGTGGCAGGTTCGATTCCTGCCCCCTCGGCCAAGACACTTTACTTACTATTACATGAGCGACCATCACGCTAAATTGAGTTCAATCCCGGGTGTTGATACACTCATAGAGGTTGAAGCTATTCGCAACTTATTGGATAAGCATCCTTCGCGACTCGTTAAAAGCATTATTCGCGAACAATTAGATGAAGCCAGAGAGCAAATAAAAGCTGGCCATGAGGTTAGTACTCAAGGCTTGATTGATGCTATCGTGGCGGTTTGTTCCAATACCTTCAAACCCTCTTTAAAGAAGGTTTTGAATGCGACTGGAATACTGATACACACCAATTTAGGAAGAGCTCCCTTAGGAAAAGAAGTGCTCGAAGAAGCCTGGCAAGTGTTGGAAGATTACAACAACCTCGAATTCGACCTGGATAAAGGGAAACGAGGCAGTCGATACAAACATGTGAGCCAATTGATTTGCAAGATTACCGGGGCGGAATCAGCCTTGGTGGTAAATAATAATGCCGCCGCCTTAATGCTCATCCTGCGAACCTTTGCCAAGAATCGGGAAGTAATTGTATCTCGAAGTGAGCTGATCGAGATCGGAGGATCTTTTCGTCTGCCCGATATCATGGCTGCCAGCGATTGCAAAATGGTAGAAGTGGGCACTACCAATAAAACCCGTTTAAGCGATTATGCACACCACATAACCGACGACACCGCGCTCCTGCTAAAAGCACACTGGTCGAATTTCATCATCAAAGGGTTTACCGAGGAAGTTCGTCCCGATGAGTTAGCTGCGCTAGGAAAAGAAAGAGGAATCCTTTCCATGCTTGATTTGGGTTCCGGGTTACCCGACAATCGCATTCATCCGCTACTGCAAAGTGAATTAGATATTCGAACTGCTTTGAACAGTAACGTCGATTTGGTTTGCTTTAGCGGCGACAAGCTGTTTAATGGGCCGCAAGCTGGAATTATTCTCGGAAGCGAAAGCTTGATTAATCAGCTAAAAAAAGAGCAAATGACCCGTGCCTTGCGGGTAGGAAAAACCACCTTGGCTTTACTGGAAACGGTTTGCAAGCGGCATTTAAAATCGGATAATCAATCGCTCGATTTACCCATTTATCGAAAACTAAACCGGAGCAAACAAGAATTCCTCGAATTAGGCGAAAAACTTCTTCGATTATTGGAATCGATAGGTCTCGAAGGAGAGATTATTCCATCCGAAGGACGATTTGGTGGCGGAGCATTGCCTGAAACCATCATTCCCTCCTACTCCGTAGAATTGAGCAAACCGGCCAAAAAAGCGCATCATGAAAAACTCCATTTCGGTCTTATGAAGCATCCTCGACCGGTTGTGAGTAGCCTGATTAAAGGTCGATTATCGTTCAATTTGCTTAGCTTAAACGAACACGATTTAGAACCCCTGGTGCAGAGCCTATCCGACGTATGGACTCGATTAGGTGCACCGAAAGAGAACTGACTTTGAACAAGCACCTGATAATTGGCACCGCTGGACATGTCGATCATGGGAAGACAGCCCTCGTAAAAGCGCTCACCCAAATCGACTGCGATACCCATCCCGAAGAAAAACAGCGAGGCATCACCATTCATTTAGGATTTGCCCATATCCGTTTACCCGATGGGAATGAGTTTGGAATAGTGGACGTTCCCGGTCATAAAGATTTCATTCAGACTATGGTTGCCGGGACCTCCGGTATCGATTTAATCCTGTTAGTGATTGCAGCCGACAGCGGCATTATGCCCCAAACCCGGGAACATTTATCGATTATTCAAGCTTTGGGAGTGACCCGGGGTATTGTCGTCATTAGCAAGAGTGATTTGGCCGATCAGGAATGGCTCGATATGTTGGAGTTGGATATTCGCTCTTTTCTCGAAGGCAGTTTCCTGAATGAAGCTCCTATTGTGCGCGTATCGTCACAAACCGGACACGGACTTACGGATCTAGTGGATTTATTGCAAGCGGAAGCTCTATTCTGTAAAAGCAAACCGTCGGAAGGCGCTTTTCGATTATACATCGACCGATTATTCAGCGTGAAAGGACAAGGATATGTAGCTACCGGCTCGGTCCTTTCCGGTCGCATACAGAGCAAGGATAAAGTTTATTTACTCCCTTCCGGGAAAGAATACACCGTAAAAGGAATTCAGCGATTTGGCCGGGAGGTAGCCGATGCTTTTGCCGGCGATCGAGCTGCTATCAATTTAGCCGGGTTCAAGCCGGAAGATTTTGAGCGCGGCATGCTATTAAGTTCAAGCATCCGATCGACCAGCGAGCGAGCCGATGCCAGTATCCAGCTCTTCCCGGGTTCTACCATCGGGAAAAAGCATAGCTACGTACTTTTTTTATGTGGAACCTTCCAGACCAAAGCGCGCATGCACCTCATCGACGCTTCCAAGCTGGAAGAAGGAGAAGAAGCCATTGTCCAATTTCACTTCGATAAAAAACCGATTTTAGAGCGAGGCGACCGTTTCATATTGCGAAACACTTCGAACGATTCGAGCTTGGGAGGAGGCTACATAATAGACTCTCAACCCTTGCATCACAAGCGCCCGAAAGCCGATTTGATTGAATCATTGCAAGGATTAAAACAAGCTATCGAGTCGCAGGCCAATGAATTAAACCTGTTAGCTTTGAGTCTGCTGAAACTCGACGGCCCTGTAAAGGTGAGCCAGTTGTGCGATGAAGCATCGATACAGACAAATCCATCCGAATTTTCCCGAGAAGAATTACTAGCCGAAGGGATTCACTATTTTCCGGAATTAGACATGCTGGTTCATCGCGTTTATCTGGAAAAGATCGAGCAAAAGGTCCTTGCAATATTGGCTGAACATCATCAAAAATTCTATCTGTTAGCGAGCGGATTGACAACCTCTGCTTTATCGGGGAAACTAGGGATACGCGCCAAAACGCCCGCCGACCAACTCATCCCTCATCTTTTACAACTAATTCCTTCCATACGCGAACATCAGGGGCAGTGGATGCTTGCGAACTTTACGGTTAAGTTGTCGGCAAAGGATCGAGAGGACTTGGAATGGATGGTTGAGCAATATGCCCATTACGAGTGGAACAAACCCGTAGAGGAAGATTTGGATCAGGAAGCGAATAAGCGGAACATTGCTAAGGAAAAACGCAAAATGTATTGTCAGTATTTGGTAAACGATGGCCGCTTATACGCTTACGATCAAGGCTTTCTGCACGCATCGGTGGTTAAGCAGGCGAAAGAACGGGTAGTGGAAGAATTAATTCGGCGGGGGAAAGGGATGAATGAAGGAGATTTCCGGACCTTGCTCGGAGCCACGCGAAAGATTGTCCCGCCCTTATTGAGTATTTTGCAAAAAGAAGGTGTTATCACTCAGGAAAAATTCATTATCGCCCTACCCGATTCAAAAAAATGACAAAAAAGGGGTTAGCTTAATTCTAAATCTAGTGCGAGGGATTAGTTGAGCGACTGAATGTATTTTTCCAGTTCATCGAGCCGATCGATAATTCGTATGGGCGATTTTTCGGGCAACGGATGTTTTGAGCTGGCCGAACCGGTAAGCACAATTTGATGTTTGGGGAAGCTGGCGTGCAATTCGGCTATGAATGTTTCCCATTGCGATTCGTTCATGGGCATGATTACGGAGATAATCATGTGTTTTGCTTTCCAGAATTTTTCGACTTCGGCTACCGAGTTTACCGGTGTTCCCGAACCTATATACAAGACCGTGAATCCCTTTTTCTTCAGCAGATAATAGGCATACAATAAACCCATTTCGTGTAAATCTTTTTCCGGGAGGAAGAGGATGAATTTACGGTCGGTATCATTCTTCTCGTTGGGGATGGACTCGATGGTAAAGATGAGTTTTTGCCGGATCAGGTTGGAAATAAAATGCTCCTGAGCGGGAGTAATGGATCCACTTAGCCACAAGAGGCCTATTTTTTCGAGCGATGGTAAAATGAGTTGTATGTAGGTTTCTTCGAAAGAAAATTGTTCGACTGCCTGATTGAATAGTTCATGAAATTTATCCTCGTTGAGCGTAAGCATAGCAAGGATTAGCGCTTCAATTTTATCGGAAATACCGGATGCCCGCGAGGTTACCTCGAGCACTTTCTTTTCAATATCCTCTTGGGCTAAACTCGCCAAATAGGAAATTTTCATTCCTTTATTATTGAGAATGGCGATGTTGAGAATATGTCGAAGATCGTCGTCGGAATACGAACGAATATTGGTATCGGTTCTCCCCGGATCGATGATGCCATAGCGTTTTTCCCAAATTCGGATGGTATGCGCTTTGATCCCCGAAAGGTTTTCTAAATCTTTGATGCTGTATTGAGCCATTGTAGTTGGATTTTATCCCTTAAGAAGCAAGATGTTTGAGAATTTTCTGGCTCATGGGTTTGGTGATACTGTAAAAAACATCCACCCACCGACCGTCGGGGTCGATGAGGTATTTTTGGAAGTTCCATTTTACAGAATTATTGTCTTTTCCATTTTTTTCTTTCTGGGTTAACCAAGCGTATATGGTATGTTGATGATCGCCCATTACATCGACCTTTTCGGCCATTAGGAAGCTAACGCCATAGTTCGAGGCACAAAAGGTTTCGATTTCCTCCGCTGATCCGGGTTCCTGATTAGCAAACTGGTTGCAGGGAAAACCGATTATAGCCAGTTTATCCCCAAACTTGCTATGCAATTCTTGTAAGTCGGCATACTGCGGGGTAAATCCACACTTGGATGCGACATTTACAATAAGGATAAACTTCCCTTTAAACTCGCTCATCGAATGCTCTTTCCCTTGCAAGGATTTAAAACTTAGCGAATGAATGCTAGGTAAATCTTTCACTTCTACCTCTCTATTTCGAAGCCACGGTATCATACACAAAAAATTATTAACTCTTACTAACCCCGGAAGGAATCAAATTGTTTAATAAAAAGACAAAATCTATAAACAAATTTGGGAAAAAATGTTTCAAGTAAGTTTTAGATGAGTCGAAGGAGTTGTCAACAAGATTTAAACAAGTCGGGAATTACCACTAAATTTGGAGCAAAATTCGAAAAAGAAATGGCAAGTATTTTCAAAGTCCCTAAGCATAAGAAATTCACTTACAGCCCCTTGTATTTCAATCCGGAAAAGGAAGAATTGGATAAACGGGTTCGTCAATCCCGAAGTGAGCTAAGCGAACAAGGTTCCACCTCCTTTGTTCCGAATATAAAGGGGAAAATGAAAAAGAACCTGATTAGTCCGCATTATGGCGATGCGAAAGCAGAAAAAATCCGGAGATTAATCATATTAGCCACCATTTTTCTCTTAATCGGCGTTTTTTATTATCTCATCAAACTCTACGGATTATTCTTTATTCATGGCTGATATCATTCAATTACTCCCTGATTCTGTAGCCAACCAAATAGCTGCCGGAGAAGTAATCCAACGCCCTGCCTCGGTGGTTAAAGAATTGGTTGAAAATGCGATTGATGCCGGAGCCAGCCAAATTCGGATTTATCTTAAAGATGCCGGACGAAGCCTGGTTCAAGTGATCGACAACGGCAAAGGTATGTCGGTGAGCGATGCACGGTTGGCTTTTGAGCGACATGCTACTTCGAAAATTCGGGAAGCTCAGGATTTGTTTGCTATCCGAACCATGGGATTTCGGGGCGAGGCCTTAGCATCGATTGCCGCGATTGCTCAGGTAGATTTGAAAACAAAACGAGCCGAAGATGAATTAGGAACCTGGATTGAAATCGCCGGTTCGGAAGTGTTATCGCAGGAAGCTTGTACCATGAGCGAAGGGTCGAACTTCAGTGTAAAGAATCTTTTTTACAATATCCCTGTTCGTAGGAAATTTTTGAAATCGAACACCACTGAATTTAAATACATATTACAAGAGATACAGCGAGTTGCTCTCTGTAATCCGAGCATCCAGTTTTATTTAAACCACAACGATACCGAAGTGTATCAGCTCACCTTGGGCAATCCGCTTAAACGAATCGAACAGCTTTTTCGAAAAAATTTGGCGCAACAACTGGTACCAATCGACACCGAAACCAGCATTGTAAGCATTCACGGCTACATTGGAAAGCCTGAGTCGGCAAAAAAAAGTTCCGGAGAGCAATTCTTTTTTGTGAATCAACGGTACATGAAGCACCCTTCTTTTCATCGAGCAGTGGTTCAGGCTTATGAGCGCCTCATCCCTTCGGATGCCTGGCCCTCCTACTTCATCTTTTTTGAAATTGATCCGTCCGCCATCGATGTGAATATTCATCCAACTAAGACTGAAATAAAGTTTGAGGATGAAAACAATGTTTGGAGAATCCTTCAACTTGTTGTAAAAGAAGCATTAGGCAAATTTAACCTGGCTCCGAGCATCGATTTCGACAGTCCTCCTGTTATCGATATTCCGGTTGCCGACCCTCATAAGACTCCCAACCCACCGCAGGTAAAACTCAATCCGCATTACAATCCATTTTCGGATTCAACTGCTTCGGGGCGAAGTCAATCCTTTAATTCCAGGACTGCCGGATTTCAGAAACCCGATATTCGAAATTGGGAGAGTTTGTACCGCGATTTCGATCAATCTCCTCAACCCGAGCAAAGCCTGATTTTCCCTTCCGACCATGAGTCTCGCTCCGAGTCGGCCGATTGGCAATCGGGCTCGCAACTTTTACATTTCAAGAATCGTTTCATCCTTTCGTCGGTAAAAAGTGGCCTAATGATTATTGATCATCGGCGGGCGCATATCCGAGTTTTGTACGAACGATTCCTGCATCGGCAACAATCGGGTTCTTATGGTTCGCAAGGATTATTGTTTCCCGAAACTTTTGATATGGCTCTGGACGACATCCTGATACTGGACGAATTGCTTCCATCGCTTCGTCAACTGGGTTTCGATCTCGACCTTTCAGCAAGTCGGCAGGTTCAATTAAAAGCTGCTCCTACGGAATGGGTTGGAAATCGCTACGAAGAACTCATGCAGGAACTGATTGAAAATTACAGGGAAAATCAATCGGAAGATGAATTAGGGATTCACGAGAAGCTTGCTCATTCCATGGCTAAAACGGCAGCCATGAAAACCAATCGCAGTTTGAGCCAGGAAGAAATGGAGGAGCTGATTGGGCAATTATTTGCCTGCGAATTTCCTCAGTACACTCCAGGCGGAAAACCGATTCTGCACCTTATTCCAACCAACGATATTGAACAACTATTTTAAGCTCCAATCCTTATGTTCCGACTCACCCCGGTAGTAAAAAACATCCTCATAATCAATGTCATTCTACTCCTTGTGAGCCAAATGACAGGACTTCAAATTATGGGTCGATCCCTGAACGATTTATTTGCCTTGCATTACATTCAGGGAGAAAACTTTTCGCCTTTTCAGTTAGTAACTCAC
Organism: Bacteroidales bacterium; assembly: GCA_018401015.1. Taxonomy (GTDB): domain Bacteria; phylum Bacteroidota; class Bacteroidia; order Bacteroidales; family M50B96; genus M50B96. The sequence goes on from JAGYLP010000008.1 coordinate 87,506, forward strand.
ATGTTTATGCATGCCGGTTTCATGCACCTGCTTTCGAATATGATCGGGCTCATTGTGTTTGGTCCGAAGCTGGAATGGATTTGGGGTCCAAAACGATTTCTGCTCTTTTATTTTGTAACCGGATTGGGGGCAGCAGCTTTGCAAATGACGGCATATTTCTTCGAGTTAAGTCCGAAGTTGGCCATCATAACCGATTACCTGCAGGATCCTTCTTTAGCTGTTTTCAAGAGCATCATGGACAGTAACAGTTTGCAAATTAATCCTCGGGCTTTAATGGAGATTCAGAACAATATTGAATCGACCGCTTTGTTAAATCCTGATCGGGCCATCGATCAGAGTGTGGCTTACATGGGTCAAATTCAGGAATTTCTACTGAATTCCTATCGAATGGTTGGAGCATCGGGAGCTGTGCTCGGCATAGCGATGGGATTTGCCTTGTATTTCCCGAATACGGAAATGGTCATCTTCCCGATTATGATTCCGGTAAAAGCGAAGTATCTGGTTATTTTTTACTTTCTCTATGAATTTTACAGTATTTGGGCCGCTTCGCCCAGCGATAATGTAGCGCACTTTGCCCACATTGGAGGAATGGTTTTCGGATACCTGCTCATTCGATACTGGAACAGTAAGCGCAATCGTTTTTGGTAATAAATGGAGGTTGCTTTTGTACAAGATGACTTTCCAGGCTTCTCCCGATAGTTGAACATGCGATTCACCTTTCTATGGAAAGGCTTTCGTGCATTAATGTTTCAGTATTTCAATCAATTCTTTATTTATGTACAGTGTCTCTCTCCCAACTTTTTGAGATTCAACAATTCCTATATCTTCAAGTTCTTTTAAATATCGAGAAGCTGCTTTTCTTTCAACACCCAATTTGTTTACTACAAATTCAATTTTCGAATATGGTTGTTCGAAAAGTAATTCAACAAGTTCTTTTCTATAGAGCTTGGGAGCTTTCTCTTGAACTTTTATTATTGTGGAATCCAGTTGGTCTTTGATATTTGTAATCCTTGTGATTGTGTCTTTTGATGTACTCTCAACTGCTTTTAGCATAAACATTATCCATTCTTCCCATTTTCCTGCTCGATTTGTTTGATTTAAGAGTCGATAATATTCTGGTTTATTAGCAATTATATAGGAACTCAAATATAAAATCGGAACATCAATCAATTCATTAAGTATCAGATACAAAATATTTAAAATCCGACCAGTTCTGCCGTTTCCGTCATAAAAAGGGTGAATGCTCTCAAACTGATAATGCAATATTGCCAAGTTTATTAATGGAGACAAGTCATCCTGTTGATTAAAATGGTCTCTAAAATTTGTCAATAAATCAAGTATTTCCGCTTTGTCTTGAGGTGGAGTATAAACAATTTCTCCAGTTTTGTCATTTTTCAAAACTGTTCCCGGCGTACTTCTAATCCCAGTAGTATTATTAACTAGTTCCTCTTGGATACTCACAATGTCGTTAACTCTTAGAAATCCTTGTTTTTTCGCAAGGTCATATCCTTGAAATATAGCTTTACGATAATTTACTACTTCCTTAGTCTCTGGTGATATGTGGATTTTATTAATAGTCAATGCTTTATAAAGCTCATCTTGGGTTGTAATAATATTTTCAATCTCGGAACTGTCTTTTGCTTCCTGTAAAACTATAGCATTAATCAACATTGCTTGGTTAGGAATTGTCTTTGCAATCCCTTTCAATTCAGCCAATGCAGCTGTTGACTTATTTGTTTGTCTTAAAATTTCAATGGTTTCCACTTTTTCTCTAAGTGGTGGAAGTTTTTCCAATTGGAAATGTGGTGCATTTTGTCCCATATTCTTTTTATTTGTCCCAAAATTACAAATTATGGGACAATTACAACTATTTGCAAAGTTCTTTACGCATGAAGCCTAACGCTTGGTAAATGGCAAGTTGGCGCTTGCGGGCTTAAAATCTATCAAACAGTTACGGCTTTGAAGCGGGTTACGACCTTTTAATTTAGATCTGTTTCGCCTATTTTTTATATACATTGATTACCGATTGGCATTTCTCTTAGGTCATAATTTGTACTTCGTCCACCACTTGTCCCGATTTCACGGGTATGCTTGATTTAACCACTGAACCGCTACTTTTGGGGAGGTCCTTTGGGAGGCAGTTTTTTTATTCATCAAGTCTGTTTTTCAAGTCCATTCTTTCGCGTAAAATTCTGACAACTTCAATTCTATCTTTTGAAATTACTTGATGGAAAATTATGTGTTTTCCAGTTCTCAACCCAAGCAAATTCTTGCTTATTCCATCATATTCTTTTCCAAGTTCAGGGTTTTTTCCGATTTGTGTACAAGCAAATTCTATAGCTGAATAATAATTGTCAGCTTGTTTTTCAGACCATTCGTCAATAGGGTATACCCAAATGTCATTTAAGTCGTCAATAGCTTCTTGTCTTAAAAGAACTTTAGCCATTTTTTCTTTTTTCTTCTTTTAATTTTTTCAAATTTTCTTTGAAATCGAAATTTTCAACGAGAGGACTGTCTAATCCTTTTTGAATTGCAGCTCGCAGAGCGATTGATTTGTTTTCTTCGTCCTCTAAAAGTCGAAGTCCAGCACGAACAACTTCGCTAACATTTTTATAGCGTCCTGCTGAAACTTGACTATTTACAAACTGATCAAAATAGTTACCAAGCGAATTTGATGTGCTTTTCATTTAAGCTAAATTCTTATCAAAGTCACCAATTTTTGGCAACTAAATAAATCATCAGTTGTAGATTTTGCGAATAAAGAAGTCAAGCTATTGTTTGGGCGTGAGTTTCGGTAAAAGTGCCACCAACTACTGCATATTTTCACCGGTTTGTAAGCAATCAAACACCTGCTGGAGCGAGTCGGCGTGGTTTGCGATAACATGGAGCAAATCATCTTCCAGTAAAACCGTATTTCCATTTGGGGTAATGTATTCGTTATTGCGTTCAATAAGGACGATGAGTGCTGTTTTTGGGAAGGCCAAGTCAACGATTTTCTTACCAATTACCCGATTCCCTTTATGGAGACGAATTTCCTTCAAATTGGTTTTAGGCCGATTGCTCCAAAGCGCATCGATATCGGTTACTCGTTTCACTTTTTCGGGCAGCGATACGTGGAACAATCGCGCAAAGTAGCCAAGGGTTGTACCTTGAATAATTACCGAGCTTACCGAAATAAAAAACACGAGGTTAAAAATCATGTTGGCTTGTTCGATTCCTGCCAAGAGCGGATAAGTAGCAAAAACGATGGGCACAGCTCCTCGTAATCCGACCCAGGAAATGTACCATCGGCGTCGGTTTTTCATTCGAAAAGGAATGAGGCTAATAAAGACAGCGAGGGGTCGAGCAAAAAGGATCAATCCAAAGGAAAGGACCAAGCCAATTCCTATGTAAGGGACCACTTCGCTCGGATTCACGAGCAATCCGAGGATGAGGAAAAGTACAATTTGCATGAGCCAGGCAAATCCATCGAATACTTTGAGGATTGTTTTTTTGTGAATCAATTCTTGATTTCCCAAGAAAACAGCCGTGATATACACCGCGAGGAAACCATTTCCGCCGCTGTAGTCGGTCATGGAGAAGGTACCAAACATGAGGGCGACCACTAAGACCGGATAAAGCCCTTCGAAATCGAGTTGAATACGATTAATGACCCATTTGCTGAGGAGAGCCATGAGGAAGCCCATGGTGGCGCCAATGAGCATTTGCTGCAAGAACAAGGGGATGATGCTCCAGAAACTCATTTCCGGATTCACGACAAGGGAAAGAAATGCGATTACCAGCACATACGCCATGGGATCGTTACTGCCACTTTCCAATTCGAGGGTTGGACGCAAGTTGGCTTTGAGTGCAAGGCTTTTGGAGCGGAGGATAGAAAAGACTGCGGCAGCATCGGTAGATGAAACAATGGCACCGAGCAGGAATCCTTCGTAGAGCGTGAAATCGGTTAGCCAATAAACCAACAATCCAACCGAAAGTGCGGTAATCAATACGCCAAGCGTTGACAAGGAAACCCCGACCCAGAGTACCGGTTTGATGGATTTCCAATCGGTATCGAGTCCTCCCGAAAAAAGGATAAAGTTGAGAGATACGATCCCGACAAATTGTGCGACTCTGGAATTATCGAATTGGATTCCACCGATTCCTTCCGATCCCGACAACATACCGATTAGGAGGAAGAGCAACAAGGTTGGGACTCCCAGCTTGTAGGAAGTTTTACCGGCCACAATGCTGATAAAGAGCATTAAGGACCCTATTAGGAGGCTATTTTCGATGGTGATACTCATAGATTGCGGCTTGACGCAAAGATAATCAAGTTACACTGCGAAACTTTTATTTTAAGAAGACTTGACAATTCAAAACCGTACGACTACCTTTATAATTCATTCAAATTTGTTTTACTTTTTGATTAACCAAGCCACCCAAACATTAAACAAAACGAAGACTAGTTGGTTTAAAGGGAGAACAAATTAGCCCAAGGGTTTCATTCAATCAAAACAACATCGATATGAGTCTCGAATTATACCACGAGGTAGCCAGCAAAACCTCTGCGCTAACTACCAAAAATTACAGCACGTCGTTTTATTTATCAACTACGTTGCTGTCGCCCGAAATGCGAGATGCTATCTATGCTATCTACGGTTTTGTTCGCTATGCCGACGAGATTGTGGACAGTTTTCATCATCAGAATAAAGCTGAATTGATGGAAGAGTTTGAGAAAGAGTTTTATAGGAGCTTGGAGCGCGACTTAAGCATGAATCCTATTTTGCATTCTTTCCTACGGGTGGTGAAGCGCTACAACATTAAGGATGAATACATTCAAGCTTTCTTAAACAGTATGAAAGCCGACTTAAAAGAGATTAACTATTCGAACGAGGAAGAATTGAAAGCCTACATTTATGGTTCGGCCGATGTGGTTGGATTAATGTGTTTGGCTGTTTTTTGCAAGGGCGATACAAATTTGTTTGCTGATTTAGAGAAGCCTGCCATGTATCTGGGTTCCGCCTTTCAGAAAGTGAACTTTCTACGCGATTTAAAGAACGACCACGAGAACCTTGGTCGCAGTTATTTCCCCCACGTGACCCGTCATAATTTCACCGAAGAATCGAAAACTGAGATCATTGCCGATATCGAAAACGATTTCAATTTGGCTTATAAAGGTATTCAGCAATTGCCTTCGGAAGCCAAACCTGCTGTGTTGTTGGCTTATTATTATTATCGCAGTTTGCTTAACAAATTACGCCGTACTCCGGCCAGTCGGATTAAAGTAGAGCGGATTCGGGTTGGTTCCATGAAAAAAATCATGCTCATGAATAAAGCCATTGTTTATAATCACCTCGGATTAATCTAAACCCTCTCAAACCTTCGAATATGTCGCTCTACTTCACCCTTTTACTAGGGTCGATTTCCGTTCCTTTACTCTTAAGTTTCGATAAAAAAGTAGCCTTTTACCTTTCCTGGAAATGGGTGCTGCCGGCCATTATCCTGGTTGCTGCCGAATTCATTGCCTGGGATATTTGGCTTACACATCTAGGGGTGTGGGGCTTTAACGAACGGTATCATGGAAGTTGGACTCCAGGTGGGTTACCCATCGAAGAATGGTTGTTTTTTATCGTTGTACCCTACGCCAGCTTGTTTCTGCATTATGTTCTGCGCGCCTACTTCCCGAACTTAGCCCTGGGCGATCGTACATTCAAATTCCTCAATTACGGGTTGCTTGCACTCCTTGCCTTTCTGCTGGTGGTCTTTCACGACCGAACCTACACGGCTTACATTTTTGCGCACACCATATTTGCCCTCTTACTTGGACTATTCGACAAACGCAAAACCATGCAAACCTACTTCTTGAGCTTCCTATTGATTCTTGTTCCTTTCTTCCTTGTAAATGGCATACTAACCGGGAGTTTCATCGAAGGAGAAGTGGTTTGGTACAACGATGCCGAGAACATGGGCATTCGAATCTTTACCATTCCTATTGAAGACAGTGCCTATGCGTTTAGTATGATTTACTACAGTTTGTTTCTCATAGAATGGTGGAAATCAAAATCAAGGTTGAGTTAATATGAAGGCATTGGTGATTCGGGATTATCCCAAAGGAGTAATCGGTTTTTTTGTTCTTTTTTACACAGTCGGTGTGTTGGGGATGATTTACGAGCCCACCCGAAGGTTTTTCATGTCGCTCACTCCCTTAGCTCTCTTACTAAGCTCTTTTGCACTAGCACTTTTCCATCGGTCGGTATTTGGAAAAAAGGAAGCCTTGGTCTTTGCTGCTATCGTTATTTTTGGATACTTGGTAGAAGTAGTGGGAGTGAATACCGGTAAAATATTCGGAGTTTATGCCTACGGTGCTACACTTGGGCTGAAAGCATGGGACACACCCTTCATGATTGGACTTAACTGGTTATTACTGGTTTACACGAGTGCTGCCATGGTTCAGCATTTTAATGTTCCGCGGTATTTGCAGCCGGTTGTGGCAAGCTTGCTCATGTTAGGTTACGACTTTATTCTTGAGCCAATTGCACCCCGAATCGACATGTGGGAGTGGGCCAATGATGCAGCCCCGCTAGAAAATTTCATTGCCTGGGGCTTGGTAGCCTACATCTTTCACACGATTCTCCTCTTATCGCGAATTCAAATCAAGAATCCCTTAGCTATTGCCATTTTTATCTTGCAAGTAGTATTCTTTGCCCATCTATATTTCCTTCCAACCCTATGATACTTAAAGCCCGGCATCATTTCATTATTCATCCTTTTTTCAAAGCCTACACGCTTTGGAAAATGAGTCGGCATTTCTCCCGGGTTGAGCTAACCAATCCACTACCTATTTCGAATAAACCTGTTTTACTTCTGTCGAATCATACCAGTTGGTGGGATGGTTTTTGGGTGATGTGGGTCAACTTGAAAGTCCTTCGACGGAAGTTTCATTTCATGATGCTGGAAGATCAGCTACGCAAGCATTGGTTTTTCAATCACACCGGAGGTTTTTCGGTGAGTAAGAATCATCGCTCCTTATTGGAAACACTTGCCTATACCCGCGAGTTACTCAGCGATCCGCAGCACATGGTTTTAATGTTCCCGCAAGGTTCTATTCAATCGGTGCACGAGCATGAGATTCGATTTCAGAAAGGAGTGGAGCGTATTTTGGCTGACCGCCTTGACACGGTACAAGTTGTTTTTCAGGTAAATTTGACCGATTACTTTTCCCAAGAGAAACCCGGCTTATGGATTGGCTTACAAGAATATAAAGGTGAATCTCATCGCTTGAACGACATTAACGCAGCCTACCAGGCATTTTTCGACACTTGTCTTGCGGCTCAAAAAAGGAGGGCAGAATAATGGAATTTAGCTGGCAAGTTTATTTGATCGACGCTTACATTTTGCTTTTTCTGGTATCGCTCATCAATTATTTGTTTCGCGACCCTATTGGAAAAGGGGCGATCCCTCCGGTCGATAAAAAAATATCGGTACTGATTCCTGCCCGAAACGAGGAACAGAACCTCGGCAACTTGCTGGAGAGTCTTCTTCGTCAGGAACATCCACCTCATGAGATTCTGGTTTACGACGACGAATCGACCGATGGCACAGCTGCATTAGTCCGGCAGTATGAACAGCAAAAAGGAACCATCCGATTGATTTCCTCGACAGGCTTGCCGGAAGGCTGGCTTGGGAAGAATCATGCTTGCTACCGGCTGGCCCAAGAAGCCAAGGGCGATTACTTGCTCTTTCTCGATGCCGATGTCCGATTGGAGAGCAAGGCCATTTCCCGCCTCCTGCATTATGCCGACCACAAGCAATTGTCGTTGGTATCTGTTTTTCCGAAACAAGAGTTTTCGAGCTTAGGAGAACAAGCGACTGTTCCCATCATGAATCAAATCTTGCTCAGCTTGTTGCCTTTACCAGCGGTTCGCTATTTAGGTTTTTCCTCGATGGCCGCTGCTAATGGGCAGTTCATGCTTTTCGAGAAAGAGAGCTACCTAGACCTTCAGCCTCATCGGGAGTTTCGAATGGAGAAAGTCGAGGACATTCACATCGCCCGTCATTTTAAGAAGTCGAAACGAACGATTGCCTGTTTAGCTTCCGAAGAAACCGTTAGTTGTCGGATGTATCGTTCAACCAGCGAGGCCATACAAGGATTTTCGAGAAACATTCATCATTATTTTGGAGGGTCGCATGCTTTAGCCCTCCTTTATTGGTTATTCCACGTTGTTGTACCAATGGTCTTTCTGCTAAGCGATAATGCGATCTACTTCCTGTTGGTAGTTGTTCTAGGCACAGCGCGCCGAAGCTTGAACTCCCTTACCAGCCATCAGTCCATGTGGTTAAACAATCGAATGGCCTTGATTCAGCATTTCTATTTTGCCATCATCTTGTTTTATTCCTATCAAAAAACCCTTCAAAAATCATTTCAATGGAAAGGACGCTCTATCTCCTAATTTTCTTCAGTTTATTTCATCCGGTGGCTAACCAGGCTCAATCGCATGAGGAGATCTATGAAGCCTATGTACTCGACGAGATGCATCGTTGGAAAGGGGTATTAGACGGTTATGCTGGGCGGAGCAATTTGAGTTTAAGCAACCAGTTGGAGTATTTGGAATATTTGTATGGCTACATTGCCTGGTGTGTTGGCAACGACCGCGACGACGAAGCTTCCGGTCACTTGGATGAAGCCTTTGAGCTAGCCGATTATTTGGAGTCGAAGTCCTATTCGCTGTCGAATATTTATGCCTACAAAGCTGCTTTTTATGGCTACAAAATTGGGCTTGCCCCCTACAAAGCACCTTTTTACGGTCCAAAAAGCAAGTCGTATGCTCAAAAGGCGATTGACACCGACAGCAAGAATCCGCTGGCCTACACACAGTTAGCCAACATGCAATTTTACATGCCCCCTGCCTTTGGAGGTTCGAAAGAAGAAGCTATCAAGTATTACCAGATTGCTCTTGCTTTTCTGGAAACCGAAAAGAAAACGGAGCGTAATTGGAATTATTTATCCTTGTTAGCCACCATGGGACAAGCTTATGAAAAGATTGGGAACCTTTCCAAGGCCAAGTCGGTTTATGTGAAAGCACTCGAAACAGATTCCCGGTTCAAATGGGTTAAAAATGAATTATTACCAAACATTGAAAAATAAGCACTTATGACAAAGAAGCAATCGGTACTCATTGCCGGAGCCGGCATTGGCGGATTAGCCACCGCACTTCGCTTAGCCAAGAAAGGTTACCAGGTCGAAATGATTGAAAAAAACGAACAAGCCGGAGGTCGTCTCAATCAAATTAAAAAGGACGGATTCACCTTTGATACCGGTCCCAGCTTTTTCAGTATGTCCTACGAGTTTCATGCTTTTGCCAAGGAATGTGGCATTGAGCTTCCGTTCGACATTGTGGAGCTCGACCCGCTCTACACGGTAAACATCAAGGGCATCGACAAACCCTTTTACATTCATAAAGATATTTCGAAATTTTCCGATCAGTTTAAACCCTACGAGCCTGATTTTGAGGTGAAGATGCGGAAGTATTTGAAAAAAGCCGGCAGTTTGTTCGACGACACGGTCGATTTGGTCATTAAGAATAATTTCGATAGCAAATTAAAGTATTTACTCACTCTCGCGCAGGTTAATCCCATTCATTTACCTGTCTTGACCCGGAGTTTTTGGAAACAAGTAACCCGATATTTCGACAGTAAGGAAGCTCGTCAAATCATTTCGCTTGTTGCCTTTTTCCTTGGTAGAACCCCCTTCGACACTTCCTCGATTTACACCCTGCTTTCGCACACGGAGTTTGTTCACGATGGATACTACAATGTAAAAGGAGGGATGTATAAGATTGTAGAAGGTTTGGTAAAAGAACTGGAAAAAGCGGGAGTCAAGCTTCACTATAATGTGGAAATTAAATCCTATGAAGGAAAGGGTAAAAAGCTGGAGGCTTTGATTGACCAAAACGGTAAGAAGTGGACTGCCGACATTATTGTTGCAAATGCCGATGCCGCTGTTTTCCGACACAGCGTACTTAAACGCAAAGCCTATTCGCAGGAGAAGATGGACAAGAAGAATTGGACCATGGGCTACCTGACTTTTTATCTGGGAATCGACAAAAAATTAGCGAATGTCGATCATCACAACTACTACCTGGGAAATAATTACGAAGATTACGCTACTCGTGTAATGCGGGAACCTGGATTGCTTGAGAAACCCTATTACTACGTGAATGTGTTGTCGAAGCACAACGATAATTGCGCCCCTGCTGGCTCGGAGTCGCTCTTTTTCGTGTGTCCGGTTCCGAACCTTATTTACAAAGCGGACTGGAGCGATCGCGACAAGATTATCGACAGCATCATCGACGATTTTTCCGAGCGCATTGGGACCAACATCATGCCCCACATTGTGGTACGTGAATCGTACACCCCGAAAGATTGGGAGAGTCGATTCAATTTATACCGTGGCAGCGGATTGGGATTAGCGCATGATATTAAGCAAATTGGAGCTTTGCGTCCGGCTAATTTCGACGAGGAGTTCAGCAATTTGTATTATGTGGGTGCCAGCACGCATCCCGGAGCCGGCTTACCCATGGCAATTATTAGTTCGAAACTTGCCGCCGAGCGAGTAGAAAAACACGTATAGCGATGAAAACCTACCGCGGATTAGTCATTGCCTTGAGCATTTTGTTCAGTTGGTTGCTTTTGCTCATTTATCTCCTTCGTCTCGATTGGACCGAAGCTCCTCTCCTGGCATTGGGAGGCTTTGTGCTGCAGACCTTCCTATACACCGGATTGTTCATTACCGCTCACGACGCGATGCACGGAACCATTGTACCCTTTAAGCCAAGCTGGAATACCTGGCTTGGCTCCGTGTCGGTTTTCTTTTATGCTTTCATGTGGTATCCTTACTTAAAAGATCAGCATCAGTACCATCATCGTTACCCCGCATCAGGGCAAGATCCCGATTACCATAGCGAAGACAAACCCGGTTTTTTTGCCTGGTATCTGAAGTTTCTTCTGCATTATATCCGTTGGTGGCAAGTATTAGGCATTGCTATCGTTTTCAATATTTTACACCACGTTGTGGGGATCCCACTGGGCAACCTGCTCCTTTTTTGGGTGGTTCCGTCGATATTATCCACTTTTCAGTTGTTCTATTTTGGCACCTTTCTACCCCATCGTGAAACCGCTGAAGCCTTTCCGGATCAACATCGGGCCAACTCCCTCAACTTCGGTGTATTTTGGTCTTTTTTAAGCTGTTATCATTTTGGAGGATACCATCACGAGCATCATTTATATCCCGGCACACCTTGGTGGTTGCTACCCCAAAAAGCACCTCAGGCTAAAAACAAGCGCTAAATCATCCTTCCAATTTAATCTTTGAACCCTTTAATTTTAGCTCAACATGGCATTTTATCAGTTAAAAAGCGAACAGAAAATTCCTGCACCTCTCGAAGCAGTATGGGATTTTATCTCTTCGCCCGCTAATTTGAAAAAAATCACCCCTTCCTACATGGGTTTTGACATAACCTCTGGCGGCCTGCCCGAGAAGATGTACCAAGGCATGATAATCACGTATAAAGTAAGTCCAGTAGCCGGAATCAAAACCGATTGGATGACCGAAATAACCCATGTCCGCGATCGGGAATACTTTGTCGATGAGCAGCGCATTGGGCCCTATCGCTTGTGGCATCATCAGCATCTATTGGAGGAGATTCCCGGAGGAGTTCTCATGAAAGACATTGTTACCTACTCTCCCCCGTTTGGCATCTTGGGAGCAATAGCTAACCATCTTCTAATCAAGCACAAGCTCAAAGAAATCTTTGATTTTCGTTTCCGTGCCGTTGAGCAAATATTTGGCACTTTTCCCCTTTAAAATCCCTTTACAATGAATTCAACCCTTTCGATTAAACTCTTGCTCACTACTGGATTGTTTTTCTTCCTTGGATTGGAGTTTCTATGGAGCCAACCAAACGATTTGGAACGTTTTTACTGGGAGAGCAAGCGCACCCAGGAGGTTGGCATGGCTGTACTGGGAGGATGGGCTTTGGCCAATTTGAGTTTGGGGGCCTATGCCTGGTCGCAGGAAAATGGAGTACCTAACTATTTTGGGCAGATGAATTTTTTCTGGAACACGGTTAATTTAGGTATCGCCGGATTTGCGCTATGGAATCAATCGCAAGGAATTTTCGAAGAATCATCAGTTTTGAATGAGCATCGCAAAACGGAGAACATCTTATTAATCAATGCTGCGGTGCTCGATGTGGCCTACATTGCAAGTGGGATCTATCTCCTGCATCGTTCGAAGAAGCCCGGAGCCAAAAAATCCGACATGCTGCAGGGGTACGGTCGTTCGCTTATCGTACAAGGAGGATTTTTAATGATTTTTGATTTTGTGCTCTACGGAATCCTAAGGAATCAATCGATGAGTTGGAGCGAATCGTTGAGTATGCAATTCGGCGGAACTAGCGCTTCCCTGGTGTATTTTTTCTAAGGGAATAAATACACACAAGTGGGTTGAGGATTTTTTAAAGTCATTTCACCTTAAATCCCAACAACCATTCGATTTGTTCCGGAGTTTCGGGCGATTGGAAATTTCCACGGGGTGTTTTCTTCCTTAGAAAAGCTATTTTTTCCAACACTCCATTTACGTCAACACTTCCCGAATGAATGAGATATGCGCCAACGATAAGTCCGGTTCGTCCGATTCCGGCATGGCAATGCAGGTATAAGTTTTCGCCTTGAGCTAACCAGCCGTCGATCGATGCCAGGAATTGACGGGTTTCTTCATAGTCTGGTATCCCAAAATCGGGAATTCCAAATTCACTCCAGCCCATATCAAAGGACGGGACTAGGTTTTGATAGGATTGATAGCCCTCAAACTCGTCGCTATCGGGTTCCATTTTAATCAAGCTGATGATCCGATTTACTCCAATATTCTTCAGAAATTTCAGATCGGCATACAGTGCCTTATCTTCGACAAATCGGGGTGCGGGGCCGGCAAAAAAACGGTTTCCCAAGACTGAATAATGATTTTGTACAAGCGCCATGATGGGAGAATGGGTTCTGAGTGCACCTACCCTAAGGCAGGAACATTTGCCTGCAAAGGTAAAAAAGGGATTTAAAATAAAGTTTCCCTCATTACTTAAAAGGGCGCTTTAACAACCCCTCAATGGAGAACTTTCTAACGCTTCTAGGGCCATTCAAATCTAAAAGATTGGTGTTGAATGGCTTTCATAAGCCACCATTCCTTTAGGGGATTACCACCATTTTAAAAAACTCTGTGCCGTAGGGTGTTTCAAAAACACACTGGTATAATCCCGAGGCAAGAGGCAGGTTCTGTAAGGTTTCGGAGTACCAACCGGCAGCTAATTCCAAGTGCACAACCGGTAGAACAATTCGACCCTGATCATCCTGGATATAAAGCTTAGCCAACCCCGATTGTGGCAAATAGAACTGGATCATTGCTTCGTTCCTTACAGGGTTAGGGCTGATGGATAAAAGCAATCGATCTGCTTTGGCGGGCGACAAAGACCCCACAACAGCCAATTGGTTCGTTTCGTAGGTCCCATTTCCGACTAGCCATTCCTGTATTTCGATGGTTTCAAACACCTCTTGACCTGGTGCGCGAATAGCAATCCGTATTTTTTCTCCTTCGACCAATCCATCCTTCGAAGAACTCATTTCATCGTTGCCCCAAATAGTAAGCGCACAATTTTCTCCCAGATAAAGTTCTGAGCCTACCAGCTCGCCACCCGGACCAAAGGCTGCTATTTCCGACCCAAGTTCGGGGGTTTGTTCCCAGTGGGAATTGGGAATCCCGATAGTCATAGTAACACCCGTATTGATGGGTTGTGATTGGTTAAAGGGATGAGCTTCATGTGTATTTGAGAGGGAGGTAAACTTAGCGGAGTTAGCCGGATAAGTAAGCACCTGCGAGGCATTGAGCTTAAGTAAATATCCTTGTCCGGGAACCATATTTCCGATTGTATTTACGTTAAACAGCGGCCAATAGCTTTGACCGGCAGAATTCTTCACAATTTCGATCGACGCTTGTATTCCCGCGAGCATTTGATTGATGGGAGCAGCGGTTTGTCTCAAATACCCCAGGAAACTCCAACCTTGTGGTATTGTAATCGGACTTAGCTCGGGAACAAAAGCGGTACCTTCTACGGTCAACTCTTCGGATGTATTCATTCGAATTTGGTAGGCTTGACCCATTTGCGCGCTGCCGATGGTATTAATCGAATAAAGCGGCCAATAACTACCTCCCGAATAGTTTTTTACGATTTGGAACGTTCCCTGAATTCCGGCTAACAATGCCGGCATAGTGGGATCGATTGGATCGATATAGGTAGAGAAGTAGCTCCAACCTATTGGCAGCTGCATAACTTGCTGTTGGAAGGGTGTAGGGGCCGATAGTTCGAACGTGAACTCTTCCATACAACCGGTTTGTTCGGTAAGGGTAAGCGTGTATGTTCCTTCCGGAAGCGAGCTTAGTTGAGCCGAAGTTGCCCCGTTCGACCACTGGTAGGAGTATGGTGGATATCCACCATCGAACACAGGGGATAGGCTTCCATCGGCAACTCCATAACCAGGATGGACAATCCCGGGATCGAGCAATAGAAGCGGGTTTGAATCAATAAAGAAGTCCAATTCCAAACTTTGCCCGGCCGCATCACTAATACTTACTGAATACAGATCACTATTCAAATTATGAATATAGAAGTTCGTTTCACCATTGCTCCAGAGGAAGGAATAAGGAGCCGTCCCTTGGGTAACGGTTAAAATGATTTCGCCATTTGAACACACATCGTCCAGAATGGAGGTCGAGACCAGGATAGGAGGAGCAGAGCTAATCGGGGTAAATGCTAACGGACCTTCCCACAAACTAGGTTGGTTGCCTGAGCAAAGCGCTCGCACATACACTTCGTAGTGAATAAAAGGAGTTAATCCCTGAATTTGATAGGAGTTCGCAGTAATACCCGAAATCAAGTTTCCTCCGGAGAGAGGATCAAATCCTTCGATACCAAAGCGTATTTCCCATGCCGATTCACTTCCACCGGGCAGCCAGGTAATGGTTGCCGACTGAGAGGTTAAATTCGAAAGCGTTAAGTTGGAAGGTTGGGAGCAGCTTGTTCCAACAGTAATGGTAAAGGAACAAAACCCAACGCATCCGCCAGCCGTTTCAACCAGGTAATGAATCTCGTGAACACCCGGGCCGGAAAGTAGCGGATCGAATATAGTTCCCTGAACACCTGGCCCAACGAACTCTCCCTCGGTTAAACCATAATCGAGGAGTGAGAAGGACTGCTGAAAAGAAGACAAAATTGTATCGGACGGACAGATTGGTTCCGGAAGCGCTTCTACGTTGAGCGAGTAAATGGGCGACCACTCGCCTAATCCACAGGTATTTACCCCACGCACTTGTAAATCGTACAAGCCTGAGAGGTTTTCGAGGCTGGTAGCTACGTTGTTGGTATTATTTCCGGCCAGATAGTTTATTCCTTGCGGGAAGGACCACTCATATTCTGCAGCATGTAAAATGGGGGGAACATAAAAGACTACAATTCCGGTATCCTGACAAGTAGCACTACTCGGAATAATCCCTCCAGCAGCCTCCGGTTTAGGTTGAACGGTAACTAAAACATCATTGGGCTGAGAGTAACAATTTCCATCGCGCACTGCATAGACCTGATACAAGCCTGTCATATCGGAGGTGGCATTATGGATAGAAAGTGAATCAGCTATTTCCTGAAACCCATTCGGACCAAACCAGTAGAATTCAACATCGTTATGAATGGAGTTTGCCACTAAATCGATAGTCAAGCCCTCGCAGATGGTTACATCGGCACTTACACCCGGCACAGTAGGAGGATTACACACTTCGAATAATTCCGAGCGAACTACACTCCAGGCTCCTTGCGAATCTTTTGCACGAAGGCTAAGCCGTTTTGTTCCTGTACCAATTCCCTGGGTGGAGAGTTCGAATGACTCATCGATTGATTGACTCGAAGTAAAGGAAGCATACAAAGCGGAGTTTGCTTCACCCGGATCGGGAGTGTCCCAGAAATATGCCAGTTCAACAACCTCAGGAATTAACGGCTGCGGCAATGTTTCCGAATCGCCTATGTAAACCACCAATCGATTAACGGAACTCCACAGTAATTGATCGGACTGGGTTCGAAAATACAGGTTATACACACCGGCAGGATAGCCTTGAAAGCTGAGGTGAAAAAATGCATCGATTGAATCGAGGTAGCTAATAGGAATAGAGCTCGCATTTCCCGGACCTGGATCCTGGTCGCCCATAAAATATTCGGCAGCAATGAGTGAAGCATCAAATGGAATGGATTCTTCAAGTATTTGAACGCTGAGGCTTTGTTCGCAATAAGCATCGGAGGCAGTAAATGAATACACTCCGGCCGATAACCCAACAGCCATGGGCAAGGTTTCGCCGGTTGACCAGCTGTAATCGTAAAACAGACCCACTCCCCCACTAACCAATACATTTGCACTTCCGCTTGCCATTCCCGGGCTAGCAGGACTAACTTCCAAGGCTAAGGTCAACTCCGGATACACATAAACCGATAATGTATTGGAGCTTAGCTGAACCGATTGCGGATTCGTGTAATAAACCTGATAGCTCCCCGATTGAGTCACCGAAATCTCCTGCGTTGTTTCTCCTGTATTCCACAAATAGTTACTACCTGCAGGAGCCACGAGCAAAACGGTATCGCCTCCGCAAATCGTGTCGTTTCCTATGAGGCTAACCACGTTATCGGAATAGGGTCCTACGATTACATCCTGAACAAGGGTCGAATAGCAAACAAAGGAATTGGAAACCGTTAAGGCAACAGGATAAATGCCGGGTTGGGCAAAGGTGTGGATTGCCGCCGAGCCAGAATAATCGATTATTCCGTCGGCTCCAATATCCCACTGATAGGTTGCCGAAGGAGCTACTTGTTGCGAGGCATCTAATAAAGCCATCGGCGATCCGGCATTCGCGGGGATATACTCAAAATCGACCACCGGCATATCGCAGTTCGGATCGTACACTTCATAATCGAAGCGTCGGGGCAAACTCCAAGTTCCATCCAACTGTTTCACCCTTAGAAAAGCAGCATAGAAACCCGTTTGGGAGGTAATGCCAGGTATGGTACTCAGGATATCAATGACGGAATCAGAGGGAACAGAAAAAGCGATACCATTTCCTTCTCCCGGATCTTCGTTGAAGAAAATTTCCCCAGCCACTAAGGGATAAGCGGTGGTATCGGGCGCTTCGATAGAAATTGGCAAACTAAAGTTCATGAAACCAACGGTACTCCAGTTCCCAAACTGATCTTTTGTCCGGACTAACAAACGATGAATCCCTTCGTCTAAGTTGCTAACATCGATTGTGAAAAGCTCATCGGCTAAACTGGCTGATGGAAATGGATTGATCGGATTCCCTTGTAAAACCCCTTCATCGGTATTGAAGAAATACTCCGCCTGGGTAAATACAGGAGTATCGTAAACCTGCTGAGCCGTATCTCCAACGGAGACTAATAACCTACGAACGGTACTCCACCATCCTTGATCGTTTTTTACTCTATAATAAAAGGAGTACAATCCAGCAGGTTGACCCGACAAACTGGTTTGAAAGAAGCTATTGATTTCAGTGGCATGTGTAACAGGAATCGCAGTACCCAAGCCAGGTCCAGGATCCGATTCAGTAAAATATTCCGCAGCAATGATTCCATCGGAACCAGGCAGCGACTCTACTTGCACACTCACCTGTTCCGGACAATGTAAATCGCTCACACTGAGATGGTACATCCCTGGAGCCAAGCCACCTAAGGATGCTAACGTTCCTCCGTTGGACCAGCTAAAATCATGGATATAACCGGTTCCACCACTCAAGCTTACATTGATTGAGCCGTTGGATAAACCTGCGTTTGCATGACTCACCTGTGGGAACAAGGCTAATTGTGAATATACCTCAATGTGCACTGGCTCGCTAAGACTCAAGTCTCCATTCAAATCGGTGTAAGTTACTTCGTAATCGCCCGTTTGGTTTACCCAAATGGAGCCGGTTACTTCGCCCGTATTCCATAAAAAATTGCTTCCCGCAGGAGCGGTTAACTGCAAAGAATCATTCGAACAAATCCATGGGTTGCCCACCCATTGAATATCGCGCGACAAAGGAGTGCCAACAATAACTTGCGAGGCATAATAAGCGAAACATGAATCACCCTGACTCACATACAGGCCAACTTCGTAGGAGCCGGGAGACGAGAAAACATGACTGGCATTAAAGCTGGTATAATCAATGGTTCCATCGGCAAAAATATCCCACTGATACGTGGCAAAACTCTCCAATTGGGTGCTGGTATTCGTTAACAGAAGCGCTTGTCCCGCTTGAGCCGAAGAGGCTGTAAAAGAGACTTCGGGCACCAGACAATTTGCCTCGTATAATTCCAAGAAGGTATAGGAGGGCAAGGACCATGAGCCTTGCAGTGTTTTCACCCGCACACCCAAGCGATGTGTTCCGGCCATTAAGGAAGAAATATCCACCATGCGACTCACATCGATGGTATCGCCGATTGGTATTTGAAAGGGAAAACCTAAGCCTTCGCCCGGATCGGAGTTGAAAAAATATTCGCCTGTAATCAAGGGGTAGTTGGTTGTATCCATTTCAGGCAGAGCTACATCGACCAAGAAATCGAGGTACGACGAACCACCCCACCATCCTTCGGAATTTTTAGCCCGTACAAAAACACGATGATAACCAATCGCTAATCCTGCTAAGGATGCGTTGAAGGTTTCGTTTAATTCACTTTGTGGTTGGTTTACCGAAAAAACGTGCCCTTGCCCTGTACCTGGATCTTCATCGAAATAAACTTCGACCTGAGTTAACAGGGTCGGATCGGCCGGCTCGGGAAAGATCTCCGGCGAAATAAAATAGCGATAAGGAGTCGCTACCTGCCATAAACCGTCGTTGCGTTTTACCCGTACACCCAAGATATGCCACCCAAACTCCAAACTGCCGGTGGGAATATGCACAAAAGAAGAAACCGTATCGTTCCAATTCAGTTGAATAGGAGTTGCATTGCCCGGCCCGGGATCGGAATCGACAAAGTATTCGGCAGCAGTAATGCC
>JAGYLP010000080.1 GCA_018401015.1 Bacteroidales bacterium
AATTCCAGTATGGTGCGATTAAAAGGAAACGATAATGGGATGGATGGCTTTGTACCTTGATATTTCAATTCCAGTATGGTGCGATTAAAAGGATGATGAATATCTTAAATCGCTTACCAAAGATGAGATTTCAATTCCAGTATGGTGCGATTAAAAGGATGCATTTCACAGGCTTTTATATCTGCTCTGTCAATTTCAATTCCAGTATGGTGCGATTAAAAGATCCACCCCACCCAAAAACCCATCGCCCTGTATGATATTTCAATTCCAGTATGGTGCGATTAAAAGTATTGTTCCTCACTGATAAGGTCTTGCTGTTTTAGCATTTCAATTCCAGTATGGTGCGATTAAAAGCGGGTGCATTTCACAGGCTTTTATATCTGACCTGTCAATTTCAATTCCAGTATGGTGCGATTAAAAGGTAACATCCTCAAACGTCATCACGGTGACGGAAAGGATTTCAATTCCAGTATGGTGCGATTAAAAGAGAACTTTTTTACCGATGCCACAAAATGGATTGATGATTTCAATTCCAGTATGGTGCGATTAAAAGCTGATCGAAACGTGGTCGGTTAAGTGGGCAAAGTACATTTCAATTCCAGTATGGTGCGATTAAAAGTATTGCTTTTGGCCAGAAATACTTTAGTACTTTACGATTTCAATTCCAGTATGGTGCGATTAAAAGCTGGTGATGTCCACGCCGTTGGTGCCGGTCTGCTTGATTTCAATTCCAGTATGGTGCGATTAAAAGGGAAAAAGAAAAGGCACAGCAGATCACAGAAACCTCATTTCAATTCCAGTATGGTGCGATTAAAAGTTTCACATAATACGTTCTACCTGCCACCACTGTCATATTTCAATTCCAGTATGGTGCGATTAAAAGTGGCTCGACAAAGGCAAAAAGATCGAACCCCGCGACCATTTCAATTCCAGTATGGTGCGATTAAAAGCGGACGTAAGTTTTTCAAAAGGGCAATGGATGCCACATTTCAATTCCAGTATGGTGCGATTAAAAGAACAATACCAAGTGGCACAATTTACAAGCAATATCCATTTCAATTCCAGTATGGTGCGATTAAAAGCGAAGTGATCGCACCCCTGAGCAAGCTAAAAGGCAATTTCAATTCCAGTATGGTGCGATTAAAAGAAAAAATAAAATGACAAAATGGACATCTGCAGCAAGATTTCAATTCCAGTATGGTGCGATTAAAAGAAATTGAAAAACAACAAGGACGATGTTGACTATCGCATTTCAATTCCAGTATGGTGCGA
Organism: Bacteroidales bacterium; assembly: GCA_018401015.1. Lineage (GTDB taxonomy): Bacteria > Bacteroidota > Bacteroidia > Bacteroidales > M50B96 > M50B96. The sequence continues at coordinate 1,273 of JAGYLP010000080.1, forward strand.
TTAAAAGCGAGTGATACGGGTTCGAATGTGTTGGCTGTTACGAATTTCAATTCCAGTATGGTGCGATTAAAAGTCGCCGCCTTCTACTGCGTTCACATCTTCGAGCTCGATTTCAATTCCAGTATGGTGCGATTAAAAGACAATAAGATGCTGCAGGATTCAGTCACCGATATGACATTTCAATTCCAGTATGGTGCGATTAAAAGAGGCCAAAATGGTCGGATAATCTGCATATCTTTCAAATTTCAATTCCAGTATGGTGCGATTAAAAGAGCACTGGACGGACTTACAACCCCGGCAACCATAAATTTCAATTCCAGTATGGTGCGATTAAAAGTCAGGCTAAAGGCGTCAATAATACGCTGAAAATTACATTTCAATTCCAGTATGGTGCGATTAAAAGGGGCAAAGCGTATCACGGCACCGGCGGCATTGGTGAATTTCAATTCCAGTATGGTGC
>JAGYLP010000081.1 GCA_018401015.1 Bacteroidales bacterium
CATCAAATTTCAATTCCAGTATGGTGCGATTAAAAGCTCCAACATGGTTTTCATTCTGGACGAAGCATCAGGATTTCAATTCCAGTATGGTGCGATTAAAAGGATTTATGTGAAGCAAAAGAAATATTGGGTTTGGCTATTTCAATTCCAGTATGGTGCGATTAAAAGACTACATCGCACTGCTTACCGTGGTTAGGATATTCGATTTCAATTCCAGTATGGTGCGATTAAAAGACGCTGGGCGGCAAAATCAGCAACCTGGGTGATTCAATTTCAATTCCAGTATGGTGCGATTAAAAGTATCTCCCATTAGGTTACAACGACACTGGTAATTGATTTCAATTCCAGTATGGTGCGATTAAAAGTGATTTAATTCGTTTTGCCTTCAAATCACTGACCTGATTTCAATTCCAGTATGGTGCGATTAAAAGAAATAGCGCGTTCGTCCTTCTCCAGCATCCACTCCCATTTCAATTCCAGTATGGTGCGATTAAAAGCGAAAAGCAACCGGCGGTGTCTGCTTCAGATGTTTATTTCAATTCCAGTATGGTGCGATTAAAAGAAGCAGTCAGGCCTTGACGAAGCCGACCAGCAGGCCAATTTCAATTCCAGTATGGTGCGATTAAAAGACGCTTCGGCCGGTGCGGGTTCTGATCAAAAAACATTATTTCAATTCCAGTATGGTGCGATTAAAAGTTTTCAATTATTTTCAGCAATTCGATTAATTTGTTGATTTCAATTCCAGTATGGTGCGATTAAAAGTTACGGTTTGTAGTTCATCAAGCACAATGAAATTTGATTTCAATTCCAGTATGGTGCGATTAAAAGTGCTTTTTGTGAAGCATTTGGATGTTGACCCTGAGTATTTCAATTCCAGTATGGTGCGATTAAAAGGTTTTCCACATCACATAACGCATTTTAAAGTGCGTAATTTCAATTCCAGTATGGTGCGATTAAAAGAAATTATATAGTTATGCCAATGACACCGGCTCCGGAATTTCAATTCCAGTATGGTGCGATTAAAAGGAGGTTAACATGATGATTAGCACACAAGCGCCTAAATTTCAATTCCAGTATGGTGCGATTAAAAGCCTTCCAGTAGTGTTCGTAGTAAAGCCTGATGGCCATTTCAATTCCAGTATGGTGCGATTAAAAGCCAATCCAATTTTACTATCCTTCTGGTTTGCGTTTTGATTTCAATTCCAGTATGGTGCGATTAAAAGACAATGCAATTTGTTGAGGAGGTGTTGTCAGAAGGTATTTCAATTCCAGTATGGTGCGATTAAAAGACAGATTGATGATGTGATTGATGCAATAAATGATTGATTTCAATTCCAGTATGGTGCGATTAAAAGCTGATACATGCGATAGTGTCGGG
>JAGYLP010000082.1 GCA_018401015.1 Bacteroidales bacterium
TTCCACTATTTCAATTCCAGTATGGTGCGATTAAAAGCCCCCGTAAACCTCAGACCATTTTTCTAAATATAGATTTCAATTCCAGTATGGTGCGATTAAAAGCACGCAGAAGGGATGACAGGCGAAATAATCACTGAATTTCAATTCCAGTATGGTGCGATTAAAAGAATCCTTACAATATTGAGGGTGCGACTAATACGGATATTTCAATTCCAGTATGGTGCGATTAAAAGGACAATACACACAAAGCAGTAGTAGAATTTATTAAGATTTCAATTCCAGTATGGTGCGATTAAAAGCCGCATAAAATCAGCTTCAGTGACGTTTCTATATTTAATTTCAATTCCAGTATGGTGCGATTAAAAGCAGCCGCAAAGTTAGCTTTGATCTCCGAGTTTTCAGATTTCAATTCCAGTATGGTGCGATTAAAAGCGCATGAAGTAGTCTGTAATGGAATCCACCTCTGACATTTCAATTCCAGTATGGTGCGATTAAAAGCAGCCGCTTTCCGTTTGCCAGGCTTACCCTCCCCAATTTCAATTCCAGTATGGTGCGATTAAAAGTAAAATTCATGTAATTATAAACCCCGTTTTACTATAATTTCAATTCCAGTATGGTGCGATTAAAAGGTAGTTCTTTGTCGTAGGGATTTTGCACTTTTTGCAATTTCAATTCCAGTATGGTGCGATTAAAAGAAAAAAACAGAACTTCAACAAGCAGTTACAGTTGCCATTTCAATTCCAGTATGGTGCGATTAAAAGTAAAACACTTTGGGAAAAAATTAACGGAAATGACTCCATTTCAATTCCAGTATGGTGCGATTAAAAGGCGGCAGTTGAGGACTTGACTGTACACGTAATCAAATTTCAATTCCAGTATGGTGCGATTAAAAGTAAGGTATTCTACCTATATTGATAAAGAACACTCTTATTTCAATTCCAGTATGGTGCGATTAAAAGGAAAAGCTATCTGTTCATCATAGTAGCCCTTGTAGTATTTCAATTCCAGTATGGTGCGATTAAAAGATGAAACCATTAAACGCACTTACATTTAACCACGATATTTCAATTCCAGTATGGTGCGATTAAAAGAGATTCAATTGCTTCAAGGATTGATTTTATGAATTTATTTCAATTCCAGTATGGTGCGATTAAAAGTGTTTTACCCATACTCCGGTAGTTTTGTACACCCTCATTTCAATTCCAGTATGGTGCGATTAAAAGT
>JAGYLP010000083.1 GCA_018401015.1 Bacteroidales bacterium
GGAATTGAAATGTGATTACTACACCTTTATCATCGCGAGCAGGAAATCTTTTAATCGCACCATACTGGAATTGAAATCTGAAATCGCTACTTTGCCCGTTTCGTAACAATAAACTTTTAATCGCACCATACTGGAATTGAAATGTGCTTGCATCTATCTGTTTCAACCTACCGTCAAGTCTTTTAATCGCACCATACTGGAATTGAAATATCCCGACGGGCTAAACGCTGCTGATGACCCGACTTCTTTTAATCGCACCATACTGGAATTGAAATATTGTTATTGACGCTGAAAACATGGTGCTGGGTGGCAACTTTTAATCGCACCATACTGGAATTGAAATATGAGCCTGGACGCTTATGCTGAAAGGAAATTTGAACTTTTAATCGCACCATACTGGAATTGAAATTTGGATTATTGCAGTAAAATTAATTTTTAAAATGCTCTTTTAATCGCACCATACTGGAATTGAAATGTGAAAAAACGAAACGAAATTTTAGAAAAATGATGTCTTTTAATCGCACCATACTGGAATTGAAATGTGCAACAAAGCTATGGCAGGGGATAATGAGAAGTACCTTTTAATCGCACCATACTGGAATTGAAATTGCCGTTTTTATCGGCAATTAAATAAGCCTGCACAAACTTTTAATCGCACCATACTGGAATTGAAATAACGAAAAATAAAACCGTAAAAAAAACGGTATTATACTTTTAATCGCACCATACTGGAATTGAAATGATCGAAGCAAGGCACGTGGAAGGTCTGACGGGTGACTTTTAATCGCACCATACTGGAATTGAAATTAAAGACGTTACGATATGAGCGAAGAAATATTTAGCTTTTAATCGCACCATACTGGAATTGAAATCGAAAGGCATACACCGGCAAACAGTGCCACCAGTGCACTTTTAATCGCACCATACTGGAATTGAAATTAGTTCAACCTTAAATATGTCAAGTTATGGAAATACTTTTAATCGCACCATACTGGAATTGAAATAAGCGAGTAATCTCTGTTCCTCCTCTGATAGACTTTCTTTTAATCGCACCATACTGGAATTGAAATAACTAGCTATTACTTTAAAACATCAAGTGATTATTTCTTTTAATCGCACCATACTGGAATTGAAATTTGTATAAAT
>JAGYLP010000084.1 GCA_018401015.1 Bacteroidales bacterium
CCCCTGCCCATTGAAGAGTGTAAACAGCTTCCTTCCATAGCCGTAGTAACCGACTGGTGGGAAACTACTACCCTCGAAGATATGGGTTTTACAAATCTGGTTTATTTCGGAACCTACAGTGAGGCACTGGACGCCTTTATGAATGGTGAGATACGATTTATTGCCAGCGATTTTTACCATTTAATTTCCGCACTTCCTTCGGGTTATTATTTGGAAAACGTCCATGTTGTAACAAGCTACCGTACTGTTTATTATTATGTTGCTTTTTCAAATGATGTAAGCGACGCAGTGGTAAACAGCGTTCAGAATGAGATAAAATCGATGATTGAAGATAAAAGTACGGTATCAATTGTGAGGAAATACATACCATTTATGCCTGAAACTTACATCGCAGGAACCATTCAACTTTATACTGAAAATGCACCTCCAACCAGCTTTGAATATGGTCATGGCACCTCAGCTGAAGTTAGAGGCTCATCCATAGATATTGTGAATGAAATTATGACAAGAACAGGCTATGTTAACAAAATCAACCTGACTTTATGGAATAATGCTTATGACATTGTGCAATACCTGCCAAACAGCGCCCTGTTTAATACCGCCCGTACGCCGGAACGCGAAAATATGTTTCAATGGGTCGGGCCAATTTCCTCCAGCAGAACCTATTTTTATACGCTCGCTTCTTCAGGATTGACCATTGAAACACTTGAACAGGCAAAAGCGCTGGAATCCATTGCCACACCAAATGGCTGGTTCACCCATGATTTTCTGATAAACAACAACTTCCAAAACATCGTTGCTACATCACTCACCTCCATGGAAGCTTTTGATCAGTTGATGAGCGGCGAGGTTCAGGCATTGCTGATGACCGATTTGGACGTGAAATGGCTGGCTGATATCAGTGAGGTGCCAATGAGTAACCTTACTCAGCATATGGAAGCATTGAATTTCAAAGATTATATCGCATTCAGCCTCAGCACACCTGCTAGTACGGTTCAGCAATGGCAAAGTCACCTTGATGCCATGAAGACAGATGGCACATTCGAAACGATCTGGAATGAATGGTTCGAAGGAGTTCCAAT
>JAGYLP010000009.1 GCA_018401015.1 Bacteroidales bacterium
AGGAGCCACTGAGCTTACCATTGATGTGGTGGAAAAATCGGCCGCCGATAACAGTGCACCTCTCTATACCCAGACGCTTGTTTTGGAAAGCAACAAAACGTATCAGGCAATAGCCTCCGGCGTTTTCTCCCTTGGTTCTGAAACTTACGAACCCGCGATTAACTTCGAAATCATTGCAAGAGATGAAATCCGTGAAGTTGCTGATAATGCTTCGGAGGTAGATGTTTTAGTGTTCCATGGAGCGACCGATGCACCTGCAGTAACCGTCGATGAGGTCGTAAACAATATATCAGGAATCATTAGTGATCTGGCTTATGGTGAATATGCCGGTTATCTATCGCTAGCTCCTGCAGCATACGAATTGAGACTCAACGTTGCTGCGTCGGGCGACGAAATTGCAACCTACCAGGCAGACCTGAGTAGTTTAGCAGGTGCAGCGATTACCGTTTTAGCTTCGGGTTTTGTAAATCCGTCAGTAAACAACAATGGACCTGCTTTCGGATTATTTGTAGCAACTGCAAATGGTGGCGATTTAATTGAACTTTCCTTAGTCGATCCTGTTTCTATCGACGAAACTTCCGAATTGGAAAACACCTTAAGCATTTATCCTAATCCGACTAAAGATTGGATTGCTTTATCCGGTGTAAGATCGAATGCATTAGTGAATGTGTACAATTTAACAGGGCAGGTATTGATTCAGCAATTCGTAGGATTAAACAACCGCATCGATCTCACCGAGTTACCTAAAGGAATGTATTTGGTAGAGGTGAAACAAGATACAGAACGCATTACAAAGTTAGTGAATAAGTTATAACATTCGTTTTAAGTTGATTAGTAATCCCCGGAGCCGTGAGGTGAAGGGGATTTTTTTTACACTTTTAATTCACCCGGTTTAAAATGGAAATAAATACCCGGTAAGGAGGCAAGTAAACTAACGAGGTAAAAGATCAATCCAACTGCCACTGAAATTTCTACGTTCAATCCGGCATACTGTGCTCCAATGAGGAAGGTAAGTTCTCGAACGCCTAAACCTCCAACCGATATGGGGAGTACGGTTGCCAAAACAGATAATAGAAAAAGGCTCAGGTAAACCATATAAGAATCGCCAACCGAAAGCGAGAGCAGAATAAAAAAAACACTCAGAACCTGCGCTATTTGCACCAAAAAGGAATAGCCCACCGAAAAGAGCGATTCCTTTAGGAGGTAGGAAAAAAAATAGGCAATCAACCACCGGTACACAAGCACTCCAAGGGGAATGATTAAACCCACCAGGGATTTAAAAGGGAAGCTAATTGGTATCCAATAAAACATGGCTGCCAGCAGAAAGACAATAAGTAGCACTCCACTCAAGCGATCAACGAGCAAGGTGCTAATGAGTTTTTTTGTTCCAGGTTGATATTTTTTTTGCAGGAGATACACCTTGTAACCATCGCCTCCTACTCCTCCGGGCAAAAAGAAATTATAAAACATCCCGAGTACATATAACTTCAGATTAAAGGTTGCAGAATAACCGGGAATTATCAACCGCACAAAACGATGCAAACGAATAGCAGCCAAAAACTTACTTAAAACGAAAAATACGATTGCGAGGAAAAGGAAGAGAAGCTTTGAGTCGAGAATAAGGGCAAAAATCTGGACAAAAGAAATTTTATTCACCACCCAGTAGGCTGCAGCCAGTGTAATGGCGAGCTTTAGCAGGAAGGTTAAACGCTTTTTGGTTTTATTTGTATGATCGATGGAGTCGTTCAAGGTCGTTCTCTATTCGGCTTTCCAAATACGCTTTAAATTATAGCGCTTTTTATTTTGCGATTCATAGTAAGTTCGAATCTGAAGTTCTGTGATGATTCCCACCGAAATCAATTGAATGCCTGCAATAATGAAAATCATTCCGAGAAGTAACATGGGTTTTCCCCATATATCCTGCCCCATCAGCTTCAAAACAAGCAAGTAAAATTCGATTAATCCACCAATGCTTAGCAAGATGAAACCAGAGCCTCCAAACAAGTGCATGGGTTTTTGCAAGTACTTACGGAAGAAAATCATCAGCATTAAATCGCTGATTACCCGAGTGGTTCGGCCTAATCCGTATTTTGATTGACCATGAATACGAGGATGATGCTTCACGTCGAGCTGCGTGATCCGAGCCCCTTCAAAGGCTGCTAAAACCGGTATAAATCGATGAAGCTCACCGTATAAACCAATCTTCTTGGCAATATCTTGTTTAAACACTTTTAGGGTACAACCGTAGTCCTTTATTTTTACCTGAGTAGTTTCGCGAATAATGGCATTGGCAATCTTGGACGGAATTTTCCGCAGGAACATTCCATCTTGTCGATTAGCCCGAATACCTGCTACCAGGTCCCATTCTTCAAGTTTGGCGAGTTCAAGCATGGCCGGAATATCCGAGGGGTCGTTCTGTAAATCGCCATCGAGCAAAGCAATATATTCACCCGAAGCATAATCAATGCCGGCCGCCAGAGCCGTACTCTGTCCATAATTCTTCTTCAACTCAAGCAAAACCAATCGGGAATCCTGAAAAGACTTCACCGCTTTTACGGTACCATCGGTAGAACCATCGTCAACGTAAATCAACTCTAAATCGATGCCCTCTAAATCTTTAAAAATCTTATTAATGAGTGGTTTTACATTCTCTTCTTCATTGTAAACACAAACAATTACAGATAATTCAGGCATGAAAGAAAGGATTTGTACGACAGACGACTGTCGGGTGGATAATTAAATAACATCGAGTAGCCGTGCTCCAAATAAAACGCTCATGCTAAGTCCGAAAAAGAATAGGAGCGCCTGAAGCAGGTAAACGATCAAACGATGAAACGAGGACTTGAGTAAAGGCTGAATCAACCCGAACAAGAAAGTGAATGTAAAAGCAATCCAAGCCCAAGCCAAGAAATTTGAAATGCAAACACAATGATTTTGGAGCGTTTCAAACTGAAAAACAACTGCCACGAGACTGATTAGCACGAAAAGGAAACTTGCCCAGGCAAGGGAGCTCGAATTGAGTGATGTTTTCTTCATAGGCTCAATTTCTTTGAATGGTCCAGGAGATTTTTTCAGTCTGAAAAAATTCCTTAGGCAGCAGTAAACTGGATGTTAATCCATCAAATTAGGCTGCCATCATTCAGGTTTATACATCAATGTTAGCATATTTAGCATGCTGTTCAATAAACTCACGACGCGGTGGCACTTCGTCGCCCATCAGCATGGAGAAAATTCGATCCGCTTCCGCTGCACTGTCGATCGTAACCTGACGTAAGGTCCGGAATTCCGGATTCATGGTTGTATCCCACAATTGTTGTGCATTCATTTCACCCAAACCTTTGTAGCGCTGAATACTAACACCCGACTCTTTGCCTTTCCCCAAATCTTCGATAGCTCGTAAACGCTCATCCTCGCTCCAGCAATAAACTTCTTGTTTCCCTTTTCGGACGAGATATAAAGGTGGAGTGGCAATATAAAGGTAGCCGTTCTCAATAATCTCTTTCATGAAACGGAAAAAGAAGGTCATGATAAGCGTAGTAATGTGGCTTCCGTCCACATCGGCATCGGTCATGATAATGATTTTATGATACCGTAGCTTCTCCAGGTTAAGGGCCTTACTATCTTCTTCTGTTCCGATACTGACACCCAAAGCGGTGAAGATATTTTTAATTTCCTCGTTCTCGAAAATTTTGTGAGCCATCGCTTTTTCCACATTCAGTATTTTACCCCGAAGTGGCATAATGGCCTGGAACGCCCGGTCGCGACCTTGTTTAGCTGTTCCTCCTGCCGAATCACCCTCGACCAGATAAATCTCGGTATTCTCAGGGTTACGGTCGGAACAATCGGCCAATTTACCAGGCAAACCGGAACCAGTTAAAACATTTTTACGTTGAACCAACTCTCTGGCTTTCCGAGCTGCATGACGAGCCGTGGCTGCTAGAATTACCTTGTTTACAATTTGGCGTGCTTCCTTTGGGTGCTCTTCCAGATAATACGACAAAACTTCGCTCACAGCCTGATCGACCACCAGGCTAATATCGGAGTTACCGAGTTTTGTCTTAGTCTGTCCTTCGAATTGAGGTTCCTGAACCTTTACCGAAATAATGGCAGTAAGCCCCTCGCGAAAATCGTCGCCATTAATATCGAACTTCAACTTAGTCAACATGCCCGATTTCTCGGCATAATTCTTTAATGTACGAGTCAGTCCGCGACGGAAACCGGTTAAGTGTGTTCCCCCCTCGATGGTGTTTATGTTGTTGACGTAAGAGTGAATATTTTCCGAGAAAGAAGTATTGTACTGTAATGCAATCTCAACCGGGACATCATTTTTCATGGTAGAAATATGAATCACATCATCTATCAGTTTTTCGCGAGTGCTATCCAGGTAAGTAACAAACTCAGCCAAGCCCATATTGGAATAGAAGGAATCGCTTCGGAATCCGTTCCCGTTTTGCTTGTCGCGATAATCGATGATGCTGAGACGAATTCCCGCATTGAGGTAGGCAAGTTCCCTTAGTCGAGCAGCCAGGATTTCATAATTATATTCGGTTGTAATAAAAATCTCCTTATCGGGCAAGAACGAAACGATGGTTCCTGTTTTATCGCTTGTTCCCACTTGCTCTACATCGGAAAGGGGCTTTCCACGCTCATAGGTTTGCTTGTAAATTTTACCATCGCGATGAACTTCTGCCTCAAGACGAATGGACAGAGCATTCACACAGGATACTCCCACTCCATGCAATCCTCCTGAAACTTTATAAGAATCCTTATCAAATTTACCTCCGGCATGTAAAACAGTCATGACAACCTCCAGAGCCGACTTACCCTCTTTTTCATGCATATCGGTCGGGATACCACGTCCATCATCCTTAACGGTGATGGAATTATCCTCGTTGATAGAAACATCGATATTGCGGCAATAACCGGCCAAAGCTTCATCGATCGAGTTATCGACTACCTCGTAAACCAAATGGTGCAATCCCTTCGTGCTAACATCGCCAATATACATGGACGGACGCTTCCGAACTGCCTCTAAACCTTCCAACACCTGAATGTTACCAGCCGAATAGTGTGACCGGTTATTATCTTTTTCTATATTACTCATAATCAATATATTACACAAATATTTTAATTGCTCTCAAAGATAACAAAAAGCAAGCATCTAGAGTGGATTTTGAAGGCTATGTTTCAAAATTTTATGAACATTTTCGTGTAATATCTCTTTAGCTGTCAATGATTCTTTTTCAGGAAAATAGAGCTTCATAACGTGAGTGAAATTCCAGAAAAAGATTTTCATAAAATCCGTTAAAACAGATCCTTTTCCTTTAGAAGATAATAGATTTGCGGATCGTGAACTCGTATTTTTTCAATCACTATAAAATCAAAATTATGAGCGTATTAGTTGGTAAAAAAGCACCTTCGTTTAAAGCAAAAGCGGTTATTAACGGAGGCGAAATTGTAAATGACTTCTCCTTGGACCAATACCTGGGAAAGCAGTACGTAATCTTTTATTTCTATCCGGCCGACTTCACCTTTGTTTGCCCTACCGAAATCATTGCATTTCAAGATAAAATGAAGGAATTTGAAGCCAGAAACGTAGCTGTTGTGGGATGCTCGGTCGATTCGGAATTCTCGCATTGGAAATGGCTCACCACAGAACAAAAACACGGTGGAATCCAAGGTGTAAAATATCCTTTGGTAAGCGATCAAAGTAAAATCATTTCCGAAAGCTACGATGTATTAGCTGGTTCGTACGATTACGACGAAGAAGGAAATGCAACTTTCAACGGAGTTCCTCAAGCCTATCGCGGATTATTCCTTATCGACAAAAAGGGTGTTGTTCGTCATCAAGTAGTAAACGATATGCCCTTGGGTCGCAGCATCGACGAGACATTACGCATGGTAGATGCCCTGCAATATTTCGAAGAAAATGGTGAAGTTTGTCCTGCCGACTGGCATGCCGGCGAACGTGCACTCAAAGCCAGCCAGGAGGGAATCGCCGATTATCTTGGAAACAAATAATTTCCCTTATCAGGTTTATAAATCAAGCACCCAACACTGGGTGCTTTTTTTATTTTTGCCCCATGAGAACAGCATGGACATATACATCGGCCAACCCGGATATTTTTGAAAAGGAATTAGTCAATTTTGGCGCTCGTTTTTCACATTTCATCTTCCTAAATGGCCATGACTACGAACAAGGCTTCCCCTCCTTAATGGCCTTTGGAAATCACGATGCGCTCACTATTCGCGAACAAAAAGAACCGGTAACAAAAAATCCTTTCAGTCAACTTTCCGAATTTGTAAACAAGCATTCGGATTGGATCTTTGGTCATTTGAATTACGAACTCAAACAGTTCATCGAAAAGCTTCCTGCAAAGTTAAAACCTCAGCAATCGTTTCCCCTCCTGCATTTTTTTGTTCCGGAGTTAGTGGTTCGTCGAACGAATAATCGTTTCGATTTTTTATTTCACCCCGATCATCCGTTGGCTAAAGCACCTTCTACTATCCTCGAACTACTGGCAAATAAACCAAGTCAACCACTGTATCCCCTCACCGCCGAAACGCCTGCCATACACACACGCATCACCAGAAAGGAATACCTAAAACAGATTGCTTGCATCCAAAACCACATCCAACAGGGCGATTTGTACGAGGCCAACTTCTGTCAGGAATTTTACTTCGAACAAGCCGGCATTCATCCTATTGAAACTTACCAGGCTCTCAACAAACTTTCCAAAGCACCCTTTTCTGCTCTTTATCGGGTCGAGGATAATTGGCTCTTATCGGCTAGCCCTGAACGCTATTTAAAAAAGGAAGGAAATAAAATTATTGCACAACCCATTAAGGGAACTGCACGAAGAGGAAAGCATGCCGAGGAGGATCGCCTCATTCAGCAAGAGTTACTTGAGTCGGTAAAAGAACGCGCAGAAAACACCATGATTGTTGACCTTGTTCGGAACGATTTGAGTCGAACAGCAGAACGCGGAAGTGTTCAAGTTGAGGAATTATGTGGATTGTATTCTTTTCCGCAAGTGCATCAACTCATTTCAACGATTAGTTCCAGAATCAGTGAAGATACCGATCCGGTTGAAGTGATCCGAACTACCTTCCCGATGGGTTCGATGACTGGCGCGCCCAAAATAAGTGCTATGGAAATTATCGAATCGACCGAGGCTGTGCAGCGGGGAATTTACAGTGGATCGGTCGGGTATTTCGATCCAAACAAGGATTTTGATTTCAATGTTGTGATCCGATCACTTGTGTACAATCAAGCCAGTGGTTCAGGTAGCTGGAAAGTAGGAAGTGCTATTACAGCGCTCTCAAATGCAGAAGAAGAATATGAGGAATGTAACCTGAAAGCTGCAGCGTTGCATCAACTATTCCAGCAGGATTAATCAATAGAGGACCAATACATTTCCCGACTGCTGATGCGGATTCCCGTATTTATCGCGGTAGGAGACCATCCAAACATAATTATCGGACTTAACGGAATCGCCGTTCGGCATCGTTCCGTCCCACCCTCGACGATAATCGAAGGTTTCAAAAATCCTTTCGCCCCACCGATTGTAAATAATCATGTGATAATCAACAGGGTTATTACCATAAATGAAAGGGCGAAAAATCCGGTTTTCAGGCGAGCTTGAGTTCAGATGAATCGCATTCGGTGCCATAAAAATATCATCTTCAAATACATGCACAGAAAGATGAAGGGTGTCGTAGCAAAAATGATCGGCCGACAAGGGCAAATAATCGACTGCTTTATGGTGGTTACTTACCTTTAATCGAACATCGAACCAACCGGTGTCGCTATAAATATGATTCACGTAAGAATCGTTCCACAAGCGGAATTCTTCTCCTTCGAAACTCCAAAAAGACTGATAAATAGGATCTTTGCTCAAATTCTCGAAAAAGATTACCGGTTTGGAAATGGAAACGGCCTCCGGATCGGCTAAAAAGTTAGCCTCTGGTTTTGGCAAAACAAGAATCATATCCTCTATATAACGCGAGTTTTCGCAACCAAATTCATTTCTGGCTTTCAGCTGAACATGATACGAACCAGCATTCTGGAAAATATGCGATGGATTAACTTCTGACTCAAATTGGTCCTCGCCTAAGCCCATAAAATGCCAGGTATAGGTATTTCCATCTTGATGAGCCAAGTTCTCAAACACAACCTCAAGGGGTTGACAACCATAATACTGATCGGCCTCGAAAAGGACCGTTGGAGCTGGAGCGACTTCGATTGCCAGACTGGCATTTACCCCGGGGACTTCGCATTCATCCATGGCATACACTTCAATCTGTAGACTCGATTCGGGGTATAAAGTATAAGGAAAAACGATTGGATTTCCATCACTGGTATAGGCAGTATAGGGCTCACCTGCACCTCCGATGTGATTAGCATAAATGATGACTGAATCGCCTGCACAAACTTGTGCGTTATTGGTAAAAAGAACCGTTTCAACTGGCTCATACACATGCACTAAGGAATTAGCTCCTTCCAACACGCAGCCATTATTATCCTCTACCCAGGCTTCGAAATAAGTGGTCGTTTGCGGCGATACTTGTGCACTCACACCCACGGATCCATCGTGCTCCCAATGAATGGTGTAAGGAGGAGCTCCCCCTTCGACAAAAGTGCTTACCTCGACGGTTTCGCCGGGACAAATAAACTGATCGGGGGATCCATAAATTATGAGCTCTGGTGGCTCAGTTATGAGACCTCCACCCACTGCAATGCAACCATGGGCATCTTCGACCGTGAAAGAATAATAACCCGCTTGCAAATCGCCTATGCTTTGGGTAGTGGCTCCATTCACTCCCCAATAATAGGAATACGGGGGAGTTCCTCCACTGGGAGCAATACTAACCACGCCATTGGTATCGCCATAGCAAATAATATCGTCGCCAATTCCGGTTGCGCTTACAGGAGAGATTGGTTGTGAAATGGTATAGCTACCATTTTCTTCGCACTGACCATTGTACGTAACCGTTAACTCATAAGTACCTGCTTGAACTCCCATCAAATTCTGGGTATTAGCGCCACTATTCCAGGTAAACACGTATGGAGGAGCCGCACCACTAACACTCACGAATACCTCGCCGGTTGCATCGCCATAGCAAAGTGCATCGTTCCCATCGAATTCTAAATCAATTCCTTCCGGATTATGGATTACAAAGGAGGTCGTATCGGAGAAGCAAGTCCCTTGAACCACATGCAAGCTTATATCAAAGTAGCCTTCGGTCTCCCAATTGATGTTGTAGGGACCCTGATTATTCCCGGAGTTGATGGTTGCACCACTAAAGTCCCAGTTATAGGCCGACCCCGGCACAGCATTTCCGGTGTAATTTAGGGTGATTGGATCATTCGGACAAAGGGGAGTCGTATGAGTAAAATAGGACGTAAGGGCATACGGATATGCGGTGATCGAATCGACTATTGCGCAACCATTGTTGGTAATAGTGACCGTGTAAGTAATGGTGTCGGGAGGTAGAAAACTTGTTCCCTGCGTAGTAACTCCATTCGACCAATAATAATCCATTCCTACATTACCGGCATCCAGCTGAATACTTGCCCCCAGACAAATAACCGTATCGCTGGGTAGAACCGGAATCGGATAGGGAAAAATTTCCACATCGAGAACTACCGTATCTCCTTGACCGCCACGATAGGTTATCAACTCCACTTCGAATACCCCGGAGGTTGAGAAGATATGGTAGGGTTGCCAGGATGTCGAGGTATTCGTTATTCCACTACCCGGATCGTCGAAATTCCAGGCAGCTGAATCCAACTGCTGCACGTTGGAGATGTTAAAGGTGGTGGTATCGCCAAAACATTGATGCTGAAACGTAAAATCAGCAATATTGAAATAGGATGTGATAAAGGTCGGTAAACCTTCCCTGGAACTTTTTCCTGCGAGCGGCGCTCCAACTTCGATATACATACTAGTTGCACCGGGGTTATTGGGAAAATTAATTACCCCGAGGTGTTGCTGCCCACTTCGAGCCAGATATATTTTGTTATCGATAGCTAATTGGAGTGCTCCACCGTAATTGGTGGTAAGCGTTCCTATCTGAACCTGAGAAGCTATAATCTGAGCGGGTGTACCCGCAGTTAAATCCCACTGATAGAGCGGATTTCCCCACCGACGACTTCCATACAAATAGGTCCCATCGGGTGAGAACTCAACGCCATAAGCATCGGGATAAGCCGACGGCCAGGAGATAACCAATCCTAGCTGGCCCGTTGCGTTATCAAACTCAAATAACTCATACTTATCGAGTCCTTCGATTCCCAACACCACATAATCGCCTGAGGGAGAAGCTTTGGAATAGCCTCGCGTAACAGCCATGTTGCCACTGTGAGGTGTTCCGGTATTTGAAATGACCGGAACCACATTTACTCCATTCGAGGTAACCAAATACGTGAAAAACATATTCGTATTCCAGGGGTGAGCAATAACCCAAATATCGTATCCATTGGCATGATTAACCGCAGTGATCTTTTCGGAAGCAGGGGTAAATAATAAAATATTTTTCTCGGTTGTAACAACATCGCCCAAACCTCCATTGAGCGACATATCTACCAGCGAATAACGACATCCGTTCGCACCAATGTTATCGTCCACTGTAAAAATGTAATAGAAGTTGGGGCTCAAAGGTCTCGGAACGATTACTCCCGACTGAGTGGAAGAGGGGTCGCCTCCAAGCGGACCACCCGGCGACCAGGCGGTAGAGTTGGGCATGGGTTGATGGTTAGCATTCCATACAGTGATTCCATCGGTATAAAACAGGATATTACAATTTGGGTCGGAAATAGCAGCACATCCTTCATTGGTCGATAAAGCACCATTGGTGAGTGGAACGGGTGCACCCGTGCAGAAATTTAGTCCTGCATTATACCCAAAATACCATACACCACCCTCTCCCTGAGCAAAGGTCGTTGTACTCAGGTAAAACATGAATAGCCAGAAGATAAGGATTCGCATAAGGCCCTAATGATTAATTCCAACAGATAGACTATCTGTAATGCTTAAAGTTGCTTTCCTTGCTAAAAAAACTAAAAAAAAATGAATTATCTAGGTGCAACTATGAATTAATCGACACCCTTAGCCCAGGATATAAAATCTGCAAAACATTTATTAACAACCACATACAAAAATACCTTATCCTCACAAATTGCATGAACCAAGAATACAATTTTTTCACATGATTTGTCAAGCCTCCATGCATCATTTCGGTGGGGAGGACAAAATATAACAGGACTTCTTTCAAAAAAAAACGCTTAACCTTTCGGGTTAAGCGTTTTTTTAAAGTCGAAAATAGAACTATCGAACTATCGTGAAAGGTTTTACTAACATATTACCTTCTTTGGTTTCGATTTTGACAAAATACGTTCCTTCTGCCAAGCGACCGGTATCGAAACGCGACAAACCATTCTCATGCTGTACGCGCTGAATCAATTCACCAATGGTGGAATAGATAGCCAGATCGCGAACTTGAATTTTTTCGGTTTCGATGAATAGAACTCCTTTTACCGGATTAGGATAGATACTTACGAAAGGTTCTAAATCGATTCCTGAAATACCGACACTTACCCCAACATAAATCGAAGCAACATCTTCGCAACCATATTCGTTTGTGACCGTAAGCGTATAATCGCCGGTTTCTTCTACTAATAAAGTCTCCGAAATATCGCCGGTTGACCAAGTATACGCAATCGCTCCATCGATAGTTGGCTCGAGGAAAACTGATGGATCAGAGGTAATGATGGTATCGGCTTCAAAATTGACACTTGGACTTGGATTGATATCCAGGGCTATCTCATCTTCTAAGACCGCACAAGGATGAGAAATCGTGACACTGTAAGTACCACTTTGGCTCACGGCAATACTTTGAGTTTGGTCGCCGGTGGACCAGGCATAAGTAGAACCCGGATGTCCTGCATCGAGGATAAGCTCTTGACCATCGCAAATGGTTTGATCTCCTCCTAAGTCGAGTGTCATCTCAAACATATCTACTTCCACTTCCTGAACAACCGACTCACAAAGGTTTGTGATGGTCACATCGTACGTTCCGGGGCTATTTACCAAGGTCGTTTGAGTCATCGAACCGGTTGACCAAAGGTAGGAGGCACCGGCATTTCCGGCATCCAGTAGCAGTGACTGTCCTTCGCAAACCGTTGCATTTGCAGGCAATAACTCTTCAATAGTAACAATTTCAAGATTCACTTCGTCGGAATAGGTACCACACATGTTTGTTACTTCAACCATGTAATTACCATCTTGTGTAACCTCAATGCTTTGAGTAGAGGCGCCATTTGACCAGAAGTATTCGGCATTTTCCTGACCGGTATCTAGAATATATCCGGCACAAACACTCGTATCATTTCCAAAAATATCGAGTAAGGGTTGATCGGCATAAACGAACACCTGATCCACTCCGTCGCCACATTGATTGGTAACCGTAATGGAATAATACCCTCCGGTGGTGACAGCAATTTGAGGAGTATTATCACCGGTAGACCATTCGTAGGTTTCGAACTGGAAGCCGGTAGAACCACTAATTACCTCAGTGACCCCTTCGCAAATGGTAATATCGGGACCCAAATCAACCAGTGGAACGTCGAGTGGGTTGTAGGTAATGTTATCCGTTATGGTTCCGCATGCGTTTGTTACGGAAAGATTGTAAGTACCGGGTACTGAAACAACCAAGGTTTGATTCTGCGAACCGGTATTCCACAAATAGCTTGATCCAACATTTAGTGCATCGAGCGTATCGGTTTCACCCGGACAGAGAAACTGATCGCTTCCAAGTGGAGATACCAAGGGTTGATCGAAAGCAACATAAATGGAATCGACCGAAGTGCAATCGCCCAGAGTAAGAGTAACGGAATAAGTTCCGGTCTGAGTTACGTTAATAGTAGGTGATATCTGGAGCGTGTTCCATTGATAGTAGGTCATCCCAAAATTTAAATTGGTATAGGTTGCATCGAGGGTTTGGATATCGCCCTGGCAAATACCGCTGGTAATATCGACTCCCAAATCGGCTTCCACATTGTTGTATATCACCTGTATCTGATCTGTCATCATTCCACAAATAGAATCACCATAAATCTGTAAAGTGTACAATCCAGGCTTATCGATTAAATAGGTTGGGGTTGAATCGTAATTCGTGGTAGACCCCAAGTTGGCTGTCCAGGTATATTCAGCTTGTCCGTCGAGCGCAAAGCAATCGTTGAACGAGAAATCATAGGCCAAGGTGGTATTGGTACACATAATTGTGTCGGGACCTAAATAGGGATCGGGGTTTTGCGCAAAATTGATGGTTTGGACGGTTGTATCGAGTACCCCTTGTCGGTTAGTAATTAGCTGCACGTCGAAAGAACCGCCGCACTCATACATGAAGAATACGGTATCTTCCGATGATGTAAGGTGAAAATTAGGATCGTTGGTAGGATAATTAAAGTTCCAGGATGCAGAAGTTAACCCTTGCGGATTAGGGATAACGAAGAAAGCGGTATCGTTTTCGCAATTGGTAATAATCTCAAAGATTGCCGGTACGAAGAAAGAAGTAATGAAGGTAGGTAAACCTTCTCGTGAGGTTTTGGCGCTGGATAAATCCGGACCCAACATCACACCTTGATCCACATATTCGGTTAACATCCCTAATTCGGTGGGTTCGTTAATTCGACCCAGGTATTTGGTACTATTTCGAGCCAGGTAAATTTTTTGATCAATCGCTAATTGCAAAGCGCCACCGGCAGCAGAACCGAGGGTTGCAATCTGGATTTCGGAACCGGCAATGGCTGCCGAAGGCAAAGTAATGTCGTACTGACGCAAGGGTGTTCCCCATCGTTCTGAACCGTAGAGGTAATGCCCGTCGTCGGAGAACTCAACACCGTAGCAACTGTAATAGTCCTGCCCCGAAATATAAACCGGATTTGAAAGGATACCGGTACTATTGTCGAAATCGAACAATTCAAAAAAGTCTCCGCCTTCCACAGCACAAACTACTTTATTACCGGATGGAGACGCTTTTTGATAACCACGTGTCCATCCTGAGCTACCCGTATGAGCAGTTCCTACGCTGGAGGAAACATAATTAACGATATCAACTCCTGCGGTGGTAACCAAATACACCCGAAACGTGTTGTTATTCCACTCATGGGTAATAACCCAAATATCTAATCCATTCGCATGGGCTACCGCGGTAATTTTCTCGGTAGAAGGAGTGAAAAGAGGTACATTTTTCTCCATGAGGTCAACATCGCCCATTCCTCCGTTCAAAGTCATATCGACCCGGGAGTAGGTTAATCCATTAACCCCAATATTATCATCTACAGCAAATACATATAAGGTATTCGGATCCAATGGTTTCGGAACAATCACCCCCGATTGAGTCGAAGATGGGTCGCCTAATAAGGATCCACCCGGGCTGGTATTCTGCGTATTTGGCATCTGATTATGCAAAGCATCCCAGATTCTAATTCCATCGGTATAAAACACGAGCTCACAGGCGGTATTGGCAATGGTCGCAACTCCTTCGTTGGTTGTAAGCTGACTATCCATCAAGTACATTGGATCTCCGTTGGGCTGGAGAGTACACCAGGTTAATCCGGCGTAATTACCGAAATACCAAATTGCTCCCTCATTGGATTGTGCATAAGATTGCCCCAGAATTAAACTGAGTAATAAGCTAAGGTAAAAGTTCCTCCATCTCATAATGCGCATTTATTTTTAATTAATATCTTTTTTGCAAACCGCTCAAATATAAGTAATCCTCGTATATAATGAAATCGTTCAACCATGAAGTTTTTTGGGATGCCAGCATCATTCGCCACTCCACAGACACACCTATAAAAACCTCAACACCAATTGATTCGACACAGTCACAACACAAAAAATTAAATTGCTTTGAGCGATTAAAACCAGCATTAAGACAAAAAAAAACGCAAAGGTTGTCGGCTTGGTGGAAGATTTTTATTAAAAACAAGCAGCCCGAAGAATTTCTCCGGGCTGCTTCTAATTGTTAAATTCTTAACTAATCCAAAGGATTAATGACTAATCCTGAACGGAGCTTCGGTTCAAACCAGGTTGTTTTAGGCGGCATGATATTCCCAGAATCAGCAATATCAATTAATTGCTGCATGCTAACCGGAAACAGAGCGAAGGCTACTGCATGCTCTCCGGCATCAACTCGTCGTTTCAGTTCGGACAATCCGCGAATGCCACCCACAAAATCGCATCGCTGCGTGGTCCTCAGATCCTCTATACCCAGAATATTATCGAGGACATGATTCGAAAGAACGGTCACATCGAGCGTGGCAATCGGGTCGGAATCGTTATATGAGCCTGGCTTGGCCATTAAGCGATACCAACTTCCATCCAAATACATGCTAAATTCGTGTAAACGAGTAGGCTTAAACTCGTTTGATCCTTTCTCTTCTACCTCAAAAACCTCGTTCAATCGAGAAACAAATTCCTCCTTGTTTAAACCATTCAAATCTTTTACTACCCGATTATAATCGATAATCTGAAGTTGATTATCGGGAAAGTGGACGGCCATGAAGAAATTGTATGGCTCGGAGCCGGTATGATTCGGATTGGCAGCTTTGCGTTCGAGGCCAATCCGTGCGGCAGCAGCAGTACGATGATGACCATCGGCTACATAGGTGCTTTCCACGCGAGTGGCAAATAACGCTTCTATCCTTCTGTTTGTTTGGGCATCCCAAACTGGCCAAAAATGATGTCCGAAACCATCTTCAGCAACAAAATCATACTCTGCTGTTTCATTTTCAACAATTGATGAAACGATTTCGTCTAATTCAGGCACTGCTTTATAGCTAAAAAACACCGGTTCGATGTTCGCATTGAGATAGCGTGTTAACACCATTCGGTCTTCCTCTTTATCGGGGCGGGTAAGCTCGTGTTTTTTGATGACCCCGTTCCAGTAGTCTTCGCATGCAGCTGCTCCAACAATTCCGTATTGCGTTACACCATTCATGGTCTGTGCATAAATGTAATAGCGAGCCTCGGCGTCTTGCTTCAACCAGCCCTTTTCGCGAAAAGTTTTGAAGTTCGAAACAGCCTTTTCATACACGGTTTCTGAATGGATATCAATTCCGGGTTCACAATCTATTTCGGCCCGTGTAATGTGGAGCAAACTATTGGGCTTCCCTTCAGCCATGCGGGCTGCTTCTTCGCTGTTCATAACATCGTAGGGCAAGCATGCTAATTGCGCCACCATTTCTTTGGGTGGACGTATTCCTTTAAATGGTTTTACTATGGCCATAATCCATGGGTTTATTTAAACGATTAGTTATTGACTTTAAAACGAGTATTGCCGGTGGTAAAATAATCTACAATTTGATTAGCGGCAGCAATTCCTGCATTGATATTTGCTTCTTCTGTCTGAGCTCCCATTTTTTTAGGAGTAGCAAAGAATTTTCCGGGGTGCTCCTGAATCAATTGCTGTAGGCAATCGGGGGCAATATCGGTAGCGTATCTAAAGTCCTTGCGCTCACTCATAACCCGAAGCAGATCGTCTTCATGAATAACCTCTTTACGTGCTGTATTAACTAAGGTAGCTCCATGAGGCATACTCATTAATAATTCGTAGTTAATCGATTGCTTGGTTTTATCGTTGGCCGGAATATGCAGCGAAATGTACTGACAGGTTTTGTATAGTTCCTCGACCGATGACAATACGGTAACTCCATCGGCCTCAATCACTGAGGCATCGACAAATGGATCGAAAGCAAATACTTCCATACCGAAGCCTTTTGCAATTTTGCCAACCAAACGGCCTACATTACCATAAGCGTGGATACCTATTTTCTTACCGCTTAATTCGGTTCCGGCGCTTCCATTATAGTTATTGCGAGCCATCATTACCATAAAGCCCAATGCTAATTCGGCCACAGCATTCGAGTTTTGCCCGGGAGTATTCATGGCCACAACCTGATGGTCGGTAGCAGCTTGTAAATCGATATTATCATACCCAGCTCCGGCACGAACCACAATCGCTAGGTTTGAGGCAGCCTCGAGGATCTCGCGATCGACTTTATCGGAACGAATGATAAGTGCGTGGGCGGTTTGAACAGCCTCTTTGAATTGTTCCTTTGAAGTATATTTCTCTAAAAGTGCGAATTCGAATCCGGCTTGGTCAATTACCCGACGGATACCATCGACGGCAATTGGAGCAAAAGGTTTTTCGGTAGCAACTAAAATTTTTTTCATGGCAGGGAATTCTTTAAGATTTGAAAATATTGGAGCAATGAGACTCCGAAATAAGACTTACTTCTTTAAGTAAATGATAAAAAAAGGGAACAGCCCGGAACGGACACCAAGGTACTTTCCGGGCTGTAACATTAATAAGGTATATTATGCGTTTGCACGTTCAAATTCCTGCATCGCATCAACCAGCACTTGCACACTCTCGAGAGGGAGCGCATTGTAGGTCGAAGCGCGGAATCCACCAACAGAGCGGTGTCCTTTAATGCCGACACAGCCTTTCTCTTGGGCAAATTTGATAAAATCGGCTTCCTTATCTTTGTATTGCTCTTTCATTACAAAGCAAATATTCATGAGGGAGCGATCTTCCTTTTCAACGGTTCCAACAAACATTTTACTGGAATCGATGGCCTGATATAATAGATCGGCTTTTTCGCGATTCATGCGATACATAACTTCCAGTCCGCCGAGGCTCTTCAACCACTTAAGGGTTTCTCTAACCACATAAATGGGTAAAACCGGAGGAGTATTAAACATGCTATCGTTTTCAATGTGAGTAGAATACTTTAACATGGTGGGTATAGTACGATCGACTAAGCGATCCAAAAGTGCATTCTTGATAATTACAAAGGTAACCCCGGCTGGTCCGAGGTTCTTTTGAGCACCTCCGTAAATCATATCGTATTTCGACACATCCACCGGGCGGCTTAGAATATCCGACGACATATCGGCAATTAGCGGCACTTTGCAATCGTAATCGACATGAATTTCGGTTCCTTTAATGGTATTGTTGGTGGTAATGTGGAAATAATCGGCATCGGCAGGTACTTCGTAATTTTTGGGGATGTAGGTAAAGTTACGATCTTTCGAGCTGGCTACTTCAATTGCTTCGCCAAATAAGCGAGCTTCGGCTAGCGCTTTGGTGGCCCAGGTTCCCGTGTTCAAATAGGCAGCTTTCGTCTTCAGGAAATTGAAAGGAATCATCGCAAATTGTAAGCTGGCTCCGCCACCCAAAAATAGGACAGAATAGCCTTCCGGAATAGCCAATAACTCCTTAAACAAAGCAACTGTTTCATCAAAGATAGCCTGAAAATGACTTCCCCGATGTGAAACTTCCATAATGGATTGACCAATTCCATCTAAATCTAAAACGGCTTTAGCAGTATTCTCGCGAGCCGATTCGGGTAAAACGCAAGGTCCGGCATTGAAAATGTGTTTCCTCATGATTTTTAAGTATTAATGCGTTGACAAACTTCGGCAAATCTACAAAGCTTTTCATAATTCTATTATGTTATTCAACCATTTGAAAGGTGAATAAACGTTCCGATTTGTTCCTAAAGATTTTATATTCGCATGCCATCAAATGAACACTCAAAAAAAAATGTTTTTTTTTCGGTCTATTTTTCAACCTTTCCGATTTAGCTTCGTCTGTTGGTCGAATATCAAGCTTAAAAAACAGAACAAAATGGATCATTTCAGAGCATCACAAAGCTTCTTTATCAATTAAAAACCTGATAATAAACACATAACAAATACACACCCATGAAAATAAAATTCTTCGTTCTTGCCATCATTAGCTTACTCTTCCATGTTTCGGCATTAAGCCAATCTGAAAGCATGCATATCAGCTTTGATAATGATGTTCCGACTTATCTTTTTAAAAGCGAAAAGACCAGTTTATCCTTTGTTTTGCATACTAACGTGGCCAACATCGAAGCCATTCGCGCAAAGCTAGAATCCTTGCAAGACAATATCGAGCTGCATCTTGAACCAAGCGAAACCGATGGTCAATACAACGGCCAACTCATCTTTCATCATGAAGCAGGAAAAGAATACTTTCATAAGATCTTTGTTTTTATCGGAGTAGAACACCTTTTATTAAACGGAAGACTTATTCCAATAGCGGAACTTCTCACTATTTAACGACCTGAAACATAAAACTATATGAACACAAAACACCTACATTTTCTTCTCATTATACTCTTGGCCGGGAGTTTTCAAACTCCAATTTTTGCCCAAGGGTTCAATGGAATTGTCCTCTCGAACGACACCACGATTTGCGTTACCACAGATGCCGTTTTGAACGTCCAATTCGACTCCACATTGCATGAAACAACGCAATATGCCGTTCAGGCTATTCCGCATACTCCCTATCCTACTAATGTTGGAACAACGGTAACCGGTATGGTCGACGACAATTACTACGGACCATTCGATATTGGTTTTAACTTCTGTTTCTTTGGTGGAACCTGGACCCAATTTTATGTTGGCTCGAACGGCTGGATTTCCTTTACCCCCATACCCGCCTCGGCCACTTACGACCCTTGGGTTACTCAGGCTATTCCCAATGCAGCTGCATCGACTCCAAAGAATTGTGTAATGGGCCCCTGGCGCGACTGGTATCCCGGTGCATCCTTTGGCGGATTGGTTAAATATTACACCGTTGGAACAGCCCCTCATCGTAAGCTGGTCATTACCTGGATTGATGTTGCCTTATTTTCTTGCACCAGTCAGCATGGTACCTTCCAAATCGTATTACACGAAACAACCAACACCATCGATAATCACCTTGTTAACTGCCCAACCTGTCCTAACTGGAACTCAGGAAATGGAGTACAGGGTATTCAAAATATTGCCGGCGCAATTGCCTACACCGTTCCAGGTCGTAACAACACCAACTGGTCTGCAATTCAGGAATCGCATCGTTATGTCCCCACCGGACCTCCGGTTCAAAACTTTACCTGGATTGATAATTTTGGGAACACGTATCCGGCACAAACAAACCTGCTGGTCACACCCACACAAACGACCACTTACATAGCACGTTTGAATGTTTGCGGGCAATTGTTAACCGATACGGTAACCGTTAACGTTGAAGCTTGCGGCGAGCTAACGGGAAGTACGGTGAATGTCGATTGCTACGGAGAAGCTACCGGATCTGCCACCGTAAGCATTCACAATGGAATAGGCCCCTTCGATTTCATTTGGTCCAATGGAGTTTCTCTCATCGGAGTAAATGACTCTACCAGCAGCATCGGTAATTTGCCCACCGGAAATTATTCGGTTACCGTTTCAACCTTGGGAGGTCAGTACGAAATCGATACCGTATTCCATATCTTCCAAAATCCACAAATGGGAATTAGTTTGAACGGATCACCAGAATCTTGCGATGGCGCGGAAGATGGAACCGTGGTTGCAACCCTCACCAATGGAATTATGCCCTTTATTTATGAAATTCCGAACACCATGCCTTTCAGTACGGCCTCTTCAACGCATACCTTCTCAAACCTAACCAGCGGAACCTACACCGTAACCATTACCGATACCCTGGGCTGTTCCGTATCGGGTGACTATTTCATCGACCAGTTGGCCATGACTCATCAATTGGTACAATCCGACTTGCAATGCCATGCCGATACCAATGCTACGGTGAGCATCGAAGTGGAAGGAGGAACCAGTCCCTACGTCTTCACCTGGTCGAATGGAGGAAATGGTCCCGGACAAACCAATCTGGGCGCCGGTAATTATTGCGTTACCGTAACCGATGCAAAAGGTTGCCAAATCTCCGACTGTGTTACTTTTACCGAACCTGCTCCAGTATTGCTTTATACCTCAGGAAATCAGAACATCTGCCTGAGTCAATCGGCCCAGATTATCAGCGCTGTAGCTGGAGGAACTCCACCGTATAATTACTTCTGGACACCCGGTGGTTACAACACAGCTACCATCACCGTTGAACCATCGAGCACAACCGAATACTGGGTACACGCTACCGACGACAACGGCTGTAAAAGTAACGTTAAGAACGTGACTGTATTTGTGAATCCACCCTTGGAGATGGAATCCTACATTCAGAACGACACCATTTGCTTAGGCGACACCACCACCATTTTTGCCAACCTAAGTGGTGGAAACGGAGGACCTTATTTCTATGAAATTTTGGGAGGTCCGGCTGTAAATCCGCCCCATAAAGTTGCACCCGAACAAACCCAACGGTATTTCGTTGTGGGAACCGATGGCTGCGGAACTCCTTCGGTTATTCAAGAACTTAGCATCACCGTTTTAGAACCGCCGGTGCCTAGTATTACCATCGACGGGCTGAATGGTTGTCCACCACACGAAGTGTTCTTTACTGAAATTGAAACGGACAACCATGTTTATCAGTACGAATGGAATTTTGGTGATGCCGACTATTTCGACAACTATATTGGAGTGAACGCAGCTCACACCTACAAGAATCCGGGAACTTATCAGATTAAAGTGACCACATCGAACGAAGCCGGTTGCAGAGCAACCTATACACTACCCGAAACGGTAACTGTTTGGCCTGCACCAACCTCAAACTTCTCCAGCGATGAGCAATCTGTATCCGTCATCGACCCGGTAGTGGAATTCTACAACCAATCGATTGGCGCCGACCACTCTTATTGGATTTTTGGCGATGGTGATTCCGTTTACACGCATCATCCGGAGCCTCATCAATTCCCGGCAGTACCAGGCAATTATTTTGTGTCCCTTATTACCGAAAACATTTTCAATTGCACCGACACTGCATACATGAAGGTAGAAGTGACCGATTATCAAGGTTTATTCTATGCACCC
Organism: Bacteroidales bacterium; assembly: GCA_018401015.1. Classification (GTDB taxonomy): domain Bacteria; phylum Bacteroidota; class Bacteroidia; order Bacteroidales; family M50B96; genus M50B96. The sequence goes on from JAGYLP010000009.1 coordinate 21,840, forward strand.
AACGCGATTAATCCACACTCGTTTATACAAGAAAACCGACACTTCAAACCGTATATCAGCATGTTGGATCGTAACGAATTCCAGATGCTTATTTACAATCGTTGGGGGGAATTAATTTTTGAAACCAGCGATCCCGATCTGGGTTGGGATGGTCGAAACAGTATTGGCGAATTATTGCCCGCTCAAACATATTCCTGGCTCATCCGCTATAAAGATCTAAGTGGAATGCCTTATCAGAAAAAAGGGACCCTCTCTCTCATCTATTAATCCTGTTCTATCATGAAAACAAAACACATCCTCAGCATTTTAATTATCGGTCTATTGAGCCTGAACACACAAGCTCAAGTACAAACCGTAACACTCGAAGTAAATCCTACCGCCAATATGGCACAGGCAGTTAACGGCTTGTTTTCAGGCTGTACCAGTGTGTCGAATATCGTAGTGTCCGGGAATCAATTATCGAACGGAACCTTTTCCAACGGATCCAGCGTAATTGGTATTGAAGAAGGAATTATCCTATCGACCGGAAAAGTGACCGATGCGGCCACTCCGAATTTCAGCGGCTCGACCAATTTCACCTTTTGGACTCCCGGCGACCCCGTTTACAATGCCTATTTTGGGAATAATGCGTCGTACGATGCTGCAAGTATCACCTTCGATGTGGTAGCCCATAGCGAGGTGCTCAGCCTGGAATACGTTTTTGCATCGGAAGGTTACGAATTCGACTTTACCAATCAAGGTTGGCCCGAAGGGGTTGGGATTTTCGTAAGTGGAGCCAACCCGCTTAATGCAACTCCCTATGCGAATCAGAACATTGCTTTAGTACCTAACTCAAGTACTCCGGTTTGCATTGATTCTGTCAATTCCAACCTGAATTCGATGTTCTACAATCAGGCAAATTTTGGTTCCTATGGATTTCAATACGATGGTTATACCGATGTAATGACCGCTAGAATTCTAACCGTACCCTGTTCTACTTATACCGTGAAAATTGTTGTTGCCGATTTCAATCGCGACTTCGACTCGGCCGTATTTATTGCAGCTAATAGTATCAAATCCGATTTCCGATTCAATGTCGAGTATCAGCATACTGCAGGAAATGAAGGCGAATTATACGAAGGTTGTACCGGGAACATCGTCATTTCTCGTCTCGACCAATTGGATACAGTACCTATTCCAATTAACGTAGCCATGTCGGGAGTAGCAATCGAGGCGGTGGATTACACCGGGTTATCTTCCGGACCGATTCTCATGGGTGCACAAGACGCTTTCCTAACGATACCCGTTACGGCGGTTATCGACAACATTGTCGAAGGAACCGAGGAATGGATCATTACCTTCAGTCATCCAAGCTTCTGCGACCCCAACTGTACTGCCTCCGAAACAATTACCATCGATATCATCGATAATTTTGAATTAGAAGCGGGCATCGTGGAGGATAACATGAACATCTGCTCCTATAACACCAACTTTGTTAACCTTCATACATTTATTCCACCGGACATGGATCCTTTTACGGTGACATACCAATGGAACGTTGCCAATGCCACGACAGCGAACATTTCAGTTGACCCGCCGGTTGGTGATTGCTTCACCTATAAGGTAACCATTTCGGATGTCTGTGGACAAACCGCCATCGATTCGGTGCGGATTTGCAATTCCTCTTTCGTAAACTTAAATGTATCTACCCAACATAATCTTTGCTACGGCGACACAAATGGAATCGTTAATATTGTTCCGGTGGGAGGCTTTGAATCCTTTCATTACGAATGGTTGCCTGAGGAATTAGGCGACTCTACCTCTGGATTCATTACAGGCTTGGGAGCAGGCACTTACCAGGTAACGGTAACCGATTCTATTGGATGCTTCCGTGAACATACCTTTACGATAACCCAACCCGATTCTATTTACTACAGCCTTACGGCCTATGATCCACTTTGCCACAACGACACCAACGGGTCCATTTTGCTGCAAACCTTCAACGGAGTGCCTCCTTTTACTTTCGAATGGTCGAATGGAGAAACTTCCTCGAGTTTGAGCGGCCTTGGCGGTGGATTTTATGCCGTTACTGCAACCGATCAGAACTTTTGTACGATTAAGGACTCGGTTACACTCATTAATCCGGCTCCACTTTGGTTAAATGTATCGAACGACATGACGGTATGTAAAAATGCACCAACTCAACTTACGGCCTTCGCCAGCGGAGGTACGCCTGCCTATTTCTTCCACTGGAGCAACGGAGCCTCTGGCCCTCAAATAACCGTTTCGTTAAGCGAAAACACCATTTACGACGTTTACGTCAAAGATTTGAATGGATGTACCAGCGAACAAAGGGAAATTGCCGTGAGCGTTTACCCCGACATTCATGTCGAGTTCATCACCATCAACGATTCGATTTGTAAAGGAGATTCATCAGTACTGCACGTCGACATCATTGGCGGAACAGGTGGTCCGTATTACGTTGAGTTTTTCGATGGAGCCTCCACCCAGCTGTTGCCTCCTCCTTATACGGTCACTCCGGAAACTAGCACTACCTACGAAATCAATGTGCAGGATTTTTGCAACCTCCCACCAGCTACTCATTCGTTTACTGTGGAAGTATTCGATGCTCCCGATGTAGAAATAATTGCCAGTAACCTTCAGGGATGTCAACCACTTGCGGTTACCTTTAATGAAACAGCCGCACCCGATGGCAGCAAATACGACTGGGATTTTGGCGATGGTAATTTCAGTCTCCTTTCGAGCCTCAAATCACCTAAGTACACCTTCGAAAATGATGGTTACTACGATATTTCCCTTGAAGTAACTTCGCCTGTTGGTTGTAAAACATTACTGACAAAGGAAAACTTCATCGAAGTATTTAAGAACCCAACCGCTCGATTCTATCCATCGGCCTCGGTGGTGAGTGAATTGAAACCTATCGTGCTGTTCACAAACACTTCCACCGATGCCTATCTCAGTGAATGGGATTTCGGCGATGGTTCGCCCATTAGTTATTCGCACAACCCTGAGCATTACTTCGATGCGCCCGGTGAATACATTATCCGTTTGGAAACCGAATCGAAAGATGGTTGTCGCGATGCCTACAGTCAAAAAATCAAAGTTGAACAGGAATACAACCTGTTTATCCCATCTGCAATCAATCCGCATAGTTCGATTGCCGAGAACAGAATCTTCCGACCTAAAGGTCAAGGAGTCGATCTGAATAATTACCAGCTTGCCATTTACGATCGCTGGGGCAATAAAGTTTTTGAAACGTTCGACTTCTATCGAGGTTGGGATGGTCTTGTTGGTGGCGAATATCGTCCGGGGACCACTTATAATTACATTGTTCGTTACCAAGACCTTAAAGGAGAATCATTTACGCAGACAGGTACCGTTACGGTAACTAATTAAAACTGAATTAATCATGAAAAAACTAATCATTCTTTTGTTTGCAGGTTTACTTACCGGAGGAGGGCTCATGGCTCAGCCGATTTATGTGAACCCGATGCAATATACTCCCACCCAGCTAATTCAAGATGTGCTTATTACGGGTTGCTTGCAGGCTGAAAACGTTGTGTACACAGGGCACCAACTTGCCAGAGGATACTTTGAACGAACTGCTAATAACTTTGCATTTGAACGAGGGGTAATCCTCTCATCCGGATACATCATGAACGCCGCAGGTCCTAATAACACGGGTAGTTCATCGCAATCCACCTCGGGTTATGGAGCCGGCGATCCTCAGCTTCAAACCCTCATTTCCTCAAGCCTGAACGATGCTGCTAAAATTCAGTTCGACTTCATTCCACACTCGAACCAACTAACTTTCAACTACATCTTTGGCTCTGAAGAATATCCGGAATTCGTGGGTAGCTCCTTTAACGATGTGTTCGGATTCTTCTTAACCGGGCCTCCTTGTCCCGGAAATGCACCTTTCGTGAATACAAATATTGCAACGATACCTGGCACAACCATTCCGGTAGCTATCAATAATGTTAATCAAAACGTAAATACAACCTATTATGTAACCAATACGAATAATGCCGGGGAGGCAATTCAATACGATGGTTATACGGTTCCTTTAACGGCGGAAGCTTGTGTGGTTCCTTGCGAAACTTACTTCATCAAATTAGCCATTGCCGATGCCGGCGATACGGCCTTCGATAGCGGTGTGTTTCTGGAAGGAGGATCTCTTTCTGCCGGCGAAGTAGTTGGAATGACCAACTATGCAAATGGTCAGGAAGCAAATGAAGTGTACGAAGGTTGTTGTGCATACTATGTGTTTTACCGTACCGATACCACCGATATGTCGCTTCCCATCGATGTTCAATTGAACATTTCCGGAACAGCAAGTCCCGGTAGCGATATTACCGGATTCCCAACCAGTTTTCAAATACCTATTGGACAACCTACCGATACGATTTTCTATTGTGCCGTAATGGATAATGTTACCGAAGGTACCGAGTATCTGGTTTTCACCTTATTAAATGGGTGTCCGTGTAATATCGGTGGAACCAACGATACCATTTTTATCTACGATAACGTTCAAATGGAAGCAGGTATCACCCAAAACGATACCTTAATTTGCGCTTCCAGTGGAGTTCAGAATGTTCAAATGAACCTGAGTGCTTTCTCAAACACCCCCCCGGAAATCACTTCTTACCAATGGAGTAACGGTTCACAAGCACGTAATATTAGCATTTCGGCACCGGCCGGTGCTATTACCACCTATACCGTTACCATTACCGACTTGTGCGGTCAATCAGCGGTAGATAGCGTCAGCATTACCGTTTCGAACTTAAACACCTTCGATATGGATGTGACAGATATTCTGTGTAACAACATTTGTTCAGGAAGTGTAGAGATTACTCCACTCGATGGTTTTGCACCCTATTCCTATGCTTGGAATCCGGGCGGATCAGGAATGCCTACCATCGGAGTAGCAGAGAACTTATGTGCAGGGAATTATGCCGTTACCATTTCCGATGCTTTTGGCTGTACCGTGAACACCAATTTCGCCATTAATCAACCACCACCACTGGTACTAAACTTCGATTCCGACTCCACCACCTGCGAGGGAGCAACCGATGGATCAATCCACGTTACCCTTAATTATGGACCAGGGAATACTTATCCGGTTGTACCTCCCTACACTTGGACTTGTTCTACCTTACAACCTGTTTTGGGATGGAATAGTAATGTCATTTCCTTCCAAAACCTCGGTGCCGGTAATTACACCATCAATGTCACCGATGGAAATGGTTGTTCCACCAATGGAATTTATGCCGTAGGAGAGCGAACCCTCAGCTTTACGTCGAATATTTCACATGTCGATTGCTATGGTGGCTCCGACGGATCTGCCTCGGTTTCCGTAGTTGGGGGAACAGCTCCTTTCAACTACACATGGAACTCAGGTGAAACCACTAATTTCATCAATAATAAAACAGCTGGCAATTACTCTTGTACAGTTATCGACAACAACGATTGCCAAATCATTATCCCGGTTAGTATTAATCAACCGCAACAGCTAGTGTTCAGTAACTCCCTCGACACAACGATGTGCCTGGGCGAAACAACTACCCTAACTGCCAGTGCTCAAGGAGGGACTCCTCCCTACACCTTCCAATGGGAGGTCAATGGAAATAGTATTGGAACCGGAGCGTCGCTACCCTATTCTCCAACGGCTTCTTCAATTGTGGAACTTACCGTAAGCGATGCCAACGGATGTACACAGCCTCCGCATACGATTTTGGTTAACCTCTATCCAAAAGTGGAGGTGAATCTCTATTCCAATGAACCTTCTATTTGTGCCGGCGATTCCACCGTGCTTTACGTAGATGTAAGTGGTGGAAATGGCGGACCCTACACGGTTACCAATGCCGATGGCGACATTTTACTACCGCCACTGTTAGTTCAGCCCGATGCGACTACGACCTTCGAAGTACTTGCCTACGACGAATGTGGTTCAGTCGAAGGAGTTGGAACTCTCGAAGTGGAAGTTCAACCAGCTCCACCGGCCAACATCTATGCCGACGAAACCAGTGGCTGTGCTCCCTTCCTGGTGAACTTTTTTGAAACTTCGCCCGATGCAGGACACTCCTACTTCTGGCAGTTTGGCAACGACAATGCCAACTACAGCTCCAATAAAAATCCATCCTTTACCTTCGAAAATGCTGGGTTCTACGATATCAAACTTACCGTTACTTCGGAACTTGGTTGTTCCAGAACGGTTCAAAAGTCCGACTTCATCGAGGTACTCCCTCAACCCGTTCTCAGCATCATGCCCGATCCGCCCGTTACCAGTTCTTTGTCGCCGGTAATCGCCTTTTTCAATACAAGCGAAAGACCACTCACCGATGCCACTATTTATTTTGGCGATGGCAACTCACTGGAATTGAACAGCACGCAATTCCCCGAAATTCAATACACCTACAAGGACACCGGAATTTTCAGTGCTTACCTTATTGGAAAGAACGATCAAGGCTGTATCGATACTGTTTACACTAAAGTCGAGATCTATGCCGAGCACCAACAAATTTTTGTGCCGAACGTAATCAATCCATTAAGTCAATTCTCGGAAAACCGGGTATTCCTGCCCATCGGTTTTGCCATCGACGAAAATGAATTCCACTTGATTATTTACAATCGTTGGGGAAACAAAGTGTTTGAAAGCTTCGATGCCAATCGTGGTTGGGACGGACGTTTAAGCAACGGAGATCTTGCTAAGAGCGATACTTACCAATGGGTGTTGATTTACAAAGACAATCGCGGCAAAACACTCCGCGAGGCGGGTAATGTCAGTGTAATCTACTAAGACAATACGATAGGAACAGCCTATCGCATGTAAAAGAAAAGGCAGCTCGATGGAGCTGCCTTTTCTTTTTTAAAGTTCTGCCTGAATAAGCTTTTAAAATCCGAGATCCAACTAGCTTACTTTGATATCTTTTACCACTAATTGAAGATTAGTGCGACCTCGAAATTCATTCTCTACGATGGTATAGGCTACGCTAAACGGAATTCGGCGAGACATCAACTCGTAATACTCCGACATGTTAAACGCAATGGCCGGAACTCGCAAACGATTATGGTCATTTTGAATTAATTCCAGCTTAAGGTGTTCTTGATTCTTGCCTACTAATCGCCCGCTTTCGTAATCGGTTACATTTCGGGTAACAAAAACCGGCGACATATTTTCAGGTCCGAAAGGAGCAAATTGTTTTAGAATTCGGTAAAACTTGGGGGTAATATCCGATAAATCGAGAATCGCATCAATTTCAATTTGCGGAATGAGCTGCTCCGGTTTGATCGTTTCCTGAATAAATTTTTCAAATCGTTCTATGAAGATTGGCACATGTTCCACTTTCAGGGTGAGTCCTGCTGCATAGGCATGCCCTCCGAAATTCTCCAATAAATCACTGCACGATTCTATGGCTTGATAAATATCGTAACCTTCTACTGTGCGGGCCGATCCGGTGGCAAAGCCATTTGATTCGGTTAAAATGATCGTAGGACGATAATAATGCTCAATTAATCGTGATGCAACAATTCCAATAACTCCTTTGTGCCAATCGGGTTTGAAGAGCACGGTAGATTTCATTTTCTGAAGGTCCGGCGATTGATGAATCATTTCGAGCGCTTCCTGGGTAATGTTACGATCTAAATCTTTCCGGGCATCGTTGAACGTATTCACTTCGGTCATAACGACGCCGGCATCATCGTGATTAGAGGCGATTAATAAATCGACCGATTTCCGACCCGATTCCATCCGACCCGCGGCGTTAATCCGAGGTCCAATCTTAAAAACTATATCGCTAATGCTAATTTCCTTCCCTTGTAAGTTGGAAGTTTTAATGATCGACAACAAGCCTTGAGTAGGATGCTGATTGAGTTGTAGCAACCCAAAATGAGCCAAAATCCGATTTTCACCAATAATGGGGACTATATCGGAGGCAATACTCACACATACTAGGTCGAGATACGGTTCAAGTTTGTAAAAAGGAATCTCCTCCTTCTCGGCAAATGCCTGCAACATTTTAAAACCAACTCCACAACCCGACAGATGCTTAAAGGGGTAATCGCAATCGTTTCTTTTTGGGTCGAGAACCGCAACTGCAGCAGGAATTTCATCGCCAGGAGTATGATGATCGCAAATTATAAAATCGACCTTTTTTTCGTTCGCCAAGTCAATTTTCTCAATGGCTTTGATTCCACAATCAAGCGCTATTACAAGGCTAAAATTGTTCGAGGAAGCATATTCAATGCCCTGAACAGAGATACCATAACCTTGCGAGTAGCGATCGGGGATGTAATAATCGAGTTTTTCCTCGGGATAAATCTCTTTTAAAAACGAATAAACCAATGCAACAGAGGTAGTCCCATCCACATCGTAATCGCCATAAATTAAGATTTTTTCGCCTTTCTCAATGGCATCCGACAAGCGTTTCACCGCCTTGTCCATGTCTTTCATTAAGAAGGGATCGTGCAATTGACTTAACTCCGGTCGGAAAAAAGCTTTTGCTTCATTAAAACTCGTAATGCCTCGTTGAACCAATAAACTTGCTAGAACCTTATCGATATTTAGAGCCTGCGACAATTGGTCGATTGCCAATGGATTGCCGGCAGGTTTGATTTTCCAATTCCTTTCCATACTTCAATAGATAAAATGAATGAATGAGAACCCGATACATACATTAGCCACCGGATCATACTCCGGCAAGGCCAAGATGCATCTGACACATCAAGCACTGAGTAAACTTACTTCAGCTTACTTAACTTATTGAAATTAAATGGAGAAAGGAAAGTGCTCCCGATGCTTCCGAACTTCCCCATGCCTGGCATGAAAAAGCGGCTAAAACCAGCAAAACCATCCCGAAGACGGTTAGTCTCCTGTATGCTTTGCTGATTCTCAATGAACGTTTGTTTGGACATATATATGATTTTTGATATTTTCTCGAAAACTCGCGTGGAACAGGACTAGATCCCGGGAGCTGAAAGTTACTTTCAAGCAAACAATCCACTGATATTCGCCTACTAAAACAGAACTAAATACCTATTAAGCAGGAATATAGAGCCATTTTCAATCAAAAAATGCTCCTTTGCAAATTTAATCTTTACGAGTTAACTACCTAACTAAATATGCAGCCCTTAACTCGTTTCAAACGTAAAAATTTCAAAGCCAACTTTCCCTTTTCAAGCTTTGGAGAAAAGAATCCTTCAAACTCGCTCACTGGGAAAGCTTTTGTTGGGTTCGTGAATTTTGAAGCCCCTTTAGTCCTCCTAAATTACAAAAGAAGCAACCACTGCAAGCATCAAACATGAACTAAAAACGAACCCTGATGAAATATTTATGCAGGTAACTTCCGGAATAGCCATTACCTTTGCTTTTCTTAATATGAAACATGGTAAAAGCAAAGAAACATTTAGGTCAACATTTCCTAAAAGATGAAAACATCGCCTCCAAGATTGTCGAAGCAATTAACCCCAATTGCGACCATTTAGTGGAAATTGGACCCGGAACAGGAGTATTGACCAAATACTTGATTCCTCTCGCAGAAGAGCGGCTTAAAGTAATTGAAATTGATCAGGAGAGCGTCCACTATTTGGACAAAACCTACCCTGCACTCAATGGAAAAATCCTTGCCACCAACTTCCTACGACTCGATCTTAAAGAACACTTTCCCGGAACCATTCACATCATCGGAAATTTACCCTACAACATCTCCAGCCAAATATTCTTCCACATCTTAAGCCATCGCAATCAAGTTAAGGAAGTAGTCGCGATGATCCAAAAAGAAGTGGCAGAGCGACTGGCAGCTCCTGCAGGAACAAAAAAAACAGGAATCCTTTCGGTTTACTTACAAAGCTTTTACGAAATTGAATACCTCTTTACAGTTGGCGAACAAGTTTTTTATCCGCCACCGAAAGTCAAATCGGCCGTAATTCGATTAAAACGAAACGACCGAAATCAACTCGATTGCGACGAAAAATTATTCCTGACCCTCATCAAAACAGCATTCGGGCAAAGAAGAAAAACGATTCGAAATTCCCTAAAGAGTATTTTTATACATTTGGACACCCAAAGAGAAATCTTCTCGAAAAGGCCAGAACAATTAAGCATTGAGGAATTTGTTCTGCTAACTCAATGGGCCACCGAAATCAAAAGCCAATCGGCAAGGAAGGAGAACTATGGAGAACAAGCCGAAAATCGATAAAGAGTTCATCGAGAACCTTATACAGATTATCGAAGATCAAAATACGGAACAAGCACTCGAAATAACCCAAGTGCTGCATGCTGCCGATTTGGCCGAAATTTACAATGCCCTTACCATCGACCAGGCTAAATTCCTCTACCTCCTACTTGATCAGGAAAAGGCCGGCGATGTGCTTATTGAATTGGATGAACATGCACGGGAACGATTCCTCGATTCCCTTCCCTCCGATGTTATTGCCCGACAGTTTATCCACGAAATGGATTCCGACGATGCTGCCGATGTAATCGGAGATTTATCGGAAGAAAAGCAGGAGGAAATCCTCGCTCTCATTTCAAATAAGGAACAAGCCGGCGACATTGTTGACTTGTTAAACTACGACGAGGATAGTGCTGGTGGACTCATGGCCAAGGAGTTCGTTAAAGTGGAGGAAGGTTGGGATATAGAGCATTGCATTCAGGAAATCAGAACTCAGGCCGAGGTGGTTGTGGAACTCTATTTTGTCTATGTTGTCAATCAATACAATAAACTCATCGGATTAATTTCCTTGAAAGATCTCCTCCTAAATAATCCGAAGAAACCAATCGATTCCTTTATAAATAGAGATGTTATTTCCGTCAAAACCGACGAAAGCGCAGAAGATGTAGCCCGTATCATGGATAAGTACGACTTGGTGGCTATTCCGGTGGTCGATTCCATTGGTCGATTAGTCGGTCGCATTACCATCGACGACGTTGTGGATGTAATGCGCGAGGCTGCCGAGAAAGATTATCAATTAATTTCGGGTATTACCTCCGATGTTGAATCGTCCGATCGAGTATGGACCATTACTCGAGCAAGGTTACCTTGGCTGGTAATCGGACTTTTCGGCGGTATTCTTGGAGCGCGGGTTATCGAAATTTACGAATTCGACCTGGGTATTTACCCTCAACTAGCATTTTTTATCCCTCTAATTGCAGCAATGGCAGGTAATGTTGGAATTCAATCCAGTTCGATTATCGTTCAAAACATCGCAGCCAATGTTTTTGAAGTGGAGAGCACGCTTAAAAAACTAATGAAAGAGCTTTCGGTCGGATTAATGAATGGCATTATCTGCGCTGCCTTGCTCTTTGGGTACAATTGGCTCACTGCCTCCTCCATGGACCTCACCATTGCAGTCAGCATCTCCCTTTTGGCGGTGATTTTATTCGCCTCCTTTTTTGGCACCTTAATCCCCATTCTGCTCAACAAAGCCAAAATAGACCCGGCATTGGCTACCGGGCCATTTATTACCACTATGAACGATATTGTCGGCTTGCTCATTTACCTGAATATCGGCAGAATGATTTTCAATCTTCACTTATAAAGTTTGAGTATGCATAGCAGTCAACCGAAAATAATCATTGCCATCGATGGGTTCTCATCGTGCGGAAAAAGCACTTTGGCAAGGCAAGTAGCCAAGGAACTTCACTATACCTACATCGATAGCGGAGCCATGTATCGGGCAGTAACCCTCGAAGCAATTCGAAGGAATCTGGTCGATGGCGTTCAGCCAGACGAACAAGCGCTGAGCACCTTACTCGATGAAATACAAATCGATTTTCATATCAGTAAAACAACCGGATTGCAAGAAATTTGGTTGAATGGGAAAAATGTCGAAGAAGAAATCCGCGATATCGAAGTGTCCGACTCGGTGTCTATCATTAGCAAACAAGAGGTGGTTCGCACAAAACTCGTATTCCTTCAGCGACGGCTTGGAAAGTCAAAGGGAATTGTGATGGATGGCAGAGATATTGGCACTGTGGTCTTCCCCGATGCAGAGCTAAAAATCTTCATGACAGCCGACGAAAGCATTCGAGCGAAACGACGCTACGACGAACTCATTGCGAAAGGGATGGAGGTTAAACTAGAATCCATCCAGAAGAATATTCATTTTAGAGATTATATCGACCAAACGCGAGAGATTAGTCCGCTAAAAAAAGCCGACGATGCAATCGAATTGGATAATTCCTTTTTAAGTATTGAAGAAACCGTCCAACAGGTTATTGATCTTTTTCATCAGAAACTGAGGGAACTGAATGTATAAAACCAAGCGCTTATTCCTCGCCTGGGGCCTTAAGGCTGGTCTTCTTCCTTTCGGTAGATAATGCTTCCTTGCGCTTACGAGCTTCCTCCAATCGATCGAGAAATTCACGGTTCGCAATACTATCCTCCTCCAACAATTGCCGATTGCTTTCAATAATCAGCGTATCAGTTGGAAGGCTATCTGATGGATGATCCTGCGTCAATTCGGCTTCCAATTGACTCAAATGAACCAACAGATCTTCATAAATCTGTTCGTATTCCTCTCCTCGAAGGGAATAATACTGCACACTGGTATCAAAACGCGCGCGTTCAACACCGTACTCATCCATAATAGCCTGATAAAGAAGACTCTTATCGGCTTTGAAATGCAAACGATTAACCGACAAATAGGCATCGGCCAGGTGCAAATCAGCTAACAACAGAACAAGGGTATCGGCTGGAATAATTTCTTCCCGATGAGTTTCTTTTTCAGCATTACAAGAAACTATAAGCAAGCTGATTAACAGCCAGGCATGAAAGATCCTTTTCATCCTGCTAAGCTAGGCATATTAAACGAATCTTAGCAGCCTCCTTCGGCCGATTTCTTAGCTCTTTTTACCGGGATAACCGGCAATGAGGCCTTGCTCTCTTTTGGAGCTGAATTGACTTTACCTCCTCCGCTCAACTGCTCTTTGAGCGCCTCAAAATCAACCGTCGATTGTTCCACAAGAATCTCCTTCATCGGAAAAGAGCCTGCCTGGTCTTTCCCTTGATAACCCGAAAGTAAAACCAGATTATTGGTATAACCCAACTGGCGCAATAGCATCCAATACGGAATAACCTCATCAGGGTGAGAGGCATACAAAATATTGATGTACTGATCATCTTCCAACCAATCGCGATAAGTATCCTCTAACAAAGCATGCGAAGGAATATTAATCGCTCCTTGGAAATGACCTTTAATGTAGTCGTGAGGATTACGCAAATCGACTAAACGGTGGGGGAAAGAGGCGAAAGAGAGCAATTCTTTTGCTTGATTCGGATTCACGGTACTTTCCTCCATATTTGTCAATTCGAGCGCTTCGGCGCCACTTACTGCGTATTCAAATTCAGGTTTTGGCAGGGTAATGAACCCGACGATGAAAACTACCAAGAACAGGAAGCCACCCAAAGGTAACTTATAGGAAATTTTTTTATGATCGTTCGGATGTGCGATACTCATAACAATAAAGATTTAAGGGTTAACAACCACCTTGGGCAGCTTTCTTTTTTCTACTAACTTGAATCATAGGCTTCTTGGGTGCTTCAGACTCAACCGTTTCTTCTGCCGAGTTTCCAAAATACTGGCTGGCAGCTACTCGAAAACTATATAAGTCGAACTCCTCTTGTGGAGCGGTAGAGGCAGGCTTAACTGGATTTAAAATCGTTTCTGCCCAACGATTTACGCCACCTTCAAGCACGTATATATTGGACAAGTTACGACGTTTCGACAACACCCAGGCCTGCGTGGCTTTGGCCGAGGTATTGGAATAAAAAATCTTTCGCAAGCCCTCTTGTTGCAGATAAGGCAAATAATTGGGAGACTGAATACTATCCAAGGGAATGTGGAGCGACCCAGGCAAAGAAAAGTTTTGATATTCATCCCCGGATCGTACGTCGATAAGCAAAAAATAAGGATCCTTTTCAACAATCGAATGGGCCAATTCATCGGTACTTATCCAACGGCTTTCGTCGTTGATAGCTAGCAGTAAATCGACCGGATCCTTTTCGATTTTTATTTGTTTCTCCGGTAAAAACATGAGCACCGCTCCGAGCAAAATAGCTATGGCCGACACAAAAGCATATCGTATATTCATGCTGGTAAGAATTTAGTATTCAACTTTTTTAACACGTTTTTCAATCCACCGGGTTGCATAAAATGCTATAAGCGCAACCGCAATTAGCATAAAGGCAAAGCTCCCCTGGCGCATCCCTAAACTATCGTAAACCTTGATTCGGCCTAAATCGCCGGCGAAAACAAAATCTACCCACCAGTCATAGGTAAATCCGAAGAGGCTAATGCCGATAAAAATCCCGACAAGAAAAACCATGGCATCAATCTTTCCTATAGAAGCAGCACAAACGCTGGTTCCGGGACAAAATCCACCAACAATGAATCCGAGGCCCATAATGGCACCGCCGGTTAATGCCGATGGCCAGAATGTTGGATTCACATACACGAGCGATAAATCGATCCACTCAAAATAGTGAAAGAACAATAGCCCTACCATGGCAGTAATAGCCGCAGTGAAGAATACACGCAAAACGACAAAGTCGTAGCCGTAAAAAACACCGGCTAATTTGCGACTGGAAGAAAATCCGGCCTGCTCCAATACCCCGCCAAAAAATAATCCTAAAATAAAGGCAAGAACAAAGTTCCAATTACCTCCAATAATATCCTGTGTTACAAGTGGTCCCATCTTAGTTTCTTTTAAAAATCAAATCCAAAGTTTACGCATGAAATAAGCAAATAAAAAGGCTGTCCCAAAGATGGCCAGCATCGAAATAAAACCTGCGGTAGAAAGTACTGCCATCCCACTCAATGCCGCACCACTGGTACATCCTCGACCAAATTGAGAACCGATACCAAATAAAATACCTCCCAGCACAGCTGCTATTAAGCGGGTTTTGGAACTAATTTTAGGAGAATGTTCTACTTTAAGTTTTAAACGCCCGGCAAAGGCTCCGGAAATTAATCCACCCAGCAAAACGCCCAATACTTCGAAAACGAGCCAGGACTTAAGCGGACTCTCTCCTTCCGAAGCGCCCGACTCAAAAAAGAGAGTCGATGAAGCAAATTCCGGGGCAACCGTCCCAACAGTTGTAACCACAACACTTTTAACAGCTCCTGAAGCACCTAATCCCCTCCCGGTAAAATAGAACGATGCCAACAGAACCAATCCTAATAAAAATCCGGCTAAATACGGATTCATATACTTTGAAGCTTGCTTATTTTCTTCCATATCAATAATTACTAAAACGTTAACTCCTATTCTTCATATCTTTAATACAGGTATCGAGTAACCTGACCAGCCTCTACCATAATGAAGCGGAAAATAATTCCACCAAGCAAAATCAAAGCTGCTGGAATTGCGACCGGAATATGACGGCCACTTAACTCAATAATCTCCAAACTAGCAGGAACAATCAACCCAATCCCAACTACGAAAACCCAAAAGGAGAAGGTAAATTGCCCTCCCAGGAAATACTTAGCTGCCTCAATCTGCACCTCGGTACTGGCCAAGAATCCCATGAACAAATGAATGATAAAAAACAACTCGATGGCAATCAACATTAAGTCGATTTGCGAAAAGAGTTTCCGCTCTTTAGCATCCTTGCTTAACCACATGATGCTCGCAGCACCGGTCGATAATCCACTAACCAAAAACAGTGGGCCTAAAATGGAGGTATTCCACAACGGACGAGCATTAAATGCCGATAAAAGAATACCTGTATAAACTCCCAGAATGATTGAAAAAATCAATATAATCCAGGCAAGACCTTGTTTATTTTTCTGCAACCAGGCTTCCAATTGAATCACCAGTTTAAACTTCCAGTCCCAATTGGGGAAGAAATCTTTAATGTGAAGGGCAACCCACACAAAGGACAATGGCGTTACAACCATGAGGGTCCATGCACCCCACGACATTGGTGAATCGAAACGAATGGTGGTATAGAGTTGCCAAAAGAATAGCTTGTGTTTTAAATCTAAGAACAAGGCAAACAAGCCTAAAACCAGGGCAAAGGGCGCAATAACCGGTGCAATCCTAACCGCCGTTTTATACTTATCCTCTTTTCCCAGCACTGTGTAGAGGGAGGCAAAAAATAGCAGTCCTGCCGCAAGACCACCTAAGAAAAGATACACCGGTATTTGCCAATGCCAAATATGCAGCACCGGATCGATGTTCAAATTAGCGCGTCCACTAATAAATAATTCTTCTTTCATAGCATTCAGTTTTTCTCAATCCTTCTATTTATTGAAACAAGGCAAAGTGAGGATTCAATTTCGTTGAAAGCGACTCGCTTCGACCCGAAAAAGGTTAACCTCCCATTTGTCAGATTAAATAATATACCATGGGTTTCGTTCCAGCTTCGGGTGCTAAAACCTTGTACTTGCGTGTTTTTAGCATTCTGGAAACATCGGAATTTTCATCATCCAGGTCGCCGAAATACATACAATTCGTTGGGCAAACCGACACACAGGCAGGCTTTTGTCCTTTTTCCACTCGATGATAGCAGAAAGTACATTTATCTACATAACCTTCCGGGTGGGAATACCTTGCATCGTAAGGACAAGATTGTATGCAGGCACCACAACCAATGCATTCGTTGTGATAAACGGCCACAATACCACCTTCCTTATAATGGCTCGCTCCGGTAGGACAAGCTCGCACACAAGGCGAATTATCGCAATGATTGCAACGCTCCGAACGAAGCTCAATCTCTAACTGTGGATAAGTACCATCTACTGCTTCGACAATCCAATCGCGGCAATACCCTATCGGTACGTTATTTTCTGTCTGACAAGCGACCACACAATCGCTACATCCCACACATTTCAGGGTATCAATGGCCATTGCATATCTCATAAGGCAACCTCCTCTTTACTACTTGGTTTTTCAACATGAAACGTAACAAAATTTCCACGCATGCCGGTTCCACCCATGATCGGGTCGACCATCACATTGGTTATCATTTGTGTATCGCTGGCTCCTCGACCATAAGCACGGGTTAGTTGTTTATTGCTGTGCCCAAAACCATGAACCATGTACACCGAATCCCAGCGAATTCGTTCGGTAACTCGAACTTTAATGGGGAAGGATGATACTACTCCATCCTGATTCTCCAACCAAATGGGCTGTTCGTTCTTTAATCCCCATTGCTTCGCAACTTTTGGATTAATCCATATCTTGTTCTCATCCATCAAATCGGTTAGATTCGGATTGTTCGCTGTACGACTGAACGTGTGCATGGGAGCCCGACCATAAATAAGTCGGTAAAAACCGGCAGGTGGCTCCGGATGTTTCGTATAAACCGGCATCGGATCAAAACCTTCTCGCTCCAATTCAGTCGAATACAATTCAATTTTACCCGAATTGGTATTAAACTGTGGAACTTCACCTTCACGGAAGTATAAATCATCAAATTCACGATCGAAAGACTTGACTCCCACAACCTTCATTTCTTCCAGGCTCGATCCAACTTGGCGTAACTGCCAATCGAGCAGCTCCTCATGCGACTCATAATTAAAGTACTCGCTTAATCCAACCTTGTGAGCCAATTGACGAGCCATCCATTCTGCTGGTTTACAATCCCAACGAGGCTCGGCGGCGGGCATACGAAGGGCCATTTGAGGAATCCGATGGGGGGAAACCCGAATTTCATCGTAACGCTCCAAATAAGTACATTCAGGCAATACCACATCGGCATAGCCGGTTATGGCCATCGGCATGGTATCAATTACAACCACTAATTCCAACTGATTCAAAGCTGCTTCCGTTAATTTTTTGTCGGGCAAGGTCTCTATCAGGTTCGTACCATTAATAAACCAGGCTTTGTAGGTAAAATCGCGTTCAATATTAATCGTACTGGCTTCGCAAATACCATTCGATAAAAAGGTATCGGCTAAATTATATTTGCCTTGATGCGCATCCGATTTGGTTTTCTTTGGTTTAGGATACTTCGGACCGGGGAATTTCGGAAGCTTGAACTTTTCAGGAATATAAAAACCGCCTCTTCGACCCCAGGCACCCAAGAGTGCATTCAAAATAGCCACTCCTCTCATCCGCTGGGTATCATCGCCATACCAGGTTACATGTCGGCCTGGATGAACGATTACCGAAGGGGAAGCTTTGGCCATTTCATAGGCCGATTTTCGAATTAAATCGGGCTTAATCGTGGTAATGCCATAGGCCCACTCCGGTGTGTTATTTTTAACATGAGCTTTCAATTGCTCAAATCCTATCGTATTTTGCTCAACGTATTCCTTATCATACAATTCCTCGTAAATAATGACATGAATCCATGCGAGAAGCAGAGCAATATCGGTAGCAGGCTTAATGGGTAGCCAATACTTCGATTTAGAGGCCGCCGTTGAAAAGCGAGGATCGACAGTGATAATGGTGGCTCCTTTGTCGATGGCTTGCGACATTTCTTGTACCTGACCATTATGCATGTTTTCACCTAAATGTGAACCAATTAAAACTAAACATTGAGTATCGCGAATATCCAGGGGTTCTGGAGAGCCTAATTGAGAACCGAAGGTAACATTGAAGGCTACTTCACGTGGACCTCTACACTGTGCATAAGAAGGTGCGGTGATACTTGCGGACCCGAAGGCTTTCAGCAAATGACCAAAATAAGTTCCACCAGAACCGTGTGAAAACAAGGCAATCGATTCAGGACCCCATTTATCGGAAATCTCCTGCATACGTTTAGCAATAAAGCTTAATGCCTCGTCCCAACTAGCCTTTCGGTAGCGTTGAACTCCATCGACCGTCTCTCTTATTAAAGGTGTTTTGAGTCGATCATCATCATAATACATTCCAACTCCACCCGTACCTCTCGGACAAAAGCGGCCGTTGCTGTGTAAATCGTCTTCATTCCCTTCTATCTTCCATAATTCTCCCTGCTCGTTTGTATAAGCCCATCCGGCGCATTTCCAAAAGCAAATCTCACAATACGTTGGAAAACGCTTTGCTTTCGAATCGTCCATCGGCTCCTTGTTCTTCATGAAGTCGGGAAGCCATCCAAAAACAGGTTTTGTAATCGCTAATGCACCGGCTCCTAATGCCGATATTTTGATAAAATCCCTCCTATTCGTTGCCATAGTTGATCTTTTTATGAACCGTTTCAATAATTTCCGACTCAAAGATACTTTAATATGAAATGGCCGTAACCAAGGCGGAAATGTCATCCAGCAGGTTACATCTCAACACGCTCCACACTACCACATGAAACCCTAATAATCAAACCATTAAACACTAATAAGAACAAATCTAAATATCTAGATATGTTGCAAATCATACTTCAAACTAAAACCGATCAGGAATAAGCTAAATTCGGTCGCTTATGATTTAACCCGTTAAAAATTTGTTTTGATTCGAGGCTTTTACTTTACTTTGCGCGAATTTTTAATAAACCAACAGCCATCATTTTATGAGTGAACAAAACCTCGTCATAGTGGAGTCCCCAGCCAAGGCTAAGACGATCGAACAGTTTTTAGGACCCGATTTTTTGGTTAAATCGAGCTTTGGTCATATTCGGGATTTGTCAAAAAAGAAACTGGGAATCGATTTAGACAAAAACTATCAACCACTATACGAAGTATCTTCCGATAAGAAAAAAGTAGTAGCGGAACTGAATAAACTGAGTAAAAAAGCGAAGACAGTTTGGCTAGCCTCCGATGAAGACCGCGAAGGAGAAGCCATTGCATGGCACCTTTTTGAAACCCTCGAACTTTCGGAAGAAAAAACCAAACGAATCGTATTCCACGAAATTACCAAACAGGCCATTCTTCACGCAGTAGAAAACCCCCGGCAAATCGATTACAACTTGGTCAAGGCTCAACAAGCACGCAGAGTTCTCGATCGATTGGTGGGTTTTGAGTTATCGCCGCTCTTGTGGAAAAAGATCAAACCGAGTTTATCGGCAGGGCGGGTACAATCGGTTGCAGTACGAATACTGGTAGAGCGCGAAAGGGAAATTAACGGTTTCGTTCCGGAACATTTTTTCAAGATCGTGGCTGAATTCATCGATCCAAAAAGCAATCAATCTTTCAAAGCTGAACTTAATCAGCGTTTTCAGACCAAAGAAGAGACCGAACAATTCCTGGAAGCTTGTAAGTCTGCTCAATTTTCCGTTCAGGAAATTTCTACCAAACCAGGAAAAAAATCACCTTCAGCACCATTTACTACCTCTACACTACAACAAGAAGCCTCCAGAAAATTAGGGTTTTCGGTGGCTCAAACAATGTCGGTTGCTCAAAAACTTTATGAATCCGGACAAATCACCTACATGCGTACCGATTCATTTAACCTTTCCTCGCTGGCGATTAATACAGCCAAAGCGACAATCATCTCCGAGTATGGTGAAAAATACTCACAACCAAGAAAATACGCTACCAAATCGAAAGGAGCTCAGGAAGCTCACGAAGCAATCCGACCAACCTACATGGAAAACAAAACGGCCAAAGGTGGACGGCAAGAACAAAGACTCTATGACCTAATTCGAAAACGAACGCTTGCTTCGCAAATGAGCGATGCTCTCCTTGAAAAAACCAATATTCACATTGCCATTTCTAATCGACCGGAAAAATTCCTGGCTAGTGGCGAAGTGATTCTTTTCGATGGATTTTTAAAAACCTATTTTGAATCGACCGATGAGGAACAAGACAACCTGAAATCCTTCGACGAAAGCGGACTCTTACCTGCGGTAAAAGCCAATGAAGCCCTCGATATGAATTCGATGCTTGCGACCGAGCGGTTTACTCAACGGCCAGCCCGATACACAGAGGCAAGCCTTGTAAAACGCCTGGAAGAATTAGGAATCGGCCGACCCTCAACTTATGCTCCAACTATTTCAACCGTGCAAAACCGGGGTTACGTTGTTAAAGAAGACCGTCCGGGTATTTCGCGCGATTATTTACAATATCAACTTGAAGCGGGAAATATCCGCTTAGAAACAAAAACAGAAACCGTTGGAAATGAAAAAGCGAAGCTCTTTCCAACCGATATTGGCATGGTTGTGAATGATTTCCTAATGGAACATTTTTCCGAAATCATGGATTATCACTTTACAGCAAACGTGGAAAAAAACTTCGACGAAATAGCCGAGGGTGACATGGAATGGACTAAAATGATCGACAACTTCTATCGTCCTTTTCATAAACAGGTAGATGTTACCGAGAAAAATTCAAGCCCGGAAAATGGCCGCCGGCTCTTAGGCGATGACCCTAAAACAGGTAAGCCAGTCTATGCTCGAATTGGTCGTTATGGCCCCATAGTTCAAATTGGCGACAACGACAAGGATTCGAATGAAAAACCACAATATGCAAGCATTAAGAAAGATCAGTCGATCGAAACCATTACCCTCGAAGAGGCGCTTTTACTTTTCAAATTGCCCCGCAATTTGGGTTCTTACGAGAACTACACCGTAAGCGTGTCAATTGGTCGATTTGGTCCTTACATTAAACACAATAATAAATTCTATTCGCTTCGCAAAGACATCGACGATCCGTATAGCATTGAATTAGAGCCAGCCATTGAATTAATGGAAGAGAAGAGGAAGGCCGACCGCGAAAAACTCATTAAAAGTTTCGACAACGAAGGCGACCCGATCATCCTCAATGGACGCTGGGGTCCCTATATCAGCTATCAGAAAAAGAACTATAAAATTCCGAAAGACACCGATCCGAAAGGACTCAGTCTCGACGATTGCATGAAACTGATTGAAGCTGGTAGCAAAGCAGCTCCCAAAAGAAAGAAGAAAGCCTAAGAAAATCGGGCTCCTCATTGAACGCCTCTCCCGGATTTTGTTGACACCTGCTGATAACTTAGTCCTGAAGAGGCGTTCTTTGTTTTGGATGGGAAGTTATCTTTGTCTTCAAAAAAAGTGGACGACTTAATCAACTTAAAGCAGCAGTTTCTTACCGACAACAACGACTTTTTACTGGAGGAAAGTTTCCCTCCGGGGACCTTTGGCCATCTCTTCACCAAGAATAAAAACACTTCCAAACAACTACCCCACTTCGTCCTGGTGGGGCTCAATGAGCTTCGAGGTTCATCGCTGCAGGCTGGCATTCCGAACCCTGCGCCCATTCGGCGTCAACTTTATCGGCTCTACCTCCCGCAATCACCCATACGAATTGAAGATTGGGGGTACCTACAATCAGGGAAAACCCTCACCGACACGCAGCACGCGCTCCAAATGGTAACTGAAATCCTCTTGAAGCATGAAATACAGGTTATTTATTATGGAGGAGGTCATCATCTCACCTACGGACAGTTCCTCGGGTTAAAACAGTCGCCCCACCCGGTTTCTCTGGCAGTAATTGATTCCAAAATCAATCTTAAGCTTTCCAAGAATCTCACTGCGACGAGTTTTCTTAGTAAACTAGTGAGCGAACAAGGAGAACACCTTTTCAACTTAAGCGTGTTGGGAGTTCAGCGCTACCTGTTCTCACAAAAAGAATCCGATTTAATGGAGAAATTATTTTTCGACTTGGTTCGTTTAGGTGAATTGAGAGAAAACTTATCTCAGGCCGAACCTTATTTGCGCGACAGCGAATTAATCAGCATCGACCTGGGTGCTGTAAAACATAGCGATGCTCCCGGCGTTCCGGAAACCTCTGTTAATGGATTTCATTCCGAAGAAATTTGTCAGATAGCCTGGTATGCAGGAAACAGCGACAAAGCGAAAATCATTGGTTTACATGAATTTGAACCGGGGAACGACCACAACGATCTCAGCGCTCAGCTAGCCGCTCAAATCATTTGGCACGTAATCGATGGCAAAGCCAATTATCTCTTGACGGAATCGGAACGAAAAAAGAAAGATTCTAAATCCATTTATGAACTTGATGTTTTGAACCATAAGATTACATTTGTACACGATGAAAGGGACCAAAAGTGGTGGATGGAAATCCCGGCAGGCCGAGCAATGAATCAAGATCTGTTGTTGGTTGCTTGTTCAGAAACCGACTATCACACTGCCAGGAAAGGAGAAGTACCCGATCGCTGGTGGAAGCTATTTCAGCGATTAAGCTAGGCTCCAATTGCGTTTGCGAAAGCACCTTAACGAAAGAAGTCCATATAATTTCGCTTCGGTTTATTCGTTTGAAACCTTGGATTAGGAATCTGAAAAGAAGTTGCCAAAGCCATCAAAAGGGTAAAAACTACACCTCCCAAACATCGGCTAATGGCTTATTTTACTAAGTTTTTAGCAATTTTTATTATTTGTTGTTAAGAAATATTTTTATTTATTTTAGCGCTTTGTAATTTGGTCACAAGCAGTATTGAGAAAAATAAGACAGAATGAAAAAATTAATTGCAGTTGTTTTTTGCAGTTTGTTCACCTTGCCTATCCTGGCTCAGCACGACCCTCAGTTTAGTTTGAATCAGTTCAACATGCCGGCTATTAGCCCGGCAGTAGTTGGTTTGGAAAATGGAGTCTCTGCATCAGCCCTCATTCGCGAACAATGGATTGGCATCGAAGGAAGACCTTCCACTCGCGTCTTTAATGTGAATTCAATACTGCCCTGGGACGCTCAGGCTCTGGGAGCCGGCTTTACCATTATGCAAGATGAGCTAGGATTCTCAAAAAATATCGGAATGGAATTAGCCCTTGCTCCTCATTTTGAGGTAGCAGGTGGCATACTGAGCGTAGGTTTAGGACTCGGTTTCAATAACCAATCATTCAATAATGTTGAATGGAGTACTGCGGGTGGTTCTTTACCTTCCACCGATCCACTCATCCCGAAAGATGAAAGCGTACTCGTTTTCGATTTAAGCGCCGGAGTTCACTACAAAGCCCAGGATTTCTATCTTGGCGTAGCAGCCCGCCACCTCAATGGACCAACACTCGAATACAACGAAAATTCCTCCAGCTTCCTCAAACAAAACTTTTACATCAACGGAGGATACCACTACACCCTCCCAAACCCCTTGTTTGAAATCACTCCCTCTGTTTTCATCAAAAGCGACCTCACCGCACACCAAATCGATTTCAATGCAGTTTTAGAATATAACAAACAGTTCTGGGGTGGCGTAAGCTACCGAATGAGCGATGCCTACGTAGCCATGTTTGGGGTTAACCTAATTAATGGCATATCGGTTGGGATGGCCTGGGATTTCCCAGCCAACGCGCTCGGAACATACGCCGCTGGTTCTGTTGAATTTTTTGGCCGGTATGTATTCGACTTAGGCTTAGAGTCCGGACCAACGAGAGGTACTTCTATCTTGAATAGAGGCCGATAAACTTAGTAATGACTAAATTACCCAATATGATGAAAAATTTGATGTATCTAAGCTTACTACTAGCCTTAGTCAGTAGCTGCTCAAATTACAGTTCATACGAACTCACCGGAGTCGAAGACCGGGAAACCTGGTATTCTGCCGAGCCTTATGGCATGAAATTCATCAAGCAAGGAAGTTACAACATGGGAATTAACGACCAGGATCCAAACTGGGCAATGACCGCTCAAGCTAAAACGGTCTCGGTTTCCCCTTTCTGGATGGACGAAACAGAAATTACGAACAATGAATACCGTCAATTCGTGTATTGGGTTCGCGATTCGCTCGCTCGTCAACGACTTGGCGAAGAATACGAAGAATTTCTCATTTCGGAAGATCAATACGGCGAAGAAATCATCCCTCCCTACCTAAACTGGGAAACAGAACTCATCTGGGACGATATCGAGTATCAGGAATCTTTACGTGATATGTATTTGGTTGAAAACGAGCGCTTCTATCGCCGTAAAGAAATCGATACGCGTAAACTCAATTACACCTATTATTGGGTTGACCTGAAGCAAGCGGCCAAAAAGTTCAATTTCGATGGAAATCATCGTCATCATTACGATTTTGAAACCGGACGCTACACCGGGCAAATCAAAAACAATCAAGGTGAATACGTCGATGTGCGCAGCCGTGCAGATTTCATCATGAAAGAAGAAATCAATGTTTATCCGGACACCCTCTGTTGGATTGCCGATTTTACCTACTCTTACAATGAACCCCTCACCAATATGTATTTCTGGCATCCCGCTTACGACAATTACCCTGTTGTAGGAGTTAGCTGGAAACAAGCCAATGCATTCTCTCGTTGGAGAACCCAATTACACAATAATTACTTGGCAGGTACAGGCGGTGCCTTTGTTCAGGATTATCGCCTTCCTCTCGAATCGGAGTGGGAATACGCAGCTAGAGGTAATCTCGACTTACAAATGTACCCATGGGGTGGATACTATACCAGAAACGACGTTGGTTGCTTCTTAGCCAACTTCAAGCCCATGCGCGGTAACTATGTCGACGATGGAGGTATCTCAACCGTCATGGTTGGTAGTTTCGAACCCAATGAGTTTGGGCTCTACGATATGGCAGGAAACGTTGCCGAATGGACATCCAATGCCTTCGATGAATCAGCCTACCAATTTGTTCACGATTTGAATCCCGATTATCAATATCACGCTCAAGCCGACGATCCACAAACACTCAAACGAAAAGTAATTCGTGGTGGATCGTGGAAAGACGTAGCCGTTTACCTTCAAAATGGATATCGAACCTACGAATTTCAGGATTCAGCTAAATCGTATGTTGGTTTCCGTTGCGTTCGTTCCTACTTAGGTCGCGACATTAACGACGGAGGTTCTACCACTTATTAATCACATGTTTCATCTTTCAAATAATTATTAGTATCAATTTAAAGTATTCCTAAAAATGAATTTAACGGAAATAGTTCAGAGTAAGAAGTATAAAAGGTTTATGGCTTACGTTTATGGTTGGGGAGCAGCAGTTGTTCTTATGGGAGCCTTATTCAAGATTAATCACTACCCTTATGCGTCTGAAATGCTTTTGGTCGGTCTCTCCACCGAAGCTTTGATTTTCTTCTTATCCGCCTTTGAACCCCTCCACGAACAATACGATTGGAGTTTGGTCTATCCTGAATTAGCCGGTATGGACAACGAAGATGAAATTTTTGCCGATAGTCCCGCACGATCTACTGCTTCAGGAAGTGGAAGCTTAGCCGATCAAATTCTCGAAAAAGCAGATATTGGAAAAGACACCCTCGAAAAATTAGGAAGTGGTTTAACAAACTTAGCTAATACGACATCCGCTTTAGCCGATGTTTCGGAAGCTACTGTTGTTACAAAAACCTATATCGATAGCGCAAAACTTGCCTCCGATACAATGCAGGGAATCTCCAAATCGTCTGAATCGTATAAAGAATTAGCCGAGAATTTGGAATCGAGCCTTAGCAATGTAGCTAACAATAGTTCCAGCTATAACAGTCACCTCGAATCAATGAACAAAAACCTCGCGGCTCTTAATGCTATTTATGAAGTTCAATTGAAAGGAACGAATCAGCACGTGAAGAATTCCGACGAGGCCTTTAAAAATATGAGCCAAATGATGGAACACCTTCTAAGTTCCGTTGAAAGCACCAAAAAATATAAAGAAGAAGTTAGTAAACTCGGAGATAAGCTTGAGGCGCTCAATACCGTTTACGGAAATATGCTTTCCGCAATGAATGTGAAGAAATAATTCGATTTGCTGACTAACTAAAGAAAAGAAAGACTATGGGTGCAACGAATTGTCCGGAAACCCCGAGGCAGCGAATGATTGCAATGATGTATTTGGTACTGACAGCACTGTTAGCACTGAATGTATCGAAAGAAGTGGTACAAGCCTTCGTTTTAGTAGAACAAGGGTTGAGCACCACCATTGAAAATGTTAACGACAAGAATCAAGGCTTATATGATATTTTTCTGGAACGAGAGCTTCATGAAGAAATAAAAGTTCGTCCCTGGAGAGAAAAAGCCGACTTAGTTAAAGAAAAAGCAGAAGAACTCCGAACCTACATCGACACATTGAAAAAAGATATTATCATTCGTGCCGATGGTCTTGAAGCCCCTGCACTAGGCGATAACGGAGAACTCTATGTCGATTCCATTCAAAAAGCCGATAACCTCGAAGCCGGAGGAATTGTGATGATTGGTCCCAGTTATGATGGGAAAGCCTACGAGTTAAAACAAAAACTCATTGAGTTCCGCTCATTTTTGCTAAGCGATATGGTTGATGCTAGCTCAACTTCACTTATCAACTCGCTGCAAGCTACACTGAATACCGATGATCCTCCTAAGAACTTGAAAGATGGCGACGTACAAAAAACATGGGAAATTGCTCGTTTCGATCAATTACCAATGATTGCTTGTATCACCATGTTGTCGAAAATTCAAAGCGACGTGAGTAATGCTGAATCGGATGTGATCAATCACCTTTTCGCGCAGGTCGATGCCAAAGAGATTAAAGTAAATAAAATCGATGCAGTTGTTCGCTCTCGTAAAGGAGTGGTTTTCACCGGCGATGAATACAAAGCTGAGGTTTTCCTGGCAGCTTTCGATACCACCCAACAACCTACGGTCTATGTTGGGAAATACGACTCCCTCGAAACAAGCGACGGCGAAGTAGATTATTTTATGGTAGGCAATTTAGGTAAAGACTACGATACCCTCCATGTAGAAAATGGACGAGGATTTTATGAAGTACGAGCTGGAAGTGTCAATCCTGCTGTTTCCTGGGGAGGTTTAATCGAAATTGCTACTCCCGGAGGAGCTAAAAAACGATATCCTTTCGAATCGGAATATCAAGTTTCGGAAGCTACGCTCGTTGTTTCTCCAACGAAAATGAATGTGTTCTATCAAGGGGTACTCAACCCGGTTGACGTTTCCGTTCCCGGTGTAACGAAGGACAAACTTACCGTATCCATGAAAAATGGTAAGATTACCCGCAATGCCAAAGACAATAACTGGATTGTTGAGCCCAGCCAAATCGACTTCTTAGGGAACAAAACAGAAATCATTGTTTCGGCCGATATCGATGGAGAACAAAAGTCGATTGGTTCCGTGAAATTCCGTGTTAAACGCGTTCCCGACCCTGTTGCTAAAGTTTTCAACCTAAAAGGTGGCGAGATTCAGAAGAATGTCTTGCTGGCTCAAGCAGGGGTCTTTGCCGAAATTGAAGATTTTGACTTTGAAATGCCTTTTGTTGTAACCTCCTTCCAGGTATCTGCCAAACCAGGTGGATCCGATTACTGGGTGAAAGGCGACTCCAAAGACAACCGATTCACCGAAGAACAAAAAGGAATTATCCGAAATCTACGCCGAGGCGACAAACTGATTATTGATGACATTAAAGCCAAAGGTCCAAGCGACAATATTCCACGTAATCTGGCTCCTATCATCTTTAGAATTAACTAAACAAACTATTGCCTGAATACTCTCCCAATCATCCTAGTTAATTGGGAAAACTGAAACATAAAAACTACCGAAGATGAAAAAAGTACTCGCTCTGCTCTTCTTAGGACTCGCTCTGGGATACATTATTCCTCCATCGAGTTCGGCTCAAGACGTACTGAATGGTGTTTACATAAAACAACGCGACAAAGAACGTAAACCCATCCCCTACCGTCCGCTAATTGAATCGGATGTTGCCTGGGGTCGATACATCATTCGCATGATCGATTTGCGCGAGAAGATTAATCTTCCGCTCTATTATCCAACTGAACGGATTTTAGATCGCGTAAGCCTTATCGATCTATTAATCTATGGTATCAAAGACGAAGGAAGTATCATTCCTTTTAATCCAGATCGATTTGCCGGACAAGAATTTGATGTCCCAATGACTTGGGCGCAAATTGAATCGAAGTTCGATGCAACTACCGATACCGTTTTATCCTACGATCCAACTACAGGAGAACCGATCGAAACCATCATTGCCGGCGACATGAATACCTCCGAGGTAAAACAGTATTTGGTCAAAGAAATGTGGTTTTTCGACCGTAAGCACTCTACACTTGAAGTGCGAATCATTGGTCTTTGTCCTATTCGGGAATATATTCCTTCTTCCAATCGGGAGTTATCAGCTGAATCGGCTGCAATTGCCGAAGAGCTAGCTGGTGAAGTAAGAAGAGAGCAATTGTTCTGGGTACACTTCCAAGAGGCTCGTCCACTATTCGCAAACCATGAAGTGTACAATCCAAACAACGATGCAGAAAGTCGTACATTCGACGATATTTTCTTCAAGAGAAAGTTTGCCAGTTATATCGTTCAGGAAAGTAACGTATACGACAACCG
Source organism: Bacteroidales bacterium (assembly GCA_018401015.1). Lineage (GTDB taxonomy): Bacteria > Bacteroidota > Bacteroidia > Bacteroidales > M50B96 > M50B96. Next base: position 50,967 of record JAGYLP010000009.1, read on the forward strand.
CGATATCAATAAATATTCGCTTGGAAATCAAACTTTGATGGAATCGGAGAGAATTTATGAGGAAATTTTCAGCTACGAACAAGATCTTTGGGAATACTAATCGAATCTGAAATAAAAAAAGAGGCAATTGAATCAATTGCCTCTTTTTTTTAATACCAAACACTGAAATATCTATTCAGTTATTATTCGCCTTACAAGGAATCACTACCTAAATTTTTACGCACATCTTCTACCATTTCACGAATACTTTGTTCTTCGTCCATCGGACAAATGAGTAAGTTTCCTTCCGACTCGATTACAATAAAGTTTTGGAGTCCTTTTACTATCATAACCTTATTCCCTGAACTACGGATGATGCAATTGGAATTGTCGTAAGCAAAGATTTTATCGCCCTGCACAACATTCCCTTGTTCGTCGGGTTGTCCATGCTGATATAAAGAGCCCCACGTTCCCAGGTCGGACCAACCAAAATCGGCCGAAAGAACAAAAACATTTGAAGCTTTTTCCATGATACCGTAATCGATGGAGATACTTCGACACACTTGATAGGTGTTTTGGATAAACGAAGGTTCTTCCGGTGTGCCTAAAGAGTCTTTACCGGTTCGGAAGAGCAAATCAACATCGGGCAAAAAGCGACTAAAGCTTGCTTGTATTGAACTCAGTTTCCAAATAAAAATGCCGGAATTCCAGAGAAACTCACCACTTTCCAGAAAGACCTTCGCCATTTCAAGGTTGGGTTTTTCAGTAAAGGTTTTGACTTCCTGTATTTCTGAAACTCCGCGTTGTATCTTTTTTACCTGAATGTATCCATATCCGGTTTCAGGACGGCTTGGAGTAATGCCAATGGTTAGAAGAGCTTCATTTGTTTCGGTAAAGTCCAGCCCTTGTTCCATGGCTTTAAGAAAAGCCTCCTCATCGAGAATAAGATGATCGCTAGGAGCCACGATGATATTTGCATTAGGATTTTTCAGGGCAATCCGATAATTAGCATAAGCAATACAGGGAGCTGTATTCCGTCGGCTGGGTTCTAGCAGAATTTGATCTGCTTTTAACTCTGGCAATTGCTCATGTACGACATCGAAATACTCTTGACTCGTAACCACGAAGATGTTCTCGACATCAATGAGTTTTCGGAATCGATTAAACGTCTGTTGGATGAGGGTTTTCCCTGTTCCAAGGACATCGATAAATTGTTTGGGATGAGAATTTCGACTTAAGGGCCAAAACCGAACGCCTGCTCCCCCAGCCATTATCACCAGGAAGTTATTGCTGCTCATAATTTTTCGATAATAAAATTAGTATTGTAGAGGTTTATTCATGACGGGTTTAAACTTGCGTCGAATTTAGGAAATGCCCTATTCAAAGCAAAATCTATTCAGTTAATTGGAAAGATTATCGCTATTGAACCAATTGATTCTACCATGTCTGAATCAATCCTGTATATTTGCCTTAAAAATAGTTTCACACGAAAAACTATGCAATGTTTCAACAATCCTTCTTTCAATTAGGCCAATACATTCTGTTCATTAAAAAGGTATTTCAGAAACCTGAAAAGCTGAAAATGTATTGGATCCAGTACTTAAAAGAACTTGCGTCCTTAGGTCTGAATTCAATCGGAATTGTCTTTTTAATTTCCATTTTCATGGGGGCAGTACTGACTATTCAAACGGGCATTAACCTGGAAAACCCTTTCATCCCTCTCTATTTAATTGGTTATGCTACCCGCGATTCAATGATTTTAGAGTTTTCGAGCACCATTGTTTCACTCATTCTCGCGGGAAAAATCGGGTCGAACATTGCCTCCGAGATTGGAACCATGCGGGTTACCGAACAAATTGATGCACTCGAGATTATGGGAGTAAATTCCGCCTCCTATTTGGTGCTACCGAAAATAGCTGCTGCTATTAGCTTTTTCCCTTTCCTGGTAATCATGAGTATCATTGTAGGAGTTTGGGGAGGTTGGCTTGGCGGATGCGTTCTTACCGAAGTACTCTCCACCGGGCAATACATCGAAGGACTTCGCTACTACTTTTTACCCTATTACGTGGTTTATTCCTTAATCAAAACGAGCGTTTTTGCTTTCATCATAACGAGTGTATCCTCCTATTACGGGTACCATGCCGAAGGAAGCGCATTGGATGTAGGTAGAGCGAGTACTAAAGCGGTAGTTTATTCCAGCGTTCTAATCCTTCTTTTCAACCTCATTATCACACAATTACTGCTAGTATGATCAAAATTCAAAACCTCTGTAAATCCTTTGATGAAGTCGAGGTACTACGCGATATTACCTTATCCTTTGAACCCGGCATCAGCAACTTAGTGATTGGGGCGTCTGGCTCAGGGAAAACCGTATTGTTAAAATCGTTAGTAGGTCTGCACGAAATAGATTCAGGTAGTATTTTGTACGATGGTCGGGATTTTTCTAAGATGAACTTCCGCGAAAGGAAAGAAATACGGAAGGAGATTGGCATGGTTTTCCAAAGTGGAGCCCTATTTGATAGCAGCACTGTGGTTGAGAATGTGATGTATCCGATGGATATGTTTACCCAAATGAGTCCGGAGGAAAAACTAGAACGTGCCAATTTCTGTTTATCTCGTGTCAATATTGTGAATGCCAATCACAAGTTTCCTTCCGAGATAAGCGGAGGAATGAGAAAACGCGTGGCCATTGCACGTGCTATTGCACTGAATCCTAAATACTTATTCTGCGACGAACCGAATTCAGGGTTAGATCCCAAAACGGCTATTCTCATCGACAATTTGATTCAGGAACTCACTCAGGAATACCAAATGACTACCATCATCAATACACACGATATGAATTCGGTGATGGAAATTGGGGAAAAGGTTGTTTTTATTCACCAAGGAAAAGCTTGGTGGGAAGGGAGTCATCAAGACATTTTCGAGACGCAAAACAAGGAACTGGAATCATTCGTTTTTGCGTCCAAATTTCAGGTTCACATCAACCAACTCAAGAAGGCTAGCGGAGGTTAAATGAGGTAGAACCGATTAGTTTTCCATTGGCAAAAATATCCACTGCATAATCGCCTTCCGGCAATTCATCGCGATTCTCGTAGTAAATACACACGGGGGTATCGTTTCCAAAATATTCCACCACACGGTTCGCAGAGTACACAATTTCTTTCCCTTCGAAATCGAATAAATTCTCCGAAGAATGCGTTAAAACGACTTCGTCGGGACGGGCAATCCGGATAAAGAGTGGTATTTCGCCCTGTTGTACAATTAGATTCTCGTAAAGTGTAAAACAAACTTCGACCTTTTCGAGTCGTTTAGCGTAGCGGGTTGAACGCCCCCGGTTACGATAGAGGTTTACTTCGAAAGCTCCGGTTTTTAGGGTAGAAGCCTGATCGACTTTTGCTTCCAGATCCTTCTTCGTTTCTTCTAATTGTGTTTTTTCTTGGGTTACCTGTTGGTACATCGATCGCACTTCGCGATTTTCGGCCAGAAGGATTTCGTTCTTCTGCTGAAGGGAATCGATTTGATGTACAAAAGATTGAAGCACATTACGGATGGTGCCTAACTCTTTTTTATAGGACCGAATTTCGGCTTTGCTGGAATTAATTTCTTTGATGAGTGTTTGAATCTTCTCTTGTTCCTGAACCAACATAGCATTGATACTATCGTTATCGGTTTTGATTGCATCATATTGCCGATACATTTCGTTCAGTTCGGCCTTAACCGATTCATTTTCCTTGGTAATTTCGACTACTTCAGTAATTTTTTCTTCGGTTAAGATAGTTTGCTCCCGCAACATCCAAAGTAAAACCAAGCTAGTACTCAAAAAAACGATTACCAGGGCAATCAGAATGGGTTTGTAATTTTGCTTTTTTTCAAGCATTTGATTGTTTTCCATGTCGTATTCCAGTTTAGGCTACAAAATTACCAAATATTTTACTGCCTTTCATTCTTATAATCAAATTAACTGAGAAGAGACCATCCCCAAAACGATAAAAGTATTAAACTAAGAATGAAGCTTTTAAACGACCTGTTCGCTTCCTTATTTTTATCTGATCGATGAAAGATTCTCCCCTGACGCTGCGATAAATTTTTATCTTTGCGTCGCGAGTAAAAACTTTAAAATTGTCCTTTTATGTTTACCCTTGATAATTACCCATTTGCAGGCAAAAGAGCCATTGTTCGAGTGGACTTCAATGTCCCTTTAAATGCTGCCTACGAGATTACCGACGATACTCGGATTCGCGCAGCGATTCCAACCATAGAACGAATTATTGAAGCAGGAGGTTCCGTCATCCTGATGTCGCACCTAGGACGCCCCAAGCAAGGTCCCGAAGAAAAGTTCAGTCTTATCCATTTGATTCCTCATCTATCCAACTTGCTAAACAGAAAGGTAGATTTTGCCAATGATTGTATTGGTGAAGAGGCAAAAGAGAAAGCGAAGCACCTGCAAGCGGGAGACGTTCTCTTGCTGGAAAATTTGCGCTTTTACAAAGGAGAAGAAAAAGGCGATACCGGTTTCGCGAAAGCCTTGGCTGGCTTGGCTGACGTATATGTAAATGATGCCTTTGGAACTGCTCATCGTGCCCATGCTTCCACCACCATCATTGCCGATTTCTTTCCCAACGACAAATTATTTGGGTATGTAATCGAAGGAGAATTAAGCAGCATTGATAAGGTAATGAACGATGCTAGCGGCGTTTTCACTGCTATTTTGGGAGGTTCGAAAGTTTCCAGCAAGATTACCATTATTGAAAACTTAATGGATAAGGCCAACCACATGATTATCGGAGGAGGAATGATGTTCACCTTCATCAAAGCACTAGGTGGTCAAATTGGTTCCAGCCTGGTTGAGGAAGATAAATTGGATCTTGCACTAGAGCTCATTGAAAAAGCAAAAATTAAAGGAGTTGAATTGCACTTTCCGACCGATGCAATGGTAGCCCGTGAGTTTTCAAACGACAGCGAAAAAATGATTGTAGCCGCCAATCAGGTTCCCAATGGTTGGATGGGTCTGGATATTGGTCCCGAGAGTGCCACTCAATTCGCGTCGCTGATTGAATCGTCGAACACCATTTTATGGAATGGTCCGATGGGTGTATTTGAGTTTTCAAGCTTTAATCAAGGAACCCGTTCTATTGCAGATTCCTTGGTAAAAGCGACTCAGCAGGGAGCTTTTTCCTTAATTGGAGGAGGAGATTCAGTTGCCGCCATTAACCAATATGGGCTCGCCGATAAAGTGAGTTACGTATCGACCGGAGGAGGAGCCTTACTTGAATATATCGAAGGGAAAGAATTACCCGGAATTAAAGCAATAAGATCCTAAGTAAAACGGTTATTTTCTTATCAATTTGAAACAATCATCCATGATTAAAAGCTATTTCAGCCAAACCATTCTAGCCATTTTATTGGTATTGGTGATTTCACCGGAACTATTTGCTCAAACCCGAGCCTTACCGAACCGTAACATTCAAGCCGTCACCACCCCTTCTACTCAACAATCGCCCAAAATCAACTGGGACTACTTCAATGATTTCCAAGACACTACAGCCCTGAACAATATGGTTCATGAGAATGTAGATGGCAATAACGACCACGAATCCATTTTGCTGGGACTAGGGCTAAATTTTTTCGATGATGCGTGGCTTTTGTTGCATTTCACCAATGAGCCCAATTATTGGGCAGCCAGTAATTCCTACTTCGACACAACCGAAGCAGCCGATCGCTGGTTAATTACTCCTCCTATTTTCGTGAATAATTGGTCGTCGTTGGCCTGGAAAGCTTTATCGGTAAATTTAGGCGGCACACCAACTTCGGAAGATTATGAGATCTACGTTTCTGATTCACTTATCTTAAGTTCCGCCGATGTTTCTGGCGCACCTTTTTATAGTGTCAACGAGGAAGCGAATACATGGACCGAACACGTTTTAGATATTTCGGATTTTTATGGCGACACTATCCAAATTGCTATTCGACATACCTCTTTGAGTCAGGGCATTTTGGCCATCGACGATTTGCGTGTTGGGTACATCCACGAACCGGAAGGAGGAATGTTGGGAGATTTCGAAAATGTAACTGCCTTTTCAACTGATTTATCGCCGTGGATTACACTCGATTTAGACAGCAGCGTTACCTATGTCCTGGAAGGGGTAAGTTATCCTGGCAGTGGCGATCCCGCTTCCTTTATCCCTTTCAACCCCGACTTAACCGACCCATCGGTTAGTGGAATTGATGTTTATGAAGGGGATCAATTCGGAGTGGTATTTTCGGCGGTCGCCGGACCATTTGGGAATGCACCTAATAATGATTGGCTTATATCGCCTAAGGCCACAATTGATCCAGGTGGAAAAGTAAGCTTTTATGCTAAGTCGTTCAGTCATTTGTGGGGTTTGGAACGTTTTCGCGTAGGAGTTACAACAAGCGATCCTGAAGCCGATAACTTCACGATTATAACACCCGGTAATTATGTCCAAGTAGATACAGCCTGGACTTATTTTGAATACGACTTAAGCCTTTGGGCAAATCAGGATGTTCATGTTGGGATTAATTGCGTTTCGGATACTGCTTTTATTTTTTGTATCGACGATATTCGCATTGATAGTTTAGGAACCGTATCCACACCCGGTTTTGAATTAGAAGAGATGGAGGTTTTCCCCAATCCAAGTACAGGCATGGTTTATTTGAATCGAATAGAGCAGGCTCAAGTACGAATTTTGGATTTAATGGGACGCGAACACTACTTCATGCATTCGGCCTCGTATAAGAACCGGATCGATTTAAGTCATTTACCTGCCGGATTGTATATTATTCAAGTAATGAGAGGTTCAGATCGAATTTCTCGAAAGATACAGCTCATTCGCTAGGAAAACCAAAGGATGTTAACAATATTTTAGGGCATCTTTAGAGCAAGGAGTGGGGTATTTTTTATATTTGTGAAACTTAAAACCAATGTTTAATTAATTTATCAAATCATGAGAAAATTTACTTTAATCAGTCTGTTGGTAGTTTTTGCCCTCAGCAGTATTGCGCAGCGCAGCAATACCGAAGGCAAACTGAAACTTACTAAAGATCAGACGCAAGAACTGGTAGTTCGTTATACCGACAAAACCAGTTACGACCAGGCAATGAAAGCTTTTGGTGACACTATTTATTACGATGATTTTGGATCAGGCGGTCCTGGAGTTGGTGATTTACCAACCGGCTGGACTACTGAAGACATCGACTCACAAGGGAACAACTACGTGTGGCAATACACCACGGTAGGAGCTCAAGGTCCAACCACTGCTGGTTATGAATACATCTTAGCTTCTTCAACTGCTTCGAATGGTTGGATGATTTTAGACTCCGACAATTACAGCTTAGGTAGTTACGATGCTTTCCTGTATTCTCCTGAGTACGATTTAACAAACCACGATGCTGTAGCTGTTTCTTTCGAAGAATTGTATCAGCGTTGGGGTAACGAAGCTTCCAATCCTTATGGTGGCAACCCAACTTACTTAGGTGTTATTATTGGTACCGATACTACCGAGATTGAATTACATGCCGAATTCGAAGTGAAAGAATCGACCGATAATCCCGGATTTTATCTGGTTAATATTTCCAATATCGCCGGCGGACAAGCAAACGTTAAGTTTTACTTCCGCGTTCAAGGTTTTTGGGATTATTGGTGGCAAATCGACGATTTCAAAATCGTTGAAGCTCCGTACTATGATCTCGTAATTAGAGATGGTCTCGTTTCTTCCGTTTATGAATTTGCTCCTGAGCAAGTTGGATTCTTTGGTTATTTATCGCAATTCCCATTATCCCAATTAACGGCTATTCACACCGAAGCTGAAGTTTACAACAACGGAGTAGAAACTTCGACCAATGTCTTGTTCACTTCAGATGTTTATAAAGATGGAAGCTTGTTAGTAAGTAATACCGACACTATATCAGCCATTGAATTTGATTCCACCTACATTTTCGTTCCTGAATACTTCACGCCTGCTTCAGCCGGTAACTTCGAAGTTAATTTTGAGGTTGAAGCCGATGTAGCCGATGAGTTAATTGACGACAACACCGCTGAGCCGGTAAGTTTCAATGTAACCGACAATGATATTTTTGCTCGCGATAATGAATTTACCCGTGGTTTATCACCTTCGATGTTTACCGGTGGTGCCGATGGCGACTTGTTAGGTGTTAACTATTTCATGGCAAACAACGCTACTGTTCATTCTATTTCAGTCTTTGTTGATTATCGTGCAACTCCCGGTTTATCGACCATCGTTGGTGAATTGTACCGCTACGATACCGACCGTATCCTTCAGATTACTACCGAGGAATACACCATTGCTGAAGCTGATTTAGGAACCTGGATTACCTTACCATTTATCGAAATTGCACAAGGCGATGCTGCTGTTACTGCAGGAACTGAATACATTGCTGCTCTTTCTTTCTACTGGGGTAACGACGAAGAAATTCAAGCATGGATTGGTGCTGATAGCGATGGTCCAAATGTTTACAATCTGGAAACAGTACTCCGTTTAGGAGCCGACTGGTACTATATTAGCGACCTGCCTATGATTCGTCTGAATCTTGCCAGCGCCACCTTACCTCCCGTTTGGACTTCGGTTATTAATAGTGTATGTGGACATCCTAGTGAAACAGGATCGTACGACATGACCGTATCGGCTACCGACCCGAATGGTCTTCCATTAACCTTCAGCTTTGATGCTAATTCGAACGATATCGTTAGTAATTTTGTTGATAATGGCGACGGTACTGCTACTTTCACCATCGATATGGATCCTTCCTTAATCGGTACCTTCCAAACTTTCCAATATTCGGTAAGCAACGGTATTGTTGAAAACCCTGTATACCAGCAATGGGAAGTAATCGAAGATGTTGAATGTTTCACAGTTAACGTAGCTGAGTTTAATGCTAACAAGCCTGTTAATGTATTCCCGAATCCTTCAACCGGTTTGGTGAACATTCAAAATGCAGAAAATAGCGTCATTCAAGTGTACAATGTGGTTGGATCGTTAATGATGGAATTCAACAATAACTTGAATAACACCAGCATCGACTTAAGCTCCTTCGCAGAAGGAACCTATTACATTCAAGTAAGAACTGACAATCAGGTTATCTCTAAACAAGTAGTTTTAGTAAAATAATCTTACTCAATCTCTAGATTAAACCCCGGCACATCGCCGGGGTTTTTTTATTCATTCTTTTTAAGTTGAGATAAGCCTTCAATACCGGTATCGTTTATTTGTTTTAAAGGCAACTTTGAGTTTAATTTGACGTTTAGTGAAAGAGATTCAATTTCTCTTTTCCTTGAAATGAAATTACGTATGCAGCACTTTTATCGCCTCATTATCGGATGGTTAATTTTACTATTCCTTGGGAGCACTTTCAAGGCTCAGTCGCAAGGAGAGACAAACATCTGGTATTTTGGATACAATGCCGGACTGGATTTCAACCTGGCGTCGCCGCTTGCGTTGAGCGATGGCTTAGTGAATGCTCAGGGAGGATCGGCCACCCAATCGGATGAGAATGGAGAGCTACTTTTCTACACCGATGGCATGAAAATTTGGAATAAAAACCATTCCATCATGCCAAATAGCTGGGGGTTACTTGGGCACGCCAGTTCAACCCAGAACAGCCTTATTTTGCTAAAACCAGGATCAACGAACCTGTATTACGTATTCACCAATGGTGCAAATTTCGACAACAACGGACTCTCCTATTCCGAAGTTGATATGAGCTTGAACGGAGGATTAGGCAATGTAACTTCAGTAAAAAATGTAAGTTTATTAACCCCCACTACCGAAAAATTAACCGCTGTAAGACACGGGAACACTACCGATTTTTGGGTCCTCACCGTAGAACGAAACTCCAACAACTACTACGCCTGGCCCGTTACAGCAACCGGCATAGGCAGCCCGGTAGTAACCAGCATTGGCACACCCCATTCAGGTGCAAATCCTAATTCGGATGTCTCCATTGGGCAAGCTAAATTTTCCCCCGATGGAACGAAACTGGCCATTGCAACCTCTGCTAATGGAAACACGTTCGAGCTATTCGACTTTAATAAATTCACCGGAGTTTTATCCAACCCAATAACCATCAACGGAAGCACATATTCCTCACCCTATGGAGTAGAATTCTCGCCCGACGGAACCCTGCTCTATTGTTCCGTATCGAATACGAACAACAAGGTCTATCAGTTTAACTTACAAGCTGGATCGGCCAGCGCCATTATCAATTCTGCTACGCTGGTGGCTCAATCGGCCAGCACCAATGTTGGAGCCTTGCAATTAGGCAGCGACAGCAAGATATACCTGGCTCGTTACAATGCATTTTATCTGGGTGTTTTTAATAATCCGAATGTGCAGGGTGCCGGGTCTAACTACGAGGACGACGGGGTCAATCTGGGAACCTATCGTAGTCGGGTTGGACTACCAAATTTCATCACCTCTTTCTTCAATAATCCTCGCTTCATCTATGAAAATCTCTGTTTTGGAGATTCAACCTTCTTTTACATTTCTGATTTGAATGGAGTGATATCGGTGAATTGGAATTTTGGCGATCCGGGTTCAGGGTCGTTGAACACCTCCACCAGTACCGAGGCCTATCATATTTTCTCCGACTATGGCACCTTTTCGGTCCAGCTGGTGAGGAATTTTGGCAATACCAGCGACACGGTTACCCAAACCATAACCATTAATCCAGTCCCCGCCATCGATTTAGGCCCATACGATGTCAAGATTTGCGAAGGATCCGACACCTTATTTAGTGCAGGGAGCGGATATGCTTCCTACGAATGGATGAATGGCTCGTCGGTCCCGACCATGGTGGCTAATTTAGAAGGTGTTTATGCGGTTACAGTGACCGATGATTTTGGTTGTGTTAATTCCGATTCCGTAGAGGTGTCTTACCTCATTCCTCCCGGAGTTGAACTAGGAGCCGATCAGGAGATTTGCTTTGGAGAGAGCATTTCGCTTTCGGCTTGGGCGGAACAAGGGGAGTATGCCTGGTCGACCGGATCGAGCGCCGAGTCGATAACAGCGAGCGAAACAGGCATCTACTCGATAACGGTAAGTAATCGTTGTGGCGAAGCTACCGACTCTATGGAGCTTTATGTTTACCCGGAAATCGACATTGAATTGGGAGAAGATATCGAAATTTGTCCGGGTGATACCGCGGTGCTAGCGATAAACCAGGGCGATTACAGCTTCAACTGGTCCACGGGCGCAACCACTGCAACCATTGAAAGCGATACCGCCGGGATTTTTTACCTAACCGCCTTTCACCAGGGGACGAATTGCCCTGAGGTAACCGACTCGATTCAAGTTCTCCTGCTCGATGTGCCGGTGGTAAGTGCCGGAAACGACACCCTTGTTTGCGAGGGAGAAACCATCTTGCTTAATGCCACTGGGGAATACATCAGCAATTACTTGTGGAATACCGGAGCTACCACTGCAGGCATTTCTACCTCGACAGCAGGGCTATACTATGTAGTTGCGAGTAATATTTGTGCAGAGGCAAGCGATACCGTAGAGGTAGCCATACAGCCGGCCCCACAAGTAGAGGTTACCAACGACACGACCTTATATGATGATGAAACTATCGAACTTTTTGCAACTTATTTTCCCGATTACCAGTATTCCTGGCTAAGCAATCCCTTTTTGAGCAGCACTAACATCCATAATCCCAGTTTAAGCGCTACTGAATCGACCTTGCTCACCCTTACCGTAAGCGATAGTTTAGGTTGCAAATCCACCTATACCATCGACATCAACGTTTTAGTGAGACCCCTACCCGACTTAATTATTTACAATGTCTTTACACCCAATCAGGATGGAGTGAATGATTATTTTGTGATAGAGAATATTGAACGCTACGAAAACAGCTTTTTGCAAGTTTTTAACCGCAATGGGAATAAGGTTTTTGAAGCCAGGAATTATCAAAACGATTGGGATGGTCGGTATCAGAATGAACCCTTGCCGGCTCACACTTACTTCTTCATTCTTGATCCCGGAGTGGAAGAGAAAGAAGTAATTAAATCGCAGGTAACCATTTTATATTAAAAGGAAAACGAATTCAGGAAGGACCATTAGCACATGAAAAGATATTGGTGGATATTATTTTTGCTACTTACATCGCAGGTTGAGGCCCAACAGATTCCGCAGTTTACTCAGCGAAACCTGAATATCTTTTCTTACAATCCGGCCTTTGCCGGCGTTAAATCCCATTCAGAGATTTTATTGCATCATCGTTCCCAATGGACGGAATTCGAAGGAGCCCCAATTACCCAATCAGTGGTTTATCATGGGATGTTGAACCGGATCATGGGTTTTGGTTTTTCGGCCATACGCGATGTGATTGGTCCAATTAGCACGATGGGAGCAAAACTTGCTTATGCTCATCACATCGATTTAGAAATCTTCAAATGGTCGTTGGGACTTTCAGGCGAAATCTATCAATACGGGCTCGACGGGCGGGAGTTAAATCCGCATCAACCGGGCGATCAGGCTCTTTTGCTCGAGTTAAGCGACAAAGTATGGCGACCGGAGGCCAGCTTTGGAACCTTTATATACAACGAACATTTCTTTTTGTCGTATTCGATTTTGCAGCTATTAGGCTCAACTGTTCAATTATATGACGACCCGGGTATTTATGGAACGATGCCTTTGGCGCGACATCATTATATAAGTGCCGGCTATTCGTTTAGTCCGATGTCGAATATCGATGTAGAGCCATCCGTTTTATGGGCAAAAGCGAAAGGAAGTCCTTTTCAGTTAGAAGTTAATTTGAATGCTCAATACATGCAAATGTTCATGCTTGGCACCTCATTTCGATGGAACGATGCCGTAGCTTTAACATTTGGTTTCAAAGTTTTCGATCGGTTAAAAATGACTTATAGCTACGACATTGTGTATTCTCCCTTGCGGAATTATCAGAGTGGTTCCCATGAGCTCATTCTATCTTATATATTGCCCAATCGGTCGGGCAAATGGAATCGATGGAGACATGAATATCAGTATGAATTTAACCCGAAGACCAATCGTTGGCGAGAACGTTGGTAAGAAAAATGGTCTTGTATTTTTTTGCAGGATCATGCATGATTTATTAAACCATAAGGACACAAAAGGAGTTTAGGTTTTGAATCAACTATACGAACACGAGCGAAGAATTAAACTCAAATAATTATTCAACATTCAAGCATTCAACCGGAATTACGGAATTCAATGACCACATCAACAGCAAAAGCATCTTTTCATTACCTAATTGTTTCGGGCATATTCATCATCCTGATGCTACCGGCGGGGCTTTTTGCACAATTTTTCAACGGTCACCAAATGAGTTTTGGTAAGAATAGGGTTCAGCATCGCGAATTCCTTTGGCAGTTCTACCGGTTTGAAAAATTCGACACTTACTATTATGTAAATGGCCGGGAACTCGCCGAGTTAACAGCCGAGATAGCTCATGAAGAGATTCCTGCACTTGAAAACTTTTTCCAATACAACCTTCAAAAACGGGTAATATTTCTTGTTTACAATAAGTTATCCGACTTCCGACAAAGCAATGTTGGATTAATCTCGAACGACTCTGAGCGAAACATTGGAGGGGTTACCCAGATCGTCAATAACAAAGTTCATTTGTATTTCGAAGGAGACCGAGAAAAATTCCGGCAGCAAATCAAAGGAGCCATCAGTGAAGTCATAATCAATGAAATGCTTTATGGTTCGTCCTTTCGTGAGCGATTAGCCAATTCGACTTTGCTATCGATCCCGGAGTGGTATCTCACCGGATTAAAATCTTACTTATCGACTGATTGGAATTTTGAGATTGAAAATTTTGTCCGCGACGGAGTATCCACCGGAATTTTCGAAAAGTTCAATCATCTTAAAGGAGAACAAGCTCGTTACGCCGGACATGCCATCTGGGCCTATGTTGCTGAAGAATTTGGACGCAGTACCATTCCGAATATCGTTTACCTTACTCGAGTTCACAAAAATGCTGAGCAAGGTTTTCTATATGTTTTGGGAACCGACTTTGAGGCGCTTACCCTTGAATGGCTTTATAAACTTCAGCAGCGTTTTGAACAAGATTCGTTCGAACCCCTTTTAACCGAATCGCCCGATTTTTGGTTACACAGCAAGAAAAAAGTAAAGATTACTCAAGCCCGTAAAAGCCAGGATGGTAATTATCTTGCATGGGTTAGCAATAAAAAAGGTCGGTATAAAATCTACTTACAAGACCTTAACTCCGGGAAAAAACGAAAAATCTTTCAAAAAGAGCATCCCCTCGAACAAATTACCGACTATTCCTATCCAATTCTGGCCTGGCATCCCAGTAATGAAATACTTGCCTTTATTACTACTCTTCAGGGTAAAAACTGGCTCCATTTCTATAATATCCCCGAAAAGAAAATGGACAAAGTTGAACTCTTTGGTTTCGAAAAGATTCTGAGCTTCTCCTATGCTCACGATGGATTAAAACTCGTGATGTCGGCTACGCAAAAAGGTCAGAGCGATATTTTCATTCATTACCTTACCTCCCATACTAATCAGGCTATAACAAACGACTTTGCCGACGACTTCAACCCTGTTTTCATCAATAACTCGACGCAAATTCTTTTCTCGAGTAATCGAAAATCGACCGACAACAGCACGGAACTAGGACCTGATTTACCCACCCAGGCAACGAAGGATATTTATCTTTACGATTTGGATAAGGAAAACCCAGGTTTAACAAGAATTACAGAAACACCATTCGACGATGAAGATTTCCCTCATCTTTTGAAGAAAAACACTTATGCCTACCTAAGTAATGCTCAGGGAGTTTACCACTTGTACGAAGCACTTTACGATAGTACGATAGCCTATATCGATACCATTGTTCATTATCGTTATTTCAGTCGCCATAAACCCATTTCCTACAACGATAGGAATATTGAGTATTTCGACTTAACCGACCCGGCGGAAGCAATTGAAATTTATTTCAAGGATAATCGGTACCACCTTCGGCGGCGGCCGCTTCCTTTCGAGCGCGATATTCCATCCACAACAGGTGAGTCGTACTATAAGCAAAGCTTTAAGAATCAATTACTACAACGCGACAGCCTGAAGCAAACCCGCCTTTCCAAACTCGAAGAAGAAATTAAGCGTATTACCGAAGCTGAGCTTAACTTACCTCCCGATACCCTGATTGATATTGGCAATTATGTCTTCGAAATAGAAAAACCAAATTCTCCTAAGAGGAAGGATTTCTTACTTAAGCAGAAGGAAAAATTAAATCTGGAAATTCCCCGACCTCGGATTTACCAAACTGCTTTCTATCAAGATTACATGGTGAATCAAATTGACTTCACCTTCTTAAACGCAGCTTATCAGCAATTTACAGGAGGAGCTGTTTATTATAATCCTGGTTTCAACTTCTTTTTCAAAACCGGCGTTAATGAGCTGTTCGAAGATTATCGCCTTACGGGCGGGGTTCGCTTTTCGACCGATTTTCAGAGCAATGAATACCTTTTAAGCTTTGAGAACCTCAAGAAACGACTCGATGAGCAATACATCCTTCATCGACAAACTTTTCAAGAGATTGGAACTCAATCGGCACGGAAGAATTTCACCCATCAGGGAATGTATATTCGCACCTATCCTTTTAGTCAGGTAGCTGCAATAAAAGGTACCTTAACCTTACGGCACGACCGACAGGTCACTTTATCGACCGACAATTCGACTGCCCGTGAAACCGACATTCAAAAAGCCTGGTCGGGCTTTCGTTTGGAATATATTTTCGACAACACCACCCCACTCGTGTTGAATATCAATGCAGGCACCCGCTTTAAAGTTTTTGCCGAAGGGTATTGGGAAATCGATGGCACCCCATCGGATCTTTATGTTTTTGGCGCTGATTTTCGCTACTACCAGCCCATTCATCGCGAGCTGATTTGGGCAAGCCGCGTAGCAGCAAGCACAAATTTCGGACGCAGCCGACTCATTTATTACATGGGATCGCTCGATAACTGGATGAGTTTCCTATCCGGACAAGAAGTGTTTGACCGTTCGGTTGCAATCGATCAAAGCCAGAATTTTGTGTATCAAACATTAGCAACCAACATGCGAGGCTTCCCGCAAAACATTCGCAATGGAAACAGTTTCTTCTTGTTAAACAATGAAATACGATTCCCTTTTGTACGATATTTTACCCGAAAACCGCTTAGCAGCGACTTTTTCACTCACTTACAGCTCGTTGGGTTTTTCGATTTTGGAACAGCCTGGTCGGGCGCGTCGCCCTTCTCGACCGATAATGCCTACAACTACATTGTAACCGACAATGGTCCGATTACCGTTGTCCTCAACAAAGACCACAATCCCTTTGTATATGGCTATGGTTGGGGACTGCGGACGAAACTCTTTGGTTATTTTGTTCGAGCCGATTGGGCTTGGGGTGTAGAGGACCAGATTATTCAACCGCGCATTTTTTACATTTCACTTAGCATGGATTTTTAGCATGATGGAAGTTATTATACTCTTATTAATTGGACTGACCGCCGGCTTTTTAAGCGGCGGATTTGGCATTGGAGGCGGTATTATTATTATACCCGCTTTAATTTTCTTACTCGGATTTACCCAACATCAGGCCTCGGGCACCTCGTTAGCTTTTATGTCGGCCCCCATTGGGTTGTTAGCTGCTATCAATTACTACAAAGCAGGTCATGTGAACATGAAAGCAGCTCTTTTAATCTTAGGTGCTTTCTTCATTGGAAGTTATGTGGGTAGTAAAGTAGCTATTCAGATTCCTGAAAAAGCCCTACAGCGAGCCTTTGGGGTGATTTTACTCCTATCGTCGATAAAATTCATTATAGGAAAATGAGCGGAAACCTGGCAGAAAAAATTCGGCAGCAGGCGCATATACTCCTGAACGACGTAATCGCAATTCGCAGGCATATTCATGCCCATCCCGAATTATCTTTTCAGGAAAAAGAAACCTCTGCCTACATACAATCCATTCTTCGATCCTGGGATGTTCCATTCAAAACCGGTTTTGCCAATCATGGAATTGTAGCCATTCTCGACAGTGGAAAACCTGGAAAAACCATCGCAATGCGAGCCGATATGGATGCATTGCCCATACATGAAAAAACAAGTCATGACTTCCGGTCCCTCAACCACGGGGTGATGCATGCTTGCGGTCACGATGCTCATACTGCATCGCTCCTCGGGGTTATCCGGATTTTACAACACTTACGCGATACGTGGCAAGGAAAAATGCTTTTCCTTTTTCAACCTGCCGAAGAATTAGCTCCGGGCGGCGCACAACAAATGCTTTTAGATGGAGCTCTCGATAATCCAGCTCCCGATTACATTATTGGTCAGCACGTTATGCCCGGAATGGAAACGGGTAAAATTGGAATGCGCCCCGGTATTTACATGGCTTCTTCCGACGAGATTTATCTTCGCATTCACGGGAAGGGTGGTCATGCAGCCATGCCCCATTTAATCAACGACACGGTAGCCATTGCTGCACAAATCATTGTGAATCTGCAACAAATTGCCAGTCGATTTGCCCCTGCTCACATTCCCACCGTCCTTTCGTTTGGACGAGTGATTGCCGACGGTGCGAACAATGTTATTCCCAGCGAAGTAAGTATCGACGGAACCTTCCGAACAATGGATGAAAGCTGGCGCATGCGTGCCAAGGATCTGATTCGAACCATTGCTCAATCAACAGCCGAATCGATGGGGGCAAGTTGCGAAGTGGAGATACGAAAAGGTTATCCGGTATTGATCAACGACGAAGCCTTAACCGCCAAAGCTCAACAAGCAGCTCGGGAATTTTTAGGAGAAGAGCAATTGGAAGAACTCGATATTCGGATGACTGCCGAAGACTTTGCTTATTACGGACAGCGTTTCCCGGCTTGTTTTTACCGACTTGGCATTCATAACGAAACAAAAGGAATTATTCATCCGTTACATTCCGCAGCATTTGACCTCGATGAAGACAGCCTCCTAACAGGCATGAGCTTCATGGCCTATTTAGCATGCAACCTAACTCAATAATTTTTTCACATGAAACCAGAAAAACAAACAGACTATCCCATTCACGAATTCATTAAAAAACGTTGGAGTCCACGTGCCTTTAGCGAAAAAGCAATCCCTACCAACGAAATTCTTTCCTTATTCGAAGCAGCTCGTTGGGCTGCCTCGGCTCGTAACCTACAACCCTGGTATTTTATCTGGGCAAATAAGGACAATCCCGAAATGTATCGTGAGTTGAGCGAATGCCTCGACCCGTGGAATGAGTCATGGACCCGCACCGCCGACTTACTCCTGATTGCCTTGGTGAATACTGTAAGTGGAAGCGATAAAAAATATAAAAATGAAACAGCCCTTTTCGACCTTGGTCTAGCCATTGGAAATATGACTACTCAGGCAAGTAGTTCAGGCATTTACCTACACAATATGGGCGGTATTAAACCCGACTTGATTCGCGAAAAGTTTCAACTTCCTGCTGAAATTATTCCGGTTGTGATGATTGCTGGTGGCTATTTAGGAAATGTAGAGCAAATCCCCGCCGATATCGCAGCGAGCGAGTATCTGGTTCAAGAGAGAAAGGGACAAGAAGAATTTGTTTTTAGCGACTTCCCCGACTGGAGCAAGATTAAGTACTAAACAACTCATTTTACTGGTGGAAATTTTATACTATTGCTTAAACAACTTGAGGTTTAAGCAATGATTAAAATTTCCACTTTTTTATTGGCCATTCTCTTCATCTTTGTTCATTTCCAACGAGGTATTGTTGCACAAACCCTTGTTATTAATGAATTCATGGCATCGAATGCCACCAGCCTGAGCGATGAAAGCGGCTCCTATCCCGATTGGATTGAACTATACAATGCAGGAACGACTGTGATGAATCTTGCCGGGATGTATCTCAGCGACGATCCGGCCACTCCCCTAAAGCACCAATTTCCCTATGGGAATGACTCCACCGAAATACAACCAGGCGAATACCTCATCCTTTGGGCCGATAATGATTCGGAGGAAGGGGTTTTACATGTGAGTTTTCAGCTCAGTGCCGGAGGAGAAAGCATTGCCCTTTACACTTCGTCGGGTAATATGGTTGATTTCGTAACCTTCGACGAGCAGGTGACCGATGTTTCCTATGGTCGATTCGGCGATGGTAGTCCGGATTGGATTTTCTATGGCAATGCCAGTCCCGGAACCAGCAATCCGCTCTTTTACCTGAGTCCTTCCGAAACCGAGTTTGTCTTTACAGCAACGGGAGGCTACTCAACGAACCTCGTCGTTGCAGCCAATGTTAACTGGACTGCTTCAAGTTCGCTTAGTTGGATTAGCCTCAGCGACTTATCGGGCACAAACGATGGAGTGATTACCATTACCTCTTTGAGTGCGAACACTACTCCAACCATGAGAGAAGGCATTATTGAGCTGAGTTCAACTGAAACGGGCAACCTGAGTGTCGTTATCAAGCAACTGGGAAACACCATCATTCCACCCATCGTAATCAATGAGGTAATGGCCTCGAACGCGAATACGATTGCCGACGAGTTTGGCGACTTCGACGATTGGTTTGAGCTTTACAACAAAGGGAATGTACCCATCGACTTGGGAGGTTATTACCTAACCGACGATTTAGGCGATCCGCTCAAACATCAAATACCTATAGGGCAACCAGCACTTACTACGATTCAACCCAATTCCTATCTTCTTTTTTGGGCCGACGACGAACCAGCACAAGGAGTTTTGCATTTACCATTTAAATTATCGGCTTCGGGTGAAGACCTGGGTTTGTATATTGATTCCTATACCCCTATCGACCTGATTAGTTTTCCAACAATGGTAAGCGATCAGTCTTATGGTCGAATAAGCGATGGTATAAATTCATGGACTTATTTTGACGAACCTACTCCTGGGTCTTCCAATTCCACCGTTAGCAGCGAGTTATTAACCTTGGTCGAATCGTGGATGGTGTATCCTAATCCGGGTCAAGGACTATATTATCTTCAATCATCGCTCTACCCCATTCGGATTCGAGTATTTAATGCATCGGGACAAATCCTTGTAAACGAATCGATTTCAAGTAGAGACCAAGCCATCGATTTGCAATCCTATCCTACTGGAATTTATTTTTTAGAAATACAAAGCGACAAGAAACGCGACACCAAAAAAATTATCCATCACGGCCGCTAGATTTGCCATGGATAGCCGCCGATTTACCGAAGTTTTTTTGTATGTTTGCTCTTGCGGATAAATCCCTTAAGGATAGCTTCTTAAGGCTTATTTTCCACTTTCCTGTTAAGGAAATTCATTTCCTCGGCAAGGTAAAGTTTTATCAATCTTATTAGTAACTCTATAATCGATCAATACTATGCAGTTTGTTGTTTCAAGCGGAGAATTATTCAAGCACCTTCAACTGGTAGGCAAAGTAATTAACAATAAAAATTCGATGCCTATTCTGGACAATTACTTATTCAAGCTGGAAGACGGCGATTTAAGCATCACCGCCTCCGACCTGGAGACTACCCTTAGCACTCGGATTAAACCCGAATCGACCGAAGGGAATGGGATTATTGCTATTGAGGCTCGTCGGTTGAACGACATACTACGTGAGTTTCCCGAGCAACCCTTAACGTTTCAAATCAATATCGACAGCCGAAAGGTAGATATCGCTTCCGACAAAGGAAACTACAACATCATGGGTCATTCTGGCGACGAATACCCACAATTCCCTCATATTAAGGAAGAACAAGCGGTTCACACGCAATTAAAATCCGAAATTCTTTTAAGTGGAATTAGCAAAACAATTTTTGCAACCGCCGACGATGAATTGCGCCCAGTTATGAACGGTATCTTCATCGAAATTGGATTAGACCGGATTACCTTTGTTGCTTCCGATTCGCATAAATTGGTTACATACAGCCGAAAAGATTTTACGAGCGAGCACGAAACGGGCATTATTCTCCCGAAGAAACCAGCTTCTCTATTAAAAAATCTCCTCCTCAAGGACGATGGAATGGTTCAGGTAAGTTTCGATTCCAAAAACGCCCTCTTTACCATGGCCGATTACAAAATGGTTTGCCGCTTGGTCGAAGGAAAATATCCTGCTTACAATTCCGTCATTCCGGTGAATAATCCTTATAAGATGATTATCGACCGGGTTGAATTCCAGAACTGTCTGAAACGGGTGAATATCTTTTCCAATCAATCGAGCAATCTGGTAAAACTGAGTGTTTCTAACGATCAAGTAGAAGTATCGGCACAAGACATCGACTATTCCATTTCCGCAGAAGAGAAGTTACCCTGTCAATTCGATGGGAATCCAATTAACATTGGGTTTAAATCAGTCTTTCTGATTGAAATCCTGAGCAACCTGCCCACCTCCGATATTGTTTTGGAGTTGGCCGATCCATCTCGAGCCGGCATCTTATTACCCTTCGACAATGAATCGAAAGACGAAGAGCTCCTCATGCTCATTATGCCTATGATGCTTTCGAACTAGCATCGAAGCTTAACAATATTTTTTAACGAATAGCCACCGTGTTGAGCGGTGGCTATTTATTTAACGGCCCTTTGATACTTCAGAAAGGCCCTATTCCATCCAAAAACTATGAAATTAAACTTACAAAAACCCATTGCCTTTTTCGATCTTGAAACAACCGGAACGAACGTAGTGAACGATCGCATTGTGGAAATTGCAATCCTAAAAATCCTTCCGAATGGCAACAGAGAATCAAAGGTATATCGGGTTAATCCGGGAATTCCGATTCCGGAATCGGTCACTCAAATTCATGGCATTAGCAACGAAGATGTGGCAGACAAACCCTACTTCAAAGAAATCGCCCACACAATTGCCGATTTTATTGCCGGATGCGATTTAGCCGGTTACAATAGTAATCTGTTCGATATTCCGGTACTGGCCGAAGAGTTTATTCGGGCGGAAGTAAGTATCGACTTAAAAAAACATCGCTTCGTCGATGTACAAGTTATTTTCCATAAAATGGAACAACGAACCCTTTCAGCTGCTTACCAATTTTACTGTCAAAAAAATTTAGAAAACGCTCACTCAGCCATGGCCGATACCCTTGCAACTTTTGAAGTGCTTGAGGCTCAGTTAGACCGTTACCCCGACCTGAAAAACGATATCGACTATTTAAGCAAATTTTCCAGCTACCATAATTTTGCCGATTTTGCCGGTCGATTCATTTACAACCAACACAAAGAAGAGCTTTTCAACTTTGGAAAACACAAAGGCAAAAAAGTAAGCGACGTTCTAAAACGCGAACCCGGCTATTATCAGTGGATGATGGATGGGGACTTTCCCGCTTATACCAAGAAATTACTTACCGAAATAAAGCTTCGCGAACTCAAAGCTAGTTAAAGGGGATTTATTTGCGCCGAATAGCCCTAAGGGCTGCTTCCACAATATTGTTCTGACTCAAACCATATAATTCCAGGAGCTCCTCGGGCTTTCCGCTTTGACCAAATCGATCGTCGACAGCAACATATTCTAAAGGAGTAGGATTGAATCTAGCGAATACTTGCGCCAGGCTATCGCCTAAGCCGCCATTCATGAGATGTTCTTCGGCTGAAACAGCGGCACGCGTTTTCTGGACCGATTTCAGCACAGCCTCTGTATCGAGCGGCTTAATGGTGTGGATATTAATCAATTCGGCACTAACACCCTGTTCCGCAAGTTGATAGCAAGCTTGCAGCGCTGGCCAGAGCAAGTGGCCCGTTGCAAAAATACTCACATCGCTACCCTCCTCCATTAGAATCGCTTTTCCAATGACAAATTCTTGATTTTCAGGAGTAAAATTAGCCACTTTCGGACGACCAAAACGGAGGTAAACCGGTCCTTCGTGAGCATAGACCGCCTTGGTTGCCGCTTTGGTTTGATTGTAATCGGCAGGATTAATAACCACCATGTTCGGAAGCATCTTCATCAATCCGATATCTTCCATAATTTGGTGAGTAGCACCATCTTCGCCTAAAGTTAATCCAGCATGGCTGGCTCCGATTTTTACATTTTTGTTCGAGTAAGCAACTACTTGACGAATCTGGTCGTACACCCTACCCGTAGCAAAATTGGCAAAGGTTCCCACAAAAGGAACGCGTCCCCCATTGGCTAGTCCTGCTGCCACGCCCATCATGTTGGCCTCAGCAATTCCAGCTTGAAAAAAACGATCGGGAAAGGCAGACGCAAAAGCATCCATTTTAAGCGAACCGGTTAAATCGGCACAAAGAGCAACAATATTAGCATGCTCTTTACCTAATTCAAGCAGTGCGGCCCCAAATCCGGAGCGTGTATCTTGCATGGAGCTGGGTGTAATCTTAGCCATGATATGTGAGTTAAATTTCTGGCAAAAATAAAAGAAGCATTAGGAAAAAGTATCCGGAATCTAAAAGCTTTTCATTGTTTATTAACATAAACGATCCTGCTCAAACTAACAGGTATTTTTACTTAGGAAAGATGAATTTCTCATCCATGGGAAGAGATTTTTTCTTCTTTCGTAGGATGACCTTTAATTAAAAGAAAGATGCTTTACTAGATAGAAGCTAATAGAGGGAACTAGTTATCAGCAATAATATAGAAACCCACCTAAAATAGACTATTTCTAAATAAAGAATCATCAAATAAACAGGTCTAATGCGAGCTAAAAGGAAATATAGGGAGATTACTCAAGAAAGCAGCCATTACCAAGTAAACAGTAGCTTTCTAAAAGACATCTAACTGTATACTTCAAAAAGAATATGATTTTGATTGCAAAGTCACTTGAAATCCTGTACTAGTTTTAGTTTTTATTGACTATGTTTGTCCCGGTAATCGATAGTATGAAATGACATTTCTCTTGAGCTTACTTAATCAGAAATATACGTAATGAAAGTTTTAATTGCAGACGATCACAAGGTGATTCGAAGTGGATTGGCGAATCTACTTACGAAATCGAAGTTAATTACCGAAGTAATTGAAGCCGATAACGGCGAAGAGGCAATTGTAAAAGCAAAGGAAACGAACCCCGATGTGTTTATCCTCGACTACGAGATGCCCGTTTACAATGGGATTTATGCCGCCAAAAAAATCAAACGCCTTTGGCCGCACAAACCTGTTTTGATGCTATCGATGCACACCACCCGCGAGTATTTACTCGAGGCAGTACTGAGTGGTGTGAAGGGATATTTATCGAAAGAAGCTGATTTTGAAGAATTGCTGGAAGCACTGATTACCATTAAAAGAGGCGAAACCTACTTTAAGGACGAGATTGGTGATATCATTACCAACGAGCTAATTAATAACCTTCGAGAACCGGGCAAGCGTAAACGCAACGACACCGAGATTCTTACTCGTCGCGAACGGGAAGTGCTCATTTATTTTGCTAAAGGTAATAGCAGTTCCGAAGTTGCTCAGCATTTGAACATTAGCAAGCGAACCGCCGAGGTACACAAAGCAAATATTTATCGCAAGCTCGCCATAAAAAATACAGCTGAGCTCATGCGATACGCGATAAAAAATAACCTGATAAAAATGAAATAAGCCTCTTTGGAGGCTTTTTTTTTGGTTATTCGATACGAATCGACTCTGCCGATGAGTCTTCGAGGCGCAGCTCGCTCGCAATTTGAAGCAATCCTCCGTACCGTATAATCAGCTTACCACCGTTGGCCACGCGCAACACAGGCAAGGCTATCGAAGAACCCTGAATCACCTCAATTTCATGTCCGGCTAGGATGCTAGCTTCAGGATCGGGGCAGTTATGCTGCTGTTCGCCGGGATAAACCGGCGACCCAATCCAACTGGTTCCGTCGAATGCTTCCCAGGTAGCATTCTGAACCCAACTACCTGAACCACTGGTTCGAAATTTCTCCCAAGCAGTGCTAAGAACTACGGTATTCGAAGGGGTAGCATCCACCCAGTTGGTCTTCCCACTGATTCGAGCCAGGCGTCGAAACCACGCCTGATCGGATACTTGCGGATTCGAAAGCTGCAAAGAGGTTTCGCCTGATAAATCGGCAAAGCCACTGGTTGGCAGGTTCTCTGAGCGCTGCCATTGATACTCAATTGGCCGCACTGCGCCCGAAGCACTTTGCACACTGGTCAAACCATCGGGAGCTGTTCCAGCGCAAAGAACTTGATCGGTACCAATACTTCCTCCCACCGCAGGATTAAACCAATAAGGATTCTGTACTCCAGGAAGAACGCTCCCCGAATTATCGGAAATAGGAGTAACCGAAACCTGCCCTACACTGGCAAAAAAACTTCCATTTGCCCCATTTCCTTCAAAGGATGCTGCATGCATAGAATGCTGCCCAAACGTGTCTTGAAACAACCCAAAAACTAAACTGATACTGATACCTAATACACGTATAATCGTCATAATCTGATAGTTAAAATTTTTCATACTCAAGTAGCTTATTATTTTCTTTCCTGCTTCAAGTTCATCCTCCGTTCATTACTGCTCTAATCCTATTCCATGAACTAATTAAAATTTCAGCTTTTAATCAAAGGATTCTTTCTGGTAATAACCCGGCTTTTCTTCAACGGCCTTGAAAACAAACTCCCAACCCTGCCCGTGACCTTTAGCATCGCTCACAAACCAAACTAACACTTGATGAAAAGGACTTACCACAATGGGAGGTAGATTGGCTCCACTGAATTTAGCCAACAAATTCTCTTGCAGGGTTTTATCACCTGAAAAAAGGTACACAAAATCAACATTTGCCTCTGTATCGAGTTTGGTAAACTCAATTTTTACCCGCATATCGGTAGGCACTTCAATCTGCCAATAACAGGAAGATTCCCCGGAGTAATTCATTTCGCCACTTCCGTCGCTTACCATCCCGGAATCGAGGGAAAATACTTGTACTCCGGTACAATACAGGGAGGCGGAATCGATTGGTTCGTAGAAATACTGAACAATCCAGTCCTTTTTGAGGCTTCCGTCGAGGGTAAATTCGCTCGGTTCGCCGGGATGGGTCCAGGTAATTGGGATATGCGCCAAGGGTATTTCGTCCCGTTCCTTTTCACCGTCAAATACTCTCCAACTTGCACCGGAACGAGCTTCTAAATCACTTCTTTGCTCAAAATGAATGGATTCAAATCCCTGTCCAGGATTTAATGCGTAACTGGGATGATTTTTACCTCGCTTGAACCGAAGCATTCCTTTGGATCGTTCCGGTAAATGGAACAAGTGCGATTGCTCAGGTTGATGTAAATATTGGTAAGCATCGCTCCACTGAGGCATACCCGAACCTAATTGTCCGCGGTATCGAACATTCAAGGAATCGAGCGGTAAGGCTGTATTCAGCATGGCTTCGTACAGGAACAGATTCTCCGCTTTCGGGAAATAAGCTTTCAACGTGGCAAATATTCCTGCCACCATACCGACGGCAGCAGAGGTTCCGTCGCCGTAAAACCAGGCATTATCGGCCGATGCATGAGGAGCTTTCACTTTTTCGCCGGGACCAACCCAATCGATTAAGGGACCATAATTGGAGGAAGCTATCTTAACGCCAAATTCATCGACCGCTCCAACAACAAACATTCCGCCCAAGGAGGCCGGGTGCTGTAGCTTGTTGGAATAGGTATTACCAGCCGAACAAAAAATAGCCATTCCTACTTGCTGCGCCCTTTGCACAAGGACTATATCCTCCGAACTGGCTGAGCCTCCCGACCAGGGAAGAACTAAGACATTGGCCTGTTGCTGAATGGCATAATCAATCGCTGCATAGCCTTTCGAATAATTCTTCGCACTAGAATGATCGGATAAAATTTTAATCGGAATCAATTCGATTCGCGATTCTTTATCGTCGCCACCCAGCAAATCATTCCAACGAGCAATTATCCCGGCAACCATGGTGCCATGGTAAAAGAAGGATTCCTTGCCTTCGGCCGGACGAACATCGGAATCGGAATCGGCAAAGTCCCACCCCAGCACATCGTCGATGTAGCCATTCCCATCGTCGTCGATTCGATTACCGGGAATTTCGGCTAGATTCCGACACCAGTAGCGTTCCAACTGCTTGTGCGACAACCGAAAAGCATCGTCGATAATGGCAACACGAACTTTTTGCTTCGCTTCACCTGTCCAATGCAGCTTCGGTTGGAGCAGACTATAGGCCGAGTCGTAATGAGCTGTTTGCCCTGTTACCGACGAAGCCCACAGAAACAATATCAGAAACCAAAAGCTGTAAGGCATTACTGATAAGAAATACTGTGAGAATGCGCTGGCAGGTTTGTTACATTGAGGGTGCGCGTGGCACTTCCGTAGGCTGTTCCGCGTATGAAGGTAGTTCCGTTAACTGCACTATGATCGCGCCCAACAACCGTCCGACCCCTTAAATCGGGCAGTGCGAAGGTGGTTTGTCCGTCTCCTCCGAAAGTCACTCCAAGCAAAGAATAAAGAACCGCGAATTGATTGGTTTGGAGTAAGGCTCCGTTGCACTCTAACCAATCTTGAGGTACATGATTATAGGGATAAATGGCAATTTCTCCAACATAGGGTTCAACAGCACTTTGGCTAGGATATATTCCTTCTATAGCGATGCAATAAACAAGGGTTAACGAAGGCTGAATGATACTGAACGATTGATTTGAACCGGTATTGGCAAGCACCAGTCCGGCAGCTACCCAATTGGCACCATCGTAGGTAACCAAATCGTTGGTAACTGCACCTGCCGGAAGGGAACCCGAACCGCCACTGGCGCTAATCACATTGCCGGAAATGGTAATGCCTGTTCCAGCGGTAAGAGCATCCTGCTTAGCATTCCAAGTGGAAATATTTCCAGCAGAAATGCCCGAGGCAGCTGAGGCAGCAAAGCTTGGATCGGTCTCAGCGTAGGAAGCTGCATGCAAAGCATAGGGCACACTTTGCAATTCGCTGGTGCCGGTAAGCGTGTAGCTAGTTCCACCGGCAAGGTCGATGTTCGTTTCGATAAAATAAGGTCCATTGGACCAGTCGATAGAGGCGAAATTATCGCTAGTTGTCCCACCACCCAGCTCCAGGCTGAGCAATCCATTTCCATTTGTATTGGCAGTATGTGTTTCGGTATAAACGGTCGTTCCGGAGGCATTCCCCTGAAGGATTTGCAGCTCAACGCCGAGCGACTGATTGATAACCAATAGATTGTTCTCATCCACTACTACCATTTGGTAGCTAATTTTCTGTGGTGCTTGTGCCTGAATCAGATTAGAACCCAGGGCCAGAAAGGAAAACAACGTTAATCGTAGGAAAAGCTTCATTTAAGTGTTTTTTATTAGTTAAACCGGATGCAAGATAGGTTCAACTGAAAATGAAAATGGCGGTATAATCCGGGAAAAAACTGGAGAAAAACTTCCGGAATCGTGGAAGCTACTCACATACATCAAGTTAAGCACAAATTGGATCTCCTTCCAAAATAGTAACTCCCACTTAATAAGCAACTTACATCGCACTGAAAGAAAAAAAGTTGGTAACAAAAGAAGTAAAATCGTAACAATATCAGTAAGAGCCGGGGGCATGTCGAAAAAAAAGAGGACATCCTACTGGAAGTCCTCTCTTATTTATGAGCAATTGGAATCTATGAGTTCCATTGCTTTGAATTACGTTTTTACCGGATTTCTTGTAAAGTGGTCAATCCGATGAAGATGTTTTGTTTATTCTTGGATTTTAATTTCGAGGGTAATGCTACCGGTGTTTCCTTCGGTGAGGGCAGAAACCATGGCCATTCCCACTTTACCACCAGCTGTTTCGAATACGATGATATCGTTCACAGCAAGGTCGTTCGCTTTAGTGGCAGTTCCAATGTTTGCAGCTTCTTGTAAGAGCACTTCATCGGTATCGATAGCGTTAAAATCATCTACACTAATGGAAGAAGTTGCAAAACGAGTAGCGTTACGAGTGGACCAACCGCTAACCGATGGGAAAACAGCGGGAACGTCGGAATCGTCGGGTGAGGCGATCGAAGCTAAGTTAGTTGCACCGTAGAAATAAACCAGGTCGATAGCAGCGGCGTTGGAGGCGGCATCGGCAACGGAATAAACGGTGTTAGTAGCAGAGGCATAGAAACTACCTTCGGTAGGATTAGCATTAGCTCCGATAAGCACAGCGGTGTAAGTATTAATTGCGCCTCCTGCTGCAGCGACATCGAAGGTTTGAGTGTTCGTTCCTTCGGTTACATCGTCGACAACGGTAAAAGTAATATCGATTGAGGTTCCGGGAGCAACAGTGGTTGGAATAGCATACACATAATCCATGGTTACGGTGTACAATCCATTTTTAAATTCGAGCATTTCAACATCGTCGATTGCATCGATAGGTGTAATGTTTTCGATGAGAGCCATTGGATTTGATTGGGTCGATTCATTCACGCTGAATGAAACCAATTCTTCGTTGGAGCTGATGTTCAAGGTATAACGAACCGTGGTTCCGGGCTCATAACTGGCTTCGCTATCAACTGATACGATAATAGAGGGTGGCGTTGGTTCATCTTCCTCGGTACAAGAACTTAGGAAAGACATGCTTAACAACGCAAAAGCTGCGAATAGGAAATTAATTTTTTTCATGTTGAATAAAGTTTAGTGGTACGTAGTTACTATCCCAAAAGGATTAAAATTGTCTGCAAATATACGCTAGAGGGACTACCA
Organism: Bacteroidales bacterium; assembly: GCA_018401015.1. Lineage (GTDB taxonomy): Bacteria > Bacteroidota > Bacteroidia > Bacteroidales > M50B96 > M50B96. Next base: position 80,577 of record JAGYLP010000009.1, read on the forward strand.
TTATTGCTGACAATGATTAAAAAACTTTAAGTAATAGGTATAATTATTTATTCTTCTTGGCAGCCTCTTCTTTTTCGAGTATTTCGTCGATATGAGCCCAGTTTTCGTTTCGTTTAATGCGCGTTACTTGCATTTCGCTAATGGCAAAAAGTTTGGCAATCACATTTTGTTTGATTCCATTTCGAAGCATTCGCTTCAGCATGAGAATATCTTCCGGTTTCAGTTTGGAATTGGATTTCCCTTTATTCTCATCTTTCAATTCCAATCGCTTTTTCTTTTCCCGCTTTTTGTAAGCCCATTCCGGAGTAATCCAATTGATGTTTTTGTGATAGTTGTTCTTTTTATCCCAGTCTTTGTGGTGAACAATGATTTCACCGTCGGCCTGTTTAACAAAATTTTCAGCGACTAAACGATGCACATAGTATTGACGGGCTTTTCCTTGAACCATCAAGCTCACAACCGGATAACCGTTCACTTCGCTTTGACTTAGCAGGACTCCTTCCTCGCTGTGAATGTGACTTCGCACATTTCCGTAGTTACTTATCTGATACTTACCATCGGTAAATCCAAGGACTTCCCACACTTCAGGATCTTTTTCCTTATCGCCTGTCGTATTAATTCGGGTTTTTTTCGTTTCTTTTACTTCTTCTTGTTGCTCCAGCGTAGCCTTCTTGGCAGCTTCCGCCTCGATATCAGCTTTTTTTCTTCGTCCCATATTCTGCTTATTTTACGTTAAACCAATCAATTATAGTGGCAACAAGGCCACTTGCAAAGCTAAGAGAATGATTAATGATTCCCAAGAAAACACCATAAAAAATAACGCTAAGGTATATGAATGACTCCTACTTGGGTTTATAGAAATCTTCCGAAGGTTTATACTGCCAGGAACGAGCCTCATCGTTTTTACTTCGACGCACATCAACATCTTCTAAATGAATCCATTTACCCTTTTTGAATACGAGTGCGTCCTGGGTCATATCGGGTCCGTAGAATCGGTAATTACCTCGATAGTGATCCTGAATGGGGACGAGATGATCGAAAACAATCATTTTTTCGTCCGGATCCCAGCGAAGCATCATACTAGCTCTGGCTGAATATTCGAAGATTACCCGCTTCTGTGTACGAATGCGTTTGATACCATTATCTTTTACGTAATGCATTTCGAAAACATTTTCGGCAAAGCGAGGCTTTCCGCTAGCAGTAAACGTAAGATAATCGATCAGTTTGCGCTTGCTGAGTCCGTCGTTGCCATCCCACGCAAGAAGGGTGTAGCCGGTTTCTTTTCGATACTTACGGGTTAGTATTTGCGTGTAGAGCGCACCGTACCAATTTTCGTGATTGAGCGATTTGAATTCAGGATTTTCCAGTTCATCGGATCGGTCGGTAAGCTTGAACACCAGGTATTCGTTTTTACGTTCCAGGAAATAATGAATAAAACCGAAATACCGATGGCTTTGATTACTCAGCATGACGTTCCAGTTGTAGATTCGAAGAAGCCCATCGTCGGACGAAAGGATACCAATACTTTTGAGTGAATCGAATGGATATTGAAAAGAAGCTTCATCGTATAGCAAATCCTCGAAATGCACGAGAATTTTCTCATTCCAGTCCAATCGTTCCGTATCCGAATCGGCTTCGAGCATCTTTTTAAATTTGGCAGCCAATTGAGCCTCTTCTACAGCCAGATCGAAACCAAAATCCTGCGCTTGCGATATGCCGCTGCCAAAACCTAAAAAAGCAAACAGGATAAGAGTCCGAACTTGATTCATGCTAGTGATATTACACCCTACAATACGTAAAAACAGCTACTTATGGTATTAAGGGGTCCAATTTTTCTTTCCGGGAAAAGGATTTAAATAATTGGCGAGTATTTGTATTTGAATTTTGGATTGATACTTAACACCGGAATTTCGCTGGTCGAAATAATTTCAGCAGCGGTCGATCCAATAAGGTATCCCGCAATTTCCATTTCTTGTTGCGTCATGATTACTACTAAATCGGCATCTTTTTCTTTGGCATATTCCAGCAGTTTTTGAGCAATTTTTTCCGATTCATTTTTAACCGAGAGGACATTCCAGGCGCAAGCGACACCTTGCTGCTGAATATGCTTCACGACCATCTTCATTTGAGCGTGTAATTTCTTTTTCAGCTCATCGCTTTTGGTTGTAATGACCGAAACCGTATGGATTTTAGCATTAAAAGCTTTCGCATAATAAATTGCGTTTGAAACTTTCTCACGGGTTTCTTTCGTTAAGTCGAGCGGCAAAATAATATTCTCGCACGTGTGTTTATGATGCTTCCCTTTGATCGTTAGCACCGGGCACTCCGATTCTTTAACCAGGCGATAGGCATTGTGCCCCATTAGTTTTTGCCGAAAGTTATTGGATGGATGGGTTCCAACGACAATGAGATGTGTTTTTAATTCGGCAGACACCTGAAGGATGGTTTCTAATAATTTTCCATCGCGCACCATCGACTGCACTACTACTCCCGAACGGCTGGCAGCTTCCGAAGCCATGTCCTGCAATCGTTTGGTAATTTTATCTTTCAATTCGTATTGTTCTTCGCTACTAAAAATGCCCAACCACGTTTTAGAAACCCGTAAAACGTGTAGCAGTACAACTTTAGAATTTGAAATCTTTGCCAGGGGCAGGCTTTGCTCCAAAGCGATAGCCGATTGATCGGAAAAATCGATTGGAACTAAAATGCTTGGTATTGTGTTTTCCATACTATTAAACATCATTCTAAAAAGACAAATATACAGGAAAGAATGAAGAAGCAAATCCTAAGATTTATTAAGGTTTACACGATATTTGGGGGTTTCGACTTCGAGCAAATCAGGCTATATTTGTATGCTTATCTACTAATAAAACAGCATCATTCATGATTTATTTACCTTCCGAATTACCCATAAATCCCGATGGGAGCGTTTACCACTTAGGAATAAAGCCGGAACATTTGGCTCCCACCATTATTTTAGTGGGCGATCCAGGGCGAGTAGAACGAGTAGCAGCTCATTTCGACACCATTGAGGCGCGTGCCCACCATCGGGAGTTCGTTTCTGCTACCGGAAGGATTGGATCGATGCGACTAATGGTTTTATCGACAGGGATTGGAACCGATAACATCGACATTGTGGTGAATGAATTGGATGCATTGGCCAATATCGATTTTGAGACTCGCACCAACAAAGCGGAGCATACGTCCTTGCTGCTCGTTCGACTGGGAACATCCGGGTCGATTCAGGAAGAAATCCGACCCGGCAGTCTCGTCATGAGCGAATGGGCTCTTGGGTTCGACAATTTGATCCATTATTATGCCGGAAGCAGCTCCTTGCGCAATCTACCTTTCGAAGAAGCCTTTATGAATCACATGCAATGGAATCCGGATTTATCGCGACCTTACGCTATTGCCGCATCCCAAAAATTGGTGGAACAATTTCGCAAGATTAGCATAGAGGGAATTACGATATCGTCGCCGGGATTTTACGGTCCGCAAGGTAGAGAACTTCGCATTAAACCGTATTACGACCAATTTACCGAGCGAATTGCTTCCTTCCGATTCGACAATCGATCCATCACCAACTTCGAGATGGAAGGTTCGGCTATTTATGGATTATCGCGTTTCCTCGGACACGAAGCCATTACCGTTTGCTCCATCATTGCCAATCGTATTACGAAAGAATTCGATTCTAAAGCTGATAAAACGATTGGAAGAATGATTGAATTAAGTCTCGATGTTTTACTTGATTTAAACAAAGCATAACATGACCACCTTGAATCTGGATGCCCTAATTGCATTATTGGACGATCCGGATCCGGAAATTGTATCGCCGGTTCGGAAGCGAATCATTGAAATCGGTTTACCGGCTATTGAGCCGTTGGAACTGGCCTGGGAAAAAATATTCGACGATCTACTTCGACTTCGGATTGAAGAATTAATTGAAACCATTCATTTCAATGCTTTAAAGGAAGAGCTTACGGAATGGGTAAAACTAGGTAGTCGCGATTTGCTTTACGGAGCGTATTTAATGGCACGATTTCAATTTCCCGACTTGAATTACGAAGAAATCAATAAGGCCATTGAAGAAGTTCGGAAAGATGCCTGGTTAGAATTAGCCCCAAATTTGACCGCACTGGAAAGGGTTAAAATACTGAATCACATTCTTTTCGATGTCCACAAGTTCTCGGGCAACCTGCGAAATTATTATGCACCTCGAAATTCTTACATCAATCAGGTATTAGAGAGTAAGAAAGGGAATCCGATTTCACTAGCCATTATTTATTCTGAAATAGCGCAACGATTGGACATTCCCATTTATGGTGTGAATCTTCCAAAGAATTATATCCTGGCATACGTCGAATCGATCGAGTCGATTCAGCAAGCTTTTCTGCATGAGAACCAGAAGGTGATTTTGTATATCAACCCCTTCAATAGAGGAGCTGTTTTTAGTAAGGGAGAGATTGATCAGTATTTGAAACAGCAACGACTTGAGCCCAATCCAAGCTATTACTACCCTTGTTCGAATATCGATACGGTTTATCGGATAGCCCACAACCTGAGCTTTGCTTACAAGCAGCTAGGCGATCTTGAACGCATCAACAAACTCAATGAGCTTAAGAATATCTTGAAACCCGAATGGAGCGAAGAGAACTTCGAGGATGAGGTTTAAGCTTGATTAGTGCGCATTAATTTGATCATTTTCAGGGCAGTTATCGCCGCTTCGACCCCTTTGTTCCCGTGTTTTCCTCCGGCTCTATCGAGAGCTTGTTCCTCATTTTCCGTGGTTAAGACTCCAAAAACGACCGGAAGCGAATATTTAAGATTCAATCGGGTTACCCCATCGGTTACCGATTGGCAAATGAAGTCGAAGTGACGGGTTTCCCCTTGAATAACGCAACCTAAGGTAATTACTGCATCGACCGGATGAGATTCAATCAAGTGCTGCGCTCCAAGGCTTAGCTCAAAGGTACCCGGAACATAGCTTACCAAAATATCGGCCTCGTTCACACCATGCTGCATTAAGGTATCGCAGGCAGCTTTGCGCAGAGAATTGGTAATAGCAAAATTCCATTCGGCTACAACGATTCCAATACGCATTCCGATTCCATTAGGAACTTCGTTTGGATTATAAGAAGAGAGGTTTTTTAAACTACTTGCCATTTGGGTCTGTTTTAGGAAAATGTGGATTAAAAAAAATGTCCAGAAGCATTACTCCTGGACATTTCATTGGCACTACGAACGATTAGCTATTCAGTTTGGTGCGTGTAATGTATTTTTTGATATTTCTGGCTTCGGTCGAATTGGAATAATCTTTCTCAATTTCTTCGTACATTTTTAGCGCAGCGGCATGGTCGCCATTCAGTTCGGCTAACTGAGCTGCTTTGAAAAGATACAGGGGGGTAGCGAAATCGTTTTTGAAGGAAGCTGCTTTTTTGTAATAGCTCAGCGCTTCTGAATTATTTCCAAGTTCGGAATAAGCATCGCCAATCGCTCCATTCGACATAGCGGAGAGCATTGGATCTTTAGCAGAAAAGCTTTTCAAGTGTTTGATAGCTAAATCGAATTCACCCAAATTTAGATAAGAGATTCCAGCGTAATATTGAGCTAAGTTTCCCGATTTGGTCGATCCATATTCATCGATGATGTAGAGAAAGCCCATGTTATTTCCGTCGCCATTGAGCGCCAGATTAAAGGAATCGGTTTCGAAGTATTGTTCAGCAAAGAACATCTCGCTCAAAGCTGCATCCTGACGAGGTTCGACGTAAAACTTGGAGTATGCTAAATAGATGGCTATCACCGCGATGATAACTCCGAGAACGGTGGTAAGCATCTTACTATTATCTTCAATAAACTGTTCCGATTTACTTAATGCACCTTCGACTAATTGTAAGTTATCTTCTTCCGGTGTTGACTTTTTTCCTTTGGCCATGTTTAATTTTTTTACTTGTCTTGAAAACTGCGCAAATGTATATCATTTAAAAAAATAATGAAATAGCGGGTTTACTTTTTTTCCGGGTCATAATTCGCTTAGTAAAAACCAATTCCGAATCATTACTTTTGCGGGAAATTCGTGACCCATGCATCTGGAAAATTTGTCTCTGATTCAATTTAAGAATTACACCGAATGCGACTTGTCCTTATCGCCTAAACTGAATTGTTTCATAGGGAACAATGGGGCTGGCAAAACGAATATTTTGGATGCCGTTTACTATTTATCTTTTTGCAAAAGTTTTTTCAACCATGTCGATCAGCATAATATTCGGTATGGTGATGATTTTTTTGTGATTCAAGGTCGATACGAACGGCTCGAAAAACCGGAACAGATTTATTGTGGGGTAAAAAGAAATCAAAAGAAAGTTTTCAAGCGAAACAAAAAAGAGTATGGCAAACTCTCGGAGCACATTGGTTTGTTTCCTTTGGTAATGATTTCGCCCTACGACACAGGCTTGATTCATGAGGGGAGCGAGGAGCGGCGAAAATTCATCGATGGAGTTATTAGTCAGTTCGACGCTGAATACCTTCATCAACTCATTCGTTACCAGCAGGTTTTGAATCAACGAAACAAGCTCTTAAAAGAACCAAATGCGGTTCGTCATGCAGCCACCTTCGAGGTGTACAATCAACAATTGGATGCCTACGGACACTTTATTCATCAGCGCCGACAATCATTTTTAGATGAAATTATCCCGGTTTTTCAATCGACCTACACCGAGTTGAGCCTCGATCGGGAGGAGGTTAGTTTACAGTATCATTCACCACTCCATCAGAAGCGATTGGCCGATTTACTGGAAGAAAATTTCTCGAAAGATTTAGTTCTCCAATACACCTCGAAAGGAATTCAAAAAGACGATTTACTTTTCGAATTAAACGGACACAGCTTGAGAAAGAGCGGTAGCCAGGGACAACAAAAGACTTTTCTTATTTCGCTCAAACTGGCACAGTACGCCTACATGGCCGAGAAGATTGGATTGAAGCCCCTATTGCTACTCGACGATTTGTTCGACAAGCTCGATAGCGACCGGGTGGAGCGGATTATTCAAAAAGTATCCAGGAATTCATTTGGGCAAATATTCATTACCGACACCAATAAGAATCGGATTAGCGCCTTATTAAAAAAATATACGGGCAGTCACCACCTTTTCGAAGTGGACAAGGGAGCGGTTGTTTTAAAAGAAGAGTAACTACCAGTTAACCGGTTTACGGCGTACTGGCATCGTCATACAACGTGCGCCGCCCCCACCCCGCGACAATTCAGATCCTTCGATGGTGATAACCATTTTTTTGTAGTCGTTTACCGAGCGGGTACCATTCATGAGTTCGAAAGCGGGAACGATTTCGTAGCCATTTTTCGACAATTCTTCCATGGTATAAATATTTCGGCGGTATCCGATAACTTTGCCCGGAGCCACTGCAAAGAAATTAGCTCCGCTATGCCATTGCTCGCGCTCTTGTACCCACAAATCAGCCGTTCCTCCGCAGAAAATGGGCTTCATATCCATGCCTAACGACGATAAGGCATCGAGTATATTTCGAACCTCTTTGATATGCACCTTTTCCCCATCGTGAAAAACATGAATCGTTTTGAATCGATTGGGTTGCATCACCACCGGTTCATACACCATGCACTCATTCTCGCTTAAGAAAGTGAAAACCATATCGAGGTGAATAAAGCTTTCGCGGTCGCTGGGCAATTCCTGAATAATAAAATGTTGCGGACGCCCCTTCTCTTTCAGTTTTTCGATTACCACATCTACCCCTTCGGGAGTGGTACGCGAACCAATTCCAATCAGAATAATATCGTCGCGAGCTATGAGTACATCGCCTCCTTCGATACTGATCTTATCGCAGATTGGTCCTTCTTTTCGGGTATTGAACGTACTGGTTTTAAAGAGGGGATGATAATCGAAAATAGCCTCCATGATTTGCGCTTCGCGGTCGCGAACCCGGTTGGCCATTTTACTAATGAGCACTTTATCGTAAACAGAAACGGATGCATCGCGGGTGAAGAAAAAATTATGCAAGGGACGAATGGAGAATCGCTGGTTACTCAGGAAACGACTCAGGTTATCCTTTTTCATCTCCACCCCTTCAATCATGCTTTGAGTAAGTTGCCGGGTGGACATTTCCTGCAGTTCCCTTTTCACTTTACCATCCGCGCAACGGGTACAAACCCGATCGATTAATTCCAGCCTAACTTTTTCATTTTCGAGCACATCGGCCAGTAGATCGCCAACCTCATAGACCCGTGCAAACTGATTCAGAGCAAATTGAAATTGAGAATATTCTTGTAAAGCAACCGATAGGTTTAATATATCGCTATACAAAGCACGTTCAGCATTTTCGGGAGTCATATTTTCCACTTCCGAACCGGGTGTATGAATGATGACCCCTTCGAGCTCGCCAATTTCCGAGCGCACATTGACCCCTGTTTCAAATCGTTCCATTCCGTAATAGTTATTGGTATTAATTCGGCGCGTAAAGGTAATATTAAAAGCTAAATGCCCGAGTTTATTAGGCTATTGAAAACGCTTGGTCTGTTGTGGGTTGACGACCTTTTGTTAAATTTGCGACGCAAAAAAGAAGACCTATGTTCGAAAATTTATCGAGTCGATTAGAAAAATCGTTTAAAATCCTCAAGGGTGAAGGAAAGATAACGGAAATAAATGTTGCTGAGACCCTGAAAGATGTGCGCCGTGCTTTACTCGATGCCGACGTAAATTTCAAAATAGCCAAGTCGTTTACCGAAACCGTAAAGGAAAAAGCTCTTGGACAGGACGTGTTAAATGCCTTGAAGCCCGGGCAGTTAATGGTGAAAATTGTCCACGACGAGTTAGCAGCACTCATGGGAGGCGACTCCGCCGATTTGGACATCAAGACCAATCCGAGCGTTATCTTAATGGCTGGTTTGCAAGGTTCCGGTAAAACAACCTTTAGCGGTAAATTGGCCAATTTCCTGAAAAGCAAACAAGGGAAACGACCTCTTCTGGTTGCCTGCGACGTTTATCGTCCGGCAGCTATCAACCAATTGAAAGTATTGGGCGAACAAATTGGCATTCCGGTTTATGCCGAAGAAGGGAACATGAATCCGGTTCAAATTGCGAAAGAGGCTGTCAAATTTGCTAAAACCCAGGGATACAATCTGGTAATTGTCGATACCGCGGGCCGTTTAGCGGTCGACGAAGAGATGATGGATGAGATAAGCCGCTTGAAGCAGGCTCTCAACCCGCATGAAATTCTTTTCGTGGTCGATGCGATGACCGGACAAGATGCGGTAAATACCGCTAAGGAATTCAACGATCGCCTGGATTTTACGGGAGTTATCCTGACCAAAATGGATGGTGATACCCGAGGTGGAGCAGCCTTATCGATTAAATCGATTGTTAACAAGCCTATCAAATTTGTTGGTACAGGCGAGAAGATGGAAGCAATAGACCGTTTCCATCCCAACCGAATGGCCGACAGAATTTTGGGCATGGGCGACATTGTTTCTTTGGTTGAAAAAGCTCAGGAGCAGTACGATGAAGAAGAAGCTCGAAGACTCCAGAAAAAGATTGCGAAGAATCAGTTTGACTTCAACGATTTCCTGTCTCAGATTGGTCAGATTAAGAAAATGGGTAATTTAAAAGACTTGGCCAGCATGATTCCTGGCGTTGGGAAAGCCATTAAAGATTTGGATATCGACGACGATGCCTTTAAAGGAATCGAAGCCATAATTCATTCGATGACTCCTCAGGAACGCGAGAATCCCGGCATTTTAAATGGTAGCCGACGGAAACGGATTGCCGATGGTTCGGGAACTACCGTTGTTGAGGTAAATCGGTTGTTGAAGCAATTCGAAGAAACCCGTAAAGTAATGAGAAAGATGACCGGAGCAGAAGGAAAAGGTATAGGCCGTAAGATGATGAAAAGCTCCGGAAAAAGACGATAATTCCTATGACACAGATTCTCGACGGCAAACGATTAGCCGGTGAAATAAAAGCAGAGATAGCAGAAGCAGTCTCCAAAATGCTGGCTGCCGGCAAACGAGCTCCCGGTTTAGCGGTTATCATTGTGGGTAACGATCCGGCAAGTGAAACTTACGTGGCAAGTAAAATTAAATCGTGCTTAGAGGTTGGGTTTTTATCGCGCGACATACGGTTGCCGGAGACCACCACCGAACAAGAACTCATGCAGGCCATTGACGAATTGAATCGCGACCAAACTATCGACGGGTTCATTGTCCAGCTACCCCTACCCAAGCATATTTCCGAAGAAAAAGTTATTGCCGCTATCGACCCGAACAAAGATGTTGATGGCTTTCATCCTTATAATGTAGGACGATTAAGTCTGGGGCTGGACACCTTCGTAAGTGCTACCCCTGCCGGCATCATTGAAATTTTAGAACGATACAACATCGAAACATCCGGGAAGGAAGTAGTAGTCCTAGGTCGAAGTAACATTGTTGGCACGCCGGTTAGCCTGCTTCTTTCGCGTAAGGCGAAGCGGGGGGATGCAACGGTAACTATTTGTCATAGTCGAACTAAGGATTTGGCCGCTGTTTGCCGGAGGGCCGATATTTTGGTAGTTGCCATTGGTCGCCCGGAAATGATTACAGCCGACATGGTTAAAGATGGAGCAGTGGTGATTGATGTGGGGATTCATCGAGTTGCTTCGACCACCACCAAATCCGGGTTTAAGCTTACCGGCGATGTCGATTTTAAAACGGTTGCAGCAAAAGTATCGGCTTACACCCCGGTTCCCGGTGGCGTTGGTCCCATGACCATCGTATCTCTGCTTCGTAACACCCTGAAAGCAGCCCAATTAAATCAAGCTTAAAGGCAGTTACATCGCTTAACAAGAAAAATAAAAAGCCGTTTTCTAAATAGAAAAAATAGCCTACATTTGCAGCGCTTTGCCCAGGTGGTGAAATTGGTAGACACGCCAGCTTGAGGGGCTGGTGACCGTACGGTTGTGCAAGTTCGAGTCTTGTCCTGGGCACAAAAAAGCCTCTGAGAAATCAGAGGCTTTTTTGTTTTATAAATCTTTCCACGAAAGAACTTTGGCCATTGTTCTGTCTTGATTCAAATCGCCTGCATAAACGACTTGCTTCCTTAGATTTTTGTCTCTTGCTATTCGTTCAAAATAATTGAGGCCTTTAAAAAAATCAGTGTTAATGGTTTTAGAGGCCTTAATTTCTGTGATTATGAATTGATTATTTCTTTCAAAGACAAGATCAATTTCATTCCCATGAGAATCTCTCCAAAACCAGATGTCATGATTTTGGGATAAATGATGCATCTTCTTGACATAATTTGCGATGATCAGATTTTCGAAAAGATTTCCTTTAAAACTTGATGTAAGTAGATCGTCAACCTTCCTTATCGACAACAAATAGGAGAGCAATCCAGTATCGTAGAAATATAACTTGGGAGATTTGATGATTCGTTTTGAAAAGTTTTCGAAATAAGGTTGGAGACAAAAAACGATGTAACTATTTTCTAAAGCTGAAAGCCACGATTTTGCAGTTGGTTGTGAAATCCCTATTTGACGGGCCATATCGTTTAGGTTTAGAAGCTGTCCGGCTCTTGTTGCTAGAACCTTGAGAAAGTTTTGAAAATAGTTGAGATTTTTAATGCCAATAATTTCGCTCACATCCCTTTGAACATAAGTTTGGATGTAGTTGGAATAATAGGCCGATGAAGGAATATCCCGGTCGTAAAGCGCTGGATAGAATCCACGGATCATATTTATGAAAGGATCATCCTCTAAAAGAGAAGCGTTTCCCATCTCCACAAAATCGAAAGGAAATAATCGAAAGATGGCAACTCTGCCTGCTAATGATTGGGTAATTTCCTGCATTAAATGAAAATTCTGGGAACCTGAAAGAATATATTCTCCCATTTCTCCACTCTCATCAACCATTGCTTGAATAAATGAAAATAAATGTGGAACACGTTGAGCTTCATCAAGGATAACCTTAGAATGGTATCTCGACAAAAAACCATTTGGATCCGATTGTGCAAATGATCGGATTTCAGGATTTTCTAAGTTTACATATTCATATTCTTTAAAAAGAGATTTTAGTAAAGTCGTTTTCCCTGATTGCCTGGGACCTGTTAAGGCTATTACAGGATATTTCCCTATCAGTTCTATAATTGAAGTTGATATGTTTCGTTGAATTTTCATCGTTGAAAGATACTCTATACTTTGAAAATACACAAACTTTACTTTGAATATACACAAATCTTATTTTGAAATTACACAAAAGCTGTTTTGAAAACACACTATTCATCAAAAAAAGAAACACTGATTCTCTGTGAAGACAAGTCGCATAACGTAGGTTAATCTTATCAGTCCTGGGCACAAAAAAAACCTCTGAGAAATCAGAGGCTTTTTTTGTTTTATGAATCATCACAAGAGAGAGCCACGTATTCTATTGGGGTTTCCCTGCGGGATAGATATCGAGGTAAACGGGCAAATGATCGCTAAAACCTCCATGGAATGTTCGTCCCCAATAGGTTCGGTTGGGCTGCATCCCTTGAAATCGATCGTCTACCTCTAACAAAAACTCGAACCCGGGCTCACCATAGTAAATATGATAGTCGGAAGGGCTTGTTTGCAATCCTTCCCCATCTATCATTGAGTCAGAAACAATAAACTGGTCGAAATAATTCCAATTGCCTCGATATTTTAGGGTTCCTCGTTGATCGCCGGTTTTGTAGGGGTAAGTAAAATTAATTAAACGAGCTTCGGTGCCGGGAGTCTTTGCTTCCAAAACGGCTGCCAGGCTTTCATCGTCGGGATCGTCGTTAAAGTCGCCGGTGAGGACAATGTGTGCTGCCGGATTGACCGAGAGGATGGAATCGACAACTGAACGAGCTGCCTTTGCTGCTGCTTTGCGGTAAGGAATTGTTTTTTCGGCACCCCCATAACGCGAAGGCCAGTGATTGACAAAGAAGTGAAGCGTATCGTTCGAAGACAGCAATGCTTCAAAATACAGGATATCTCTCGTCGGGCGAGTATCGGGTTCTTCGAACTCCACACGAATGGAACGATAGGCGATTGGAGTAACCATACCCGATCGATAAAAAATTGCCACATCGATTCCTCGTTCGTCGAGCGATTCTTGATGAATTACTCGATAATCAAACGACTTGAATCCGCTTAATTCATTCAAATCTTCGAGAACTTTTCGGTTTTCTACTTCGCAAAATCCAATAATATCGGGCATCTTACCATTTCCCAAAGCCATGGTTACCCGCGCAATGTTATCGAGCTTCTGTTGATATTTAGCTCCATCCCACCGATAGGAACCCTCCGGGGTAAAGTCCTCATCTTTCTTCAAAGGATCGTCGATGGTATCGAACAAATTCTCCACATTATAAAACATGAGCCGGTAAAAATCGTCCTTGGCTAAAACATTATCCGATTGGGCTTTGGGAGCATCATTTTGCCGGAATAGGCTACAGTTCGTAATACTGAAAACCATTATCAAAATGGCGGCAACTAAAAAAATTCGTTTCATCGTGAAAATTTATTTGGTAAAACAGGGCAAGGTTTCAGCCTAAAACCGGTTGATACATGGAGCAACAATGCGAGGCAAGTAAGAAAGAAATTCCGGAATTTTCATTCGCTCCTCCGATTTTTAAACATTGCTTAACCCACGGAAAGGGGAAGAGGTTTAATTTATCGAATTCGATCGTAACTGCTTACTAAAAGATGATCCATGATGATGCGCCGACGAGCGAGATAAAATAGAATAGCTGCCACAAAAGGGAAGAGTAACACGATTTGATAAGCCGCTGTTCCGTTCACTGCATCTACTGCCTGTTGGATGTAGAAATACATTACCAAAGGGAGAAAAGCACTGAGCAATGCCAGTAACATCGCGATACGCGCTTGGAGCATGCGTTTTTTGAACAAGAACAAATCGATTAAAGCTCCCACCAGAGTTAAACCGGACAGAAAAAGTACAGGCCATAAAGCAAGGTTAATTGGTTCGGGCTCTTCGATGCTCAAGGATGTTCCCTGTATGGAAAGGATTGCTCCATTGGAGGCTAAAACTTCCGCCCATTCCAAAAATAAAGGACTAGCAACCAGTGCGGCGCCCAACAAAAGAAATAAAGATTGAATTCGTTGAATCATTTTTTTCGTGTATTAAAAACCCAGCCATAGTCCTAATCCTCCCACTAGTAAACCCACGGCCATATTGAAGACTTTAACAATTAAAAAACTCTTTTTGGATTCGGCAAACAGGGGCAAGGAGCCATGACCGTCCTGAACAATGGAGCTGGCAAGCAGAATACTCATGGGAATGGTACCCGAGACAAAAAGGGCCAGGAACACCAGGTGAGGACCCGACTCAGGGATTATTCCAATTAACACTGCCAGCAGCAGGATATACCACAAGTTATGTTCAATCCATTGATCTACCTGAATATAATCGACCAGAAAATGGATAGCTACCAACGTTCCGAATGTCCACAGGAAAATTTTAAGGAAGTGTTTTTTAATGATGTGTTCCCATAAGTGCTTTTCGAGAAAGTGGTCGGGCACGATGTACACAATGTATATTGCAGCCAATAAAGCCACCAGCAGTGTAATTCGCAACCACCCCCAACCACTACCGTGATCGTGACCCTCAGCGGCATGTGGATCGGCTGCATGGAGACTGTCGTGTTCGTGTGCATGATCATGTGCATGTTCGTGTGCATGATCGTGACCAGCATCTTCTGAATGAATAGCTGCATGATCATGTTCCGGGAGAATTTCATGGGGCAAATCCAATCCGAACTGACTCATATCGCCGTGGGAATGGCCTAAATCGAAGAGGATGATTCCACCTACAAAAATCAGCAAAGTTCCCAACATCACAGCCCGAGGGAAGCTAATGTTCTTCATGCGATCGAAGAAACTGCGCTTTTCGTAGCAATTACATGTATCTTCCTGTTCATGAATATCGAAATGTGCGTGTTCGGGTAAGAGTTTACGGTTCGATTTCACAAACCAGTTAATGAGCAAACCCGCTGCAATAGCCACCAGCCCCATGATAAGGAACATTTTCAGGGCAACCTCCGGCATCAGCGAAAGCATGATAAAGGCTTCGTCGCCGGAGGTGGCAATCATACTGGCAGTAAGAGCTCCAAGGCTCAACAAATTGTGCGTGTACAAACTAACCACGGTATAAACCCCCATGCATCCGGGTAACAAACCAAGCAGAACGGCTAATAATAATTGCGACCACTTCGAGCCTTGTAACTTCTTACTCCACGATCCTTTTGTTTGGATATTGATAAACTCGATAATGAGCATCATTGTCATTACAAAACTGGTAATGAGCAGGGTGTGTTTGATTACTTCGATCATTGGAGTGTTTTTTTGAGCCTCCAAATTTACGATTAATCCGCTTGAATATTAATCTAAAAAAAGATTAATCCCTTACTTCGACGGCAATAATTTCAATACGCCGCTCGCGGGATGCACCGGGTGCGTAAACCGATTCTCGCAAGTTTGCCCGATCGTCGGAAACCTCTGATGCCGAAAAAGTTTCACCCATAGGCACTTCCACCATTCGAAGCAAGCCCGATTCCAGGAAGGGACGATAACTACCGGAGTCGTATTGAAGCAGGAAATTTCGAACACTAGCGATTCTGCGTTTACTCAACAAAAGATTATACTCCTCGGTATTAAGCGGGCTAGCATAAGCTTTTACATAAAGTTCGACCGGGATTCCCTCTCGGAGAACTACCAGCATTTTCCGCACAAGCTCAAGCAACCTATCCTCACCTATGCGAACATCCTCTTCAAAGAAACGGCTCACTTCGTCCTCGGCCTCAGCCTTTCGGGCTCCCCTCAAACCTTCGGCATAACGCTCGATATAGATGGATTCCCGGCTCAAATAGGTTTGCAGTAAGGACGCAAATGATTGCAAAGTGCTACTGTCGGATGAACCCGGATCTGGCACATCGTTATCGAAATACAAACTAAAAGGAGTTAAGGATTCTATTTCCAGAATGATTTGATTGCGATAAGCCATGCGAGCGTTTAATTCTTTTAAGCTTTGAATGGAATCGCTCAATGAGAAAGAGCCTGTAAAAGTATAAATATCGTAACAGCAATTCATTGCCATGGCGGCGCTTGTAGGACGATTACTTACAAAATAAGCATCGGGCCTGTGTGGATTGAGCGAAAAGAAAATCTCATCGTACGAAGAATTAATGGGCGATTCCAAATTTTGCGGTGGGGCGAAAGAGAGCGATGAATCGGCATACGATCGAAAAATATCGAATCCACCCAAACTGCCATGTCGAGTGGAACTAAAGAACAGCGTAGCATCAGGGGCATGATAAAATGGAGTCACCTCGTCGTCGGGCGAATTGAGTGTCTCGCCTAAATTCCAAACAATTTCTTGCTCAAAATCAAAAGCATACAAATCGTATCCACCCTGCCCTCCGCTTCTGTTCGACGAAAAAATCAGGTAATTTTTATCCTGAACGCGCGCCAAGGCAGGGTGTCGGGTATCGCTTAACGAATCGTTTACAATTTCCGGGAATGCTTCCCAATCAGTTAATTGACCTTGGTGAAACCGAGATCGAAAAAGGCGGCATTTACCGGTTAATCCTGGAGCCGGACAACGAGAAAAGAAAACTTCTTCTTCGGTCCTCCCTTGCGAAAAGCTGTAAACATAATCCGGGTCCAATAGCAAGGTATCCAATTCCGCCGCGTCGTTCATTCGCAACATAGAAGTAGCCAACAAAGCATAGTGGAATTGATTGGTGAGGGTGTCCGGTTGATAGCTACCCAACATAAAAAGGCTATCGATAATTACCGGATGGTACTCCGACCATTCGGTATTAAATTGACTTAGAAGACGAAGCGAAATGCTTTGATCGGTGGGAAGTTTTTCGGCAAATAATTGACAATAATCGGCCTCTTCCCGAGCTTTTCGGAGCCAGTAATTCAAATTAGGGTTCAATTTATTTTTCCGGTAGAAGAATCGGTAGGCGGATGCTGCCCGATCATAGTAACCGAGCGTTTTCTGGCATTCGGCATAGTGGAAACGGGCCAGGGGGAACTCCTCCTCCTTAGCGCGAAAAACTTCCTTGTACCATTTAGCAGCCAGTTCGTATTCATAAACCAGTTGGTAAGCTTCAGCTAAATCAAATTGCCATGAATAAACGTGCTGTTGCCGTTCAATTGCTTCTTCGAGGAGGGGAATTGCTTTATCGTATCGTTGCATGGCAAGAGCGTCTTGCGCCATCTCTGCAAATCTGGCTGCTGTTTGTCCTGATGCCAGAAATGGATTTCCCATAACGAGTAGGTAAACTACGGTTAGTGCGAGACGGGCCCGATAGCCATATCCGGCTGTTAGTCCACTCCGTTTTAACCGAGGTTCTCCCGATTGGGTAATGAAGCTATTTAAATGATCCTGGGGCATTGTTTAAAGCGTGTTTCGGGAAGTTTAGGTTTTCGACTGAGCCAGTAAATGAGGGAGATTTCAAACCCACCTCTTCCATAGCTAGCTCGGCTTAAGCCGGAAACATTGATATCGTAGCTTACTCCTATTTGATAGTCGGATAATCGCAGGTGATAGCTGAGTAATATTGCATCGGAGGCTCGTAGATAAAGACCGTAGGTTTGGCTTCGCAGCAGGGGATGTTCAGCAAGAACACTCCAGGCCGCTCCAATAATGGATTCCTGATACTTGCCCTGATTACTATAATAAAAAACAGGCATTAGGCGATACATAGGGTTCAACATCCAATTCATTTCCACATAAAACTGATGGCGGGCAGGGAGGCGATTCAGCCCATCGCCATACCACGAAAGATCAGGCTCGTGCAAATGCTGACCGTTCCACCCTGTTTCGAAGAACAAATCCGGACTAAGCTGAAATTGCCAGGCTGCAGCCAAGGACCAATCGCTATGCAGTATAGCTTGCGCTAATCCTGTTTCCATAGGAGGTAAATCGGGTTGAAAAGAATTACCCTGATATTGCGAATCGAAGGTAAACTGAGTAACATCGACTCCGTATTGCGTTAGTCCTCCTGAGGCAGCGAGCGAGAAACGAGAGGAAAGACCTGGCAAACTGATTTCAGTAATCAAGGGAATAGAAAAAGCAATAAAACCCAATCCTCCATCGCCCGCACGGTCGGAATTTACCAGGAGGCCCGATCGTAATGTTAACCAGGGAGCAATGGCATAAGGAATCGGACCATCGAGCGAGAAAGAATACGTACGATAGGCATTGGTAAAACTATTCCACTGATTTTTATGATTCATGACCAGTCGCACATCATACGACTCTGCCGAAAATGCGGCCGGGTTAGTATTCATTGGAGCCGATTTAAATTGGGAGAAATGGATATCCTGAGCATAGGGGGAAAAACCCGCCACCATCAACCATAAAATTAGGAGTCTCCTTTTCATGTGACTAAGGTAGCTACTTTCCGAGATAAGCTGTAATGCAGTGCCTAATTATCCCAGTTAGTGTTTAGGTTTTTTAAGCCGATAAAGTCAGATGGAAACCAACAAGAATTCTATTTTTGCTGCATAAATTTCAGCACTATGATTAAACCTTATCTCAACCTTCGCTTAGCACTAGGTATTGCAATCGGCGCAATAGCAGGATATGCCTATTATTACTTTGTAGGATGTAATTCCGGCACTTGCGCCATTACCTCAAATCCGGTCAATTCGACGCTTTATGGTACCGCCATGGGGGTACTTCTTTTTCTGAAGAAGAACGATGACAAACCAATGGATTCCGAGAACGAGGAATCATCGAGCGATTGATTCGCTTCGTAATCCTATAGACAAACGGTCATTGTCAACAGGTTTTAATACGAACTTTTATAAACACAAAAAGGGGAAACAAACGTTTCCCCTTTTATCTTTCAACTAATTAAATCTGAACTTATTCAGTTACAAAATCATATTCCATGATATCGGTATCTTTCCAAACGGTCATTCCGGCTTCAGCCATAACGTCGTAGATCATACCGTTAGCACCATACAGCAAGGATTTAGCATCGTAACCTAACAAACGCAGGTAAGCAGCCATAAAGGCGCTGGTTTGACCGGTGTAGCAATACACAACGATAGGCTGATCGGTAGGCAAGGTGGTTAAGTCAACATCGACCAAGATGCTTTCTTTTGGAGTGTATTGAACAGCACCTGGGATATGACCTGGATCGAGGTACTGAGCTTCCGGCCAGTAATTAACGATGTAATAATTCTCCAAATTACCGAAAACAACAGCGTTGGTAACTTTACCCGGGTCGAATCCTTCGCTTAATAAAGTAGCTACACGAGCTTCGAGAATTTCTTGTCCGGTAGTTTTGCCGGTTTCGAGAGTTGGCATATCGCCGGGAGCGTTTTTAGCGGTAACATCCGGAGTAAACTGAGTTGCATAGGTATTGCTAATGTTTGAATCCCATCCTCCGGAGAAGTTTGAATTCCACGCGCACATTCCGAATTTCATGGCGAAAACCTTTTCGTAACCCATTAAACGGAGCAAGCTAGTTCCGTAAGAGGCCGTTTGACCCGAATAACAAACAACGGCTACTTTTTCATAGTCGGCCATGTTTAAGCCTTCAACATGAGTGAGCAGGTCGGCGAAAGTAACGTTAACCGCATTGGCAATGTGACCGGCAGCGAAATCGGCAGCTGCACGAATATCAATGATGTAAATCTGACCGGTAAGGTTCAACGAGTTAACGTCGGTTGCCGTAATTAAAGAAGGCATGTCGGTATTAACGTAATCCTTCATGGCTGGAGAATCGGCCGATTCGAGATACTCTGCAAGAACGAGAGATTCGTTAACCGGATCGTCGCTATTACAGCTGGTAAAAACTACCCCGATGGCCAGGATGGCGAGCATCCAAAATTTAAATTTAGTCATAGTAGTAAAAGTTTAGTGGTTAAAAACTAGTTATTTGGCTTGTTCAATAAACCAATCCTCAGGAAGGTAACCATCGACCGTAATGCTGGTAGATGCACCAATTTCATAATCGAGTAAATCTTCCTGGAAGAGGTATAATTCTTTGTTAATCAATTCGCCGGCATCGTTACGAATGTGGCAATTTGCATAACAGCTGGCCCCCTCGGCTACTTCGGTCCGTTTGGTCCATTTCAGAATATTATGAGGAGTAGTGTAGTTGTAGGTTGGCAGGACATCGAAGTTAGCATATTCAGCCACACCGTATTCCGACCAGGCATCCTGAACAGCAGGAGCACGACGAACCAAGCTCAAGTTATAGCCCGTTTTAATATCCGGGATAGGGTTTTTAGCAATTTTAAAACCTAAGTAAGCAGGAATACGAGCTCCGTCGCCATGCACGTGACAAGCGCCACAATTGTTATAGTCTTGCGAGTGGCAAACCTGGCAGTTAAAATCGTTGATATGGATAGCATGATAATTATTCGAGCTGTTAATCCCGGCATGACAATCGGAACAAGACGGTAGTTCGGTATAAGCATAACGCTGATCGACCGGTTCGCCATTTCCGTGCATTTCATGACCGGTATGACAGGCTAAACAATCGAAACCGGCCTTCGATAAGTGGGCATCGGGTTGAGTTCCGGCAGCAACTCCGAGGTAAGCATGACCTCCACGTGACGAGTGACAAACGACACACGTATTTATCATGTCGGGGGTTTTAGTGAAGCTGTGACCTTTCGCTAAACCACCACCACCAGCCGGTGGACGAACAATGTGGCAAGTTCCGCAAGTTCCGTGACAAGTAGCACAGTTTGCATTGTAACCTTCAATTTGATGAGCAGGTAACTGATCGAAATCGGCTGCACCACTCAAACCGCTACGCATCGTTACTTTGCGTTTTTGTCCTGTTCCATGGTGAATACTGGTGGTAAAATCGTCGGTAATGGATTCGTGGCAAGTCCCACATTTTCCCTGATAATCCAATGATGGGTGCTTCAGGAAATCGCCGGAGTGAGCCA